>NZ_CP158374.1:718628-1437256 GCF_040267705.1 Agromyces sp. G08B096
TGGAAGGAGGTGCCGAGGTCGCCGCCGAGCGCGCCCGACAGCCACAACCAGTACTGCACGAGCAGCGGCTGGTCGAGGTGGTACTCGGCGCGCACCGCGGCGATGCGCTCGGGCGTGAGGTTCTCCGGGTTGCCGATGAGGAAGGTCACCGGGTCGCCGGGGGCCGCGTACATGGCCGCGAAGATGATGAAGGATGCCACCACCAGCGTCACGGCCATGCCCGCGACCCGCCTGAGCGCTGCGAGCATGCTCAGCCCTGCGCCGTTCCGAGGTCGGCGGCCCACGGGTAGTAGAGGTATGCCGCCGAGGACGGCACGCCCGTGAGGTCGGAGCGCAGCGCGAGCGTCGACGGGCTCTGCGCGACAGGGATCCAGGGCGTCGCCTCGACCCAGCGGCGCTGCAGCTCGATCGCGAGGTCGGCCCGTTCGGCGTCGTCGGTGGCGGCGAACGCCTCCTTCACGAGCGCGTCGTACTCGGGGTCGCTGAAGCCGACGAAGTTCACCGTGGCCGTCGACGCACCGTTCTTGTAGAAGCCGACCGGGTCGTTCTTGGAGATGTAGTACTCGTCGGAGAACAGATCGGCCTGACCGCGGACCGCGTCGTCGGAGTAGAAGTCGCCGTACTGCGCCGACGGGATGGTGACGATCTCCGCCTCCAGCCCGATGCTCTGCGCCGCGGCGACGAGCGCGTTCGAGACGACGTTGCGCACGGAACCGCCGTCGCTCGCGACGACGATCGGCTCGTCGGGGGCGCCGGCCTCCTCGATGAGCGCCTTCGCGGCGGCCAGGTCGTCAGCGCTCGGCGATGCGGGGGCACCTTCCAGTTCCTCGTAGGCGGCCTGGAAGGCCTCGGCCTCGTACCCCCAGGCGCCGGAGCCGATGGGCGTCTTCCACGGCTGAGCCAGACCGCCGAACGCGGCGGTGGCGATGCCCGTGCGGTCGAGGGCGAGCGAGAGCGCCTGACGGATGCGCTCGTCCGCCAGCGGTCCCCGCTCAGTCGCGAGCAGCACCCAGGCGTTCGTGGACGGGCCCTGCGCGAGCGAGACGGAGTCGACCGACTGGAGCGGGATCGCCGACGCGGGCGAATCCAGGTACGACCCGTCGGCCTCGCCCGCGGTGAGCGCGTTCACGACGGCGGACTGGTCGGCCCACCGGAACACGATCTCGTCGGCCAGCACCTCGCGCGAGGCATCCCAGTAGTGCTCGGCCTTCTCGATGGTGAGGCTCGTGCCGGGCTTCCATTCGCCGAGCGTGTACGGGCCGGAGCACGCGTCGGGCGTTCCCGGGGATCCGTACGCGTCGCCCTGCGCCTCGACGACGCGGGGGTTCAGCACCATGCCGCCGTTGCCGGCCATCGCCTGGATGAAGATCGCGTCGCGCTGGGCCATCGTGACCGTGATCTCGCGGTCGCCGGTCTGCTCCATCGCGACGACGTTCGCGTACTCGTCGGATTCGTCCGCGCCGTCGGCGGCGTGCCGCTGCATGCTCCAGAGCACGTCGGCGGCCGTCATGGGACTGCCGTCGTGGAAGGTGACGCCGTCGCGGATGGTGAACACCACGTGGGTGGCGTCGACCCATTCGGCCGACTCCGCGAGGTGCGGCACGGTGGTGAGGTCGGGCTGTACGGCCATCAGCCGCTCGCAGACGTTCGCGAACACCGTGTTCTCCGCGGCGCCGCTGTCGATGTCGAAGTCGAAGGTGGCGGGTTCGGCGGGCAGCATCCACGTCACCTGCTCGACGGGGCCGCGCGCCGCCGGTGTGCTGGGGCCGAACGGCAGATCCATGGCGGGGGTCGCGCTGGGTGCGGGGTCGCCGGCGGTGCAGCCGGTCAGCAGCAGGGCGCCAGCGGTCGCGATCGCGAGGATCGCGCCGCGGCTGCGGGTGGGGGTGGTCATCGGTGAGCCTCCATCGGCGTGGTGAGCAGGGGGGTGTGGCGGGAGCCCGGACCGTCGAAGACGTTCCAGGGCAGGATCTCGTACGGGTGGTCGCACGGCGTTCCGTTCGTGACGAAGTAGTCGCCGGTCGTGAGGTCGACGCAGCTGGAGAGCAGGGTCGACCACTGCCGCACCGCCGGACGTCGTTCGTCGGGGTGGGTGCAGACGGATTCGGGGTAGCCCAGGTGGTCGGACATGGCCGCGTGGATCCGTGCGAGCGCCTCGTCGCGCCCGGTTGCGGAGCGCACGTGCTCGAGGCCCTGCCGCGCCCGCGGCACGCGGAACAGGGAGTCGGCCGAGACGGGCCGGTAGCGGCCGGCGAGCTGGGGCGGCACGGAGGCCTGGTAGTGGTTGCCGTGCACCAGCAGACCCGCATCGGGGTAGACCCAGTCCACCCCGGCGGGCGTGATCTCGAGGTCGATCGAGAAGCCCGAGCGATCGGTCAGCAGTGCGTTGCTCGAGATGTGCGGCGTCGTGCGGACCAAGGTGTTGATCGCGTCGGGCAGTTCGCTCTGGTTGAGCGTCATGCGGCGGATGAAGGTCTGCGGGAGTCCGACCGTGCGGTCGAAGCGTCCGCCGAGGCCGTTGGCGTTCAGTGCGAGCCCGGCCGAGTTCACGCCATGTCGGCCGATCTGGCCGGCCTCCAGCTGCATGATGAGCGTCGGCAGCGGGTCCTGCACCACGCGCACCACGACGACGGTGGGTTGGGTGAGCGTCCGCCAGTCCCAGTTCTGCCCGGCGTAGACATGTCCGTCGCCCGAGGCATCCGCCGTGATCGAGAAGCTGGTGCAGCCGTCGGAGGCGTCGCGCTCGTCCTCTTCGGCGTCGGAGGCAGGCGTGCCGGTGGCCCGCTTCGACGAGGCCTGGTCGTAGATGATCTCGCCCCTGAGGTTCAGGACCATGAGGTCGAGCAGGTCGCGCCCGCTGCCCGCGGCGAGGCCTTCGAGCTCGGTGACGAGGTCGGGCGCGGCGTCGCGGCAGCGCGCGATCCAGGCCGTGGCGTGCTCGCGGGCGGCGGTCCAGGTGAGTCCGGCCTGCTGGCCGAACGCCTCCTCGTAGTAGCCGACGGCCTGGTCGATGAGGTCGGCGGCGCCCTCGCCGTACTGCGTGCCGCGCTCGAAGGGGGTGCCGCTCACCTCGAGGGTGCGGATGCTGGTGCTCGTCATCGGGCGACGTGGACCTCCCATGCCGGATACGATGAGCCCGGCTTCAGTGTCGGAATGTTTGTTACGAGTTAGGATGCTCGTGAAATGGATGATACGCAGAACGCACCCGCTGTAACAAGCGATACGCGAAATCCGGGCGTGATCGAACTGCGGACGCGTGTGCGCACCGCCTGGGACGGACTGTCCCGCGCCGAGCAGGCCGTCGGCGGCCTGCTCGCGGGCAGCACGGCCGAACGGATCCTCTTCGCCACGGCTGCCGAGCTCGGCACCGAGACCGGCACCAGCAATGCGACCGTGATCCGCACCCTGCAGAAGCTCGGCTACGCGGGCCTCGCCGAGGTCAAGCGACACGTCGCCGCCCCGTTCACCGAGGCGGTCGCCCCGGAAGAGCGGGTCAGGCAGCGACTCGACCGCGCGGGCGAGGATGTCGGCCGGATCGCCGAGAGCGTGTGGAACGAGGCCCACGACCAGCTCGAGCTGGCTCGCCGCTCGCTCCCGGTCGAGGACGCCACGGCCGCCGCCTCCCTCATCGCCCGGGCGGGACAGGTCTACACCTACGGCGTCGGCGCCTCGACGCTCGCCGCCGCGCATCTGGCGCTCCGACTCGGACGCGCCGGTCGCTCGGCGCGGCATCTGGACGCCGACGGCTTCCGGCTGGCCGATGGGCTGCTGCCCCTCCGCTCCGGCGACGTCGCCGTCGTGTTCGCGCCCGGGCGGGTCAATCCCGAGGTGGAGACCATCATCGGCCGCGCGCGCGAGGTCGGCGCGCAGGTGGTGCTCGTCACCGATGAGCTGCGCGATCGGCTCGGCTCCCGCGTGGCCGTCTCCCTGCACGCGCCGCACACGCCCACGGGGCTCACCGCCGAGGTGCTCGCCTCGATCCTGGTGGGCGACGTCCTCGCCCAGGTCGTGTCGGCGATGTCCCCGGAACTCGCCGTCGAGACGTCGCACACCCTCACGGTCCTCCGCAGCCGGCTCGGCTACTGACGGCGTCCACCTCTCCACACGCCGGCACGCCGGGGCGGTCGGCCGGGCCGCTCGCCCGCGGGCGGCGCCGTCGGCCCCCGTCGTTACACTCGAACGGATGACCCCCCGCGCCGATTCCGACCCGATCGACCCGCCATGGCTCGATTCCGGCGAGTGGGTGCCAGACGACCTCGTCCCGCCCGACGAGGACGACTGGGTTCCACCGCCCGACCCCGAGTTCCACCGGCCGGTCGCGAGCCGCGGCGGAGCGGGCGCGGCAACCGGGCAGGCCACCGGCGTCGCGCCCGCCCGGTTCGACGACCCGCTCGAGGCGCTCCGCACGGTCTTCGGCTACGACGCGTTCCGCGGCGACCAGGCCGAGATCATCGAGCATGTCGCGGCCGGCGGCGACGCCGTCGTGCTCATGCCGACGGGCGGCGGCAAGAGTCTCTGCTACCAGGTGCCCGCCCTCCTCCGCGAGGGCACCGGCATCGTGGTCTCACCGCTCATCGCGCTCATGCACGACCAGGTCGACGCGCTCGTGCGCAACGGCGTCCGCGCGGCGTACCTCAGCTCGAGCCAGCAGCCGGCCGAGCGCGCCGACGTCGAGCGGCGTTACCTCGCCGGCGAGCTCGACCTGCTGTACGTCGCGCCCGAGCGCCTGAACACCGAGTCGACGCTGCAGCTCATCGGTCGCGGGAAGGTCGCGCTCTTCGCCATCGACGAGGCGCACTGCGTGTCGCAGTGGGGGCACGACTTCCGCCCCGACTACCTCGCCCTCTCGGGCCTCGCCGAACGCTGGCCCGACGTGCCGCGCATCGCGCTCACCGCGACGGCGACCGAGGCCACGCACCGGGAGTTGACCGAGCGACTCTCGCTCGGCCGTGCCCGGCACTTCGTGGCGAGCTTCGACCGGCCGAACATCCAGTACCGCATCGCCCCGAAGCTCGAGGTCCGCAAGCAGCTGCTCGACTTCATCCGCACCGAGGGGCGCGACGCCGACGGTCGACCGGTCGCCGGCATCGTCTACGCGCTCTCGCGGGCGAGCACCGAGCGCATGGCCGACTACCTCCGGCAGCACGGCATCGACGCGGTCGCGTACCACGCCGGGCTCGACGCCGAGGTGCGCCGCAGCACGCAGGAGCGGTTCCTCCGTGAAGACGGCGTCGTCGTGGTCGCGACCATCGCCTTCGGCATGGGCATCGACAAGCCCGACGTGCGGTTCGTCGCGCACATCGACCTCCCGAAGTCCGTCGAGGGCTACTACCAGGAGACCGGCCGTGCGGGCCGCGACGGGCTGCCCGCCACGACGTGGCTCGCCTACGGCCTGCAAGACGTCGTGCAGCAGCGGCGCATGATCGACGAGAGTCCGGGCGACCTCGCGTTCCGGCGGCGGCTCGCGGCGCACCTCGACGCGATGCTGGCCCTCTGCGAGACGGTCGCGTGCCGCAGGCAGAACCTCCTCGCCTACTTCGGCCAGGCGAGCGAGCCCTGCGGAAACTGCGACACCTGCCTCGAGCCGCCGGCGTCGTGGGACGGCACGGTCGCGAGCCAGAAGCTGCTCTCGACGATCGTGCGGCTCCAGCGCGAGCGCAACCAGCGCTTCGGCGCCGGCCAGCTCATCGACATCCTCCGCGGGAAGCAGACGCCGCGCATCGAGCAGTACGGGCACGACCGGCTCGCGACGTTCGGCATCGGTCAAGAGCTGAGCGAGCCGCAATGGCGGGGCGTCGTCAGACAGCTGCTCGCCCAAGGGCTGCTGCAGTCGGTCGGCGAGTACGGCGTGCTGACGCTGACGGATGCCTCGGCCGAGGTGCTCACGGGCGCGCGCACCGTCGCCTTCCGCACCGAGCCCGATCGGCCCGTCCGGGGGTCGTCCCGCCGGTCGGCGGCGCCGGCATCCGCCGACCTCGAGCCGGCGCAGGCCGAGCTCTTCGAGGCGTTGCGCGCCTGGCGCGCCGCGGAGGCGAAGGAGCAGGGCGTTCCCGCCTACATCGTCTTCGGCGATGCGACCCTCCGCGCGGTCGCGGTGGCGAAGCCGACCGCGCTCGGAGAACTCGACGGCATCACCGGCATCGGGCAGAAGAAGCGCGAGGCCTACGGCGAGGCGCTGATCCGGGTGGTCGCCTCCGCTCGATAGCATGGCGCCACCGTCACCGGGAGGCGCCATGTCGCAGCAGTTCGGACCACAACGACCCATCGGCGTGACCATCGTCACCGCCCTCGTCTGGATCGGCGGCGTGCTCGACGTGCTCGCCGGCATCCTGTTGCTCGTGGCGTCGGCCGACGCTGCGGCGGCAGACGCCTTCGGCGGGACGGCAGGGCTCGTGACGGCGGCGATCGCCACCATCCTCGTCGGCGTGATCTCGATCGTGATCGGCTTCGGGCTGCTGCGGGTAACCCCGTCTCCCGAATCGCCGTCACGGTCATCGAGGCGATCTCGATCGCCATGTCCATCATGCTGGCGGTGATGCAGCCGGCGAGCCTGCTGAGCGAGCTCCTCAGTATCCTCGTCGCCGTCGCCGTGATCGCGCTGCTCTACACGCGGGAGTCCACGCGGTTCTTCAAGGATCTCGCGCCCGACGAGCCCGATGTCGACGCGCGCTGAGCCGGGCGCGCGGTTCTCGCCGCCCGGTGCCCGCACCCGCTAGCATCTGGCCAAGGGGGCGTCGCGCCGCGCGACGCGGGGGAGGATCCCATGGCTGATCGTTCGCTTCGTCCGGCCGGGGTGACGGTGGTCGCCGTCATCGCCTGGATCTCGGGCGCGCTCGACATGATCTCGGGCATCATCATGCTGTTCATGCTGCCGGTCGCGTCCGTCGTCGAGCAGTACGGCGGCAGCGGGCAGCTGCTCGCCGCGGCGATCGGCTCGATCATCGTGGGCCTCATCACCGTGATCGTGGCGGGGGGACTCCTGAACGGCAACCAGGCGGCCCGGATGATCGTCACCGTCCTGCAGGTGTTCTCGATCATCGGCTCGCTGTTCTTCGCGATCGCGTACCGCGAGACGCCGACGGCGTGGACCGAGTGGCTCGGCATCCTCGTCGCGGTGGTCGTGCTCATCCTGCTGTGGTCGCGGAAGGCGAGCGCGTTCTTCCGCAGCTGAGGCGCTCGGCCCGCCGCCCGGGCTTGTGGATCGTCCATGGTGCGGCTGTACCGGTTTTGTAGAGCCTCCACAGGCGTCAGCGATGACGTCCGAGGCCGGTTTGTAGGGCCGTGACCGACGTTTGCCGTGGCGTCGCACGCCCGTCCTACGTTGGAAGACGGCCACGAACGCTCATGGAGGACTTCCGATGGTAGACACGGCATCCCGTACCGAGACCGCCTCGCCGGAGGCGAGCGTCCCGCCCGTCCCCGGCAAGGCGGCGAGCGCACCGGTCCCCGCACCGCCGGCTTCGGCCCGTCCGTCGGGACCGACCGTCGATGTGGCGGCCCTCGGCCGCCAGCTGCTCGGCACGTGGGCCGATATCCGGCTCGAGGCGCGCGAGCGCGCGGCGAAGCCCGACCTGCAGCGCATCGAGGGCCAGACGATGGCCGAGCACCGCCAGCGGGTGTACGAGCAGCTGAAGATCCTCGTCGAGCACGGCGCCGTGCAGAAGGCCTTCCCCAAGTCCCTCGGCGGGCAGGACGACCACGGCGGCAACATCGCCGCGTTCGAGGAGCTCGTCATCGCCGACCCGAGCCTGCAGATCAAGTCGGGCGTGCAGTGGGGTCTGTTCGGTGCCGCCGTGCTCCACCTCGGCACCCAGACGCACCACGAGCGGTTCCTGCCGGCGATCATGTCGCTCGAGGTGCCCGGCGCGTTCGCGATGACGGAGACGGGGCACGGGTCGGATGTCGCGGCGATCGGCACCACCGCCACGTACGACGAGGCCACCCAGGAGTTCGTCATCAACACGCCCTTCCGCGGAGCATGGAAGGACTACCTCGGCAACGCAGCCGTCCACGGTCAGGACGCGGTCGTCTTCGCGCAGCTCATCACGAAGGGCGTGAACCACGGTGTGCACGCCTTCTATGTGCACCTGCGCGACGCGGACGGCGAGTTCCTGCCCGGCGTCGGCGGGGAGGACGACGGACTGAAGGGCGGCCTCAACGGCATCGACAACGGCCGGCTGCACTTCACCGACGTGCGCGTGCCGCGCGACTACCTGCTGAACCGCTACGGCGACGTCGCGCCCGACGGCACGTATTCCAGCCCGATCCAGAGCCCTGGCCGGCGCTTCTTCACGATGCTCGGCACGCTGGTGCAGGGCCGCGTCTCGCTCGACGGCGCCTCGACGGCCGCCGCGGCGATGGCGCTGACCATCGCGATCCGCTACGGCACGCAGCGCCGGCAGTTCAACGGCGCGAGCGAGACTGACGAGGAGGTGCTGCTCGATTACCAGCGGCACCAGCGGCGTCTGCTGCCGAAGCTCGCCACGGTGTACGCGCAGACCTTCGCGCACGACGAGTTCCTGGTGAAGTTCGACGCCGTCTTCTCGGGCAAGGCCGCGAGCGATGAAGACCGCGAAGACCTCGAGACCATCGCGGCGGCGCTGAAGCCCCTGTCGACCTGGCACGCGCTCGAGACGTTGCAGGAGGCGCGCGAGGCGTGCGGCGGCGCGGGCTTCCTCGCCGAGAACCGTCTGGTCGGCCTCCGGCAGGACCTCGACATCTACGTCACCTTCGAGGGCGACAACAACGTGCTGCTCCAGCTGGTCGCGAAGCGGCTGCTGACGGACTACTCCAAGCAGTTCAAGGAGGCGGGCTTCGGCGTGCTCGCGCGGTACGCCGTCGGGCAGGCCGCCGACAAGGCGCTGCACGGCGTGGGCCTCCGCCGGCTCGGCCAGAACCTCTCCGACCTCGGCTCGACGGCCCGCTCCGTGACCGGGCTGCGCGACGAGCAGACCCAGCACGAGCTGCTCGCCGACCGCGTCGAGACGATGATCGCCGAGATCGCCGGCCGCCTGCGCGAAGCGCGGAAGCTGCCGAAGGCCGATGCGGCCGCCGTGTTCAATCGCAACCAGAACGAGCTCATCGAGGCCGCCCGCGCCCACGCCGAACTGCTGCAGTGGGAGGCGTTCACCCGCGCGCTCGGCCGCACGACGGATCCCGGCACGAAGCAGGTCCTCACCTGGGTGCGCGACCTGTTCGGCCTCGGGCTCATCGAGAAGCACGCGGCGTGGTACCTCATCAACGGACGGCTCTCGCCGCAGCGGGCGCAGGCGGTGACGGCGTACATCGACCGCCTCCTCGAGCGGCTGCGTCCGTACGCGCTCGACCTGGTCGACGCGTTCGGGTACACCGACGAGCACCTGCGGGCGAAGATCGCCTCCGGTGCCGAGCAGGCGCGTCAAGACGAGGCCCGCGCCTACTACGCGGAGCAGCGCCGGGCGGGCACGCTCCCCGTCCCGGAGAAGAAGGCCAAGGCGAAGAAGTAGCGCGAGGCGGCGACCGGGGCGCGATGCGGCAGACTGAGGCCGTGTCGCGCCCTGTCCGTGTCCTCCTCGCCGTCCTCGGCGTGCTCGCGCTGCTGGTCGTCGTGTTCCTCGTCTACGCGCACACCGTGATGATGGGCGAGCGCCCCGCCGCGCTCCGCGCGTGGACGGACGACGCGGTCGAGATCACCTCGACCGAGACGGGCATCGTCATCGCGCCGGTCGAGGGCGACACGGGCGAAGGGCTCGTGTTCGTGCCGGGCGCGAAGGTCGACCCGTACGCGTACCTCGACAAGCTCGCCGGCGTCGCCGAGGCATCCGGACTCACCGTCGTGATCACGAAACCGACCCTCAATCTCGCGTTCTTCGACACGCGACCGCTCGCGGCGTTCACCGCGCTCGCACCCGAGGTCGACCGCTGGTACGTCGGCGGCCACTCCCTCGGCGGGGTGCGGGCCTGTCAGTTGGCGGCGGATGAGGAGGCTGTCGGGCTCATCCTGTTCGGCTCGTACTGCGCCACCGACCTCTCCGAGTCCGACCTCCGAGTGCTGAGCGTGTCGGGTACCGCCGACGGGCTCTCGACACCGGCGAAGATCGACGCCGCCAGCGGGCTCCTCCCGGCCGACGCCGTGTTCACCGAGCTCGAGGGCGTCAATCACGCGGACTTCGGCGATTACGGGGCGCAGCCCGGCGACGGCGCATCCGGCGTCGATGACGAGACGGCGCGCCGGCTCATCGCCGAGGCGGTCGCCGACTTCGTCGACTGAGACCTCCGCGGAGCGGAGCGTCGCGGCTACTCGGCGGGCGGCTTCATGATGGCGCCCGCCGCGACGCCGACGACGACGCCGGCCGGCAGCCACAGCCAGAACCCGGTCCAGAGGCTGATGCCGACGCCCACGAGCAGGCCGACGATCGCGCCGACGATGAGCTGCGTGCGTCGCGCCCGCGACATGGGTTCGGCCATGCCGACAGCCTACGCCGCGGCATCCCGTCAGATGAGGCCGAGCTCGCGCACCGCGTCGCGTTCGTCGGCGAGCTCGGCGACGGATGCCGCGATCCGGTCGCGCGCGAACGCGTCGAGCTCGAGCCCGGGGACGATCCGCCAGGCGCCGCCCTCGCTCGTCACCGGGAACGACGAGACGAGGCCCTCCGGCACACCGTACGAGCCGTCGGAGACGACGGCCGCGCTCGTCCAGCCGCGGTCGCCGGTGCCGAGCACCCAGTCGCGCACGTGATCGATCGTCGCCGAAGCGGCCGAGGCCACCGACGAGGAACCGCGGACCTCGATGATCTCCGCGCCGCGCTTCGCGACGCGCGGGATGAACTGCTCCTCGAGGTGACGCCTCGCCCCCTCGACGCCGCCGAACCGCTCGGCGAGCAGCTCCGGCACGGGCCGGCCGCCCGACGTGGCGTGCGAGACATCCGGGAACTGGGTCGCCGAGTGGTTGCCCCAGATCGCGACATCGCGGATGCCCCGGACCGGGGCGCCGAGCGCCGCGGCGAGCTGGCCGAGCGCGCGGTTGTGGTCGAGCCTCGTGAGCGCGGTGAACCGGTCGGCGGGGACATCCGGCGCGTTGGACCGCGCGATCAGCGCGTTGGTGTTCGCCGGGTTGCCGACCACGACGACGCGCACATCGGATGCCGCGTGGTCGTTGATCGCCCGGCCCTGCGGGCCGAAGATGCCGCCGTTCGCGGCGAGCAGGTCGCCCCGCTCCATGCCCGGTCCGCGGGGACGCGCGCCGACGAGCAGGGCGAGGTTCGCGCCGTCGAACGCGGTCGCGGCGTCGTCGGTGACGTCGACGGCGTCGAGCAGGTCGAACGCGCCGTCCTGCAGTTCGAGGGCCGCGCCCTCGGCCGCGCGCACGCCCTGCGGGATCTCGAGCAGGCGGAGGCGGACGGAGGTCTCCGGCCCGAACATCGCGCCTGACGCGATGCGGAACAGCAGCGCGTAGCCGATCTGGCCTCCGGCGCCGGTGATGGTGATCGTGACGGGTGCCTGGCTCATACCGCGAGCCTACGCCGGGCACTCCGAGGCGGCCTCTACCGTTGCGGCATGAGGGACCTCTATCCGGAGATCGAGCCGCTGGAAACCGGCATGCTCGATGTGGGCGACGGCCAGCACATCTACTGGGAGGTCTCGGGCAACCGCGACGGCAAGCCGGTCGTCTTCCTGCACGGCGGCCCCGGTGGCGGCACGACGCCCGAGCACCGCCGGCTGTTCGACCCCGAGCGCTACCGCATCGTGCTCTTCGACCAGCGCGGCTGCGGGTTCTCGATCCCGCACGCCTCCGAGCCGGCCGCCGACCTGTCCGCCAACACCACCTGGCACCTCGTCGCCGATATGGAGCGACTGCGCGACCACCTCGGCATCGAGCGGTGGCAGGTGTTCGGCGGGTCGTGGGGCAGCGCCCTCGCCCTCGCGTACGCCGAGACGCATCCCGAGCGGGTCACCGAGCTCGTGCTCCGCGGCATCTTCACCCTGCGCCGCTCGGAGCTCGACTGGTTCTACGAGGGCGGCGCCGCCGCGATCTACCCCGACCTCTGGGAGGACTTCGTCGCGCCCGTGCCGCTGCTCGAGCGCGCGCACCTGATCGAGGCGTACGGGCGGCTCCTGTCGGATCCCGACCCTGAGGTGCACCAGCCGGCGGCCATCGCCTGGTCCCGGTGGGAGTCGTCGACGATCACCCTGCTGCCCCAGGTCGAGAACATCGCGAAGTTCACCGCACCCGAGTACGCGACGGCGTTCGCTCGCATCGAGAACCACTACTTCCGGCACGGGGGCTGGTGGGACGAGGGGCAGCTGATCCGCGACGCCGAGCGGTTGCGCGGCATCCCGGCGGTGATCGTGCAGGGCCGGTACGACCTCTGCACGCCCGTCATGACCGCGTGGGACCTACATCGTGCCTGGCCGGAGGCGGAGCTTCGGATCATCGGCGACGCCGGCCACGCGTTCGACGAGCCCGGCATCCTCGACGCGCTGATCGAGGCGACCGACCGGTTCGCGGGCGGATACACCGGCGATGCGCGGCCCGCGGCTGCGACGGCCGCCTTCGGAGACCAGCGATTCGACGGTGACGCCGGCGATGAGGCGGATGATTCCGACGGGGCCGCGGACGATCTCGACGACGATGCGGATGACGCCGAGGCCGACGATGACGACGACGACGATGACGATGACGACGATGACGACGACGACGCCGGCGATGACGACGACGAGGATGACGACGCCGACGCCGCCGGCGACGACGACGATGACGATGACGACGATGACGATGACGACGACGACGACCTCGTCAAGGCCCGGCGCCGGGAGGACGACGACGAGTAGCGTCGTGGCATGACGTTCAACCCGAACTCCGACATCTCGGGCGGCAGGACGAGCCACCGGGGCCGGAACACGGGCCTCGCGCTCGGCGGCGGAGGACTCGGCGTGATCGCGCTGTTCGTGATCTCGCAGTTCCTCGGCGTCGACCTCACGGGGCTCGCCGGCGGCGGCGGTCAGCAGGCGGCGCCCGACACCGAGCTCGAGCAGTGCCTCACCGGCGAGGACGCGAACGAGCGCGTCGACTGCCGGATGAAGGGCGCGGCCGCGTCGCTCGAGGTCTACTGGTCGGCCGCGGCGCCCGAGCAGCTCGGCATCGCGTACCAGGCGCCGCAGCCGGTCGTGCTGTTCGACCAGTCGACGACGACGGGCTGCGGCGGTGCGACGAGCGCGACGGGGCCGTTCTACTGCCCGCCCGACCAGACGATCTACCTCGACGTGACGTTCTTCGACGAGCTCGAGAGCCGTTTCGGGGCGAGCGACGGACCGCTCGCCGAGATGTACGTGCTCGCCCACGAGTGGGGCCACCACGTGCAGAACCTCGCGGGTATCCTCGAGGCGGCGCAGGACGGCCAGACGGGCCCGACGTCGAACGGTGTGCGCGTCGAGCTGCAGGCCGACTGCTTCGCGGGCGCCTGGGTCGCGAACGCGGCCCAGACGACCGACGACCAGGGCGTGTCGTTCCTGCAGCCGCCCACGCAGGCGCAGATCGATCAGGCGCTGAGCGCGGCGGCGGCGGTCGGCGACGACCGGATCCAGGAGACGACGCAGGGCCAGGTGACGCCGCACACGTTCACGCACGGCACGAGCGAGCAGCGTCAGCGCTGGTTCTCGATCGGCTACGAGCAGGGTGCCGCGGCGTGCGACACCTTCCGCGTCGACGGCTCGGAGCTGTAGGCCGGGCCGTGCTCGCGGCGGCTATGCGGAAGGCAGCGCCGATGCGATCGCCTGACCGAGCTGCACGGGCTTGGTGAACTGCGGCCAGTGGCCGGTCGGCAGATCGATGTAGTCGACCTGTGCGACCCGCGCGAGTTCGGCGACCCAGGGTTGACCGGCCGCGATCGCCTCGATCACCATAGCGCTCGGGAACTCGCACGCGATGACGGTGACGGGTACCTCGAACCGGCGCTCGTCGGTGAGGCGCATCGGATCGCTCGCCACGCGAGCGGGCTCCGGGACGGCGCGGGCACGGAACGCGGCCCGGAGCTCGTCGTCGAGGTCGACGAGATCGGCGTCGTCGAAGACCGACCAGTCGGGCAGCGGCACCTCGCCGTCGACGACGGGAAGCGCATCGTTGATGGACTCGCCCTCACCGAGAGGGCCTGCGTCGACGTAGACGATCTTCGCGATGCGGTCGGGGCGGGCGTCGGCGACGCCGTGTGCCACGGGCCCTCCGCCCGAGTGGCCCACCAGCGCCACCGGCCCGTCGAGTCGGTCGACGAGATCGACGACCGCCGCGATGTGGTCGGCGAGCCCGATGCCCGAGCGGTCGGCGTCGACCGACTCGAGGCCGGGCAGGGTGACGGGGTGGAGCCGGTGACCGGTCTCGTCGAGGACCGGGGTCACCTGCTCCCACGAGGAGGCGTCGAGCCAGAAACCGGGGATGAGGATGACGTCCATGCGCCGACGCTATCCGGTTCTGCCGACACGGCGGACACCACCGGCCCGGGCACCGGCGGCTCGCCCGACGAAGGCGCCGAGACAGCCCGCCGCGGCGCCCCCGCGGCCAGCACCGCGATGCCCGCCGCGAGCACCGCGAGCCCGACCCACGCCGCGACCGGGAGCTGCTCACCGAGCAGGAGCACCCCGAGCAGTCCGGCGGTGAGGGGCTCGGCGAGCGTGAGGGTCGAGACCGTCGCGGGTGCGAGGCCGCGGAGGCCGGCACCGAAGAGCACGTAGGCGAGGGTCGTGGTGACCAGGCCGAGCCAGAGCGCCATGGCGATCCCCGGGCCGGTGCCGAGCCACGAGGCATCCGTCATCGCGAGCACGGGAGCGCTCGCGACCGCGGCGACGCCGAACAGGGCGCCCACGCTGCCCGTCGAGCTCCAGCCCCGGTCGATGAGCGTCTTCGCGGCGATCGTGTAGACCGCGTACGACGCGCCGGCGCCGACCGATGCGGCGAGACCGAGCGGATCGGCCGGGGCGCCGACGCCGTCGGTGGCGAGCGCAAGGATCAGGACCCCGGCGGTGGCGATCGCGGTGGCGACGAGCCACCGGGGTCCGGGGAATCGTCGGGAGAGCGCCCAGTCGAGCGCCCCGGTGAGGACGGGCGCGGAACCGAGGGCGACGACCGTGCCGACGGCCACGCCGTTCGCGGCCGTGCCGGCGAAGAACGCGGGCTGGTAGGCCACGACGCCCGCGCCGCCGACGGCCACGACGAGCCAGGTGGGGATGCGGCGGACGCCGCCGGGCGACGGCGCGGCGGGTGTCCCGTCCGCGCGGCGCCGTCGCCCGGCGACGAGCTGGAGGCCGGCGATGAGCGCGAGCGCGCCACCGCCGATGACGAGTCGCGCCGCGCCGATCGAGAGCGGATCGGCGTCGGGTCCGAGCGCCTGGGCCGTGCCCGTCGTGCCGAAGCACACGGACGCCAGCAGGACCGCGAGGACGAAGCGCATGCCGGGATTGTTACACAATCTGCGGCTGTCCGCACCGGCGCGCACTGTGCCACACTCGAATCCGGGGAACGATCGGGGGAATCGTGACGGATCCGCGCGCGCCGGAGATCCGGACCGCCGCGCCCCTCCGCCCCACGGGACTCACCGCCGACGAGGTCGCCGAACGCGTCGCCGACGGCCGGGTGAACACCGCGACGGATGCCTCGAGCCGCAGCATCTGGTCGATCCTCCGCGCGAACGTCTTCACCTTCTTCAACGCCATCGTCCTCGCGGGGTTCACGCTCCTCCTGGTGCTCGGCTACTGGCAGGATGCCCTGTTCGGGCTCGCCGCGATCGGCAACGCGGTCGTCGGCGTCGCCCAGGAGTACCGCGCGAAGCGCGCGCTCGACCGGCTCGCGCTCCTCCACGCGCCGCGGGCGCGGGTGGTCCGCGACGGCGTCATCCAGGAGATCGACGTGCGTCGCGTCGTGCTCGACGACGTGCTCGTCGTGCGGTCGGGCGACCAGGTCACGGCCGACGCCGCCGTGCTCGACTCGACCAGGCTCGAGGTCGACGAATCGCTCCTCACGGGCGAGTCGGAGCCGATCGACAAGGAGCCGGGCGATGCGCTCCTGTCGGGCTCCATCGTGGTCGGCGGCGAGGGCCTCGCGCGGGTCACGGCCGTCGGCGAGGCGGCGTTCGCCGCGCGGCTCACGGCCGAGGCGAAGCGGTTCTCGCTCGTGGCATCCGAGCTGCGCACCTCGATCGACCGCATCCTGAAGTGGATCACCTGGGCGATCCTGCCGATCATGCTCGTCGTCGTGAACGCGAACATGCAGGCGGCCGGCGGCTGGGAGCACGCGATCAGCACGGGGGAGTGGCGCGAGGCGGCCGTGGCGTCGGTCGCGGCGGTCATCGCGATGATCCCGCTCGGCCTCGTCCTCATGACGAGCATCGCCTTCGCCGTCGGTGCGATGAAGCTCGGTGCGCATCAGGTGCTCGTGCAGGAGCTGCCGGCCGTCGAGGGCCTCGCCCGCGTCGACGTGATCTGCCTCGACAAGACCGGCACGATCACGAGCGGCGAGGTGCGCTTCGACGGCGCGCACCCGCTCGGGCGCGACCTGCCGGCCGGTTGGGAGCTGGCCCTCGCGTGGTACGGCGCCGACCCCTCCGCGAATGCGACCGCGAGATGCCTCGCCGACGAGTACACGGATGCCCCGCCCCGGACGATCGAGCGGATCGAGTTCTCGTCCGCCCGGAAGTGGAGCGCCGTCGCGCTGGAGTCGCCCGCGAGCGGCACCTGGGTGCTCGGCGCCCCCGAGTTCGTCTTCACCGGCGCCGCAGCTGCGGGGGCGGAGGCATCCGCCGCGCTGGCCCTCGCGACGGAGCTCGCCGCCACCGGCCGGCGCACGTTAGTGCTCGCGCACTCGCCCGCTTCGCTCGACGCGGCGGCCGCAGAGGCGGCGGTGCTGCCCGCGGACCTCCGCCCCGCCGTGCTGCTGACCTTCCGCGAGGCGGTGCGCCCCGACGCGGCATCCACGCTCCGCTACTTCGCGCAGGAGGGCGTCGGCGTCCGCATCATCTCTGGCGACAACCCGCTCACCGTCGCCGCCGTCGCCCGCGATGTCGGCCTCGACGCAGGGCGCGGCTTCGACGCGCGCGACCTGCCGGACGATCCCGACGAGCTCGGCCGCGTGCTCGACGAGCACCTCGTCTTCGGCCGTGTGACGCCGTCGCAGAAGCGCGAGATGGTGACCGCCCTGCAAGGTCGAGGGCACACGGTCGCGATGACCGGCGACGGCGTCAACGACGCGCTCGCCATCAAGGAGGCCGACCTGGGCATCGCGATGGAGTCCGGCTCGGCCGCCACGAAGGCCGTCGCCCGCATCGTGCTGCTCGACAGCCGGTTCTCCCACCTGCCGGGTGTCGTCGTCGAGGGCCGCCGCGTCATCGCGAACATCGAGCGCGTCTCGATGCTCTTCCTTTCCAAGACCAGCTACGCCATCACCATGTCGGTGCTGTTCGGCATCCTGCTCTGGCCATTCCCGCTGCTGCCGCGGCAGCTCTCCGTCACCGACGGGCTCACCATCGGCATCCCGGCGTTCCTGCTCGCGCTGCTGCCGAACGCGCGCCGCTACGTCCCGGGGTTCCTGAAACGCTCGCTCTCGTTCGCGATCCCCGCCGGGCTCGTCGTCGCGGGGGCGATCGCGTACGTCTCGGGGCATGCGCGCGCCCTCGGCGAACCCGAGGAGGCGGTGCGCACCGCGAGCATGGTGACCCTCGCCCTCGTGGGGCTGTGGATCCTCACCGTGCTGTCGCGGCCGTTCACCTGGATCAAGGCGGGGGTCGTCCTCGCGATGGTCGCCGGTCTCGTGCTCGTGCTCACCGTGCCGATCGCGATCGAGTTCCTCGAGCTCGTGATGCCCGCGCCCGACACGCTCATCGACATGGCGATCGCGGTGCCCGTGTCGTGGGTGCTCATCGAGGCCATCGGATTCTGGCATCGCCGGCGGTTCGGGACGGCGTCGGAGATCGCCGAGCCCGAGCGGCGGCGGCGCGGCGACGGGCCCGGGGCCGCCGCGGGCAGCTGAGCGCCCGGGGCATCCGCTCGCCGCTCGTTCTGCGCCCGCATTCGGCACGGCGCCGCGTCATCCTCCATACTTTCGAGGGGCTGGTTTCCGGGGGCCTGAGCGAGGAGGAGCATGCGCGCGGTGCGCTACGCCGGGTTCGGCGCCGAACCCGAGGTCGTCGAGGTCGATCGCCCCACCTGCCCGCCGCGCGGCGCCGTCGTGCGCGTACGCGCTACGGGCCTCTGCCGGAGCGACTGGCACGCCTGGATGGGGCACGACGACACCGTGCGACTGCCGCACGTGCCGGGTCACGAGTTCGCCGGCGAGGTGATCGAACTCGGCTCGGAGGTCTCGCCCGACAGCGGGTGGGCGGTGGGCGACCGCGTCACCGCTCCCTTCATCAGCGCGTGCGGGCGCTGCTCGCAGTGCCGGTCGGGCAACGAGCAGGTCTGCGACGCGCAGGAGCAGCCCGGCTTCACGTACTGGGGTTCGTTCGCCGAAGAGGTCATCGTGCACGAGGCCGAGATCAACCTCGTCCGGCTGCCCGATGCGCTCGGCTTCGTCGAGGCCGCCTCCCTCGGCTGCCGGTTCGCGACCGCGTACCGCGCCGTGGTCACCCGCGGGCGGCTCCAGCCGGGCGAGCGCATCGCCGTGCACGGCTGCGGCGGCGTCGGGCTGTCGGCCATCATGATCGCCGTCGCCGCGGGCGTCGAGACCTACGGCGTGGATGTCTCGGATGCCGCGCTCCAGGCGGTCGAGAAGCTCGGGGCCATCCCGGTGCAGGGCGGTGAGGGCGCCGCCGAGCGGGTGCGCGAGGTCAGCGAGGGCGGCGTCGAGCTCTCGATCGACGCGTTCGGCAGCATCGAGACTTCGCTCGCCTCGGTGCGGAGCCTCCGCAAGCGCGGCCGGCACGTGCAGATCGGCCTCATGACCGGGGATGCCGCGCTCGCCGCGATGCCCATGGACGCCCTCATCGCCGGCGAGCTCGAACTGCTCGGCAGCCACGGCATGACGGTGCGCGAGTACCCCGAGATGCTGGGCGCCGTGGCGAGCGGCGCGTTCCGACCCATCGAACTGGTCGGGCGCACCATCCGCCTCGACGACGTGCCCGCCGCGCTGGCGGCGATGGGAACGGGCGGCGGCGGGTCGGGCATGACGGTCGTCGAACTCGTCTGAATCCACAGCCCGAGGAATTCACAGCCGCCCGGCATACCGCACCAGGTAGGCTGGCCCTATCTACAGCGGGCGGTCGCCCGTGAACACACCGGCTGGGAAGTCGCAAACAGGCCGGATATCGATCATCCCCCTCTCCACCGCCGGAGCCACCGGCACCCTCAGCACCACCGCAGCGGTGCTCGGATCAGTACGGGCGACGAAGCCCGGGTCCGGAGCGCCGAACCCCACGCAGAGCTACACCGCCCTCTCCCGCGTCGTCCGCGAGTCGGGTCTGCTGCGTCGCGCCCACTGGTTCTACCTCACGATCTTCTCCGTGCTCGTGCTGGCGCTCGCCGGCACCGTGGCCGGCATGGTGCTGCTCGGCGACAGCTGGTTCCAGCTGCTCATGGCCGCGGCGCTCGGCATCGTCTTCACTCAGTTCGCCTTCCTCGCGCACGAGGCATCCCACCGCGCGGTGTTCACCTCCGGCCCCGCGAACGACCGCGCCGGCCGGCTCCTCGCCGCGTTCGTCGGCATGAGCTACGCGTGGTGGATGCACAAGCACACCCGCCACCACGCCAACCCGAACCGCATCGGCAAAGACCCCGACATCGAGTTCGACACGATTTCGTTCACCGAGGAGTCCGCGGCGAAGCAGCGCGGCGTGATCGCCTGGATCACTCGCCGGCAGGGCTACCTGTTCTTCCCGCTCCTGCTGCTCGAGGGCGTGAACCTGCACGTCACGAGCGTGCGCACACTGTTCGCCAAGCGCCGCATCGACGGCCGCGCGCTCGAGCTCTCGGTCATCGGGGCCCGTTTCGCGGTGTACCTCGGCCTGGTGTTCTGGCTCATGCCGTTCGGCATGGCCTGCGCCTTCCTCGGCGTGCAGCTTGCCGTCTTCGGCGTGTACATGGGGGCCTCGTTCGCCCCGAACCACAAGGGCATGCCCATCGTGCCGGCCGACGTGAAGCTCGACTTCTTCCGCAAGCAGGTGCTCACCTCGCGCAACATCTCGGGCGGCGTGTGGGCGAACGCGCTCATGGGCGGGCTCAACTACCAGGTCGAGCACCACCTGTTCCCGAGCATGGCCCGGCCGTACCTCGGGCGCGCGCGCCAGATCGTCCGCGAGTACTGCCAGACGACCGGCACGCCCTACACCGAGACGACGCTCGTCGCCTCGTACGGCATCGTCATCCGCTACCTCAACCGGGTCGGCCTCGCCGCCCGCGACCCGTTCGACTGCCCCATGGTCGGACAGTTCCGCCGGACCTGATGGCCGGCGCCCAGAGACCTCCCCGGCGGGGCCCCGCCGGGGAGCAGCCGTGCCCACCCTCCGGGGCGGGTGCGACGGTTCCGCATCTCGCGGACCGAAGAACACGAAGGAAAACAACATGACCACCGGAACCGTCAAGTGGTTCAACGCCGACAAGGGCTTCGGCTTCATCACGCCGGACGACGGCACGAGCGATGTGTTCGCGCACTTCAGCGCGATCACGACGGGGGGCTTCCGCACCCTCGAGGAGAACCAGCGCGTCGAGTTCGACGTCGAGCAGAGCCCCAAGGGCCTGCAGGCTGCGAACATCCGCGTTCTGCCGTAAGTCGTGACCGGTCGGCCGGCGGAGCATCCGCCGGCCCACTCACGACTCGCATCGAAGGCCGGCCCATGTGGCCGGCCTTCGTCGTGCCGGCGGGTGCTACCGCAGCAGCGCGCCCGCGCTCGCGCCCGCGCTCAGCGCGAGGGCGCTCGTCGCGGCCGGTGCGGCCGCGGGTCGCCGGGCGGGGTAGGGCCCACCCGGCGCCATGGGGGTATGTCCGGGTGGGCGGCTTCGGTTCTTGCGTTCCCGATTTCGGCGCGCCGGTACCTCCCCGGAACGCGCCTGCGTTGCTATGGTGGGAAACGCCATCCGGAGCGGCGGCGGCTGGGATTCGGGTTCCCGAGCCACCTCGGTACCCTCACGGGTGGACGACGGAGATCGAAGGCGGGGGCGAAGCCTCGGTTTCCGCTACAGACGCGCGACCCAGAGGGCAACGCGCCATCGGCGTCATCCGCGACCCAACTCGCGCGGCCGCCGGTGGCCGGGCCGGTGATTCCCCTCACCGGCCCGGCGGCCCTCCACTGTGGTGCCGCGGGCGAGTTGCTAGCGGACGGGCGCGCTGCTCCGCCCCTGACGCGCGCCGCTCAGCTCCGCGTCGAGCGTCTCCTGGGCGACTCGCATGCCATCGGCGTACACCGGCTGCTGCAGCCGGGTCCACATCTCCGCCTCTTCGACGACCTCGACCTGCGTCTGCACCCACCAGATGTTGCCGAACGGATCCCGGACCCGCCCGCCGCGCTGCCCGAACGCATTGTCGCTCAGCGCGGTGATCACGGTGCCGCCCGCCGCGACCGCCCGCTCCACCGCCGCATCGGCGTCCGAAACCCAGACGCGCAGCAGACTCGGGAGCGCCGGCCATTCGGGCCGCCGGTCGAACGCGAGGACGACGGTGTCGCCGATGCGGATCTCGGCGTGCCCGATGCCGCCGTCCTCGGTTCGCACCCGGGCGAGCTCCGCGCCGTCGAAGACCTCGGCGATGAAGTCGAGGAGCGCCCCCGTGTCATCGGTGACCAGCCACGGTGCGACGGTCGTGTAGCCCTCGGGCTGGAAAGCGGTGCGTGCGTTCATCGAGCTCCTCCTGGGTGATCGTGTGTGCTCGTGCATCACGGTAGAAGCCGATTCGGACAGGTTTCGGCCGGAATGGCGGTCGGTGTGCCGCCGTGCGGCGGCAAGCTCGAATGTGGGGCGCGGTTGCCACGCACCTCTCTGCCCGGCTAGCCGACCTTCACGAGCATCTTGCCGATATTGGCGCCGGTGAGGACGCCGAGCAGCGCGACCGGCGCGTTCTCGATGCCGTCGACCACCGTTTCGCGGGTGCGGAGCGAGCGGTCGGCGAGCCATGGGATCGCCCGGCCCAGGTACTCCGGCAGCAGGTCGAAATGCGACGTGACGAGCATGCCCCGCAGCGTGACTTCCTTGGTGGACGCCTCGTAGAGGTTGTTCGGGCCGGTCGGTGATTGGGCGAGGTTGTACTGGCTCACCGCGCCGACCATCGCCACTCGGCCGTGCGGCCGCATCCGCCCGATTCCGGCTTCCAGTTGGGCTCCGCCCACGTTGTCGACGAACACATCGACGCCGCCGGGTGCGAGCTCGGCGAGGCGTTCGCGGACGTCATCCGCGCGGTAGTCGATCGCTGCGTCGTATCCGAAGTCCTCGACCAGGGCTTGTGACTTCGCCGCCCCACCCGCGGAGCCGATGACTTGTGCGGCGCCGAGGAGGCGAGCGAGCTGCCCGGCGACGCTGCCCACGGCTCCGGCAGCCCCCGAGACGAAGACGACGTCACCCTGGTGCACGGGGGCGATGCGGGTGAGCGCTGCGTAGGCGGTCAGGCCGGTGGTGCCGAGGGGGCCGAGGTACGCCGTCTCGGGAACGTCACCGACGTCGATCGGCGTCGCGTGGGCGCCGGGGAGCACCGAATGCTCACGCAGGCCGGCGAAATGGCTGACTCGGGTTCCCACGGGAAGCTCCACGGATCGGGATTGGATGATCTCGCCGACGGCACTGCCCTCGAGGGCCGCGTGCAGCGGGAAGGGGGCGATGTAGGAGGGCGTGTCGTTCATGCGGCCCCGCATGTACGGGTCGACGGACAGCCACGTGTTGCGCACGAGCACTTCGCCGGGCGCGAGGCTCGGAATCGGTGCGGACACGAGCGCGAAGTCGCGGTCGCTCGGCTCGCCGATCGGGCGGTTCACCAGGTGGAGCTGCCGGGTGTGAGGCGTCATGTCCGTGCCTTTCGTGTGCCGCACTGAGCGGCGATCAGGGTGTTCGTCAACTGCTTGAGTGGATCAAGTAATCACACGGAACCACAGTTGCTTGAGCAAATCAAGTAGTTCGCGTAATCTGGCAGCATGACGGGTTCCCTCACGCCGACGGCATCCGGTCTCGACGACGTGCTCTACGAATTCGTCGATTCCTATGACCGGGCCTACGAGGCGGCCGCGGCGAGCCAGCAGCTCAGCGTCGCTCAGGTCTGCGTGCTCATCCGGCTCGACGAGCGCCGCGGAATGAGCGGGCTCGCGAAGGAACTCGGGTGCGACGCATCCAACATCACTCAGATCGTCGCCCGTCTCGAGGCGCGCGGACTCGTCGTCCGGGAACCGGACCCCGCAGACGGCAGGGCGCGGCTGATCGCTCGCACGCCGGACGGCGATGCGGCCAGCGCGCAGTTCGACGCGGCCTTCGCCTTCGCGCGCGAAGCTCAGAGCCGGCTGACGGCAGACGAGCAGGACCACCTCGCGGTGCTGCTGCGCAAGGCCATGGGCGGCTGATCGCCCCGCGAGTCACCCGCGATCACTCAGCGGGGGAAGGCTGAAGGAGCTCCTCGCCGTGCTCGTGCGCCCACGATGCCAGGGCTTGCAACGGCCCGTCATGAAAGCTCTGCCCGAGCGGGGTGAGTTCGTACGACATGCCTGGCGGGTTCCGAACCTCACGGCGCACGATGAGATTCGCCTCGCTCAACCGCGTGAGCGCTTCGGTCAGAGGCTTGTCCCTGACCTGACCGATGGTCCTCAGCAGCTCCACGCGGCGACGCGGACCCGATCCGAGGGCAGCGAGCACGACGCCATCCCACCGATGGCTGAGCACATCCGTCGCCGCCCGGACGTGACAGTCGGCGACTCGGTCATCCCCGCGCGAAACCTCGGTCATGCTTCCATCCTGGCTGCCGAGGGCACACCGTTCGGTGCGTGGGCCGGTTCGTACCGTGGACCACATGACACACGCAGGACACTCGCAGCCCTCCACGCTCAAGATCGCCATTCTCGGCACGGGTAACGTGGCTCAGGCGCTCGGCGCGAAATGGGCAGCTCACGGCCACGAGATCACCATCGGCGGGCGATCCATCGAGAAGGCCCGGGCGGCAGCCGCCGCGATCGGGTGCGGGGTGGCACCGTCTCTAGTGGCGCCCGCGGTGGAGGGCGCGGACGTCGTCCTGCTCGCGGTTCCCTGGGCAGCGGTGGACGACGTGCTCGCGCAGGCCGGCGCGCCGACCGGGGCGCTGGCGTCTCAGACGATCATCGACCCGACCAACCCCGTCGCGCACGGTGTCGGTCGCCATCTGCTCGCAACCGGTTCCGCCGCCGAGCACATCGCTTCGCACGCCCCAGGAGCGCACGTGGTGAAAGCCTTCAATGTGCATCCCGCGACCTACTGGGATCAGGCGACCCCGCGCGATGTCGTCACGATTGCCGGAAGCAGTCGCGAGTCGCTCGAGCTTGCGGGCATGCTCGTGCGGCACGTCGGCGCGACTCCGCACCCGCTCGGCGGCCTCGATCGCGCGCGACAGCTCGAAGAGTTCGCAGCAACGGTGATCGCGCTGGCGTTCGGCGGCATCGATCCGAAGTCCTCAGTTCCCGGGAGCCACTGACCCGCCACCGTCGCGTGCGTCAGCGTGCCAACCTGTCGCTTGCCCCGCTGCCCCGCACCGAGTCGTCCGCGGCCGCCGCCGCCAGCACGGCGGCGAGGCCTTCACGCAGATCGTCGACGAAGAAGTCCGGTACCTCCAGCGAGGGGAAATGCCCTCCGGCGTCGGGCTCGCACCATCGGACGATGCCGCGGAAGCGCTGCTCCGCCCACGGACGTGGGACCTTCTCGATGTCTTCGGGGTAGATCGTGATCGCCGCCGGCACATCGACGACGAGCTCGGGATCGATCCTGTTGACTCCGCCGTGGCTTTCGGCATAGATCCGCGCGGCCGAGGCGCCGGTGCGTGTGAGCCAGTACAGCGTGACGTCGGCGAGCAGGGTGTCTTTGTCGATCCGCTCGAACGGCGACGCGTCGGTGTCACTCCACGCGGCGAACTTGTCGAGGATCCAGGCGAGCAAGCCCACGGGTGAGTCGACGAGCGAATACCCGATCGTCTGCGGTGCGGCCGCTTGCTGCTTCGCGTACGCCGCTTGGCCGCCACCCCAGAACGTGCCGGTCTCCTCGACCCACTCTCGTTCGACGTCGGTGAGTCCGTCCGTCGACAAGCCCGGAGGCGCCTGCGCCAGCGTGGTGTGGATGCCGAGGACGTGATCGGGATGCCTCGCGCCGAGCATGGTGGTGATCACTCCGCCCCAGTCGCCGCCGTGAGCGAGGAACCGGTCGTAGCCGAGGCGGCCCATGAGCGTCACCCAGGCGCCCGCGATCTTCTCCATTCCCCAGCCGGTGGTCGTCGGCCGCTCGCTGTACCCGAACCCGGGCAAGGATGGAGCGACGACGTGAAATGCCGGAGCGCTCGGGTCTTCGGGGTTCGCCAGGTCGTCCATGACGTGCAGGAACTCGAAGATGCTGCCCGGCCAGCCGTGCGTGAGGATCAGCGGGCGGGCATCCGGGCGCCGGGATCGATGGTGCAGGAAGTGGATGCCCAGCCCGTCGATGACGGTGCGGTACTGCCCGATCTCCGCGAGGCGCGCCTCGAACGGCCTCCAGTCGAACGCGGTCCGCCAGTAGTGCACGAGCTCGGTGAGATCGGCGAGCGGAACGCCTTGGCTCCACCGGGCAGAACCCGAGGTCTCCGGGTCGACGGTCTCCGCCTCCGGGAAGCGCGCGTTGGTCAAGCGGGTACGGAGGTCGTCGAGGTCCGCTTCCGGCGTGGTGGCTTCGAACCTCTGCACGCTGTCGTCCACGGGGCTCCTCTCGAGTTCGACCCGCGAGCAGGATGAGCTCGCGTGAGCTCGGCTCGCGTCGCGAGACCGGCTTCCCGGCGACGGTATCCGAGCCCGCCCGATCCGTTCCAGCCTCGGCGACCCGCTGGTGTGGTGTGAGATCATCATCGGATGCCGAGCGCACGGGACATCGTCACGTTCTCAGACAGTCCGCCGCCGCCCGGGGCGAGCCCATGGGTCGCGGGCGCGGAGGCGCGCGACGGCGACATCGCCATCGTCGAACCGGATGCCTCGTGGCCGGAGGCGTTCTCCCGCATCGCGGACCTCGTGCAGGACGCACTCGGCCCGCGGGCGTTGCAGATCGAGCACGTCGGGTCGACCTCGGTGCCGGGCCTGCCGGCGAAGCCGATCATCGACGTCGATGTGATCGTCGCGAACCCGGCTGACGAAGCCTCCTGGCTCCCCGCTCTTGAGGCCAAGGGCTTCGTGCTCACCGTGCGCGAGCCGTGGTGGCACGAGCACCGCTGCCTGCGGCACGCCGCCCCTCGCACGAACGTCCATGTGTTCGGGCCCGATGCGCCCGAGCCCTGGAAGCACCGGATCTTCCGCGATCACCTGCGGCGCGACACCGTCGACCGCGATCTGTACGCCGCGGTCAAACGCGAGACCGCCGCCGACGCCAACGCGCACGGCGAGACCGTGATGCAGTACAACGCCCGAAAGCAGGCCGTGATCCGTGAGATCTACGACCGTGCGTTCCGCGCCGCCGGTCTCGCGGGCGCAGGAAGCGTCTCGATCAGCTGATCGATCTCGCGGTCCGTGTTGAAGTAGTGCACGGAGGCGCGTACCACGGCGGGGAGGCCTCTGTGCTCGAGGTCGAGACGGGCGTATTCCATGACGGAGACGCTGGTGTTGATGCGCTGCTCAGTGAGCCGGCTCTGCACAGTGTGCGGGTCGATTCCGTCGATCGTGAATGTCACGATTCCGCAGGTCCGGTCACCGCGATCGTGGACCTGGATGCCGGGTAGCTCGGCCAATCGCTGTCGCAGGGTGTCGGCGAGCGTGCTGGCGCGTTCTTCGATGTCGGAGAGTCCCCAGGATCGCGCGTACGCGACGGCCTCGCCGAGCCCGATCTTCGCGGCGACGTTCGTCTCCCAGTTCTCGAACCGGCGTGCGTCCTCCCGGATGCGGTATCCATCCGGCGTCGTCCACGTGGCTGCGTGGAGGTCGAGGAACGGTGGTTCGAGCGCCGTGATGAAGTCGCGCCGAATGTACGCGAAACCCGTGCCCCGTGGGCCTCGGAGGAACTTCCGGCCCGTGGCGGTCAGGAAATCGCAGCCGATCTCGGTGACGTCGATGGGCATCTGTCCGACCGATTGGCACGCGTCCAGCAGGTAGGGCACACCGTATGCGCGCGCGAGGTCGCCGACCTCTTTCGCCGGATTGACGAGACCACCCTGGGTAGGGATGTGGGTGATCGCGATGAGTCGCACGGGTCCCGTGGTCGGTGCTTCCAGTCGTCGACGGAGATCGTCGATGCTGAGCTGACCGGTCTCGTCGTCGTCGACCGGTTCCACCACGACGCCAGTGCGGGCCGCGATCTGAAGGAATGCGATCACGTTGCTGGCGTACTCGGCCCGTGAGGTGAGGATGCGGTCGCCGGCTCGGAAGGTGGAGGCGAGGGCGTAGAAGACCATGTCCCAGGCACGGGTGGCGTTCTCGACGATGGCGATCTCATCGCGGTGGCATCCGATCAGCGCCGCGATCTCGTCGTAGGCCCGCTCGATCCTGGGGGACGCTTCTGCTGCAGCTTCGTATCCGCCGATCTCGCTCTCGCGGCGCAGGTGGTCGATGACGGCATCGGTGACCTGTCGCGGTGGAAGCGAGGACCCCGCGTTGTTGAAGTGGGCGACGTTCCGCACCCCGGGGGTGTCGACACGAGCGAGTGCGACATCGATGGCCATGCTGGTCTACTCCTGTCGTTCCGTTGGGGGTGGGGATGATTGTGCCGCCTTGAGTGCCGTCAGGTGAGCCCGGGTCAGGGCGGCGGCTCGGGCGGGATCTGCGTCGGCGATCGCCCGCACGATCTCTTCGTGCACCTCGTGATCTTCGCCCGGCACGCCGGCGTCGCAGGTCGTCGCGTTCGATGGCAGGTCGAGCATGTCGATCATGGCCTCGCGCATGCGTGGCGTGAAGCCGTCGAAGAACTCGAGCAGCACGGCGTTGTGGGCCGACGCCACGATGGCGCGGTGAACCACGCTGTCGGCGTCCACGTACTGGGCGGTCGTCTGCCCTGGCGTGATCCGCCGGGCGAGCGCCTCGTGCATCGCCCGGATGTCGGATGAGGTGCGCCGCTCCGCGGCGAGCGCAGCAGCCTCGGTCTCGATGGCGATGCGCCCCTCGATGACGGCGACGATGTCCGCTCTGCGCAGAAGGAGACCCCAGTTCTCACTCGCGTCAGCAGCCGCGACGAAGACTCCTGCTCCCTGCCGCGTCTGAAGCACGCCCCGGCCGGCCAGCTGTCGGATCGCCTCTCGAACAGTCGAGCGGCCGACGCCGAGCTGCGGTGCCAACGTCGTCTCACCCGGGAGCTTCCCACCGACCGGCCACTCGCCCGACGCGATCCGCTCGAGGAGCAGATCGGCGGCTTGATCCGCCAGTGACTTGCGTTGTACGGAGACCATGGCGGGCACCTCAGCCCGCCTCGTCGGTGACGTCCACGCTCGCCCGACCCGCGGCCCGCCTGTGTCCTGCGTGTCTCGAACCTTCCATGCCCGAGACACTACCTGTCTACTTGTCTGAGGTGTGCTAGTTTCTCGAGAAACAGCCTCGGCCTGCCCTCTCTGAGCCGAGCGGAGCGGAGACACTCTCATGAGCGGCCACACCTCGGATCGGCCCCGTCCGCCGGTGCAGTTCCGTGCCGCGGTGCCGGCCGATGCGGAGCGGATCGCACAGATCTGGGAGCCCGGCTGGCACGCCGGTCACGACGGCCACGTGCCCGAGTCGCTGAGCCTGCTGCGGACGTCGGCGTCGTTCCGCGAGCGAGCGGCGCGCATGATCGACTCGACACGTGTGGCGGTGGTAGACGACGAGATCGTCGGCTTCACGGTGTGCTCAGGCGACGAGATCGAGCAGGTCTACCTCGCCGAGGAGGCCCGCGGGAGCGGGATCGCCGGGCTGATGCTCGCCGACGCGGTGCGGGTGGTGCGCGCCGCCGGCCACGCCGAGCCGTGGCTCGCGGTGGCGAGCGGGAACGCGCGGGCCCGACGCTTCTACGAGCGGCAGGGCTGGCGCGACGCCGGCCCCTTTGCCTACGACGCGCAGACGGAGCACGGCACGGTGCCCGTCTCGTGCCACCGCTACGTGCTCCCGGCAGTCGTCACTCACTAGCGGGCCGGGTCGAGCGGCGGGATGCTCTCGATCGCGCACACGAGCATCGGCAGGTCGGGGTCGCCATCGGCGCTAGGGGCGTGAGCGCACGAGCCGGTGCATCCCCTCGCCCGACATCGGGCGGCCGAGCAGCCATCCCTGCCCGCGATCGCACCCGAGCCGGCGTACGCGCTCGAGTTGCTCCTCGGTCTCGATGCCCTCGGCGACCACCCGGATGCCCGACCGGTGCGCGACATCCACCGCGCGTGACATGGTCTTTAGCGCCTCGGGGGAGTCGTCGCCCACGAGGGTGCGATCGAGCTTGACCTCGGTGCCGTGCAAGCGGCGCAGCTGCGTAATGGATGCATGTCCGGTGCCGAGGTCGTCCACGGCGATGCCGACGCCGATCGCCCGGAGTGGGCCCAGGCGACGCAGCACCGGCGCGATGTCGGTGACGGCGCGCGACTCGGTGATCTCGAGCGTGAGCACGCCGCCCTGCCTCGTGTAGCGGCGCAGGCACTGCACGAGCCACTCGGTGAATTCGCGCGTCTCGAGCTGCACGGGGGACACGTTCACGGAGAGGTCGATCGGATCCTCCGGCGTGGACCACTCCGCCAGCGCCCGGCAGCACTGCTCCGCCATATAGCGGCCGATCTCGTCGATCAGGCCGGTGTCCTCGGCGACCGGGATGAACTCGTCCGGCGGGATCAGGCCCCATTCAGGATGCTTCCACCGGCACAGTGCCTCGGCGCCGACCACCCGGCCGGTGGCGAGGTCGACCTGCGGCTGGAAGACGGCGAAGATCTCGTCGCGGTCGACGGCGCCGCGGAGCGCGGACTCGAGACTTCGCACACCTCGAAACTACGGCACGCGAGTGCAGGGTTTCGCCGCTCGGTCGCGTGGCGTCGTCGGATCCATCACACGGAATTGACACCCGCACGCCGCCCGGCGATCATTCCTCCATGCCCAACCCCCAGAGTGCCTCCGCCCCTGAGGCACCAGCCCTTCCCCGGCTGACGTCGTGCGGGCTCATCGCGATCGATCCGCAGGGGGCGATCGTCGACACCAACCCCGTGCTCCTCGACTGGCTGGGCAGCGACCGCGCGGATGTCCTGGGGCGGCCGCTCGAGAGCATCCTCCAGTTGCGTATGCCGCTTGCTGGCGGTGACGGGATGGTGCCGACCGACGCGACCCTGCACGGCGCGTCGGGTATCGTCCGCCCGGTCGTGATCGGCGCCATCGAGGGTGTGGCGGCTGGCGGCGGAATGCAGATCGCTGTCTACGACGTGTCGGCGCGCTCCGCGTTCAGGCTCGGCTTCCGCGGCGCCGAGGCGAAGACCGAACGTGGTCGCCAGCGACTGCAGATCCTCCTGAACTCGTCGGTCGGGTTCGCCGAGACCCGTTCGGAGACCGATGCGGCCGAGCTCCTCGTCGATGTCGCGCAGCGTGCTTTCGCGGCGACCTTCGTGAGCGTCCACCTGCGCGAGCCCGACGGCATCGTCCAGGTGGCGGGCGTCAATCCGCTCGCCGGCAACTGGCCGAAGGACTTCCGCCCCGCCGGGACGGTCACGCTCCTCAATGGCGGCGTGCTCGTCGTCCGGACGCCCGACGACGCCGACGCCTATGTGCCCGGCGTCGGCATGAGCGACGTCTACCGCAGGTCTGGCATCGAAGCCGCGATCTCATCGCCGCTCCGGTACAAGGGCGACGCGCTCGGTTCGATGATCTGCTACTTCGACCACCCGCGCGAGTTCGACGACCAGGCCGCGCCGCTCGCCGAGGCCCTGTCTGGCCAGGCCGCTCAGGCGATCACGCGCATCCGGCTCGAGGAGACGCTCCGGCGCGCCGCCATGCACGACGAGGTGACGGGCCTGCCCAGCCGGCGGCTGTTCGAGGAAGACGTCAACCGGGCGCTGCTCAACGACTTCGCGGCGCTGGCCGTGCTCTTCATCGACCTCGACGGATTCAAGTCCGTGAACGACCGGATGGGACATGCATCCGGCGACTCGCTGCTCACCGAGGTCGGCGCGCGTCTGCGCGGAGTCATCCGCGAACGCGACGTGCTCGGCCGGTTCGGAGGCGACGAGTTCATCGCGGTCGCGGAGATCGATCGGCCTGAGGATGCGCTCGCGCTCGCCGAGCGCATCCGTGTCGCCGTCGCCGAGCCCTACGACGACCTGCCGGCCGACCTGCGCATCACCGCCAGCATCGGCGTGGTGACGATCGAGGGTTCCGGCGAGCCGATCGTCATCGACCAGCTCATTCGCACGGCTGACCACGCGATGTACGAGGCGAAGATGGCCGGCGGCGATCGGGTCGCCGCGCTCAATGTGCGGTCGGCGCGGCAGCGGGTCGAGTAGGGGCTGCTGCGTTCCTGCAGCTCTCGCCGTCTCTTGCGTTGTGCCGCCTGTGAGCGCGAGCGCGAACGACTGCGCGAAGTGTCCGTATCTGAGGATGCCGGCTCTGCCCGTTCGCTTTCGCGCATTTGATGGCACGTTGATGGCGCAGGTTTGGCACCGATGGGCCGTGAGCTATCTGCTGTCGCGAGCCCAAGCGGTGATGATTCCTGAGGCTCCGAGGGTCGACCCTTTGCTCACCCAGAATGCGATGTAGTCCGGATCGCCCCGTACGCCGGGCACACCCTCTGCGTCGATGATGCAGATCGCCGCGAAGGTCTCCTCGTCAACCGGGAGGGCGTCGGCCCAGCCCTCGACAGTCTGAACCTCAGTTCCCACCTGGCGCACTTCTGAGGCGGGCGATTCGATGGCAGCCAGCAAGCGGTGGCCTCCCAAAGTCGAGTTGCATTCGTCGACCGCGCGACGCTCAAGCGTGGCGTCGGCGAATGCTGAACGAAGCAGGTCTGACTCCATCGATTGAGCGGTGCAGCCTGCGAGACCGATGGCCGCGACTATCGCGATGGCCGCCAGTCGAGAGTGCTGCACCCCGCCAACGTACAGATAATTGACCCCGGGTATCACTATTCATGGAGGCTGAGCGCGCAGTGACAGAGTTGGTGCCGGCGCCAGGATGGCATGAAGACCCCGAGACGTCGGATGTAGAACGTTGGTGGGACGGCACGCGCTGGTCGGATACCGAGTTCCGTCCGAAGCCTGACCAACGCGGGACTGCCGGAAGCCGCTGGTGGCGAGGACCCCGTCCCTGCCGCGCGAGCTGCGCCGAGCCATCGGGTAGGCGCCGCCAAATGACCCCACCTTCGATGAACCCCTGCTGCCCTTCGGGCGGCGGGGGTTCTTCTTTTGCCAGTCTCATCTCCTCGGAGGGACGTTGACGCAGTGCCACCATACCGAAGGCTACGGGCCTAACCTTTGGTATACTCGAACCATGCCTTCAGATCCCGCCCGTCCGACCGAGCAGCCCACCTCGGCCGCGTGGCCGCCGCTCGACTACGAACAGCACCCCTGGGTACGCAGCGGAGATGAGCTCGGGTCGAGGCGGGCGCTGCGTGCAGCACGAGGGGACTACCTGGCGGCCGTCCCGCCGTTCGTCGCGGATGCTCGGGTCGCGCTCGAGGCAGAGACTCTTGCGCTGGCGGACGATGCGAGCCAGGAGCTCGCGCGCTTCGACGCAGAGGCCGGGATGATCGCAGCGCCCTTCGCGTCGATCCTTCTGCGCACGGAGTCGGCATCGAGCTCCGAGGTCGAGAACCTGACCTCGAGTGCGAAGCAGGTCGCCCTCGCGGAGATCGGCCAGGCGAGGTCTGAGAACGCGCGCCTCGTCGTCGCGAACGTGCGCGCCATGCGCGCCGCGATCAGCATGGCCGACCGCCTCGACGAAGCCTCGATCCTCGCGATGCACGACGCGCTGCTGCGCGAGAGCGCACCCGAGTACGTGGGGCGCTGGCGCGACGAGCAGGTCTGGATCGGAGGCGGCAGCATCTCGCCGCACGCGGCGACGTTCGTGCCGCCTCACCACGACCTGGTCCCCGCGCTCATGGGCGACCTCGTGGCGTTCGCCGCGCGCACGGACGTGCCGGTGCTCGTGCAGGCTGCGATCGCGCATGCGCAGTTCGAGACCATCCACCCGTTCCCCGACGGCAACGGCCGCACCGGGCGAGCGCTGCTACAGGGCATGCTGCGTCACGGCGGACTCACCCGGAACGTCGCCGTGCCCGTGTCAGCGGGTCTTCTGCGAGACACCGATGGCTACTTCGCTGCGCTCACTGCGTTCCGGGCCGGCGACCCCGACGCCATCGTCATCTCGGTCGCCAACGCGGTGTTCGGTGCGGTGCAGAACGGCCGCCGGCTCGTCGAGGACATCCAGGCGGCGGTGGCGGGCTGGGACGAGCGGGTGACCGCCCGCAGCGACTCCGCGGTGCACCGCGTGAAGCGCTACCTGCCGATGCAGCCGGTCGTGAACGCGAAGACTGTCGCCCAGGAACTCGGAATCAGCGACGTCGCAGCGCAGAACTCCATCGACCGGCTCGTCGACGCCGAGGTCCTCACGAAGATCAGCGAGGGCCGGCGCAACCGACTCTGGCAAGCAGGCGAGATCCTCGCTGCACTCGACGCCTTCGGTGAACGAGCACGACGCCGGCGCGGCTAGACCGTGTCTTCTAGCCGCCGACGCTAGAGGCCGGTCTCTCGGAGGATGACGCCACTACATGGCGTCGGCTCGCAGTGCGTCTTTACCGCCGGAGACGCGGACCGGGACAACGAAAGCGCCCCCTCTCCAGAAGGAGAGGGGGCGCTTTGACGTGGGGCCGGTTACAGCGAGGAGGTGCGTTCGTTGGCGCCGCGGATGACGAACGCGACGACGATGAGGCCTGCCGCGCCGGCGAGCATGAACACCGGTGAGGCGAGCCGGACGCGCTTGCACCCGCTCCGTGTCCGACGTTCGCGCTAGCGTCACCTCATGAGCAACCTGTGCCCAGACTGCGGCCGCGAGCGCGGCGCCGAGCAGGTGCATCTTGGCCGAGACCGCTTTGGCGCGCCGGTGCTTTCACCCGAGCGTCCGAGCCGGTGGTGCGAGCCGTGCCACATCGGCATCGACCCGGATTCGGAGTGGCCACGCCCGATGCGGCCAGAGTTCCAGGGCCTGCCTCTCACTACTTGCGGCTTCGCGATCCTTCCCGACGGCGAGCTCATCCCGCCACGGGAGCTGTACTGAGCGCCCGTACGATCGAGTCATGCGCCTCATCGGTACCATTCGCCCCACCGCCACGACCGAGCTCGCGTAGGCCTACGACTCGTCGGGGTCGTCCGGTTCCGCGACGAGCTGGAGACCATCACCGGCGTACCCCACCTCGGAAAGACGCTTGAGCCAGTTCCGGTTCAGTCGCGGAGTGCGGTTGCTCGCGTACTCGAACATCACCTGCACCGAAGGTCCGAAGATCATCGTCTTCTGCGCCCCATCGGCGCTCAGCGTCAAGCTGAACGTCTCACCCCTCCGAAGCTTGTCCACCATGACGGCCTGCAAATGCGCCAACGGTCGATCGGGAACATCGATCTTCCGTGCGCCGTAGATCAGTTTCCCCATGCCCGCACGCTACGCACGCGAACGAGTTGCGGTTACCCCCTTGACTTCGCCGAGCAAGGCCTCAGCAGAGTGAGGTGCGCCGGAGTCGACGGGCCATGGGCCTATGTCGCCCGTCACCTAGCTACTCCGTACTGGTGGTACGCGGGCGCTCTATTGAGCACATCGGAGAGCCTCGCGCCATCCCATGCTGATTCGTGCGCCGCACGTTCTTCAGGTTGATGTCGCTGAGTCAGGGGTTCGCCCGGCGGGCACGTTGTCGGATGATCCCGAAAATGAGAGTGCCGATGAACAGCACGATTCCGATGATGGCGAGCCACAGAAGGCCTTCGAAAACGAAGCCGACGATTGACAGCACCGCCCATGCCACGAGCAAGATTACGAGTACCGTCCACATGGGGCCGACGATACTCCGATCCGCTCCGAAATGTAGGAATTCTCAGATCCTGTGGGTTGAGTGACCGGAGTCAGGTGCCGGCGTAGGCTGCGAGCGTGCAGGTTCGGCACGCGGCAGTGGTGTACAACCCCGTCAAGGTGCGCCTTGGCGAGTTGCGGCGAGCGGTTCAACGGCACGAGAGCAGCGCAGGGTGGGCTCCCTCTCGCTGGTATGGGACTGCGGCCGACGACTCAGGGCGAGAGGCGGTCGAGGACGCCCTCGCGGGGGAACCTGCCGTGCTGATCGTCGCCGGTGGGGATGGAACCGTTCGGGTGGCGTGCGCTGCGGCCCATCCGCTGGGGGTGCCGGTGGCGCTGGTTCCGGCAGGGACGGGAAATCTCTTGGCGCGGAACCTCGGGGTTCCCCTGAACGATGTCCATGGGGCTGTCGCAGTCGCGTTTACCGGCACGATGCGCGAGGTGGATGTTGCCGTCGCTCTCCTCGAGGATGGGGAGGGCGGGCGCCGCACGGAGACGTTCATGGTGATGGCGGGTATTGGTCTGGATGCGGAGATGGCGGATAGCACCAGCGCGTGGGCGAAAAAGCGCATGGGGTGGGTTGCCTATGTGCCGCCTATCGCCCGCTCGATCGGCGCGCACCGACTGTTTCGGCTGCACTACCGGGTGGACCGCGGCCGCACGCGTTCCGCGAGCGCGCACACGGTCATCGTTGGCAACTGTGGCACCCTCACGGGCAATATGCTCCTGATCCCCGCGGCACGGGTCGATGATGGGCTGCTCGACGTTGTCCTGCTCAGCCCGAAGGGCAGATTCGGGTGGGCAGGCATCGGCGCACGTCTTGCTGCACAGGGTTTCGCGCGTGGGTCTCGTTTGGGAGCCAGGCTTCTCGAACTCGCGCCTGACGTTCAGGCTCTGAACTATGCGCAGGGCCAGCAGTTCGATGTCCGGTTCGACACGCCGCATGCCGTCGAGTTGGATGGCGACCGTTTCGGTCTCGTAGCTCGTGCTCGTATCACGGTGCGCCCGGGCGCACTGAAGCTCTGCGTCTCGGCGCAAGCACACGGACCGGAAACCGAGACCGCCGCGCCCTGAAACTGTGAGCGCGCACATGTTGGGCGACCATACTCTGAAAATGAAGAACAATCAGCAAGATTCGGTCGGCGACACAGCCACCGGTGCGGAGCCAACAGGTGTCCGTAACGCAGCATTCTGGGCGCATCTCGGCGCCAATCCGGAGGGCCCCGACCGATGGGCCAAGGCATCGCGCGTATCGTGGTCACCCCTCGGGACGCCGGTGTTCTCATGAACACCGCCGAGAGCCTCGCGCTCTCGCACGTCCTCGTGACGGAGCTTCCGGTCACTCTCGGGACCGTCGGCGCTCCCGCCCGGTACGACGTCGCGGCCGTGTTCACGAGGCGCCCAACGACGACGGAACTGCGCCTGCTCACCGAACCCTCCGTTGAAGCGAAGCTCGTCGAACGCGGCTACCCGACGGTGTCGCTCCGCGCCGCGGACCGCCGTCTCATCATCGGCAGCACCAGCCTCACCGAACTGAGCAACGGCCTCGGCCCACTGATCGGGCAGATCCTCAGCGACATCAGCTCCGAGGCGGCCGACGAGCAGGGGCACCGCGATGCGGAGGCCGCCACACTTCTCCAAGAGGAAGCCGCCCGCGCCGCCGCCATCGTTCACGCGGCCGAGCAAGTCGACTTCCGCCCTCACGCTTCGCAGTATCACTGAGCAGGCGATCACCATGTCGAAGCATCGAAAGACCCCCGAAGGCGCGCGAGCCGACCAGCGGTGGGAAACCGATGGCGGGGCCACCCCACCCGAACAGGTAGCGGACGCCGGACACACTCCGGGGAGTTCTGCGGCCGAGCGGCGGGAACGGCGGTGGCAGACCGCGAACGACGGGCACTGGCACCACGCTGGCTATAGCGACGACACGAAACGCCGTCAGATCAAGGACTGATCATGTCCGAAACGCGCACCACCCGAGCATCCGCACGAACCCCGAGCAGTGAGTTCACCGAACTCGCGCAACAGATCAGAGACGCCGGGCTCATGCGACGCCGCTACGGCTACTACTGGACCAAGCTCATCCTCGTTCCCGTCGTCATCGGCGCCGCGATTGTCGTGTTCATCTGGATCGGCGACAGCTGGTGGCAGATGTTCACCGCCGCGATCTTCGCCTTCCTCTTCACACAGACCGCGTTCCTCGGCCACGACGCCGCCCACCGGCAGATCTTCCGCTCCGGCCGCTGGAACGACTGGGTCAGCCTGATCATCGGCGACCTGTTCATCGGGATGAGCTACGGCTGGTGGCAGCACAAGCACACCCGCCACCACGCCAACCCGAACCGCATCGGGTCGGACCCCGACATCGAACTCCCCGTCGTCGCCTTCACCCCAGAACAAGCGACCCGTCCACGACCAGCGCTCATGCGCTGGGTAATCGCCCACCAAGGCGTGTTCTTCTTCCCGCTCCTCCTATTGGAGGGCCTCTCGCTGCACGCTTCGAGCGTGCACCGCGTCCTCATGCGCGAAAAAGTGCAGCGCAGGCCGGTCGAGATTGCGTTCCTGACCGTCCGCCTCCTCGGCTACCTCACGCTCGTCATCCTCGTACTCTCACCCGACAAGGCCGCCGTCTTCCTCGCGATCCAGCTCGGGCTATTCGGTGTCTACATGGGCATGTCGTTCGCGCCGAACCACAAGGGAATGCCGCTCGTGCCCGCGGGGTTGAAGCTCGACTTCCTCCGCCGCCAGGCCCTGATGAGCAGGAACATCCGAGGCACCCGCCTCCTCGACTTCGCGATGGGAGGACTGAACTACCAGATCGAACATCACCTGTTCCCCTCGATGCCCAGGCCCCACCTCCGACGTGCAGCACCCCTGATCTCGAAGTACCTGACCAGCCACGATGTCCCATACACGCAGACGACGCTCTGGCGGTCCTACGCCATCGTCTTCCACTACATCAACCGCGTCGGGCTCGGCGAACGCGACCCCTTCGAATGCCCCCTCCTCGCCCAACGCCAACACCTCGGCGCTTCCTAGACCGGGACCGGTCCAGCGATGCCCACGTTCGTGACTACGAAAGCGCCCCCTCTCCAGAAGGAGAGGGGGCGCTTTGACGTGGGGCCGGTTACAGCGAGGAGGTGCGTTCGTTGGCGCCGCGGATGACGAACGCGACGACGATGAGGCCTGCCGCGCCGGCGAGCATGAACACCGGGGAGGCGAGCGGGGCAAGCGGCCCGGCGGTGCCGTGCCCGACTGCGAAGGTCGAGAAGTCCCACAGGCCGTGGAGCACCATGGCCCAGATCAGGGTGCCGGTCGTGCGGCGGAGGATGTAGAACACGGTGCCGCCGAGGAACGCCATGCCGACCTGGGTCATCGTGAGGTCGAGGCCCTGTCCGCCGAGCGCGTTCGTGAGGTGCATGACCGCGAACGCTGCTGTGCTGATGAACCACACCCATCCCTCGTGGAGTCGGCTGCGCAGGCCGACGAGCAGCAGGCCGCGGGTCGCCATTTCCTCGGTGAAGCCGACCAGCAGCAGGACGATCGACGCGGCGAAGAAGCCGAGGTGATGAGTGGGATGACGAGCTGGAGGAAGAGGTCTTGAGGCGGATGGGGGAGTTGCGCGGTCGAACGCTTCCGCGCGCAGAGAAGGACGCGCACTTCGAGCAACTCCTGGACCAGTCGCAGATGCCTCCTGTGCCGACGGGGCGGATCCCCGCCGTCGGTGGTGCGGGCAGCTTGGCCGAGGAGCGGGCGGCGAAGAAGCTCGGGATCGGCGTCCCCGAACTTCGACGGCTGGCGCTCGGGCTCTGGTCGCGACCCCTCGAGGAGGAATCCTTCTGGCGGGCAGGTGTCGATAGCACGCCTCAGGCGCGTGGCCGAGTCACTCGCGTGCTTGTGAACGAGATCCGTGAATCTATGGGAAAGGAGCACTGATGGCTCGACCCAGGACAGCTATCGGGACGTACGGCATGATCAATGTGATCGAGGTGTCGCCCGGCAAATGGCGGGCGCGCACGCGATACCGATTCGCCGATGGAAAGGCCCGTCAGGTTGAGAAATACGGACCGAGCAGTGCGAAGGCGATCGCTGCGCTGAAGCAGGCGCTCACAACCGTCGAAGCGGATCGAGGTGGTGAGCTCAAGCCGACGACAACCCTGCGCGTCCTCGCGCAGATGTTCCTTGACGCGAAGCGCGATGTCGGGCGGTCGGAGGGCACCCTTGAGACCTACGGCTATGCCGTCACCGCGCACATCGTGCCAAGGATCGGCGACCCCACCGTCGCCGAAGCCAAGCCGGCCCGTCTGCAGCCCTTCCTCAACCGCGTTGAGAAGGAGAGTGGGGCCGGGGCGGCGAAGAACTGCCGCTCTACTCTGAGCGGGATGATGTCGATGGCTGTGGTCAATGGCGCGATCGAAAAGAACCCCGTGCGTGAGCTGGAGCGTATCTCCCGACCAAAGGGAAAGATGCGCGGTAGCGCGGCCATCCCGATCGATGAGCTGCCGAGCTTTCTCGCCAAGATCCGTTCTGACGCGGACCTCGAGAAATGGGACACCATCGAGCTGATCGAGTTCATGCTGTGCTCAGGCTGGCGCGTCGCGGAGGCGTGCGGCCTCGATATCGCCTCAGTGGACCTCGCCGCCGGCACTGCCGCCGTCGAAGCCATCAACGTCCGCGTCAAAGGCAAGGGGATCGTGCGCCAGGAGTTCCCAAAGACCGAGAAGTCCGCACGGGTCACCCCGCTGCCGGCGCAGACCGTGGAGCTGCTCCGGCGGCGACACGAGCGGCTGCGGGAGTTCACCACGCTGCTCTTCCCGACGCCCCTGATGCGCCTGCGCGACCCTTCGAACACGCAGCGTGAGATCCGAGACCGGCGCGAAGCACTCGGCTACCCCGAGCTCTCCACGCACTCGTTCCGCAAGACTGTGGCTACGATCCTTGACAAGGAAGGGCTGTCCGCCACCGAGATCGCCGATTACCTCGGCCACGAGAATCCGTCGATGACCCAAGACGTCTACATGAACACCCTGAAGGGATCCACGAAGGCTGCTGAGGTGATGGGGCGGCGGCTCGATGGGATGATTTGAATGTGCGGGGTTTGCGCGGAGTGTTCGACGGTTAGAAAACAAAAACCCCCGGTAAACCGGGGGTTAAGTGGCTCCGACCGGCATCGATCCGGTGACCTTTCGATTTTCAGTGAGCCTGGGCGGTTTTCGGCACTGTTCCTATGGTTGCGATATCGCGCTGATCAGGGATTCCGCGAAATCGTCACAGTTGGTTTCAGTTGCTTTTCGGGCCATTAATGGCCCTTTAATGGCCCAGACTTGGCGCGGATTCGGACGGCGGTCGACCCAAGCGAGCGATTCGGGCCGACCAGTCGAGCTGCATGCCGCGTCCGAGTGTCATCCCGATCCGGCATGCCCAATTCGGCTGCATCGATTGTCATCCGACACCGCTCGCCTCGTAGCCGTCGCGCGGCGGCGCGACCCGCACTACAACTGCCGCGGCTCACATTCCTCAAGCAGCAGAAAGTTGGAAATGTTTCCCTGGAGTATGGTGACGACACCATGACCAGACGACCAGCTCTGTCTGAGACGCATCCCGAACTTGCGGCGCAGTGGGACTACGAGGCGAACGGGTTCGGCCCGGACGCGGTCACGGCTGGCTCGAACATGAAGGCTTCTTGGGCGTGCGAAGTCGGGCCGTTGCACCGATGGCGCGAGTCCGTCTCGAACCGTTCCCGTGGCGGAGGCTGCCCGTACTGCTCTGGCCGACGCGCCCTCGCTGGCTTCAATGACCTGGCGACCACGCACTCCGGTCTTGTCGAGGAGTGGGATTTGGCTGTGAACGAGAAGGCGCCCACTGATGTGCGCCCTGGCTCGAAGTATGAGGCTGCGTGGGTTTGCCGCGTGCATGTGCAGCACCGGTGGCGGTCTCGGGTGAGCGCGCGAGCACTCCAGGGTCAGGGGTGCCCCGTCTGCGCGGGGAAGAAGGTCATCCGCGGTGTGAACGATCTTGCGGCCACGCACCCTCACCTCGCCGCAGAGTGGGCGGATGAGAACCCCTTACCCGCCACGCAGGTGGTCGCTGGCTCGAACCGTCGCTTCTCATGGGTTTGCTCAGTTGATCCTCGCCACCGCTGGGAGGCAACGCTGAACAACCGCAGTAGTGGTAGTGGCGGGGGTTGTCCGGTATGCGCGGGGAAGAAGGTCATGCCGGGCGTGAACGACCTTGCCACGAGCCGGCCGGACGTCGCCAAGCTATGGCACCCGTCCGCGAACTCTTCGGCACCGGAGGGCGTCACTGCGGGCTCGAGCAAGGTGGCGTGGTGGGTGTGCCCAAAGGATGCCCGCCACCGTTGGCAGCGACCTATCACGAGCCAAGTGCAATCCGGTGCGTACTGCCCGGTATGCGAGGGCCGTATCGCGATCGCCGGCGTCAACGACCTCGCGACCGCCCGCCCCGACCTCGCCGCGCAGTGGGATCCTTCCAACGCGCTCGCTCCCGAGGAGGTGACTACCGTGACGAGCAAGATAGTTGGCTGGGTGTGCCCGGCACACACCGAACATCGATGGCGGGCAAGAGTGGGCGATCGTGCCAAGGGTTACGGCTGCCCGATTTGCTCAGGCCGCCGCGCCTTCGCTGGTTTCAATGACCTCGCCTCCCGGAATCCTGGCTTGGCGGCCGAGTGGGACCCTGCGAACCCGATCCGGGCCGACCAAGTCACGTTCTCGTCCGCGCGGAAGGTGAACTGGATCTGCCCGAATGACGCGCGCCACAAGTGGCTGGCGAGCGTGAACAGCCGCAATAGCGGTGGCGGGCGCGGCTGCCCTTTCTGCGCCGGAAAGCGCATACACGTGGGCAGCATGGACCTTGCCACGACGCATCCGGACGTCGCTGCGGCGTGGGACCGGGAGAGGAACACGAGAACGCCCCAGCAGGTGACCGCGGGGTCCGGATATCGTGCCCACTGGGTGTGCGTCGTGGATCCCGAGCACCGCTGGCAGACGTCGGTTTCGAACCGAGCGCTCGGGGGGAACGAGTGCCCGGAGTGCTCGCGCCGTGTGGCATCCCGGATCGAGCGGGTCCTGTTTGAGGCGCTGGCCGATCATCTTGACGCTCCGGCGCACGGCCGGAAGGTGCCGGTGCCCTGGGGGCCGCAGACCGCAGCCGAGTTGGACATATCCGGCAGCTATCGAGGAGCACCGGTTGCGATCGAGTACGACGGACTCGCGTGGCACGAGAACCGTGCCGATGTGGACATCGCGAAGACGACCGCGATCCTTGAAGCCGGCTACTTCGTTGTGCGCATTCGGCAGGGCGAGCTCCCGCATCTTGAGCTCGAGCACCCGAGGCTCCTGCAATTGGACTATAGATACCGGTCCGGCACCGACGACAGGCTCGCGCTCTTTCTTCAGCCGACCGTCGCGACCATCCTCAAATGGCTGGAGGCGCAGACCACGCGTTCGCCGGAACCTTCGCCTACAGGCGATGTCGCCTCACCCGCCGATTTACCTCCCATGGGCGAGGCATGATTAGTCCTGTTAGGAACCCTGAGGCTCCGCCGGCAGCCACGCTTCCATACACTGATCCCGCACTCGACGCACTTGGTTGGGCTCGATGGTAGGCAGCACCGACAAACGGCACCACGTCCCAGCGGCGTGCATCGGCTACTTCTCGGAGACACCGAAAGCAATACGTCGAAAGAGCATGGTCGCCGTGCATCGATTCGTTCCCGATGTGAACTTCATGGCACGGGCCGAAAACGTCGGCTTCTCGCGTGACATCTATCGCGGCTCGCCGTTCCCCGAAGGAGGCTGGGATAACGACAATTACTTCGCCACCTTCGAGAAGATGGCACACAAAGAGGTCGATCGCATAGGGAGCAGCCCCAGCGGGGCCATCCCTGCTGATGACTGGATCCGAGTCGCTGCGTACGTGACCAGCCAATTCGCCAGGGCCCCCGACCTCGAACTCTCACTCGACGTTCTTGCCGAGGAAATGGGTATGTCTCGCGAGAACATGGATGTCGGCTACCTCATGAATCTCCCACGGGTCGGGAGCGCCGTGCTGCGAGCCCGATGGGAGTTCGTTCGCTCACCGAGCATCGATTTCATTCTGAACGATCGCGCTATTGCGGGCATCCGCTACGGCGATTGGGACTCGTTCGGGTATTTCGTACCCCTTCGCAAACGATTTGGCATTCGACTTGCAGGAGGCCCTTTTTCCAAGCGGATCACTCGGGTCAACGGCGAATGGAAGATCGAGATCCCGATTGTAGATCTCGAGGACTTTCAGGTCGAGCAACTCAACAGGTGGACATGGTGTGGAGGAGTCGCGGAGGTTTACGGGCCCTCCATCGAGCACCTTGACCATGTTCGTGCGCAGGTCAGCGCCGGCTCGATGTGGGATGACGTTCGTGAGATTGCCCGCAGAATTGAGGGTGCCTCGATGCTGACGCTGAGCAACAGCCAGCGTGTTGCGGATGAATGGCTACTCCCAAGTCTCATGGGAGGCATTAAGGAGCCGGAGCAAGGCATCGAGAACGTCCACCTCTCGGTGTAGGGCTCCAGATCGCCCGCTCCGGTAGCCCATTGCTGTCCTACTCGTGAGCGACCTGCTAGGGGAGCGCGTGCCCTACGGTTGTCGCATGGAAAGGCAAATGTGAACACAGAGGCGCTAGTCAAGTTGGTCAACCTCCAGCTCATCAACAACGACGCTGAGTTCGTGGCGGCTAACGAAATGCCCGTGGGACCCTTCGGCACTTCGGTGTTTGGGTCCATCAAGGGCTACCCGGTTCGGCTGGATTTCGTGATCAACCCTGCGAACGATCTGCGGGCAGTGCACCTCTTTGACCTAAGAACGAAAGCGCTTCTTGCTGAGCGGCTGATGTCTCGTACTTTTGACGAAGCGATCGAGGCGTATCCCTGGGCAGCGACAATTGCCACACTCGTTCTGACCTGACGTCAGTCCGATAGGGATCCGCTTCCGGCACACTCGCATGCCTGCCGCCCGCGGCCCGTTAGCGTCGAACCTACACCTCATCGGCTGAGGCCAACTTCCGGCATACGCCCGGCCGCGATGTTCCGATCGAATCCGGTACCGCCCGGCAGACGTGCCGTAGTGGTCGAGAGGCCGCGCACAGACTCGCGCGCAGCGGCCGTCGCGGTCGCGAGTCCGCGGTCGGCGCGATCGCGTTCCAGCGCGAGTACGAACTGTTCTCGCGCGTCATAGAGATCAGTCGCAATAACGTGCAGTCGGTTGGCATTACGTCCGCGAGTCATGCCTACATATACGCCCGCCGCATCCATGGCATCCTCGAGGATCGTGTGCGACTCGGGAACAGTCGCGCCTTGCATCCCGTAGGCGGTAGAGGCGTACGCCAGATGAGTGTGCTCGGCGACGTACTCCGACGGCAGACGCACAGTGCGTTGTCGCCGACAGCCGGAGCGTTCCTTCGCCCATACTGCGCCGTCGTCGCCCACGCCCTGGACGGTCCATGTCTGTCGATTCGCCACGGCTAGGTTGGAGTCGTTCTCCCGGGTTTGGATCACATCGCCGCGTCCGATTCTCAGACCGTCGCTGCCGGTCGCGGTGTGGTGGTCGTCGACGTGGCCGGTGAATACCTGTTCGTCGCGGATGCGCGCGTTCACGTCGCGCGCTTCGTCGATTGTCGCGACAGTCACCGCATCTCCGATACGCAACTCACGTGCGAGCGTTTCGCGTAGGGCATCCGGGCTTTCATGGATCACGACAAGGCCGAGCGCACGAAGACGGTCGAACAGGGATGCCGGATGCTCCCCGCGTCGCATCTGCACAGTGAGCGCGGCATACGCGGGGTCGCTGAAACGGTGCACGGCCATCATTCGGTGCACGCGCGGGAGCAATTGCGCTGCAATGTCGAGCACGCCGCCGCGACCCACCGCGGCGAGCTGCGCCCGATCGCCGACGAGCGCGAGCGTGGAGCCGTACTCGTCGGCGACGGTTAGGAGCGCGAGCGCGGTGTCCTGGTCGAGCATGCCGGCTTCGTCGACGACAATTCGCTCACCGCGGGCGAGCCGAGAGGATGCCGCGGGGCCTCCGTAGGGCGCACCGGTCTGTGGATCGCGCTCACCTATGGCGAGACGAGTCCAGACGCCGTCGCGATTCCAGCGCCAGCCGTGCTCGTGCACCAGCTTCGCGACGCTGTCGGCCGCAATCCCGAGTTCCTGGTGCGCGACATCCGCCGCCTTCTTCGTCGGCGTGACCACCCGCGTTGCACGACCCTGTGCAGCAGCCGTCGCGATCGCGGCGGCCAGCATCGTGGTCTTGCCCGCGCCCGCGGCGCCCTCCACGACAACGAGTGGGTCGGCGGACGCGACCGCGGCGGCGGCCCTCGCCTGCGCTGGATCCAGCCTCAGCCGTCGTACGATGCGGTGCACGTCGGGCGGACGGTTTCGAGACTTGGTTGCACGCGCACTCAGGAGATCGCGCAGCCGGGTCTCGCAGGCGATGACGCGCACGCTCGTCAGGTGAGCGACGTGCTCGGGGCGTGGGGCGTCCGGCGCAAGAACGGACAAGCAGTCCTCACTCGCCAACCGAGTCGCGAGCATGATCACCTCGCGCAACGGTCGCGGGGCGGATCGCACGCCTGCCTCCGTGATGATGCGCGTGACGTGGTCTTGGATGTCGTGCACCGTCCAGGTGGATGCGGCCGCAGCGCACCGGTCGAGTGCTCGGGATGCGACATCCTGAACGCGAAGCTCATCCAGCGCAATCGGCGGGCGCGCTGGCGCGCGCTCGAGATCGGAGCGGTATCCGGCATCCTAGAGTTCTGATCGCCAAGCCGACTCGCATCCGAGCTTGGTCGGCTTCTTGTGCGGCCGCCCGTGGTCCCACGCCATCGCGGTGAGACGCGCCAGCGCAGCCGGTCCGGGCTCCTCGTCGAGATGCGCGCGACGCCAGTCCTTCTCGAACTGCGAAAGGTTGCGCGCGACCTGCTCGGCTCGCTTGCTCATCACCGCATTGAACGGCTGCAACTCGGCGACCTCGCCGGTGACGGGATCGAGCGTGAGCCCGTGCGCGTCGAGGGCGGCCGCGAGCTGCGGATGTGCAGCGATGACCGCCGTGCCGAGCGAGCGGATCGCGCCCTGCTGTCGGAAGAGTGCCGCCGTGTCGAGGGCGCGCCACGCGGTTTCGGCCCACACCCTCGTGCCGACCTGGAAGTGGATGTGGCGGTGCGGATCGCCGGCGCGCGATGTCTTGTGCGAGACGGCGACGGTCTCGAATTGTTCGATCGGCACCACCCGCTGCGCGCCGCGCGGTCCGACCCGAGTGACGGAGTGCTGACCGAGCCAGGCGCGGATCTCTGCGACCGCGTCGCGCTGGGCGGCATCGAGCGCTTCGGATACCTCGTGGTGCAGTGCAGCCGCGATCGACAACGACTTGGGCGCATTCACGACCATCTCCGCGAACCGCGGCGAGCCATGACGACCGTCGCCGGGTAGGCGGGGCTTGCCCATCGACTCGCCGGTCAGTGGGTTGACCCAGTCGACCCACTGCGCGTACTCGTCGGGCGTCAGTGCGCCCTCGCCGATGACCTCGCCGGTACGGCCTACGACCGAGAACTCGGCGAGGGCTGTCCCGCCCTCGAGGTAGTACTCGTCAGCGCGCGATCGATCCGACTCGAGGTAGCGGCGCGCGTCTGCCCCGGAACCCCGGTACAGGATCACACCGCCCTTCATCGCCGCCCTCCGAGCTAGCTCAGGTTCTTGCAACTATCTACGGTAGCAAACGTCCATTCAGGAATGGCGGGCACGTAGCAAGGGAACGTATTTCTGAGCTGACGAAAGCGGAGCGGATCGTCCGGCTGGCCGCGCCCTGCGGTATCGACCGTGCAGTCAATCGTGCAGCGGTGGCCGCGGGAGGTAGGCGATGGCGATGCTCGCGGGCGGAGCCTACGGCCTCTACCCACCAGGCAGCCGCGAGCTCCTGGAACGAAGCGGAGACCTCGTCCTGCTCGATGGCGCTGATGCCGCACCGACCGAGTGGCGGTTCCTCGCTCGCGACCGTATCCGGGGGCGCCTTGTCCGGCGAAACGTCATCGTCGAAGCCGGCGGCCGTTCGAGCGCGCTCAACGTCGCTGCACGCGCCGCCCAGCTGGATCGGCGTGGTCGGAATGGTACCCGACCCCGTGACGAGCGCAGCAAGCGTCGGAAGCCACTGCCATTAGCGAAGACGTCGCCCCCGGGGTCGCTGACCCCCTGCTTGAACGGAGAAGGGCAGTTGAGCGCCCTGCAAAGGATCGCTTGTTCGACGTCTCGGCGCGCGCCAGAGCTTCCTTGTAGGTCCTCGCAGAACGGACTCGGGGTCCAAGGCGGTTCACCAATGATGCAGAGCGCACTCGGCAATTCGACGTAAGGGCCGCCAGGCCGGTCCGGCTAATGGTACGCGTTGGCCCACTTGGCTCGGGTACGTTGAACGACCTTACGAGCTCCACTCTGGTTCATCCTCCAGCGCGCGACGGCCAAGCTGACCTCATAGGCGTCTGCAGCCTGTTCGTCCGTCGCGTTCGCGCGGGCGAGGCGGAACGCTCCGTCGTACGGGATGAGTATCTCTCCGGAGAGCCAATCCGCTTCGGCTTCTTGGTCGCCGCCCAGTCCGCATTTTCTCTCGTCCGAGAAGGAGAGTCCGAACTGGTGTTCAAGGACGACATGAGCGAGCTCGTGACACATGGTGGTGCGCCTTCGTGTCTGGGGTTGCGCATCGTTCTCCAGAATCACGACGCCCCCGCCATGTGGAATGAGAGCCCCGGACAGAGCGCTCCCGTCCGCCTTCAGGAAGTGATCGCGCGCCGCGCCGTCGAGGGCGCTGAGCTGGACGACAGGGACTCCGTACTCAGAGGCGAAGGCGTACGGGTCAAACGGTGCGTATGCGTCGGTGCCGATTTCGGCTCGTAGCTCGAGCGCGAGGCGTCTGGCCTCAGCCTTGAATCCACGGCGCACGAGTCATCCCTGTGCCCGTGCGTGCCCGACAGCTAGACCGATGACCTGCTCCAAGTACTTGACGTCTGTCTCGCTGAGGTCCTTCCTTGCGCGCAGAAGGGGGGCAAGCTGGGCCATGAGGTCGGGCTCGCGCGAGTCAGCGGAGCTGTTGTCACTGTCACGGTCGAAGAACTGCTCGGCAGGGAGCCTGAGCCACGCGACGATCGTCGCGAATCCGTCGGTGTCGGGCTTCAACCCGTTGCCGAGCCTGGAGAGCAACGACGGACTTACGCCGATCTCACCTGCCAAGGCCCGCCAGGACAGCCCTCGCTCCTGACGGGCGGCGTCCAGTGCCGAGTGCAGCGCGGCCGTGTTGATCGTTGTCTTGGCCATGCCTCCAGTGTGTCACATCCGAAACGGTTCGTCGCCTATGACACGGGGTGTGTTAGAATTGAAACGCGGCGTCGGATGTGGAACGAAGGAGGTGCAGAATATGGCAGGCAAGCGAGGACGTAGCGCCATCCCGGGACGGTTCGTCAAGCAGTCCACGGTCAAGCGGCACTCCAAGATCACGACGAACGAGAGCACTGGCAAGGGCGGCAAGAAGAAGTAGAAGGAGAAAGTTGGCAATGAGACGCAAGTTTCGACCGGCAGCGATGTCGGCGGCGGTGGCTACTGTGATTCGCAATGGATGGCCCGACCAGGAGAACGATCATGAGCGTGACTGACGCCTTCAATACCTTCCAGGAGGTCGTGAACGCCGACATCACATCCGTCCGCGAGGCTCGCGCTCGACGCGACCTTTTCAAGAACGCCTTCGGCGCCGAGGACGACGTGAAGGAGGTCGTCGCGTCCGGATCGCTCGCGCGAGGGACGCACAAGGACCCGATCCACGACGTCGATGTGATCGTCGTCTTCGATCAGGACGCGCACCCCGATTGGGGAACGCCAGGAGACTCTGCCGCGGATGCGCTCAACTACACCCGCGAACGTGTGAATACGCTCCTCGGGTCAACCAACGGCACCTACGACAAGGCCGTCCGGCTGGCGCGATGGCGTAACCATGCAGTCAAGTGCTTCCTCGACGACCCTGACGATCCTAATGCGTTCACTGTTGACGCGATGCCGGCGCTCAGGCGCGACGGGAAGCTCTTGATCCCTGAGGCGCTCTCGGAGGACTGGGTTTCCTGCGACCCCGAGTTCCTTATCGCCGAGGTCGCGAAGAGGCACGCGGCGTGGAACAAGTTCGCTGGGACAGTTCGGATGCTCAAGTGGTGGGCTGCGGAACAAGATACAAAGATCAAGTCCCTCGTCATGGAAGTTCTCGCGCTCGACTTCCTGCCCACGGACGTCAATCAGCCCGCGGCGATCAAGCAGTTCTTCGTCAGCGCTTGCTACTACATCGAGGGCGGGAACGAGGTCGTCGATCCCGCCTACCTATGCGGGCCTATTCAGCCTGACGTCGACTACGGCGAGCTCGTCGAGTGCCTGCGGGCGGCACGAGACAATGCCATCAAGGCGTTCCAGGCTCAGGCGAACAACGACACTGGCTCCGCTATCAAGTATTGGGGGGAGGTCTTTGGTGACGACTTCCCGAAGCCCCCCGCCTCAACCGCGAACCCGGCACCTGCGATACTGCCGGCGACGCCTCGTCCAGTGAAGGACACCCCCCAGGGATGAATCGTGAGCCAGGACTGGACCGTGGTGCAAACACCGGGCCACTCGATCCCGTCCTCTGGATCGTCAGCGAGCCTGGCCGGCTAGCACGGGACCGGGACGAGATCCGTGCGTTCGCACCCCGGCTGGAGTACAAGAGCCCGACAAGCGATTTGCCACACGGTGGATGGATCGGCGCGCTTCCGCGTTGGCCCTTTGATCGGCCGCAGCCCGAAGGTCTCAATGAACTACTCGGCGACGATGCCTTCCATGTTCTCGTCGCCTATTCGGCAGCGCATCCAATGGTGCCCCCTGCCATCTACTCGCTTGACCCGGAGCCGACGATCTGGGAGCAGACACAATCGGCGTGGCATGTAGCGCCGGGCGGATCGCTTTGTCTGCTTCAGAGTGACGGCGGCTGGCAACCTGAAGCGAGCCTCACTGAGCTGTTAGCGAAGGCTTCCGGATGGCGGATCGAGTACGGCTTGATGAAGGCCGGGGTGATCGATCAGATGTCAGTGAATGGCATCGTGTCCGACCCTTCGTATGACCACCTCATCGTGCAGGCAGCCGCAGCAACGGGAGCAGCCGACGAGGGAGATTCTGATGCCCCAGCATGACCCATATATCGTGGTGCCACGAGACGCGATTGACAAGATCGCAGCATCCGCGCTTTCGGGCGGGGCGCTAGTCCTGCGCCGTGTTCCTGCGGACAATATGTACGTTGTCCGGACCGTGGAGACCGCCAAAGACATGCGGCTACCAGCAGACATTCCAGGCGAATACGTCGCGCTGCGTTCAGGGGATCCTCACCATGCTGCCCAATGGATCAGAGTGGCAGCGAACGATGCCCAGATTCACCATCTCTTCCTCTCCAGACGTCCCCAAGCTTTCATCGAATTCGCCAAGTTCAAGGAGATGGTGCCCGGTGTTTCCGACCCCGGAAACGGCCTTGGCATCGTTATTACTCACGACCCTGATCTTCCGCCGGAGCTTGTAGAAGCGGGCGCTTTGGAGTTCGCGGGATGGGCGGTCCGCCGAAGCGGCGTGCACCCGATCCATATCGAAGTCGAACCAGAAGTTATCGGATTGGAGCAGTTGACCGGCAAGTGGCCGATCGAACAACTCGCCGCTAACAGCGTCATGGTCGTGGGCTGCGGCAGCATTGGTAGCGCAGCAGCGGAGGCACTCGCCGGATTTGGAGTCGGGCGTGTAGAACTGCTCGATCCTGACCGGTTCCTCTGGCACAACATGCTGCGGCACGCCCTCGGAACTGAGAGCGTGGGGCGGTACAAGGTTGCGGCGATGAAGGATCACCTCGCCCGCCGTTGGCCGGAACAGACCGTAGTTGCCCACCAACTCGACGTTGTTGCCGATGCTCACTACGCTCGCCCCATCGTCGACAGAGTCGATCTAGTGCTCTGCGCTGCGGACGGCATCGCTCCCCGGCGCGTCGTCAGCCACCTCGCCCGTCGCGCGAACAAGCCAGCGATCTTGGCCTGCGTGCTTGACAACGGCTCGATCGGAGAAGTCATCCGGCTGCGTCCCACTCCCCGGTTCGGATGCCTCCTCTGTCTTCGCCAACACCTCGCAGCTCAAGGCGCTATGGACGCTGAGGCAGATCAAGAACTCGACTACGGAACCGGACGCGTACACCAGCCGATGGCCGCCGTTCCTCCCGATCTCCGGCAGGTCGGAACGTTTGCCGCGAAAGTGGCAGTCGCGACGCTACTCGAATCACTCCATGGCGATCACACTCAGAGGATTCCCGGTGAACACGCAGTCATCGGTCTCCGACCGACGGGCGACCTCGCAGCGCCGTTCAACGTTGGCGAAGTCGGAGACGTTCGCTGGTCGTCCATCCCTGGGCCACGACCGTCATGTGCGACCTGCTCTGCAGAATGAAAGTTCGAGGAATCGTGCCCGCTGTCTCCATTACTGACGCCGCACTGACCGCGATTACGCGCGAGGCCCCACGATCCCTTGACGGACTCGAAACTGGAGGGATCCTGCTCGGAACCGACACGGCGGACGGCGTCCTAATAAGGCACGCCGGCGATGCCGGGCCTAGCGCCGCACGCGGCGAACGCACATTCCTGCGCGACCTCGACCATGCTCGACAGTTCGCGGAATCAGCTTGGGTGGAAGATGGCAGCCAGTGGATAGGTGAATGGCACACCCATCCCACTGGAGAACTCGCCCCCAGCGATGTCGACCTCAACTCCTACATGCGGCATCTACACGACCCTGACCTGGGCTTTGACCAATTCGTCGCCATCATTGCTGGGCTCGACTCCTCTTCGCGCATCATTGTTTCAACGTGGCTGATCGAACGGAATCGGTTCCGGCCAGTGCCACTGATGCGGTTACTCGATGATTCTCCTGAACAGAGAAACACCACCATCGAGGCCACGACCGAGATTAACGCCAAGCCCTACGATCGTGAGGAAACGCTTTGATCTCCGACGCCGCTCGTCCAGAACCATCCGATCCAGTCTTCATCTCATATCGGCAGAAGGACGGGACGGACATCGCCGCGGAACTAGCGTGGCTCTTGCGGACCGCCGGAGTCCCTGTCTGGCGCGATCGAGACGATCTGCCCCCAGGCGACACCGAGGCCCGGCTCAAGCAAGCGATCGCTGCCGGTATTTCCGGCGGCGTCCTCGTAATTACACCCGATGTGGCGAACAGCAGAGTCGTCAAGACGCTGGAGGCACCCCATCTCCTCGCGCTACACGACAACCACGAGGTGTTCGCGCTCGGCATCGCAAACTCAGTCAAGACAGAAGACGGAACAACGGACTATGACGCGCCGGATGGACTCCTAGACCGTCGCCCCGGTACGTTGAGCGGCGTCGATCAGCACCCCGCTGACCGCGATGGCCTGCTTGTGTTGATACGAGGCTTGGTCTGGCATCGAATCGCCTCTCTTCGAGAGCAAATCCAGACTACCGACCAGACGTTCCACTTGAGCCTCCAGACCAGGAATACGCCGCAGGTCTATGACCGCACTGGTGATGAGCTTGATATCCGGCTCAGACCCTCTAGCCACGAGCGTCTTCCGAGCGCCGAAGGGCTTCGAGACCTCAAAGACACCATCGGGTTCCTTCCAGATGCTGTGACACGCTCAAGTGCGCATCGAATCCGTGTTCAAGGAGGCGCCCATCTCTCCGTAGCTTTCGCCGTGGGAGCAGCACTCCCATCGTCACGAATCGGGCACATGGACGTGATCGACCAACAGGGCGTCTCCTGGGCGAGCGATGGCGAATCCCGTTTCACCGCTCAGCCGCAAGTGCGGATCACAGCCGAGGGGAGCAATCCCTCAGCGATCACGTCGGGCCGCGCAGCCGTGGCTGTGTACGTGGATCTACTTCCGCAACGGAGCGATGCCGCGTTCGCTCGGTATCTCGAAGACAGAGCCCCGTTCCTCGCCGCCTGGCGCCACCTAACGAGCGCGAACGACACACTTATCGAACCTTCGGAGGCTGGCTTGATCGCCGCTGATGTTGCCGCCCACATCCGTGGGCTTTCCAACGACAACTCAAACGCGGAGATACACCTCCTCCTGCGTTGCCCGTTCTCGCTGGCGCTTCTCATCGGGCGGTTAACCAACACGCTCCGGTTCGTCGTCTACGAGTGGGACGACTCAGAGCCCACCGAGGGAGATGACTACCGCGCAAGGTACGTGCCGACACTTCGGGTTCGCACATCGGCCAGCGCAGGCGTCATCGAGGAGGTCTTGATCTAAGAGCAAGCTTGATAACTCTCTGGAAAGGTTCGCCGATCTCATCCGCTGCCCGAGGGCCCCTGTTGGGGTGCTCGTCGTCACTGCCTAGCGGCGGTGCACAACTCGTGTGCCAGTGATCCAGCGCCTCCACGCTTGCGGTGACTCATGCGCGCGAGAGTCCGCAAGTCGGCCGCCTGCCGTTCGTCTTCGCGATCCCTGGGTTCGCAGGAACCCAATAAATGGGCGGGTGGGCGTGGACCTGCACGGTGAAGTCGCGATCACGGTGGCGTCAACTGCAAAACTGAGCGCCGCCAGTACTGCACCGTGGCCTACCCAGCCCGTCCTCGCCGACCCGGGGGAAGTAGCCCGCGCTCTCTCGCCTTCGTCACCCACCCTTGTGCTGTCGACAGCGCCACTGTGTTCAGCGCCGCCATAGTCGCGCTCGGATTTGCATCGCCCTGCTGAGTCAGCCGGCCGTGCTGCAGTGCAACCAGCTCGTAGAAATCGGGCACCTTCTTCGGGTCGCCGAGCGGCTTGAGCAGATCGCGCTCGCTGACCTTCCGCCCCGACGGCAGAACGATCTTCCCCCCGGTGATCGTCTCGGTACGCTTCATCGCGAACAGGCGCTTGTTGATCGCGGCCTCGATGCGGGCAGTCGGCAGTTCGCGCAGGAGCTGGCTCGTGATGGGGTCGCCCGGGCGCCAGGGCAGGTAGATCACGCCGGTGATACGCACCTCTTCGGGTACGGCGAAGAGGTGCCGCTGCAAACGGATCATCACGCGGGTGTGCGTGGCCTCGTGCTCGAGGTAGCGCCAGCGGCCATCAGCGGTCTCGTTCTGATCGGAATCCTCCGGAGTGCCCTGGTCGTCGTACCCGAGCACCGCGTCGATCTGATCGCTCGCGTCGTCGTCTCGCTCGCCGGGGAACCGGTTCGGCAGGTACCAGCCCTCGGGCAGGTCGTCCTGCACGAGCAAGCCGTCGAAGGATTGATCGCCTGGACGCGCGACAGAGTTGCTCATACGGCAACTCTAGCCACGACCTCAGATAGTTGCCGAAACATGAGCCTTGATGGTAATCTCAGATACCTGCAAATAGCCGCGTTCCGAAGCGAGGCGCGGGGCTGGTTGGAAGGGGTTCGTCATGGTCGACACCGCTTGGAAGGTCCAGTACTTGAACCGCGCCGAGGCGGCCGAGCGGTGCCGCATCCCGGTCTCGAGCTTCGACAAGCTCAGGCGCGACGGCCTGATTCCCGAGCCCGACGCGCACATGGGCAAGCACTTGCTCTGGAGCGCCGACACCATCGACGAACTCCTCGCACGCGGCGGCACGGAGACCTGATGGCCGGTCGGCCGGGCAGGGACTCCCCGACGCGGTTCGATCCGCGCACGGGTCGGCCGCTGCCCGAGGGCATCCGCTGGCGCACCGACAGGCAGCGGTATCAGGTCCGCGTCGTTGGACCGGGCGTGGACGGGGGAGCGGCCGAGCGATCGCGGATGTTCCTCACCCTCGCCGAGGCCAAGCGAGAACTCGCGAAGATGGTCGCCGGTCGCAACCCGAACGGCTCCATGACGCTCGAGCAGTGGCACGAGAAGTACTGGCCGGCGATCGAGTCATCCGTTCGCCCGGCGACCGCGCGCGGCTACGGCGTGGCCTGGCGGCTGCGTGTGAAGCCGAGCCTCGGTCGGCAGCGGCTCGAGGACATCACGTCGCCGATGATCGAGTCGGCGATGGTCGCGTGGTCGGGCGGAGCATCCGCGAAGAACGACGCGCTCGCCGTGCTGTCGCGCCTCCTCGATGGTGCGCGTCGCTCTCGGTTCATCGACTACAACCCCGCGCGTGAGGTCAAGCGCCCGAGCATGCGCGAGTCGGTCTCGCCGATCTCGCGGGCGTTGACGCTCGACCAGGTTCGCACGCTGCTCGAGTTCGTACCCGAGGGTGCCTATCGCAACTATGTCGCCGCGCTCGTCTACACGGGGATGCGCGCCGGTGAAGCTACCGCGCTCCGCGTCGGCGACGTCGACTTCGAGCGCGGCATCATCCGCGTCAGCCGGTCGCTCAGCCCAGGGCAGCGCGGCGAACTGATCGAGCAGTCGCCGAAGAGTCACAATTCGCGCGAGGTCCCGCTGATCGACGCGCTGCGCCCGTACGCCGAGCAAGCCGCGCGCGGCAAGCAATTGAGCGACCTGCTGTTCTCTGGCCCCGATGGCGGACGGCTCACGAACCACAACGCCCGCCGCGGTGTCGACTGGGAGGCACTGCGCAAGGCGATCGGCCGGCCCGACCTCCGAGTCCACGACCTGCGGCACACATTCGCGACGATCCTGTTCGACGCCGGCGCCAGCGCGCCCGACGTGCAGGCGACGCTCGGCCACTCGAGCCTGCAGATCACCGAGCGGTACTCACGCGCTCGCGAGGGCGTCGCGCTGCGCGCCGGCGCAGCCCTCGACCAGATGCTCGGCGAGGCGGACACGGCTGACAAGAAGAAGGCATCCAAGACGAAGCAGCGCAAGACCACCGAAATGGCCCGCAGGCCGACCCACGCCGACCTTAATGGCCCATTAATGGCCCGCCCTCAGGACAGGCCCGACACGATCGGCCGATAGAACGAAAAACCCCCGGTCTCCCGGGGGTTTCGATTGTGGCTCCGACCGGCATCGATCCGGTGACCTTTCGATTTTCAGTCGAACGCTCTACCAACTGAGCTACAGAGCCTCGAGGCGTGAATGCCTCGTGTTAAGGAGAAAGCCCCTTCTCTCGAAAGGGCTTGTCGCCTGAGCGACCCTGACGGGACTTGAACCCGCGACCTCCGCCGTGACAGGGCGGCACGCTAACCAACTGCGCCACAGGGCCTCGTAATGAGACTGTTCAATTATATTCGCCGTTCAGCGTGACCCCAACGGGATTCGAACCCGTGCTGCCGCCGTGAAAGGGCGGTGTCCTAGGCCGCTAAACGATGGGGCCGGGGGTTTGTGACTCGCACAACCACCGAGAGCCAAGCATACGTGGTGCCCGCCGAGATTCCAAAACGAGGCCGCGGCCGTGCTGCGCCCGGGCGCGTCGCGCGCGTGAGCGGCAACGCGCGAGGCATCCGTGCGCTCTTCCGCCACGCCGGGGGAGTGGCCGCGGAATGCGTGCGTGTGCATGCGAGTGTGGGCTTCGAACGCCTGCTCGAGAGACGGCGCGGGGGCCCGACCCTGCGTGGACGGGGAACCATGGACCGAACCACTGCACACCGGCCGAACACGACCCGCCGACGGCGGCCTACGGGGCGCCGCCGGCTGATGCGGCGTGCCGTCGCGGGCATTGCCGCGGCCGCGCTGGCCGTCAGCCTGCCGCTGGCGCAGCCGGGCTCGCCGGCGGTCGCCGCCACGTATCCCAGCTGGGACGAGCTGCAGGCGGCCAAGGCGAACACCGCCGCCGGGGCGGCCGCGGTCGAGAACATCATCGCCCTCATCGGCCAGCTCGAGGTGAACGTCGAGACGACCCGCGCCGAGGCCGAGCGGCGCATGGTCGAGCTCATGGAGGCGCAGGACCGCTACGACGACGCGGTGCGGCGTGCCGACGAGATCCAGGCGCAGGCGGATGCCTCGGCCGCCGAGGCCGACACCGCGAAGCGCAACGCGGGCCAGGTGGCGGCGCAGCTGTACCAGACCGGCGGCAACGACCTCGGGGCGAGCCTCATGTTCGACTCGGGCAACGCGCAGTCGACCGACAAACTGCTGGCCAAGCTCGGCAGCATGGACAAGATGGTCGAGCGCACGTCGGCGATCTACCAGCGCGCGCAGGAGCAGGCGAACACGGCGAAGTCGCTCGGCGCCCAGGCCGAGCTCGCGCAGGCCGAACGCGAGAAGCTGCGCGTCGCCGCCGAGGAGGCGCTCGCGGCCGCGCAGGAGGCGCAGGCCGCGGCCGAGGCGGCGCTCGCGGAGTCGCAGGCGAAGAAGACCGAGCTCGAGGCGCAGCTAGCGTTCCTCCGCGACGTCGAGGCGAAGACCACCGCCGCCTACCAGGAGGGCGAGCGGATTCGCCAGGAGGAGGAGCGGAAGCGCCGCGAGGAGGCGATGCGCGCGGGTGCGCCGGGCGCGGTCGCGAGCTCCGGCTGGGCGCGCCCGGCGGCCGGTCGCATCACCGACGGCTTCGGCCCCCGCGAGGTCATCTGCGGCGGCGGCGGATGCTCCGGCGGCTATCACTACGGCTACGACATCGGCACCGGCTGTGGCGCGCCGATCTACGCGGCGAACAGCGGCGTGGTGACCATCGCCGGGTACACGGGCACGTACGGCAACTACGTGAAGATCAACCACGGCGGCGGCATCTCGACCGGCTATGCCCACATCCGCGAGGGCGGAATCCTCGTCGGCAACGGCCAGTGGGTCGATGCAGGACAGCACATCGCGTGGAGCGGCACGACCGGAGCATCCACGGGCTGCCACCTGCACTTCGAGGTCTGGAACGGCGGCACCCGGATCAACCCCGGACCGTTCATGGCCGACCGGGGGGTGGGCCTTGGCTGAGCACCGCACCCGCCCCGTCTCGCGCGTGAAGCCCGCGACGTTGTTCTCGAGCGTCGCGATCGGCGCCGTCACCGCCTCGGTGGCCGCCGCGGGCGGGCCCGCGTACGCCGCTCCCGACTACCCGTCGTGGTCGGAGATCGAGCAGGCGAAGCAGAACGAGCAGGCCAAGCAGGCCGAGATCGCGAAGATCGAGGAGCTGCTCGGCGGGCTTCGCGCGAGGGCGCAGGAGGCCACCGAGGCCTCGATGATCGCCGCCGAACAGCACCGCAACACCCTCCTCGAGCGTGACGAGGCGCAGGCGCGCGCGGAGCAGCTCGGGAAGCAGGCCGACGAGGCCGCCGCCGTCGCCGAGATCTCGCGCATGCGGGCGGGCCTCGTCGCGGCGCATCTCGCCAAGCGCGCCGACGGCGGGCTGACGAGCGAGCTGGCGTTCTCGGGCGACCCCGACGGACTGCTCAAGCAGCTCGGCACCGCCTCCAAGCTCGGCGAGCACTCGCAGGCGCTCTACGACCAGGCACTGGCCGACAAGAACTCGGCCGAGGCGCTCGGGCGGCAGGCCGAGAAGGCGACGGCCGAACGCGAGCGACTGGCGAAGCTCGCCGAGGAGCAGGCCGAGGCGTCGAGGGTTGCGGCCGAGGCATCCATGGCGGCGGTTGCGGAGCAGGAGCAGCGTTCGGCGCAGCTGTACGAACAGCTCGCACTCTTGAAGGACACCACGGCGGAGCTCGAGCGACAGCGCGCCGAAGGCCGCGCACTGGAGGCCGCCGAAGAGGCGATCCGCAACGCGCCCCCGGCTCCAGCCCCCGCGCCCGCCCCGGCACCCGCCCCGGGCGACGGCGGCGGCGCCCCGGCTCCGGCCCCGAATCCGCCGCCGAACCCCGCGCCGCCGAATCAGAACGCGGTCGAGACGGCGATCGCCTTCGCGAGCGCCCAGCTCGGCAAGCCCTACTCCTCGCCCGGCGACTCGTACAACACCTGGGACTGCTCGGGCCTCACGCTCGCCGCGTACCGCGCCGCCGGCATCTCCATCGGCACCCACTCGGCGACGAACCAGTACTACACGCTCGCCGGCCGGGGCAAGGCGATCTCTCCGAGGGACGTCCAGCGCGGCGACCTGCTCTTCTGGGGCGGGGGCGGCAGCTACTACCACGTGGCGATCTACCTCGGCGGGGGCAAGATCCTGGAGGCGCCGGACTACGGCAAGACGGTGCGCATCTGGCCGGTCTGGGGCTCGCCGTCGGCGGCGGCCCGCCCCGCGGGCTGACCCGCCAGTTGGATGACGAAGGGGCGCGAACCACACGGTTCGCGCCCCTTCGTCGTGTCGATCAGTGACCGGGGTACGCCTCGATCGCCTTCTGGATCAGCGCCTCGGCCTCGGCGGCGTTCGCCCAGCCCTCGGTCTTGACCCACTTGCCGGGCTCCAGGTCCTTGTAGTGCTCGAAGAAGTGCTCGATCTCCTTCTTCGTGTACTCGGGGATCGAGTCGACGTCCTGGATGTGGTTCCAGCGCGGGTCGCCCGCGGGCACCGCGATGACCTTGGCATCGCCGCCGCCGTCGTCGGTCATGTGGAAGACGCCGACGGGGCGCACCTTCACGCCGACGCCGGGGAAGAGCGGGTACTCGAGCAGCACGAGCACGTCGAGCGGGTCGCCGTCGTCGCCCAATGTGTTCTCGAAGAAGCCGTAGTCGGTCGGGTAGACGAAGCCGGTGTAGAGCACGCGGTCGAGGAAGACCCGGCCGGTCTCGTGGTCGACCTCGTACTTGTTGCGGCTCCCCTTCGGGATCTCGATGACGGCGGTGTACTCGCCCATGTGGTGCTCCTGTCGGTGAAGTCGGTGACGGTGACGTCGGGCCGGCCGCCCTGCGGGGGCGCGCGATCGGCGGAATAAGGTTACCGTGATGCCCTCAGACGACCAGACGGATGCCTCGCGCCGCCCACGGCTGACCCCGGCGATGGCCGACGTGCGGCGGGCCGTGCGGGCCGTGCTGCCGAGCGCCGCGCCTGCGTCCGCGCAACGCGCCGCAGCATCGGATGCCTCCGTCCCCGAGCCGCTCGTGCTCGTCGCGCTCTCCGGCGGGGCGGACTCGCTCGCGCTCGCCGCGGCGGCCGCGTTCGAGGCGCCGCGCGCGGGCTGGCGTGCCGGTGCGGTCGTCGTCGACCACGGCCTGCAGCCGGGCTCGGCGGATGCCGCCGAGCGGGCGGCGCAGGCCGCGCGTGGGCTTGGGCTCGCCCCGGTCGTCATCCGCCGGGTCGTGGTCGCGTCGGATGGTGACGGGCCCGAGGCATCCGCTCGTGCCGCCCGCTATGCGGCGCTCGACGCGGTCGCCACCGAGACGGGCGCCGCGATGGTGCTGCTCGGCCACACGCTCGACGACCAGGCGGAGACCGTGCTGCTCGGCCTGGCGCGCGGATCGGGCGGGCAGAGCCTCTCGGGCATGGCCTCGCGCTCGGGCCGGTACGCGCGGCCGCTGCTCGGCATCCGTCGCGCGACGACCTGGCAGGCGTGTCTCGATGCGGGCCTGGAGCCGTGGGACGACCCGCACAACGCCGACCCCGCGTACGCGCGCGTCCGCGTGCGCGCGCGTGTGCTGCCCGTCCTCGAGGCCGAGCTCGGCCCCGGCATCGCCGAGGCGCTCGCGCGCACGGCCGAGCAGCTGCGAGAAGACGAGCAGGCGTTCGACGCCCAGATCGAGGAGTTCATCGAGGAGGTGTGCGAACCCGCCGAGGCGGGCATCGCGGTCTCCGTCGGATGGCTCGCCGCGAACCCGGCGGCCCTCCGCCAGCGCGTGCTCCGCCACGTCGTCGGCAGCGAGTTCGGCGTCTCGCTCACCCGCGCGCAGACGCTCGAGGTCGCCCGGCTCGTCACCGACTGGCACGGTCAGGGGCCGATCGACCTGCCGGGCGGCATCCGCGCGACCCGGGCCGGACGGCACCTCGTCTTCTCCACCACCGGCTCGGCCGAGGTCCTCCCGCACGACCACTGAGACGCCCGAGCAGCGCGCCTGCGAGGAGACCGCGCACGGCCACCCCTTCGTCACGGCGTAGGCTCGTGGCATCCGTTCGCCGATCACGACAGGAGCACCGGATGTACGCGCGCGAGATCGAGGCCGACCTGACCGAGGTCCTCGTCACCGAGGCCGAGATCCACGCGAAGCTCGCCGAGCTCGCCCGCCGCATCGAAGCCGACTACGAGGGGCGCGACCTGCTGCTCGTCGGCGTGCTGAAGGGCGCCGTCATGGTCATGGCCGACCTCGCCCGCGAGCTCCGGCCGCACGTCAACATGGACTGGATGGCCGTCTCGAGCTACGGCACCGGCACGAAGTCCAGCGGCGTCGTGAAGATCCTGAAGGACCTCGACACCGACCTCACCGGCCGCGACGTGCTCATCGTCGAGGACATCATCGACTCGGGGCTCACCCTCAGCTGGCTGCGCGAGAACCTCGAGTCCCGCGGTGCGGCGAGCGTCGAGATCTGCGCGCTGCTGCGCAAGCCGGATGCCGCGAAGGTCGACGTCGATGTGCGCTACCTCGGCTTCGACATCCCGAACCAGTTCGTCGTCGGCTACGGCCTCGACTACGCCGAGCGGTACCGGAACCTCCGCGACGTCGCGATCCTCGCCCCGCACGTCTACTCCTGAGGCCGAACCGGCCCGTCGCCCGCACCGGCCGGGCGAGCTGAGGGGGCCTCGCGCCCACAGCGAACATACGGCCTGCGCCCAGCGCCGCGACGGTAGCCTTGCAGGACCATGAACATGAAGAAGATCCTGCGCGGGCCGATCATCTACATCCTGCTCGCGATCGTCGCCGTGTGGATCGGTTCGAGCCTCATCACCGCGTCGGGCTTCCGCCAGGTGTCGACCCAGGAGGGCCTCGACCTGCTGAACGACGGCAAGGTGGCCGCCGTGAAGATCGTCGACGGCGAGAACCGGGTCGACCTCACCCTGAAGAAGGCCGACGAAGAGCTCGGCTCGCAGGTGCAGTTCTACTACGTCACGCCCCGCGGCGCCGACGTGATCGAGGCGGTCAACGACGCCAAGCCGGCCGACGGGTTCAACGACGAGGTGCCCCAGCCGAACTGGTTCCTCTCGATGCTCGGCATCCTGCTGCCGCTGGTGCTCATCGGCCTGTTCTTCTGGATCATGCTCTCCGGCATGCAGGGCGGCGGAAACCGGGTCATGCAGTTCGGCAAGTCCCGCGCGAAGCTCGTCTCCAAGGAGAGCCCGAAGGTCACCTTCGACGACGTGGCCGGCTCCGACGAGGCCATCGAGGAGCTCCACGAGATCAAGGAGTTCCTGAAGGAGCCGGCGAAGTTCCAGGCCGTCGGCGCCCGGATCCCGAAGGGCGTGCTGCTGTACGGCCCTCCCGGCACCGGCAAGACGCTGCTCGCCCGCGCCGTCGCGGGAGAGGCGGGCGTGCCGTTCTACTCCATCTCGGGCTCCGACTTCGTCGAGATGTTCGTCGGCGTCGGCGCGAGCCGCGTGCGCGACCTGTTCGAGCAGGCCAAGCAGAACGCGCCCGCGATCATCTTCGTCGACGAGATCGACGCCGTTGGCCGGCACCGCGGTGCGGGCCTCGGCGGCGGCCACGACGAGCGCGAGCAGACGCTGAACCAGCTGCTCGTCGAGATGGACGGCTTCGACCCCAAGACGAACGTCATCCTCATCGCGGCGACCAACCGCCCCGACATCCTCGACCCGGCGCTGCTGCGCCCCGGCCGCTTCGACCGGCAGATCGGCGTCGACGCGCCCGACCTCAAGGGCCGGCAGAAGATCCTCGAGGTGCACGCCAAGGGCAAGCCGCTCGCGAAGGGCGTCGACCTCGAGGTGCTCGCACGGAAGACGCCGGGCTTCACCGGCGCCGACCTCGCGAACGTGCTGAACGAGGCCGCGCTGCTCACCGCCCGCTCGAACGCGCAGCTCATCGACAACCGCGCCCTCGACGAGGCGGTCGACCGCGTCATCGCCGGCCCGCAGCGGCGCTCGCGCGTCATGAAGGACAAGGAGAAGCTCATCACCGCGTACCACGAGGGCGGCCACGCCCTCGCCGCGGCGGCGATGAACTACACCGACCCCGTGACGAAGATCACGATCCTCCCGCGCGGCCGGGCCCTCGGCTACACGATGGTGCTGCCGCTCGAAGACAAGTACTCGGTCACCCGCAACGAGCTGCTCGACCAGCTCACCTACGCTATGGGCGGCCGCGTCGCCGAGGAGATCGTGTTCCACGACCCCTCGACGGGCGCCTCGAACGACATCGAGAAGGCCACGTCCACGGCGCGGAAGATGGTCACCGAGTACGGCATGTCGGCCAACGTCGGCGCCGTGAAGCTCGGCCAGTCGCAGGGCGAGGTGTTCCTCGGGCGCGACATGGGCCACCAGCGCGACTACTCCGAAGAGATCGCGGAGAAGGTCGACGCCGAGGTGCGGGTGCTCATCGAGCAGGCGCACGACGAGGCGTGGCAGGTGCTGAACGACAACCGCGACATCCTCGACAAGCTGGCCGCCGAGCTGCTCGAGCACGAGACGCTCGACCACAACCAGATCGCCGAGATCTTCAAGGACGTCAAGAAGCTGCCCGAGCGGCCCCTGTGGCTCTCGAGCGACAAGCGCCCCGTCTCCGACATCCCGCCGATCACCTTCCCGCAGGAGAAGATGCCGATCGACCAGGGTGCGGTCGACGGCGGCGTGGACTCCGGCGACACGCCCGTCGAGGAGCCGGCCCCCAAGCGCAAGCCGCGCTCGAACCCGCGCCCCGCGACGGCGTAGGCTTCCGACTCGACAGAAGGGTGCCATGGCCGAGGTCGACGCCGCCCGCATCGAGCGCGCGGTGCGTGAGATCCTGCTCGCGATCGGGGAGGACCCCGAGCGCGCCGGGCTCGCGCGCACGCCCGAGCGGGTCGCCGAGGCGTACGCCGACTTCTTCGGCGGCCTCGCGATCGACCCGGTCAGCCACCTCCGCGACGCCGTGCCGGTCGACTCGGCCCTCCGCGACGGCGGCGCCGACCATGGTGTGCCGGCGACGGGCGACGCGGTCGTGCTGCGTGACCTCGCGTTCCGGTCGGTGTGCGAGCACCACCTGCTGCCGTTCGTCGGTACCGCGCACGTGGCCTACCTGCCCGGCGACCGCGTCGTCGGGCTCGGACGCATCCCGGCCGTGGTCGACACCCTGGCGCGACGGCCCCAGCTGCAGGAGCGGCTCACCGAGGAGATCGCCGACGCGCTCGTCACGGGCCTCGACCCGCGCGGGGTCCTCGTGATCCTCGACGCGCAGCACCGCTGCGTGACCACGCGCGGGGCACGGCAGGAGCGCAGCTCGACCATCACGATCGCGAGTCGCGGGGCGCTCGCGGAGCCCGCCGCGCGCGCGGAGATCATCGCCCTCATCGGCGCCGGCGGCGCCGCGGGAGCCGCCGGGGCGCGCGATGCCTGAGCTGGGCATGACTGAACGGGCGCTGCCGCTCGTCATGGGCGTCGTGAACGTCACCCCCGACTCGTTCAGCGACGGCGGGCGCTGGTTCGACGCCGAGGCGGCGATCGCGCACGGCGTCGAGCTCGTCGCGCAGGGCGCCGACCTCGTCGACGTCGGCGGCGAGTCGACCCGCCCGGGCGCGGCCCGCGTCGAACCCGAGGAGGAGCTCCGCCGAGTGGTGCCCGTCATCCGGGAGCTCGCCGGCCGAGGCATCCGGGTGAGCGTCGACACGATGCGCGCCGCCACCGCAGCGGCGGCCGTGGAGGCGGGCGCCGAGATCATCAACGACGTGTCGGCGGGCCTCGCCGACGAGGCCATGGCCGAGATCGCTGCGGCGACCGGCGCCAGGTACGTGGCGATGCACTGGCGCGGCCACTCCGACCGGATGGATGCGCTCGCCGAGTACGCCGACGTGGCGCGCGAGGTGCGCGACGAACTGTCCGCACGCGTCGACGCCCTCGTCGCGGCGGGTGTCGCGGCCGACCGGCTCATCCTCGACCCCGGGCTCGGATTCGCCAAGCGCGGCGAGCAGAACTGGGAGCTGCTCGCCCGGCTCGACGAGCTGCAGGCGCTCGGGTTCCCCGTGCTGGTCGGCGCATCGCGCAAGCGATTCCTCGGTGCGATGCTGCCGGAGGGCGCCCCCGTCGAGGAGCGCGACCTGCCGACCGCGGTCGTGAGCGCCCTGTCCGCCGAGGCGGGGGCCTGGGCCGTGCGCGTGCACGATGTGGTCGCCACGCGACGCGCGCTCGACGTGGTCGGGGCATGGCAGAGTGGACGACGTGGCTGACCGGCGCGATCGCATCACCCTCACGGGGCTGCGGGCGAACGCGCACCACGGCGTGTTCGACTTCGAGCGCGAGCACGGCCAGGTGTTCGTGGTCGACGTCACGGCGTACCTCGACCTCTCACCGGCAGCGGCGGGAGACGATCTCGAGCGGACCGTGCACTACGGCGATCTTGCCGAGGCGGTCGTCGCCGCGGTCGAGCGCGACCCGGTCGACCTCATCGAGACGGTCGCGGAGCGAGTGGCGGCGGTCGTGCTCGGCTACGCCGCGGTGACCGAGACCGAGGTGACCGTGCACAAGCCGGATGCCCCGATCGCGGTGCCGTTCGGCGACGTCGCCGTCACCGTCGTGCGAGGCCGGTCATGACGCGGGCGATCGTCGCCTTCGGAGCGAACCTCGGCGACCGGGAGGCGACCATCGCCCAGGCGGTGCGCGACCTCGCGGAGACCGACGGCGTCGAACTGGTCGCGGTCTCGCCGGTCTACGAGACGCCCGCGATCAAGGATGCCGGCGTCGACCATGACGCACCCGGATACCTCAACGGCGTCGTCTCCGTCGAGACCGAGCTCGCGCCGCACGAGCTGCTCGACCGGCTCCTTGCGATCGAGCAGGCGCACGGCCGGGTGCGCACCGAGCACTGGGGCGATCGCACCCTCGACCTCGACCTCATCGACGTCGGCGGGCTCGTGCTCGCCGACGAGCGGCTGACGCTGCCGCACCCGCGCGCCTGGCAGCGCGCGTTCGTGCTCGCGCCGTGGCTCGACATCGAGCCCGAGGCAGAACTGCCGGGCTTCGGCCCGATCCGGGCGCTGCGCGAGCGAGCCGACGACGAGGTGCACCGGCGATGAGGCGCACGCATCCGTCGGCCGTCGTGGCGTGCCTCGTCGCGGGCGCGGTCGTGGGCTACCTCGGCGATCTCCTCCTCGTCACCTCCGGTGCGAACGCCCTCGTCCCGCCGCTGTCGCTGCCGATCACCCTCGTGGGCGTCGCGATCATCGTGGTGCTGCTCGCCTGGCCCATCCGGCGGGCCGTCACGGGCGCATCCAAAGCGAGGGTCGACCCGTTCCGCGCGATGCGCGTGGCGGTGCTCGCGAAGGCGTCGAGCCTCGCCGGCGGACTGCTCGCCGGCCTCGGCCTCGGCATCGCCCTGTTCCTCGCCACCCGGGCTGTCGTGCCCAACCCGGGAATGATCTGGCTCGCCCTCGCCACCGCGATCGGCGCAGCGCTGCTCCTCGCGGGCGGGCTCGTCGCGGAGTGGTTCTGCACCCTCCCGCCCGACGATCCCGACGCCGAGCGCGAGGAGCACGCCCGGGCGTGACCGGGGGCGCCGCTGCGTACGATGGGGACGTGACTGACGCAGCCGAGCGCGACCCCGGGGCCCCGACGATCGAGGAGCCGGAGGCCGCGGCATCCTCGCATGTCGACACGGACTGGCGGCGCGTCTCGCCGAAGTACGTCGTCGTCGAGGTCATCGGCTCGCTCATCGGCGCCGCGGTGCTCGTCGCGGTGATGCTGCTGGCCTACTTCCTGGCCGATCAGGAGTGGGCGCTATGGGTGGCCGTCGCTGGCGGCGCGATCGCGCTGGTGTCGATCGCCTTCGAACCGCGCCGGGTGCGCTCGATCGCGTACCGGCTGCGTGAGGACGACCTCGTCTTCCGTCGCGGCATCATGTTCCAGCGGCAGGTCGCGGTGCCGTACGGCCGCATGCAGCTGGTCGACATTACCCGCGGGCCGGTCGCGCGTGCGCTGGGCCTCGCGGACCTGAAGTTCGTGACCGCGGCTGCGGCGACGGCGGTCACGGTGCCCGGCCTCCCGGCCGAGGAGGCCGATCGGCTGCGCGACGAGCTCGTGGCGCTGGCCGAGACCCGGCGGGCCGGACTGTGAGCGCTCCGGCGCCCCAGCGACCGCCCTCGCCCGGCCCCGCTGCCGGCCCGCGGACGACCGACCTCGCCGACGGCGAGTGGCACCGGCTGCACCCGGCGAGCCCGTTGCTGCGCGGCGGCCTCGCGCTGCTCGCGATCCTCGGCTTCGTCATCGCGAACCTCCGCGAGCGGCTCGTCGAGATGTTCATCCCGGTCTTCGCGCCCGACCTCGGCGGCGAGTTCGATCGCGAGTTCGGCGAGTGGCAGGGCGACTGGGCGAACGACCCCATCGGCGGCATAGTGCTGAACGGGCTGGTCGGCTGGGCGCTCGCCGGTGTGGCGCTCGCGATCGTGCTCATCGTCGGCGGGTTCTGGCTCTCCTGGCGCATGCACACCTTCCGCATCACGGGTGAGGCGGTCGAGGTGCGCAGCGGCATCCTGTTCCGTTCGCACCGCAGCGCCCGCCTCGACCGCATCCAGGGCATCAACGTGCAGCGCCCGCTGTTCGCGCGACTCTTCGGCGCCGCGAAGCTCGAGGTGTCGGTGGCCGGGCAGTCGGGCAACGTCCAGCTCGCCTACCTCGGTTCCGCGCTCGCCGACGGGCTCCGGGCCGACATCCTCCGCCTCGCGTCGGGCGCACGCGCCGCGAAGGCCGCGGCCCTGCACCCGGGATCGGATGCCTCCGGCCCGGCCGCCGAGGTCGCCACGGAAGTCGGCGCCGGGGGCGGGCTTGGCGCCGAGACATCCGGGGCTGCGGCCGAGCCGCGCGGGCGCGTCTCCGAGCTCGTCGGGCGCCGCGTCGACGAGTTCCTCGCGCCCGAGCTCGACCCCGATCTCGCGCCGCCCGAGTCGGTCGTGCACATCCCGCTCGGCCGCATCATCGGCTCGACGGTGCTCGGCGGGGCGATGCTCTGGGCGCTCGTGCTCGTCGCCGTGCTGGTCGTCGGTGGTGCGACCGGCCAGTGGTGGGTGCTGTTCAGCTTCATCCCGGCCCTCATCGGCCTTGTGAGCTACGCCTGGTCGCGCATCACGAAGTCGCTGCGCTACTCCATCGCGGGCACCCCCGACGGCGTCCGCATCGGGCACGGGCTGCTCTCCACCGGCAACCAGACGCTGCCGCCGGGGCGGGTACACGCGATCGAGGCGACGCAGTGGCTGCTGTGGCGGCCGTTCGGCTGGTGGAGCGTGCGCATCAACGTCGCGGGCCAGTCGGTCTCGGCGGGCAATGACGCGGCGCAGCGGACGCTGGTGCTCCCGGTCGGCACCATCGAAGACGTCCGCCGGGTGCTCGGGCTGCTGCTGCCCGCGCATGCCGACGCGCTCTCGCACGAGTTCGCGGCGACCCTCACCGGTCGCGGTGCGGACGGCGGGTTCCTGCCCGCGCCGCGCCGGTCGGCGTGGCTGCACCCGTTCGCGTGGCGCCGCACCGGCTGGGCCGAGCGCGACGGGGTGGCGTGCATCCGACGCGGCGTGCTGCTGCGCGGCCTCGTGCTCGTGCCGCTGGCCCGGCTGCAGTCCGTCGCGATCCAGCGGGGGCCGGTGCGACGGATGCTCCGCCTCGCCTCGGTGCGGCTGCACACCGTCGCGGGGCCCGTCACCGCGACGCTGCCCGCCGTCGACGCGGCGGACGCGGAGCGGGTGTTCGAGTCGGTCGCGAGCGAGGCGGTGCGCCGGGCGGCGATCGACACGAGCGACCACTGGGGCGTGACGACGGGGGCCGAGCGTGGCTGACCGGCCCGGCCGGCTCGGGGTGGGCGTCATCGGCGCCGGCCGGGTCGGCGCGGTGCTCGCGGCGGCCCTCGGCGGGGCCGGTCATGCGATCACGGGTGTGGCCGCGGTGTCCGACGCGAGCCGGACGCGGGCGGACGCGATGCTGCCGGGCGTGCCCGTGCTCGCGGTGCCCGAGATCGTCGAGCGCAGCGAACTGGTGCTGCTCGCCGTGCCCGCCGATGAGCTCGAGGGGCTCGTCGCGGGTCTCGCGGCGGCAGGGGTGTGGCAGCCCGGCCAGCTCGTGCTGCACACGGCTGCGCGCTTCGGCACGGCCGTGCTGGAGCCGGCGCTCCGCGCGGGCGGCATCCCGCTCGCGGCGCATCCGGTCATGAGCTTCACGGGCACCTCGATCGACCTGGCCCGGCTGGCGGGCACGTGGTTCGCGGTCACGGCGCCCGCGCCGGTGCTCCCGATCGCGCAGGCGCTCGTCGTCGAGATGGGCGGCGAGCCCTTCCTCGTGGCCGAGCACGACCGTCCCGCGTATGCCGAAGCCATCGACACCGCCGTGTCGTTCTCGACCGCGATCGTCGATCAGGCGAGCGAGCTGCTCGGCGGCATCGGCGTCGGGCGGCCAGGCGCGGTGCTCGCGCCGCTCGTGCGCAGCGCCGTCGAGAACGCCCTCGCACGCCACGACGAGGGCCCCGGCCCCGACGGCGCGGGTACGATCGACGGGGCCGGGGTCGTGCGGCCGCCAGGAGGTGCCGAGTGATCGAGGCGGGTTCGGCCACCCGCGTGGTGGGCGCCATCGCCGAGCTGCGGGCGCTCCTCGCCGAGCGGCGTGCGGGCGGCGCATCCGTCGCCCTCGTGCCGACCATGGGGGCCCTGCACGACGGCCACCTCGCGCTCGTGCGACGCGCGAGCGAGCTCGCGGACGTCGTCGTGGTGTCGATCTTCGTGAACCCGCTGCAGTTCGGTCCCGGGGAAGACCTCGACCGGTACCCGCGCACGCTCGACGCCGACGTCGCCGCGCTCGAGGGCCTGCAGGTCGACGTCGTCTTCGCGCCGACCGTGGCCGAGATGTATCCGTCGGGGCCGACCTCGACCCGCGTCGTCGCGGGCGAGGTGGGGGCGCTGTACGAGGGCGCTTCCAGGCCGGGGCACTTCGACGGCATGCTCACCGTGGTGGCGAAGCTGTTCCACATCGTCCAGCCCGACGTCGCCTGCTTCGGCCAGAAGGACGCCCAGCAGGTGTTCCTCGTCTCGAGCATGGTCCGCGACCTCGACGTGCCGCTGTCGATCGAGGTGGTGCCGACGGTCCGCGAGGCCGACGGGCTCGCGCTCTCCAGCCGCAACCGCTACCTGTCCGCCGACGACCGGCGCGCGGCCCTGGCCCTCTCGGAGGCGCTGCGCGCCGCCGATGCCGCCGCCGCGCAGGGCGTCGACGAGGTGCTCGCCGAGGCCGAAGCCGCGTTCGGCGCGCACGAGGCCGTGCAGCCCGACTACCTCGTGGTGGTCGATCCCGCGACGTTCCTGCCGGTCGAGTCGGGCGCCACTGGCGACGCGATCGTGCTCGTCGCCGCGCGCGTCGGCAGCACCCGCCTCATCGACAACGCCCGCATCCGGCTCGGCTGAGGCGGGGGCGACCCGACGCGGCGCGATCGGCCGGAACGAGGCATCCGCCCGCACCGATCGGCCGCGCAGGCGGCGGCAAGTAGGCTGGTGACGCACGTTTCCGCCCGACGAGAGAGAACGATGGCCGACACGCAGACGGATGCCGCACCCGAGCCCACCGCGGAGGAGATCTCCGAGCAGAAGGCCGTGCGACTCGCCAAGCGCGACCGCCTCAACGACGGCGCCGACCTCGGCGGCGGCGCGTATCCGGTGAGCCTGCCCATCACCGCGACGATCCCCGAGGTCCGCGACCGGTTCGTCGGCCTCGGCGTCGACGAGGCGAGCGGCGAGACGGTCGGCCTCGCCGGCCGCGTGGTGCACCTGCGCAACACCGGCAAGCTGTGCTTCGCCGCACTGCAGTCGGGCGACGGCAGCCGCATCCAGGCCATGGTCTCCCTCGCGGAGGTGGGCGAGGAATCGCTCGCGGCGTGGAAGGAGCTCGTCGACCTCGGCGACCACGTGTTCGTCTCGGGTGAGGTCATCACGAGCCGCCGCGGCGAGCTGTCGATCATGGTGAAGGAGTGGCGCATCGCCGCGAAGGCCGTGCTGCCCCTGCCGAACCTGCACAGCGAGCTGTCCGAAGAGACCCGCGTGCGCAGCCGGTACCTCGATCTCATCGCCCGCGAGCAGGCCCGGCGCAACGTCGTCGACCGCGCCAAGGTGAACGCGAGCCTCCGCCAGACGTTCGCGGGCCGGGGCTACATCGAGGTCGAGACCCCGATGCTGCAGGTCATGCACGGCGGGGCATCCGCGCGCCCGTTCGTGACCCACTCGAACGCCTTCGACACCGAGCTCTACCTCCGCATCGCGCCCGAGCTGTACCTCAAGCGCGCCGTCGTCGGCGGCATCGAGCGGGTGTTCGAGATCAACCGCAACTTCCGCAACGAGGGCGCCGACTCCACGCACTCGCCCGAGTTCGCGATGCTCGAGGCGTACCAGGCGTACAGCGACTACCACGGCATGGCCGAGCTCACCCAGTCGCTCGTGCAGGACGCGGCGCTCGCCGTGTCGGGCTCGCACGTCGTCACCTGGGCCGACGGCACCGAGTACGACCTCGGCGGCGAATGGGCGCGGATCTCGATGTACGGCTCGCTCTCCGAGGCGGTCGGCGAGGAGGTCACCCCCGAGACGCCGATGTCGCGGCTGCGCGAGCTCGCCGACGACGCGGGCATCGAGATCGACCACCCGCTGCCAGGCAAGTTCGTCGAGGAGCTCTGGGAGCACCACGTGAAGCCCGGTCTGGTCGCGCCGACGTTCGTCATGGACTTCCCGCTCGACACGTCGCCGCTCGTGCGCTGGCACCGCGACGTCCCGGGCGTCGTGGAGAAGTGGGACCTCTACATCCGCGGGTTCGAGCTCGCCACGGGCTACTCCGAGCTGGTCGACCCCGTCGTGCAGCGCGACCGGTTCGTCGAGCAGGCGAAGCTCGCCGCGGGCGGCGACCCCGAGGCGATGCGCCTCGACGAGGAGTTCCTGCGCGCCCTCGAGTTCGGCATGCCGCCGACCGGCGGCATGGGCATGGGCATCGACCGCCTCCTGATGGCGATCACGGGGCTCGGCATCCGCGAGACGATCCTCTTCCCGCTGGTGAAGTGACGGATGCCTCGAACGAGCGGATGGCGCGCATGAACGACTACCTCCCCAAGAAGGAACTCGAACCCGACCCCGACCCGAGGCGTCCGTCGAACACGCGGCTCGCGATCTGGATCATCGTCGGGGCGATCGGGCTGTACCTGCTCGGTTCGGGGATCTGGGGCATCGTCACTGCCGGCTGACGGCGGCGGGGCATCCATCTGGCGGATTCGCAGGCCGACCCGGCTGTCCTGAGGGCATCCATCTGGCGGATTCGCAGGCCGACCCGGCTATCCTGAGGGGACTATGGACGATTTCTGGGCCAACGCGATCTGGTCGCTGGCGCCGACCGTGCTCATCGGGCTCCTCTTCTGGTTCATCATGCGCGCGATCCTGCGCGCCGACCGCACGGAGCGCGACGCCTACGCCCGGATCGAGGCCGAAGAGCGTGCCAAGCTCGGCCGGGAACGTCCGGCGAGCTAACCCGGCATGGGGCAGTCGGGGGCGGAGTGGGGGCTGATCCTCGCCGGCGTGCTCATCGCGATCGATCTCGTGATCCGCGTCGTCGCCGTCATCGTCGTGCCGCGGAACCGCCGGCCGACGGCGGGGATGGCGTGGCTGCTCGCGATCTTCTTCATCCCGTTCCTCGGGGTGCTGTTCTTCCTCCTCATCGGCAACCCGAAGCTGCCGAGGCATCGGCGTGAGAAGCAGGCCGAGGTCGACCGGTTCATCCGCGAGTCGACCCACGGTGTCGAGCGGGTGAGCGACAGCGCCTCGTGGCCGGCCTGGTTCGAGGGCGTCGTGCGCCTGAACCGCAACCTCGGCGCGATGCCGCTGATCGGTTCGAACAGCGCGAGTCTCATCGGCAGCTACCAGGGGTCGCTCGACGCGATGACCGACGCGATCCGCGACGCGAAGCGGTACGTCCACGTCGAGTTCTACATCCTCGCGCTCGACCGCACCACCGCGCCCTTCTTCGATGCCCTCGCCGACGCGGTGTCGCGCGGCGTGGAGGTGCGGGTGCTGCTCGACCACGTGGCATCCCTTCGGGTGAAGGGGTACCGGCGCACCCTGAAGCGGTTGAGCGAGATGGGCGCCGAGTGGCGGTTCATGCTGCCCGTGCAGCCGCTCAAGGGCAAGTATCAGCGGCCCGACCTCCGCAACCACCGGAAGATCCTCGTCGTCGACGGCGAGGTGGCGTTCATGGGCTCGCAGAACATCATCGACCGCAGCTACAACAAGCGGGGCAACCTCCGCCGCGGGTTGAAGTGGCAGGAGCTCGTGGTCCGGCTTGAGGGCCCCATCGTGACCGGCCTCGACGCGATCTTCGCCACCGACTGGTACCTCGAGACGGGCGACGCGCTCACCCGCGACGAGATCGTCGGCTTCGACCAGCCGGGGGAGGCGCAGAACCTCGACTGCCAGGTCGTGCCGAGCGGACCAGGCTTCCAGAACGAGAACAACCTCAAGCTCTTCCTCGCGCTGCTGTACGCGGCGAAGGAGCGCATCATCATCACGTCGCCGTACTTCGTGCCAGACGAGGCGATGCTGCGCGCCATCAGCGGAGCGACCCAGCGCGGCATCCACGTCGAACTGTTCGTCTCCGAGATCGGCGACCAGGCCCTCGTCTACCATGCCCAGCGCTCGTACTATGAGGCGCTGCTGCGCGCGGGGGTCAAGATCTTCATGTACCAGGCGCCGTACATCCTGCACGCCAAGCACTTCACGATCGACGACGACGTCGCCGTCATCGGGTCGAGCAACATGGACATCCGTTCGTTCGAGCTGAACATGGAGGTGTCGCTGCTCGTGCGGGGCGCCTCGTTCGTGCGCGAGATGCGCGAAGTGGAGGCCCGCTACCGGCGCGACAGCACCGAGCTCACGCTCGACGACTGGATGCGCCAGCCGCTGCGCTCGACCGTGCTCGACAACCTCGCGCGGCTCACCTCGGCACTGCAGTAGCGCGCTACGAGCGGGGCTTCAGCCGCACCGTCGGCAGCTCGGGCGCGGGCAGCGCCGATCCGTCGTACCCATCGACGGTGCCGAAGCGTCCGTCGGGGTTGTCGCGACCGATCACGTCGGCCTGCCATTCGCGGCGGAACGCCGCGACCTCGTCGTGCGTGCGGCCGATGAAGTTCCACCACATCACGAGCTCCTCGACGAACGGCACGCCGCCGAGGAGGATGACCCGCACCGGGGCATCCGTCGCCGTCAGCCGAACGCCCTCGTGACCGGTCGGGAGGTAGCCGAGCTCACTCCACGCGAGCGTCTCGGCGTGGCCGGTCTCGGCGAGCGGGTCGGCATCGTCGGGGCGGTCGTCGTCCTCGCCGTCGAGCGGCGGGACGGTGACGCGCACGGGTCCACGATCGACGAGCACGCCGTGCTCGAACGCGGGGTCGAGGTCGATCCACGCCTCGCCGCCCGCGGGCAGTTCGATCTGCGCGCCGACGAGCGGGGAGAACAGCGTGACGGATGCCTCGCCCCCGAGCCCGGGGAGGGAGCCCGCGAACACTCGCACGCGGGCGTCGTCGACCACGACCTCCTCGGTCTCGGCATGCTCGAAGAACGGCAGGGTTCCGCGCGAGGCGTCGGGAAGCGCGACCCACAGCTGCACGCCGTGCAGCCTGCGGGTGGCCGGGGTCGACACCTCCGAGTGCGAGATCCCGCGACCGGCGGTCATCAGGTTCACAGCGCCGGGGCGGACGAGCTCGACGCTGCCCGTGGAGTCGCGGTGCTCGATCTCGCCCTCGAAGAGCCAGCTCACCGTCTGCAGACCCGTGTGCGGGTGCGGTGGTACGACCATGCCGCCGGTCGCGGCGACGTCGTCTGGGCCGTAGTGGTCGGCGAAGCACCAGGCGCCGATCGTGGTGCGCCCGCGCTGGGGGAGCGTGCGGCGGACCTGCATCGCGCGGGGCCCGCCGAGGGGCACGTCGCGCGGCTGCAGCACGGCGATCATCGGCCGGCGCGCGACGTCCGGCGGGCAGAGCAGTTCGACGGGGTCGCGCTCGAGGTTGCTCATGCCCGAATCCTACGCGCGACGGGCACGGGCTCGGCCGGCCCGAACCGGTACGATTGCCGCATGGCTTCCACCTCGCTTCGTCGCGCCGTGCTCGCTGGTGCCGCGCTCACCTCCGTGTTCCTGCTCGCCGCGTGCGCGCCCCCGAAGTCTCTGGTGGAGAGCTACCCAGGCGAGCCTCGCGTCGAGCACGTCGTCGAGGAGGACGAGGAGGCCGCCGCGGAAGAAGACGAGCACCCCGCAGCCGACGGCGAGCCGTCGGCCGTGTGGCTCGGGCAGGGCGGCCAGCTGGCCGTCACCCTGTTCGGGTCGTCGACGTGCCCGCCGGTCGGCACGCGCATCAGCGTGGTCGAGCCGCTCAGCGAGGGCAACATCGTCGAGATCGAGACGAAGGACTACGGCGATGGCATGTGCACCGCCGACCTCGTGCCCTACACCTCCGTCTTCTGGACGCCGATGAACGTCGGCCCGACCTCGCCGCTCACCGTCCGCGTCGCGGGCACCGAGATCGAGGTCCCGGTCAAGTAGCCTCCGCCGCCCGACGGCGGACGAGCAGGTCGCCGACCTCGCAGTCGAGGGCGTCGCAGATCGCCTGCAGCGTCGAGAAGCGGATGGCTCGTGCCCGGTCGTTCTTCAGCACGCTGAGGTTCACCACCGTGACGCCGACGATCTCGCTGAGGCGCGCGAGCGTCATCCCGCGCTCGGCGAGCAGCTCGTCGAGCCGGCAGTGGATGTCGAGGCCCTCGTCGGCGTCGGCCGGGGCCATCAGACGAGCCCCTCGGTCTCGCGCTGGAGGCGCTCGCCGATCTCGAACGCCCCACCGATCGCGCCGAGCGCGAGGATGGCCCACAGCGCGGTGAAGTCGGTCGAGAAGATGATGCCGTCGTAGGTGTACTCGCTGACGGCCGAGAGCGCGCCGTTCACGCCCATGGTGGTGAACAGGCCGCCGACCGCCCAGCCGACGATGAGGGTGACCGCCGCGGCCAGCACGAGGCGCACGTTCGCGCGAGCGAACGCGCGGCCGCGCGCGACGTTCCAGGCGAAGAATGCCAGCAGCGCGATCGCGGCGATGCCTGTGGCGCCGGTGACGATCGGCTGGGCGACCAGCGCGAACTGCGTCGCGGCAGCGGGCTGCGGGACGGTGACGACGGCGCGGTCGACGTCCACCTCGACCGGGGCGCCGTCGGGGCCGATCGGCAGGGTGGCCTGCTCGCCGACGAACGGCACGAGCACCGGGACATCCGTACCCGGCAGCACCTCGATGAGGCGGGAGGTCGCCGCCCACGCGGTGACCGCGACGCCGATGGCGGCGATGACGACCGTGGCGTACATCGCCGCTCGGTCGCTCCGGCTGAGACGGGTCTCGGTGGTGAGGGACATCCTGGCTCCATATCGAAATTCGATACCAACGAATATCGATACGGTAGCGCTCGGCGACCTCCGAAGTCAACGAGCGCTGCGCCCACGGCGAACACGGGCCCACGGGGCATCCGACCTGTTTACGCTCGATGTAACGACGCCGCACCTACCCTGCGCGCAAGGAGTTGAGCATGTTCGAGAGATTCACCGACCGAGCCCGTCGGGTCGTCGTCTTGGCGCAGGAAGAAGCCAAGATGCTGAACCACAACTACATCGGCACCGAGCACATCCTGCTCGGTCTCATCCACGAGGGTGAGGGCGTCGCCGCGAAGGCGCTCGAGTCGCTCGGCATCTCGCTCGACGCCGTGCGCGAGCAGGTGCAGGACATCATCGGTCAGGGCCAGCAGCCGCCGACCGGGCACATCCCCTTCACGCCGCGCGCGAAGAAGGTGCTCGAGCTGTCGCTCCGCGAGGCCCTCCAGCTCGGCCACAACTACATCGGCACCGAGCACATCCTGCTCGGCCTCATCCGCGAGGGCGAGGGCGTCGCCGCCCAGGTGCTCGTCAAGCTGGGTGCCGACCTCAACCGCGTGCGGCAGCAGGTCATCCAGCTGCTCTCCGGCTACCAGGGCAAGGAGCAGGTGCAGGTCGGCGCGAACGACCAGGTCCAGCCGCAGGGCGGCTCGCAGATCCTCGACCAGTTCGGCCGCAACCTCACGCAGGCCGCGCGCGAGTCGAAGCTCGACCCGGTGATCGGGCGCGAGAAGGAGATCGAGCGGGTCATGCAGATCCTCTCCCGCCGGTCGAAGAACAACCCCGTCCTCATCGGCGAGCCCGGCGTCGGCAAGACCGCCGTCGTCGAGGGTCTCGCCCAGGCGATCGTCAAGGGCGAGGTGCCCGAGACCCTGAAGGACAAGCAGCTCTACTCGCTCGACCTCGGCTCGCTCATCGCGGGCAGCCGGTACCGCGGCGACTTCGAAGAGCGGCTGAAGAAGGTCACCAAGGAGATCCGCACGCGCGGCGACATCATCGTCTTCATCGACGAGATCCACACCCTCGTGGGTGCGGGCGCGGCCGAGGGCGCGATCGACGCGGCCAGCATCCTGAAGCCGCTGCTCGCCCGCGGCGAGCTGCAGACCATCGGCGCCACCACGCTCGACGAGTACCGCAAGCACTTCGAGAAGGACGCCGCGCTCGAGCGCCGGTTCCAGCCCATCCAGGTCGCCGAGCCGAGCCTGCCCCACGCGATCAACATCCTGAAGGGGCTGCGCGACCGCTACGAGGCGCACCACAAGGTATCGATCACCGACGGCGCCATCGTCGCTGCGGCGAACCTCGCCGACCGCTACATCAGCGACCGCTTCCTGCCCGACAAGGCCATCGACCTGATCGACGAGGCCGGCGCACGCCTGCGCCTGTCGATCCTCTCGTCGCCGCCCGAGCTGCGCGAATTCGACGAGAAGATCGCCGTGGTCCGCGCCGCGAAGGAGACGGCCATCGAGGAGCAGGACTTCGAGAAGGCCGCGTCGCTGCGCGACGAGGAGAAGAACCTGCTCGGCGAGCGGCTCCGCCTCGAGAAGCAGTGGAAGTCGGGCGACGTCAAGACGACCGCGGTCGTCGACGAGGGCCTGATCGCCGAGGTGCTCGCGCAGGCCACCGGCATCCCGGTGTTCAAGCTCACCGAGGAGGAGAGCTCGCGCCTGGTCTTCATGGAGAAGGCGCTGCACGAGCGCGTCATCGGCCAGGAAGAGGCGATCGCCGCCCTGTCGAAGACGATCCGCCGCACCCGCGCCGGCCTGAAGGACCCGAAGCGTCCGTCGGGGTCGTTCATCTTCGCCGGCCCCACTGGCGTCGGCAAGACCGAGCTGGCCAAGGCGCTCGCGGAGTTCCTCTTCGACGACGAGGCCGCGATGATCTCCCTCGACATGTCGGAGTACGGCGAGAAGCACACCGTCTCGCGACTGTTCGGCGCCCCTCCCGGGTTCGTCGGCTTCGAGGAGGGCGGCCAGCTCACCGAGAAGGTGCGGCGCAAGCCGTTCTCGGTCGTGCTGTTCGACGAGATCGAGAAGGCGCACCCCGACATCTTCAACTCGCTGCTCCAGATCCTGGAGGAGGGCCGCCTCACCGACGGCCAGGGCCGCGTGGTCGACTTCAAGAACACCGTCATCATCATGACGACGAACCTCGGCACGAAGGACATCTCGGGCGGGCCGGTCGGCTTCCAGGTCGAGGGCGACACCCGCACCGGGTACGACCTCATGCGCGCGAAGGTGAACGAGGAGCTGAAGAAGCACTTCAAGCCCGAGTTCCTGAACCGCGTCGACGAGATCATCGTCTTCCCGCAGCTCACGAAGGACGAGCTCCTGCAGATCGTCGACCTGTTCATCAAGCGGCTGAGCGAGCGCATGCTCGACCGCGACATGACGATCGAGCTCACGCAGGCGGCCAAGGAACGGCTCATCGAGGTCGGGTTCGACCCGGCGCTCGGCGCCCGACCGCTCCGCCGCGCGGTGCAGCACGAGGTCGAAGACCGCCTGTCGGAGAAGATCCTGCACGGCGAGCTCAACTCGGGCGACCACGTGCACGTCGACTTCCAGGGCGGCGAGTTCGTGTTCACGACCACGCAGCGCGCGCTGCCGGTCGGAGTCGGCGTCAACGCCGGCGCCGCGCTCGGCACGGGGTCGGCGACGCCCGACCTGGCTGCGGCGTCGGGCGAGTAGCACCGGTCAGCGACCACGAGAGGGGCGGATGCCGCGAGGCATCCGCCCCTCTTTCGTACCCGGCCGGCGAGCCGCGCCGGAGCCCGGCCCGCGCATACGATGGTCGGATGACCGGATTCCAGGTGCGCCGGGCGCGCACGAGCGACGTGGTGAAGATCGTCGACCTCGTGGAGCCGCTGGTGCAGCGACGAATCCTGCTCGGCAAGGAGCGCGTCGACCTCTACGGGTCGCTGCAGGAGTTCGTCGTCGCGGAGAGCGACGAGGGCGAGCTCATCGGCTGCGGCGCCCTGCACGTCATGTGGGAGGACCTCGGCGAGGTTCGCACCCTCGCCGTCGCCGACGGCTGGCTCGGGCGGGGCGTCGGGCATGCGCTGCTCGACGCGCTCGAACGCGACGCGCGGGAGCTCGGCCTCAGCCGGCTGTTCTGCCTGACGTTCGAGGTCGGCTTCTTCAGTCGGCACGGCTTCGAGGACATGGGTGCCGAGACCGTCGATCCCGAGGTGTACGCCGAGCTCGTCCGCTCGCACGACGAAGGCGTTGCCGAGTTCCTCGACCTCGCACGCGTGAAGCAGAACACCCTCGGCAACACCCGGATGCTGAAGCTGCTCTAGCGCGAATCCGAGCGCGAGCTGAGCGTTGCTCGGCACGCCGTCGCGATGCCACGGCCCGCGCCGACGGTGGACGTACCCTGTGCACATGTCGACGAACCGCACGCCACCCGGGCGGCTCTCGCCCGCGGTCTACCGCCGCAGACGGCTCGTCGTGCTGCTCGGCGTCGTGGCCGTCATCGTGGCGGTCGTGCTGATCATCGTGCGCCCGGGCGCGAGCCAGGGCGATGAGAAGGATGCCTCGCCGACGACGGCGCCGGAGACGACCGGACCGGCCTCGACAGGAGCGGCGACCACCGCCATCCCCACGGAGCCCGCGGCGGCCGACGGCGACGCCTGCACGGATGCCCAGGTGCTCGTGGAGGCCGTGACCGACAAGACCGAGTACGGCGCCGGCGAGCAGCCGCAGCTGTCGGTGACGATCACCAACACCGGGAAGAACGCCTGCGTGCTGAACGCCGGCACGAACGCCCAGGTCTTCACGATCACGAGCGGCGAGGAGGTCTACTGGACCTCCACCGACTGCCAGGTCGACGCGATCGATGCGGAGGTCCTCCTCACTCCCGGCACTCCGGTGTCCTCCAGCGTGCCGCTCATCTGGGACCGCACGCGCTCGAGCACCGAGACCTGCGACGGCGCGCGCGAGGCCGTCCCGGCCGGCGGGGCGTCGTACCACCTCGCGGTGACGGTCGACGGCTTCGAGTCCGCCGAGCGGAAGCAGTTCCTGCTGTACTAGCGAGGTCAAGCCCCTTGCCGCTTCCTGATCCGCCGAGGATGCTCCGGCGAAAGGGAGGTGGTTCCGATGACCACGAACGAATCGTCGATGCGAGACGCGTCGCGCCGGAACTCCTACGCGGAGAGCGCCGTTCAGAAAGCGGCGCTGATCGTGGGGATCGTGTTCCTCGTGGTGGGCATCGCGGGGTTCATTCCCGGGCTCACGACGAACATCGAGGAGCTCCAGTTCGCCGGGCATGCGTCGGGAGCGCTGCTGCTCGGCCTCTTCCAGGTGTCCGTGCTGCACAATCTCGTGCACCTGCTCTTCGGCATCGCCGGCGTCGCGTTCGCAGCGTCCTTCTCGGGCTCGCGGAACTACCTCATCTGGGGCGGTGTGATCTACGCCGTGCTGTGGGTGTACGGGCTGTTCCTCTCCGGCGACCACCCGGCGAACTTCGTGCCGTTGAACGCCGCGGACAACTGGCTGCACTTGGTGCTCGCGGTCGGCATGGTGCTGCTGGGCCTGCTCCTCGGACGCCGCACGACCGGCGCGGACGCCAGGGCCGCGGCCCGGTAGGCATCGGTCCGCGGACATCGCCCGTCGCCATCGCCCGTCGACACCGCCCGTCGCCGCCGCCCGGACGCGGCGGCGATAGGCTGGAGCCCATGGCAGGCAAGGCGCGAAAGAAGCCCTCGGAGCCCGTGGAGTTCCGTTCGCAGGCGCTGGCCGAGGCGCTGGAGCGCCAGGACATGGCCGCCGTCGCTCTGGCGCTGCGGCACGGGAACACCGTCGTGCCGCTGATCAAGCCCGGCCCCCGCGACCGGCCCCTCGACGGCGGCGAGGTGTGGACGTACCGCGACCCGAACACGGGCGAAGTGGCGCTGCTGCTCTTCAGCGACGCGGCCCACAAACCGGCGAACCTGCCGCCCGCGGTGGGCTTGCAGAGCCCCGCGTGGCTGAAGTCGTTCCTCAGGCGCTACGAGTCGACCATCACGACGGTGTTCCTCGACATCGCCGGGCCGCATCCGATGCAGGCGCCGCCGGCAGAGCTGCTGAAGGCGCTCGAGGCCTAGCCGCAGCCGCGCCTCAGAACGCGGCGTCGAGCTCGCGTTCGCGCGGGCTCGAGGCGGCGATCATGGCGTGGTCGACGGCAGCGCGCACGCTGCCCGCCTCGACATCGAGGATGGTCGAGTAGCCCAGTCGGGATGCCTCGGCCGTGCGCTGCTTGGCCGCGGCCACGGGCCGCACCTCGCCGGCGAGGCTGATCTCGCCGAAGGCGGCCAGTTCGTGCGGCACCGCGCGATCGCGGACCGCCGAGGCGATGGCCACGGCGATCGCGAGGTCGGCCGCGGGTTCGACGAGCCGCACGCCGCCGACCGTCGAGACGTACACGTCGTGCTCGGCGAGCTTGCGCAGCCCGGCGCGGCGCTCGAGGACGGCGAGGATCATCGCCACGCGCGAAGGGTCGACGCCGTTCACGACCCGGCGCGGCTGCGGCGCCTTGGACTCGACGACGAGCGCCTGGACCTCGACGGGCAGCGCCCGCCGGCCCTCGAGGGCGACCGTGACGCAAGTGCCGCTCACGGCCGCACGGGAGCGGCTGAGGAAGAGCCCGGAGGGGTCGGGGACCTCGGCGATGCCGTCACCGGTCATCTCGAAGCAGCCGACCTCGTCGGTCGGGCCGAACCGGTTCTTCAGCGCGCGGACGAATCGGAGGGCCGTCTGCCGATCGCCCTCGAACTGGCACACGACGTCGACGAGGTGCTCGAGCAGGCGCGGCCCGGCGATCGTGCCGTCTTTGGTGACGTGGCCGACGATGAGGACGGGGAGCTGGCGCTCCTTCGCGACGCGGATGAGGGTGGACGCCACCTCGCGCACCTGACTGGGCTGGCCCGGCAGACCGTCGGACAGGGAGCTCGAGACGGTCTGCACCGAGTCGACCACGAGCAGGTCGGGCGCGACCTCGTCGACCTGGCCGAGGATGGTCGCGAGATCGGTCTCCGCGGCGAGGTAGAGCTCGGGGGAGAGGGCGCCCGTGCGCCCGGCGCGGAGGCGCACCTGCGCGGCGGACTCCTCGGCGCTGACGTAGAGCACACGCCGTCCGCCCGCGGCCGCGCGGGCGGCGACCTCGAGGAGGAGCGTGGACTTGCCCACGCCCGGCTCGCCGGAGAGCAGGATCGCGGCGCCCGCGACGATGCCGCCGCCCAGCACCCGGTCGAACTCGCCGATGCCGCTCGGCCGATGGGCGGCGTCTTCGATCTCGACCTCGGCGATGGGCCTCGCCCGGCGCGCGCCCGTGGGGGCGACGGGCTTCAGCGCCCTGGTGAGCCCGGTGGGCTCGGCGACGTCGATGACGGTGCCCCACTGCTGGCACTCGCCGCACCGGCCGACCCACTTCACGGTGCTCCACCCGCATTCGCTGCAACGGAAGGAGGATGCGGGTTTGGCCATGCGCCGAGGCTACCGGGCGCCGCCGACACCCGAGGCCGGGTGTCCTGGCGTGGTCAGGCGGCGGCCGCCAGCGACGCCCGGAGAGCGACCTCATCCGCGCCGCGTTCCAGGAGCACGCGCTCCACCGCGGGACGGAACGCCTCCGCCCACACGCGGTAGCCGTCGTCGTTCGGGTGGAACATGTCGCGGGCGAACTGCGTGAGGATGCCGCGCAGGCCCTGCCGCCTCGTCAGCGCGTGCAAGGGTACGACCGTGAGGCCCCGTTCGCGCGCGGCGGCGCGGAGCATCCGGTTCGCGTGGGCCACCTTGCGCTCGTTGTGCGGCAGGTGGAAGCACGGCAGGTCGGCGACGATCGCGTGCGCGGGCACGGCGTCGAGGATGTCGCGGATGTTGCGCTCGAAGGCCGCCGGATTCCAGTCGGCGATGTCGTTCGCGCCGATCGAGACCGTGACGAGGTCGGGTTCGCGGCCGCCGAGGTCGAGCGCGGCGAGCCGCGGCAGCTGGTCGCGGACGGCGAGGGCCGTCGTGGCTCCGGAGACGCTCAGGTTCACCGCATGCACCTCGCGGCCCGTGAGCGCTGCGGCGTGCTCGGCGAGGAGGCCGACGTAGCTGCGGTCGGGCCGGCTCGCGCCGATGCCCTGGGCTGCGCTGTCGCCGATGGCGACGTAGACGAGGTCGCCGCCCGCGGCGGCGCGGCGGCGCCACCACTTCGAATGCACGGGCAGCGTGTCGTTCAGCGTCGACCGGTGCTCCGCCACGAGCGACCGGTACCGCGGCACGCCGACGGTGCCGAGGAGGGTGGCCGACGCGAGGCGCAGGCCCTCGCCGAGCCGACCGGATGACGCAGGACGCAGGAACACGGCTCGAAGGTAGGCCCGTGGGCTGCACGGCCGCTGCGGAGCTGCTGCACGTCGCCTGAGAGCCCGGGGCGGGGCATCCGTTCGTTTTGCCTGATACGAGCGCTTCGCCTAAGATCGTTCCCGGTACCGTGTCCGAGCGGCCGAAGGTGCAACTCTCGAAAAGTTGTGTGCGTGAAAGCGCACCGTGGGTTCAAATCCCACCGGTACCGCCACCGAAACCCCCTCGCACCGAGGGGGTTTCGTCGTCAGAGGCGCTCCGCGCCCGGATCGGCAGGGGAGGCGCGATGCTCACGCTCATCGGCGAACTCCTGCGGCTGCTCCAGGTCACGACGGGGCTGCAGCTCGGGCTCGACGCGGGCCTGGGGCTCGCGCTGCTCGGCGCCGCCGCGGTCGCCGTGCTGGTCGTCGCAGCCCGGTCGGTGCCGGGCCTGGTCGCCGCCGATCCCACCCGAGCCGCGCTCCGGCTGCGGCAGACCGCCGACCCGTGGCGGCTGCTCGCCCAGAGCGATCCCGACGCGCCCGGTCGGCCGCGTCCCAGGGCGCCGGGCCGGGGCATCCCGGCCGCATAGTCGCCGCGCGCTGCGCCGCACCCGACCGGGGTGCCGCGCGTCGGGCGACCCCACGGCCAGACGGATGACCCGGCCCCGCCGTGCCGCGCGCTCGCGCGCCCGGCGGAGGTCCCGCCCGACCGCAAGGAGCCTCGCTCATGGACCTCTACTCGTTCCCGCCCATCGCCGCCGTCCTCGACGGCGCCTACACCCTGCTCATGGCCCTCGCCGGCCTTCTCGATCCGCTCATCGGCGTCACCAGCGCCGCGGCGGCCATCGTGCTCGTGACGGTGATCGTCCGCGCGGTGCTCATCCCCACCGCCGTCTCGATGGCGAAGGGCGAGCAGGTGCGCGCCCGCCTGGCGCCCAAGCTGCAGGCGCTGCGGCAGCGCCACCGCGACAACCCCGAACGCCTGCAGCGCGAGCTCGCGAAGCTCTACGCCGACGAAGGCACCTCGCCGCTCGCCGGCTGCCTGCCGATGCTGGTGCAGGCCCCGGTCGTCGGGGTCATCTACGCCCTGTTCATCCTGCCGAGTGTGAACGGCCACGCGAACGCGCTGCTCACGGAGACGCTGGGCGGCGTTCCGCTCGGCTCGAGCCTCGCCGGCGAGGCGGTCCACGGCACCCTCGGCTGGCCGGACGCGCTGGTCTTCGGCGGGGTCATCCTCCTCATCGCGCTGATCGCCGAGGTGACGAGGCGCGTGCTGCGCCCGCCCGTGCCGCCGGCGGCAACCGCCGCGGCTGCCGCCGGCCAGGCGGGGAAGCCCGGCACCCCCGCCACGTCGGGGCCTGCGGGAGCGCTCGCCGCGCCGGGCGTCGCGCGCGCCCTCGGGTTCCTCCCGTACGCGACCGCGGTCGTCGCCGTCTTCGTTCCCCTCGCTGCAGGCCTCTACCTCGTCGTCACGGTCGCGTGGACGCTGGTGCAGCGGATGGTCCTCCGCCGCCGGTTCCCGCTCCCCGAGCCCCCCGCGGCGCCGCAGCCGGCCGCCGGAGCCGCGCCATAGCGGGCGGGACGTTCGGCGCGCAAGGGGTTGTCGCCTTGTCCGCGGGAGTGGTTGGTTAGGGACATCCGATCGAAGGAGTTCACATGAGTTTCCTCGGCTTCCTGCTCCTCGGCCTCATCGCCGGGGCCATCGCCAAGCTGATCCTGCCCGGCAAGCAGGGCGGCGGGTGGTTCATCACGCTGCTGCTCGGCGTCGTCGGCGCTCTGCTCGGCGGATGGCTCGGCAGCCTCATCCTGAACCGTCCGCTCACGGAGTTCTGGGATCTCGGAACCTGGCTGCTCGCGATCGCGGGGTCGATCATCGTCCTGCTGATCTACGGCCTGATCGTCGGTCGTCGCAGCCGCTCCGCGACCTGATCCACGTGCACTGCGAACGGCCCCGGCCCACCGGCCGGGGCCGTTCGTCGTGTCGGCGGTGCCTCGCCGGCGTCCGCGGGATGCGGCGCCGACGAGCCCGTCAGGCGCCGGCCAGCTCGACGAATCGCCGCAGGATCTGCTGCGGCACCGTGACGGATGCCTCCGCCAGGCGCCGCTGCACGGCGACGAGCTCGCTCGCGGGGAAGTAGCCGTGGTGCCGGTAGACGAGGGCCCGTGCGGCGAAATCCGCGGGAGTGACCTCGGGATGGAACTGCGTGGCGTACACCGCGGCGCCCACCCGGTACAGCTGCACCGGGCACGTGGCCGATGAGGCGAGCAGCGACGCCCCCTCTGGCAGCCGGCTCGTGGACTCCTTGTGCGCGACGAGCGCGTCGAACCGGTCGGGCAGGCCCCGCGTGAGCGGGTCGAGCCGCCCGGCGGCCGTGAGCGCGATCTCGACGGGCGCGGCCGGCTCGGGATGCTCCGTTCCGGTCGCGCCGCCCAGCACGCGGGTGAGCACGCCGATGCCGTAGCAGGTCAGCATCACCGGCAGGTCGTGCGCGATGCCGTGCCGGGCGAGTCGTTCGAGGTCGCCCTCGACCCGCCGCTGCACCGGGTGCTTCCCGGTCTCGGGGGTGGTGACGTTGTACGGGCTGCCCCCGACCATGACCCCCGCGTAGTCGCCGAGGTCGACGGCGCTCAGCGGGTCGACGTCGAGGCGGAGGTGGTCGAGCCGGTCGGCGGGAAGGCCCGTCGCGCGGCGGAACGACTCGTATTCGGGTCCGACGGCCTCGACCTCGGGCCGTGCGGAGAGGAGCAGGAACCGGCTCACCGGCGCCGGCCCTTGCCGCGCCGACCGGAGCCGGACCCCGACGAACGACCACGCCGGTCGCCGCGTCCGGCGCTCCGCCCGCCGCCGCGGGATCCGGATGCCCCGCCGGAGGCTCCGCCCGACGTCCGTCCGGTGTCGCGCCCGGCGCCGCCCCGCGGCGCTTCGGCCGCCCCGCCGGCGTCCGCGCCGCGCGAGCTGCGTGCCGACCGGCCGCGCACGACGCCGACGAACTCCTGGATGTCGTCGTCGTCGCGCTCGACCGGCCACACCAGGGCGATGCGCGTCGGTTCGGCATCCGTCACGGGCACGGCGACGACGTCGCGCCGGTGGTGCAGGCGGGCGACGCCATGCGGCAGGACCGCATAGCCGGTGCCGGCCGCGACGAGTTCGACGGTCATCGCGGCATCGGGCTGCACGGGCGCCGCGGACTCGTCGGCGAGGTCGGCGCGCGTCACGCCGTCGGCCTCCGCGAGGGCGTGCTCCTTCGGGAGCACCGCGACCGGGACCTCCTCCCACAGCGGGATGACGTGCAGGCCCTCGGTCGCGACCGGCAGCCGCACGAAGGCGAGGTCGTGCTCGCCGGCGAGGAGCGCGTCGAGCTGCACCGCCTCGTCGACCCGCGTCGCCTCCAGCGGGAGGTCGGGCCGGCGCTCCGCCCAGGTGCGCAGCCAGCGGCCGGGGCTCACGCCCGCGACGTAGCCGAGCCTCAGGGTCATCCGTTCAGGCTATCGGCTACCGTATGAGGGTGAGTCAGTCCATGAAGCCCGAGACCGCGGCGAAGAAGCTCGGCATCCTCCTCGAGGCCGCGCCCGAGTCGTTCCGCGAGGGCCCGGTCACGCGCGACGAGCTCGCCGCGCTGCAGGCCGACCCGCCCGAGTGGCTGGCCACGCTCCGGCGCGAGGGCCCACACCCCAAGCGCGTGGTGGCCGAGAAGCTCGGCATCTCCAACTCCGGGCTCGCCCGCTCCGGCATCACCGAGCCGCTCACCACGGCCGAGATCAAGGCGCTGCTCGCGGCTCCGCCGGAGTGGCTCGTCGCCGAACGCGCGACGCAGGCGCAGGTGCGCGCCGAGAAGATCCGCGTCGCCGAGCGCGACGCCGAACGCGCCCGCCGCGCCGCCGATCAGGAGTAGCGGGCCCGCAACCACGCGACCAGGTCGCCCAGCTCCCGCTCGGACACCGAGTGGCCGAGCCCCTCGTAGATGCGGGCGTCGACGTCGGCGTGCGCCGGCAGCCACGCCTGCGTGAGCGCGACCTCCTCCGCGGGGATCACCTCGTCGGCCGTGCCTCTGCCCCAGAACACCGGCGGACGCACCTCCGCGAGACGGGCGTCCCCGGCTCGATCACCGGGGAGTGCGAAGCCCGCCAGCGTCGCCGCGAAGCCGAACCGCTGCGGATCGCGTCGGAGCAGCTCGAGCGCCATCGCCCCGCCCTGGGAGAAGCCCACGAGACCGACGGATGCCACGTCGGGAGCGACACGGTCGAGCCAGTCGACGATCGCGGTCGTCGCGGCATCCGCCTGCCCCAGCGCACGCCGCGCATCGGTGCCGGCCAGATCGAACCAGGCGTGCCCGTAGTCGGCGGCGATGGGGGCCCGCAGCGATGCGATCACCGGCTCCAGCGGCAGGTACGGCGCGAGCCCGAACAGGTCGCCCTCGTGCGAGTTGTAGCCGTGCAGGAGGACGAGGAGGGGCCGGCCGACCCGGTCGGCCGGACCGGCCGACCACAGGACGGCGTCGTCGTCGATGCGCATCCGGGCATCGTACGCCACGGCGCCGGCGCACGGGTGGGGCAGAATCGTCGCATGAGCGTGCGGACTCCCGACCCCGACTGGCGCGACGACGACGAGCCCTCGGCCCGGCCGCAGGGCAACCCGGGCTGGCTCACCGACCTCGAGCTCGCCGAGGTGCGCGGCCGTCTGCCGCTGCTCTACGTCGAGGCCGTGCCGGTCCGCGTCGACGGGCTCGGCCAGGTCACCGAGGTGGGACTCCTGTTGCGCGCGAACGCGGTGGGCGAGATGACCCGCACCCTGGTCTCCGGCCGCGTGATGTACGGCGAGACCGTGCGCGACGCGCTCTTCCGGCACCTCGAGAAGGATCTCGGCCCCATGGCGTTCCCGCTGCTTCCCGCGAGCCCGCTCCCGGCCGCCGTCGCCGAGTACTTCCCCCTGCCCGGGATCAGCCCCTTCACCGACGAGCGTCAGCACGCCGTCTCGCTCGTCTACGTCGTGCCCGTCACGGGCACGTGCGAGCCCAGGCAGGACGCCCTCGAGGTCACGTGGATGCCGCCGGAGGAGGCCGCCGGGCTCACCGTCGGCGCCGAGCTCGAGGGCGGGCGCGGCGTGCTCGTCCGGCAGGCGCTCGCGTCGGTGGGCGCACTGCGCTGAGCCGCCGGCGCGCCGGCGCACTCGGCAGCGCCGACGCGAGTGTCGGTCAGGCGGTCAGCGGACCAGCCGCACCTCGTGGATCTCCTCGCCGAGGAACGGCTGCACCTGCTCCGCGCCGTCGGCCGTGAAGCCGTTGCGCGCGTAGAAGCGATGCGCGCGCGGGTTGTCGGAGGCGACCCACAGATACACCGGGTCGGTGCCCACCGCCGCGTCGAAGAGCTGCTGGCCGATGCCCGTGCCGTGGTACGCGTCGAGCAGGTAGATGAAGTACAGCTCCCGGTCGCGAGGCGGGTTCTCGTCGCGGGCCGGGCCGGAGCCCACGAAGCCCACGATCTCGCCGTCGACGAGGGCGGCGAACTGCGAGTACTCCTCGCCGCGCGCGGCGAGGTGGGTCCAGAGCTCGGCCATGCGTCGGGGCGAGAGCTTCTCGAAGGCGGCGGCGCTGATCAGGTGGTCGTAGGTCTCGTGCCAGCAGGTCGCGTGGACCCGGCCGAGGGCCTCGACATCGGAGTCGCGGATGGGACGGACGACGGCGGCAACGACATCGGTGCTCATGCCGACAGGCTAGGCCAGCCCTCGCGTGACGCGAAATCGGGCGTGAACCGGATGCCTCGTCCGGACATACCCATGCAGCCGGGCTCGCGGGGGCGGAGAGCCGGCAGGTCACGGGGACCGGTGGCAGGGAGTCTGGAAAGGCGGACGATGAGGAGCCGTTTAGGCTGGTCGGACCATGTCGACGCAGGAGCGATCCGACGCGGCGCTGTGGCTGGAGGCGACCTCGGGCACGGCGTCGGCGTTCGGCGAGATCTACGACCGCTACCGCACGCGGGTGTTCCGCGCTGCGTACGGCGCGGTGCGGCACGTCGATGACGCGGAGGACATCGTGGCGATCGTCTTCCTCGAGGCCTGGCGGAAGCGCGACGGCGTGCGCTTCGTCGACGGGTCGCTGCTGCCGTGGCTGCTCGTCGTGACGCACAACGCCACCCGCAACGTCGCGCGGTCCAAGCGTCGCTGGGGCCGGCTGCTCGCCAAGGTGCCGCCGGCCGAGCACGCGGCCGATCCCGCCGAGCAGGCCGGGCGGCGCATCGACCTCGACCGTTCAGGTGGAGCGCTGCGCGGTGCGCTCGGCCGGCTGAGCGCCGACGAGCGCCGCGTCGTCGACCTCTGCCTCATCGAGGAGCTGCCCACGGCGGCCGTCGCCGCGGTGCTCCACGTGCCGGAGGGCACGGTGAAATCCCGGCTGCACCGGGCGAGGCGGAAGCTCCAGCGGGAGCTCGGCGGCGTCGACGGATCCCTCGCGGCACTCGACGGGGTGGAGACGGCCCGCGGCGACCCGGCGCCGCCACCGCCCTCCGCGCTGCGCCTGCCGCCCGCGGCCCCGCCGCTGACATCCACGCTCGCACCCGACCTGGAGGCCACCTCGTGAGCGAGCCGCAGGGCCTGCGTCCCGACCGGGACCGTGCCATCCGCAGCATGCTGCTCGACCATGTCGCGGCCGAGCCCGCCGAACGCACCGTGCGTCGGCGGCGCACCCGCATCGCCTGGGCCGGAGCCGGCGCCCTGGTGCTCGGCGTGGCCGCCACGGCGGGTGCCGTGCTGCTGCAGCCGGGCGCGGTCGAGGACACCTCGGTCGTGTTCTGCCTGAGCGCGGCCGAACGGCTGCCCGACGGCGGCTACCCCGGCTCCAGCGCGGTCGTCGCCGACAGCGGCGACGGGCGCGCGGCCGACGCCATCCAGCTGTGCCGCGACATGTGGGCCCAGGGCGTGCTCGAGTCCGGCTTCGATCCGACCGCGGCGACGACCTCGCCCGGACAGGTGCCCGACGCGCTGCAGACGTGCGTGCGCAGCGACGGTGTCGCCGCCGTCGTGCCGTCGGATCGACCGTCGATCTGCGCGGCGCTCGGGTTGGCTCCGCTCGAGGAGTGAGGCGCCGAAGCGCTCGGAACGCCCGGCGACCTGGGAGGAACGCTTACCCGTACTGCCCGGCGGGACGGAAGACGAGGGCGCTCACCCGGTCGTTCCACGAGGACAGCCCGCCGCACCACGGCGTGCAGTTCAGGCGGCTGCCGCCGTACGAGGCGTCGGTGTACATCGTCACCCAGCACCCGTTGAGGCCCCCGCCCGAGCTGATCGCGTCGTTCCACCCGGCCGGCAGCGACGGGAATCCGAAGGTCGAGCCCGCGCAGGCGTTCGCACCCCAGAAGCTCAGGCTGCCGCCCCCGCCGCCGGCGTCCTGGTAGACGCGGCCGATCAGCGTGCTCGACGCGAGGGCCGCATCGACGCTGCGCGCCGCCGACGCCCGCCCCTCGAGGAACGCGTCGACCTCCGGCTCGGTCGCGAAGCATGTGGGCTCGGCGGCGGTCCCGTCGACGAGCGGGTCGCCGGCCGCGTCGAGCTCGACCGCCTCGACCACGCAGTGCTGCTCGCCCTGCGGTGCCGGTCGGCCGTCGCGACCCGTTCCCGCGGGTGCGGCGTGCGCGGCGCCCGAAGCGGCCAGCGCGAGCAGCACGCCCGCCACGGCGCCGATGCGGATGCGGTGCATGGAGTTCCTCCCGTCCAGCGGCTCGGGGTGGGCCGCTGACGGGGAATGTCCGGGAGCGGCATCCGGGTTCCCGCGCGGCGAGCGTGAACCGTCCTGCGGGTGCCGGACATCACCTGACGAGTGGATCGGGAGGTGCCATGCGACGAGTGCGAACCGCGGTGGGCGTGGCGGCCGTCATGGCCGGCATGCTCATCGCGTCGGCCCTGATCATCGGGGGCGAGATCGGGCGCGCATTCGTCGACGCGCACTAGGCGGGTGGGAGTGGGCCGCGCGACGCTGGGGGGCGTCGCGCGGCCCTCGCCGTCAGGAGCGCACGGATGCCGCGGGGGTCAGCCCTGTGCGCGGCGGTTGGTCCGAGCGCTGCGGTTCGGCGAGACGACGTCGCCCATGCGGATCGGCCGGGCGGTGCGGCCGGCCTTCTGCCCGCCGCCCTTCTGCGCGCCCGACTTCTGGCCCTGACGCGTGCCACCCTGCGCGGGACCGCCGTGCGAGGGGCCGCCGTGCGACGGGGCGCCGTGTGCGGCATTGCCGTGCTTCGGCCGACCCGCGCCGGCCTCCGCCGGACGGCCGGACCGGTCGCGACGAGGCGCAGCGGCCTCGCCCTGGCGCTGGCCGCCGCGCGCGTCGCGCGCCTGGCGCTTGCGCTGCGCGTTCGCGCCCTGCGACCGGCCGCCGCCCTGCTGGACGGGCGCCTTCGGCGCGGGCTTCACGTACGGCGCCACATCGCCGACGAGCGCGGTCACCTCGGGCGAGGCGGGCGTGACGCGGCGGGGCGCCACGGCGATCTCGGCCTTGCGCAGCAGCTTCTTCAGGTCGTCCATCTGCTCGGGCAGGGCGATCGTCACCACGTCGCCCTCGCTGCCCGCGCGCGCCGTGCGGCCCGACCGGTGCAGGTACGCCTTGTGCTCGACGGGCGGGTCGACGTGCACCACGAGCTCGATGTCGTCGACGTGCACACCGCGGGCCGCGACATCCGTCGCCACCATCACCCGCACCGAACCGTCGCCGAACGCGGCGAGGTTGCGGTCGCGCTGCGGCTGCGACAGGTTGCCGTGCAGGTCGACCGCCGGGATGCCCTGCTCGGTGAGCTTCTTCGCGAGCTTCTTGGCCTGGTGCTTGGTCCGCATGAAGAGGATGCGCCGGCCCACGCCGCTCGCGAGCGTCTTGACGAGCTCGTTCTTCGCGTCGGTGCCCTCGACCGCGAACACGTGGTGGGTCATCGCCGCGACCGGCGAGTGCGCCTCGTCGACGGAGTGGAGCACCTCGTTCTGCAGGTAGCGCTTCACGAGCTTGTCCACGCCGTTGTCGAGCGTCGCCGAGAACAGCAGGCGCTGGCCGCCGCGCGGAGTCTTGTCGAGGATGCGGGTGACGACCGGGAGGAACCCGAGATCGGCCATGTGGTCGGCCTCGTCGAGCACGGTGATCTCGACCGCGTCCAGGTGCGCGAAGCCCTGCTGGATGAGGTCTTCGAGGCGACCCGGCGTCGCCACGACGATGTCGACGCCGGCGCGGAGCGCCTCGACCTGGCGCTTCTGGTTGATGCCGCCGAAGATCGTCGTCGCCTTCAGTCCGTACGCCGCGGCGAGCGGCTCGATGGTCTGGGTGATCTGGGTCGCGAGCTCGCGGGTCGGTGCGAGCACGAGCCCGAGCGGCTGGCCCGCGCGGCGGGCGCCGCCGGCGAGCAACGTGCCGAGGCGGGCGACCATGGGCAGCGCGAACGCGATGGTCTTGCCCGAGCCGGTCTTGCCGCGGCCGAGCACGTCGCGACCCGCGAGCGTGTCGGGCAGGGTGTCGGCCTGGATCGGGAACGGAGTGGTCTTGCCGTCGGCTTCGAGCACGGCGACGAGGGGAGCGGGCACGCCGAGCGTGCGGAAGGTGAGGTCGGTCACAGGGAGTGGTGCCTTTCCTGGCAGGGGCTGCCGCCGCGAACCGTCGCGGGGGAGCATGGCGAAGTCGCCGGTCGGCGAATCCGTTCGCCGTATGAATGAGTCATCGGGCCCGAAGCCCGGAAGCGTTCTACGACGCGGGCGGCGCGGTCGTCGCGCACACCGTGGTCGAGCATAGCCCATGGGTCTGCGAGGACGCCGAGCGCACGCGGTCCGGCGGCCGACGCGCCGCCTCGCACGCGTGCCGACCGGGCGTCAGCGCGGCATCCGCTCGCCGACCGGAATCTCCTCGCGAACCGTGTTGCCCGCCTGGGCCAGCGGGCACGACCACGACGGGTCGTAGGCGCACGACGGGTTGTACGCGAAGTTGAAGTCGACGACGATCGCGTCGTCGCCCGCACCCGGGCCGAGATCGGCGCCCTTCATGGTGTCGAGCAGGTAGCGTCCGCCGCCGTACGTACCGCCGGGCGCACCGGCGAGGCCGTCTTTCACCGGGAGGAACAGGCCGCCGGCGTAGCCGGCGACGCGCCACAGGTCCAGCGTGCCCACCGCCGGCACCCGGACGGTGCCGACGAGCACGAACGGGATCGGGCCGTCGGTCGCCGAGTCGACGACGAGCCGGGCCGGCTCAGCCGGGCGGCGCACCTCGAGCTCGAAGCGCCAGTCGGGGTCGTACCTCGTGACGGTGAGGCCGGTGAACCTCGCCCGGTCGTCGGGCAGCAACGGCGATTGCGGATGCCCCGCGAACAGCTCGTCGCGGCCCGATCGCCACAGCTCGTGGCCGGCCGCGGGGTCTCGGACGCTCAGCTGCCGGACGCCCGCGTACAGCCCGGCCACGCGGCGCCGCCAGTCGGCGAGCTGCAGGGCCCCGAGCGTCGCGCTCATGCGGCGGCCTCCGCATCGGCCGTTCCGGGCGGGTCGTACGACCAGCCGGGAGCGAGCGCACGGAGTCGGGCGCCCCGCCACTGCCAGAACGCCCACGTGGGATACCAGAGGGCGGCGTCGAACGCCGGGTTGCCGCTCGACGCGACGAGCCGGTCGCGGTAGAGCGCGCGTCCGTCGGGCGTGGCCGAGATCGCCATCCGGTGGTCCCAGGTCGAGAACGCCGAGAGCGGCCCGCTCAGCGCGCCGCCTCGGTCGCGGAGCATGCGGACCCCGGCGGGCACCGCCGAGGGGTAGGCGATGTCGACGACCTCCTCGCCGGCCGGCCACCGCCGGAAGGCGAGCGCGCGGAGGCGGTGCCGGCCCTCGGGCCAGGTGGTCGGCAGCCCCTGGGGCTCGAGGGAGTCGAGGTCGAGCCACGGGGCGACCACCTCGCGGAGCACGGCGGGCGAGCGGATCGCCCGCCACGCGGCGTCGGCCGGGCAGTCGAGGGTCAGCTTCAGGAGCACCCGCATGGACCGAGCGTACGGCTCGGGGACCGGTTCCGCCGAGCGCCACCGCCGATTCGCGGGCGATGTCCATGCGCGCGCCATAGACTCCCCGCCATGTCCGACGCTGCGTGGTGGGTGCCGTCGCTGGTCGTGTTCGGGGCGGCGGCGGTCGGCGCCGTGCTCGCCGCCGCCGCGGCCCGGCGAGCGGTCGCGCATCGCCGGCGGGACGCCGTGGCGGCGTCCCGCACCGCGGAGCTCGAGGCGAAAGGGCTCATCGTCCGAGCCGACGAGACCGTCCGGGAGGCGCGGCGCGAAGCGGCCTACGCCGAGGCCCAGTTCGGCGAGGCGGCCGCGGCGAGGCTCCGCGCCGCGGTCGAGCGCGCCGAAGCGCCCCTGCGGGAGGCCTTCCTGCTGCAGCAGCGACTGGATGACTCCGAGCCCGACACCGCCGCCCGCCGACGTGAATGGAGCCGGCGGATCGCGGACGGCTGCCGCACGGCCATCGCCATCGTGGAAGCCGCGCAGGCCGAGCTCGTCGCAGCGCGTGCGGCCGAGCGCGGCGTGGCCGACGAAGCGCCGGTGCTGCGCGAGCGCATCGCGGGGATCGAGCGCCGGCTCGTCGACGCGGACGCCGCGCTCGCGCGGCTCGGCGAGCGGTTCGCGCCGTCGGCCCTCGCCGTCGCACGGGCCGACCGCGATCGGGCTGCCGGAGCGGTCGCGGGCGCCGCAGCCGCGCTCGCCGAGGCGGTCGCGCTCCAGGCCGCGGCCCGGCCGGCGGCGCCGCAGCTCGGCCGCGCGCAGGCGTCGGCCGAAGACGCCGAGCGCCTGCTCGCATCGGTCCAGCGTGTCGAGCTGCACCTCGCCTCGGCCGTCGACGAGGCCCGATCCGAGCGGGCCGGGCTCGACGCCGACCTGGTCTCGGCGCGACGGGAGCGCGACGACCTGGCCGGCGGCCCTGATGCGGCCGAGCCGGGTGTCGCCCGCGCCGCAAGCGAACTGGGGGAGGCCGTGCGGGCCGCCGCGGATCTGCTCGGCGAGCCGGCTCCGGCGCTCGACGATCCGGAGAGCCGGCGCGACCGACTTCGCGCCGTCCGTGATCGGCTCGACGCCGCCAGAGCCGAGGCGCGCCGGGCCGCAGGGCGGCTCGACGGCGCGCGGACGGCGCTCGGCGGAGCGATCGCGGTCGCCGAACGCGCGGTGGACGTCGCGCGCGGCCTCGTCGAACGCGGGCGGGGCACCGTCGGAGCGGATGCGCGGACCCGGCTGGCGGAGGCGGAACGTCAGCTGATGGCAGCTCGGCAGGAACCCGATCCCGTCGCAGCGCTCGACGCCGCACGGCGCGCGGCGGCGAGGGCCGCCGATGCCGAGGCACTGGCCAGGTACGACGGATCGCTCGGCTGAGCGCCGCTAGCCTGAGGGCATGAGCACGTATCCGCCCGCTTCGCAGGGGAAGTACCAGGTCCGCTTCGACCGCGGCGAGGCCGGACTCGCCCGGATCGCCGGGGGTGCCGACGTCGTGGTGTGGATCGACGCGCTCGAGGAGGCATCCGGCGGCGGACCGGTCGCGCCGTCGACCGGTGCGGTCCCCGAGGCCGCGGCGATCGTCGCGGCGGGCCTCCGGGATGCCGCCGCGGTCGCGCGGTGGATCCTCGACGAGCAGGAGCGGCTCGGGCGGCGGGCGTACCTCGCGCTCGTCGTCGCGGCCGACGGCGGCGGCGTGCCCGTGCCCGACCTCCTCGCCGCCGGTGCCGTGGTGGATGCCCTGATGGAGCTCGGCATCGACGACACCTCGCCCGAGGCCGCCGTCGCGGCCGCCGCGTTCGGCGGGCTGCGCCGCGCCGTGCGCCACCTCACCGGGGCGTCGGCGCAGGGCCGGCAGGCGCTCGCCGACGGCGTCGCCCCCGAACGGCTGCACGAACTGGCCTCGCTCGGGTCGAGTGAGACCGTCCGCGTGCTCCGGCCGGGAGCCGAGCGCTAGTCCGCCTCGCCGCCTCGCCGGCCGCCCGCGTCCGCCGTGCTCGGCGGTCAGGCCGCCCGTTTGGCCTGTGCGCCCTTCCGGGCTCGGTGGGCGCGCACCTTCGCGCGGTTGCCGCAGCGCTGCATGGAGCACCACCGCCGGCTCGCCGCGCGCGAGGTGTCGAGGTAGACGATGTCGCAGTCGTCCGCGCTGCAGCGGCGGATGCGCTCGAGGTTGGCGGGCGAGAACAGGTCGACCGCGTCGCGCGCGATCGTCGACAGCGCCTGCGGCACGGTCTGGACGGATCGACCCGCCTGGCGAGAGCCGCCCGGGAGGGCGGGCGGGATGTCGGGGGTGGCCGCGTACAGGTTCACGATGTCGACGTCCGCCGCGGGCAACGCCTCGTCGCGGCTGGCGGCCAGGGCGAGTGCGCTGATCGAGTCGCGGAGCGCGACGGCGTCGAAGAGGTCGCGCGAGCGGGCGGCGCCGACCGCGACCGGAAAGCGCTCGCGCAGCCAGGCGGTGAGGTCGTCGGGACCGTGCAGGCGCTCGCCGGCGGGTGCGGCGCCCCCGACCGGGCCGGTGTAGGCGAAGTCGAGCGCGAACGAGCCGGAGTCGAACCACCAGCGCTGCCCGTCGGGGCTGTCGATCCACTGGCCGACGGGAATGGAGACGGTGGAGACGGGCACGTAACCATGTTAGTGGGTTAGTGCGGCGGACTCATGCCGCGCGCGGCATGCGGGCCGGCCGGGCGGATGACCTGCGGCGCCGCGTGGTCTCGCGTCCATCGGAGGAGCCGGGAACCCTGGGGCTCAGCGGGCCAGGCCGGCGGCGCTCGCGGCCCGACGGCGCATGGCCGCGGTGATCTCGCGGCGCTGCCAGACGATGAGGTTCGCGCGGTCGAAGCCGCGTCGGCAGAGCCCGCAGCTGAGCGGTCGCACTGGCTCACGATAGCGGTAGTGCACATGCCCGGCCGGACACCGGCCGACCCAGGGCGCGAGCTCGTCGACGACCTCGCCGTCGTGCGTGCGCCGGCCGACGTAGCCGATCGATGCGGCGACGTGGCGCCATTTCGGCCCATGGCCCGCACGCGGACCGGCAAGCGCATGGGCCACCTCGTGCAGCAGCACCTGATGGATCTCGTCGTCGCCGTACCTCGCGGCGAGGTAGCGCGACACCGAGATGCGCTTCGCCGTGTAGTTGCAGAGCCCCGCGCGTTTCTTCGCGTGGTCGAAGCCGAAGCTCCATTCGGCGGGATCGAGGTGCATGACGATGAGGGCCTCGGCCCATCGTCGAACCCGATCAAGATCCGCCATGGCGCAAGGATATCGCCGGCCGCCCACTCAGGGCAGGGGGCGCAGCCCCACGCGGAGCATCCGGTCGTCGCCCGCGGCCGGCGAGCCGCGCCCGTCGGTGTTGTTCGTGAGGAACCAGAGCTCGCCCTCCGGGCCGGGCACCACGTCGCGGATCCGGCCGAACTCACCGGCGAACCACGGCGTCGCGACGGGAGTCACCGCCGCCCGGCCGCCGGCCGGCGCGACCCCCGACAGTGGGGCGACCGTCCACAGCCGCTCCCCGCGGAGCGCGGCGAGCACCGCGGTGTCGCCGACGATCGCGAGCCCGCTCGGGCTCGCCTCCGACGTCGGCCACTGCACGACGGGATCGGTGAAACGCGCATCGCCCGCCTGGCCCTCGACGATCGGCCACCCGTAGTTCCCGCCGCGCGTGACGAGGTTCAGCTCGTCCCAGGTGTTCTGGCCGAACTCCGCCGCCCACAGCCGGCCGTCCGCGTCCCAGGCGAGGCCCTGCGGGTTGCGGTGGCCGATCGAGTAGGCGTGCGTGCCGAACGGGTTGCCGGGCGCCGGCGCGCCGTCGGGGGTCATGCGGAGGATCTTCCCGGCGAGCGACGCCGGATCCTGGGCGGCCTCCCGCTGTCCGGCATCGCCCGTGGTGGCGTAGAGGAACCCGTCGGGCCCGAAGGCGATGCGCCCGCCATTGTGGTTGCCCGCCTTCGGGATCCCCGTCAGCACGGGCTCGGGCGAGCCGAGCGTGTACGAGCCCGGCCCCCCGCTGAGGGGCATCCGGACGATGCGGTTGTCGGCCTCGGAGGTGAAGTATGCGTAGACTGCCGCCTCCTGGCTGCCGTCCCCTGGCCGGAAGGCGAGCCCGAGCAGGCCGCCCTCGCCGCCGGGTGCGACGCCCGGCACCTGGAGAACCGCGCGCGCCGTGCCGCCCGTGACCTCGAGGATGCGGGCCGAGTCGCGCTCGCTCACGAGCGCGCCGCCGTCGGGCAGCCGGAGGATCGACCAGGGGGCGTCGAGTCCTGCGGCGAGTTCGGCGACCGCGCCGTCGGGGGCAAGCGCGACCGGCGCCGGCGAAGGGGTGACCGGAGTCGTCGTGGCCGGCGCGGACGTCTCGGGTTCGGTCGGTGCGGCGGTGGGCGTGGCGTCCGGACCGCCGGCGACGCAGGCGGCGAGCAGCGCGAGGAGCGGCAGCGCGGACGCGGCGGCGAGCGCGGGCGGGGTTCGGCGCGTGCGGCGGCGCGGCGCCGACGCACCGCCGGGGAACGTCGTGCGCGGCGCGAGCCGGCCGGGTCGGTGCATCCTCGCCTCCCCGCTTCGATCCGATGCGGTCGGCTCCAGTCTGACGCGCTCCGCGCGAGAATGGCAGGGTGGCGAGCATCGACCTGAACAGCGACCTCGGCGAGGCCGTGGGAGACCGCGTCGTCGGCGACGACGAGGCGATGTTCCCGCTGATCACGAGCGCCAACGTCGCGTGCGGGTTCCACGCGGGCGACGCGGCGGTGATGCGCGCGAGCGCGGAGCGATCGGTGGTGCACGGCGTCGTGCTGGGCGCCCATCCCGGCTACCGCGACCCAGCGGGGTTCGGTCGCCGCGAACTCGAGGTGCCGCCCGCGACCATCGCGGCCGAGCTGCTCGCCCAACTCCGCGCCCTCGAGGAGGCCGCGCGCGAGACGGGCGCCCGCATCCGGTACGTCAAGGCGCACGGCGCGCTGTACCACCGGCTCGGCGTCGACGACGACGCGGCGGCGGCCTACGTCGACGCCGTCGCCGCCTTCGACCCGGGGCTCACCCTCCTCGGTGCGCCCGCCACCGCGCTCGAGCGACGTGCGCTCGCCGCGGGCCTCCGTTTCGCGCGCGAGGCCTTCGCCGATCGCGGGTACCTCCCCGACGGCCGGCTCGTCCCGCGCGGCGAGCCCGGTGCCGTGTGGACCGACCCCTCGGCGGTCGCCGACCGTGCGGTGGAGCTCGCGACGACGGGAACGGTCCGGGCCGCGGACGGCACCGTCGTCGTGCTCGGGCCCGACTCGCTCTGCCTGCACGGCGACACTCCGGGCGCGGTGGAGCTCGCCCGCCGGGTGCGCGAGGCACTCGCCGGGGCCGGCGTCGAGGTGCGGGCGTTCGCATGAGCCGACGCCTCCTGCCCGCGGGCGACGCCGCCCTCCTCGTCGAGTGCGACGATCTCGACGAGGTGCTGGCGCTCCACGACGCGCTCGCCGCGGATGCTCCGCCCGGCCTCGTCGAGCTCGTCCCCGCGGCCCGCACGCTCCTCGTCGCGGTCGATCCGGCGCAGCTGCCGCTGGAGTCGGCGGCCACGTGGGTGCGCCGGGCGCGGACGCAGGTCGCGGATGCCTCGGCACCCGCGCCGATCGCACCCGTCGTGGTGCCCGTGCGGTACGACGGCGGGGATCTCGCGGGCGTCGCCGAGGAGCTCGGCCGCTCGCCGGAGGCGCTCATCGCGCAGCACACCGCCGCGCGCTGGCGGGTGGCGTTCATCGGCTTCGCGCCCGGGTTCGGCTACCTCGTGAGCGAGGACTGGCCGTACGAGGTACGCCGCCTCGACGCGCCGCGCACCCGCGTCCCGGCCGGGTCGGTCGGGCTCGCCGGCGCCTTCGCGGGCGCGTATCCGCGGGCGAGCCCCGGCGGCTGGCGCCTCGTCGGGCGTACGGATGCCCCGCTGTGGGACGAGTCCGCCGACCCGCCGGCGCTGCTCGTGCCCGGCCGATCGGTGCGCTTCGAGGCGGTGCCGGGATGACGCCGGAGCAGCAGGCCCGGGCACAGCACGGGGGCCGGCCCCGCGCGCTCCTCGTCGAGCACTCCGGACCGTCGGCCCTCGTCGAGGACCTCGGCCGGTCGGGGCTCGCGCATCTGGGCGTCGCCGGGTCGGGCGCGCTCGACCGGGCCGCCCTCACCCTCGCCAACCGGCTCGTCGGCAACCCCGCCGGCGCGGCCGGCCTCGAGCTCCTCGGCGGCGGCTTCGCCGCGCGCTTCTCGGGCACGCACTGGTTCGCGGTGGCGGGGGCATGGGGCGACCTCCGCCTCGACGGCCGTCGGATCGCCCCGTACACGGCGGCGCGGGCAGCCGACGGCGCCCTGCTCGAGCTCGGCGCGCCGGAGCGGGGCATCCGGTACCTGCTCGCGGTGCGCGGCGGCTTCGACGAGCCGCCGGTCCTCGGTTCCCGCTCCCGCGACACGCTCGCGGGGCTCGGACCCGCGCCAGTCAGCGCCGGCCGGGTGCTGCCGATCGGCGTCGAGCCCGAGGCATCCGTGCCCGTGCTCGACCAGGAGGCGGCGTTCCCGCCGCCCGTCGAAGCCGTGACCCTCGGTCTGCTGCCGGGACCGCGGGCCGACTGGCTGACGCCGGCCTCGCTCGCCGGGCTGGTCGACGGCGAGTGGCGGCTCTCGCCCGACTCCGACCGCGTCGGCGCACGACTGGAGGGCCGCCCTCTGCATCGTCATGCGGGGGAATTGCCGAGCGAGGCGACCGTGCCGGGGGCGATCCAGGTGCCCCCGTCGGGATCGCCGACGATCCTGCTCGCCGACCGGCCGGTCACGGGCGGGTATCCGGTCGTCGCGGTCGTCGACCCGGCCTCGCTCGATCGGCTCGCGCAGGTGCGGCCGGGGCAGGCGGTGCGCTTCCGGCACGTGTAGGCGCGACGGAGCAGCGAGGGCAGCTGGAAAATTCTCTTCACACTCGGGCTGGATCGTGGAAGTATCTTCCGCAATGCACTGCTGACGCGGCCCGGCCGACCATTGACGCACGGCCGGGGCGCGGACCACCGCCGGCCGATGGAGGATCGATGACGACCACCCCGCATGACCCAGCCCCAGCCCGCCTCGACCGCCGGGGGTTTCTGACCCTCGCCGCCGCGGGCGTCGCCGCCTCGGCGTTCACCGTCACGGTGGGCACGCTGCACGCCGCGCCCGCCCGTGCCGCCGAAGCGGGCGCCGCTGCGCAGGCGACCGCCGCGTTCGCCCCGCGCAAGCGCGAACTCCGCGCGATGTGGATCTCGTCCGTCGTGAACATCGACTGGCCGAGCCGGACCGGGCTCAGTGCCGACGAGCAGCGCGCCGAGTTCTTGCACTGGCTCGACGTGGCCGAGCAGTTCAACCTGAACGCCGTCTTCGTGCAGGTGCGCCCCACGGCCGACGCGTTCTGGCCGAGCCCGCTCGAGCCGTGGTCGCAGTACCTCACGGGCGTCCAGGGGCAGGACCCCGGCTACGACCCGCTCGCCTTCATCGTCGAGGAGGCCCACCGTCGCAACCTCGAGCTGCACGCCTGGTACAACCCGTACCGCGTCTCGATGGGCGCCGACCCGTCGACGCTCGTGCCCGAGCACCCCGCCCGCGTGCACCCCGAATGGATCTGGGCGTACGGCGGGAAGCTCTACTTCGACCCGGGCCTGCCCGAGACCCAGGAGCACATCCAGCAGGCCATCCTCCACTCCGTCGAGCACTACGACCTCGACGGCGTCCATTTCGACGACTACTTCTACCCGTACCCCGTCGCGGGCCAGACGATCCCCGACGCGGCGACGTTCGCCGCCCACGGCGCCGGCTTCGACGACATCGCCGACTGGCGCCGGCACAACGTCGACACCTTCGTGCGCTCGATCTCCGAGCGCATCAAGGCGCTGAAGCCGTGGGTGAAGTTCGGCATCAGCCCCTTCGGCATCTGGCGGAACAAGGCCAGCGATCCGCTCGGGTCGGAGACCGGCGGCTCGCAGTCGTACGACCTGCAGTTCGCCGACACCCGGAAGTGGGTGCTCGAGGGCTGGCTCGACTACATCAACCCGCAGATCTACTGGCAGTTCGGCCTCGCGGTCGCCGACTACGCGAAGCTGGCACCCTGGTGGGCCGACGTGGCGGCGACATCCGGCACCCATCTCTACATCGGCGAGGCGCTCTACAAGGTGACGTCCGGCGTGTTCACCGACCCCGCCGAGCTGTCGAACCATCTGACCTTCGACCGCGAGCTCGACGCGTCGGGGCGGCCGGTGCACGGCAACGTGTACTTCTCCGCGAAGCACGTGCCGGCCGACCCGAAGGGCTCGATGTCGCGCGTGCTGGCCGACCACTACTCGCGTCCGGCGATCGTGCCCGCCATGGAGTGGCTGCCCGCGACCGCCGTGCGCGAGCCGGTCCTCGCGCACGCGAAGCGGGCGGGCGCCGGTATCGAGCTGCAGTGGTCGGATGCCGCGCCGCCGTCGCGCCGCGCGACATCGTTCGCCGTGTACCGCGCCGAGGGCGCCGAGGGCCCGATCGACATCGAGGACGCCCGGAACCTCGTGGGCACCGTCCGGGCCGCCTCGGGCGTGGTCCAGCGCTTCGTCGACGAGACCGCGGCGCCGGGCACCGCGTACCGGTACGCCGTCACGGCGCTCGACCGGGTGTGGAACGAGTCGGCGCCGAGCGCGGTGAAGCGCGTCGGCGGCGAGTGACGCCCGTCGCCGTGAGTCCCGTCAGCGGCTGAGGAACACCGAGCGCGCGGGCGGCGGGCTCGGCACGGCCGTCGCGTCGGTGACGATCCGCGCGCCCGCCTCGAACCGGCGGAGCTCGTCGCCCTCGACGAGCTTCGCCGGCGCGGGATCGCTCGCGAGCAGACGGGGCATCCGGTCGAACGGCAGCGGCGCGGCCGACGCGTACATCACGACGTTGCCGAACCGGCGACCCTTCAGCATCGTCGCGTCGGCCGCGATCGCGACGTGCGCGAACACGTGCGAGAGGGTCGCCGCCTGCGACCTGGCGAACGCGAGGCCGGCGCCGTCGGCGACGTTCACAGCGAGGATGCCCCGCGCGGAGAGCCGCGGCACGAGCAGGCCGTAGAACTCCGCGCTCGTCACGTGCGCGGGGGTGCGGGCGCCCGAGAAGATGTCGACGACCGCGAGATCGACGGCGCCGTCGAGCCCGGCGGGCAGCTTCGCGAGCACGTCGCGCGCGTCGCCCGTGCGCACGCGGATCTGCGCGCCGCGCGGCAGCGGCAGGTGCTCGCGCACGAACGCGACGAGGTCGGGCTCGAGCTCGACGACCTGTTGGCGCGATCCCGGCCGGGTGGCCGCGACGTAGCGCGGCAGCGTCAGGGCGCCGCCGCCGAGGTGCAGCGCGGTGATCGGCTCGCCGGCCGGCGCGACGAGGTCGGCCGCGTGGCCGATGCGGCGCACGTACTCGAACCCGAGCCACTCGGGCCGGTCGAGCTCGACGTGCGACTGCGGGGTGCCGTCGACGTACAGGGTCCACGACCCTGGCGACTGCCGCGACTCCTCGAGTCGGGCGAGATGGCCGCTCGCGGCGAGCCGGCGTTCGGGTGCGGACACGGATGCCACGCTACCGCGCCGTCCGGTGGGGCAGCCCGGTGCCGGCCCCGGCCACGACGTGGCGCGAGCTCAGCAGGCGCTCCAGAGCACGAAGTCGAGGCGCGGGCCCGCCAGGACGTCGGCGGGGTGGGGGCCGCGCTCTCGCAGGCGCTGCTCCAGCCCGTCGGGCACGCCCGCGGGCGCGACGACCAGCACCGCGTTGCCCTCCTCCGCGCCGCTCACCACCGCCGGGTCCCCGGCGACCAGCAGCACCGCCTCCGGCCGCACCCGCGCGGTCGCACGGGCCAGGTGCCGAAGCCGGCCGAGCCCGGCGGCGTCGGCCACGTTGGCGGCGAGGACGCCGCCGGGGGCGAGCCTGCCGAGCGCGTCGGCGAGGAACCCGGGCTCGGTCGTGAACGCGGGAGGCTCGAGGCCCGTGTAGAGGTCGAGCACCACGAGGTCGAACGACGCCGGCGCGAGGGCCGGCAGTGCCGACGAGGCATCCGTCACCGAGATCGCGACATCCGAGCCCGAGGCGAGCGGCAGGCGGTCGAGCACCTGGCGCACGAGCTCGGCGTCGTGCTCGACGACGACCTGGTGGGACCCCGGCCGAGTCGCCTCGACATAGCGGGGGAGCGTCAGGCCGCCGCCGCCCAGGTGGAGCGCGCGGATCGGCTGCCCCGGCAGCCCGATCGCGTCGATCACGTGGCCGATGCGTCGCACGTACTCGAAGAACAGCCGGGTCGGGTCGGCCGGGTCGACGTGGGACTGCGCGTACCCGTCGACGAGGAGCGTCACGCCGCCGGCGATGCCGTCGACGTCGAACTCGATGCCGCTGGTCATGTCATCGTGGCGGGGTCACCGTGCGGCACGCTCGGGGCGCGGCGCCGCCTCGAAGGCGTCGAGCGCCGCGGTCAGGAGGGCGTCGCGGTCGAGACCGGTCGCGGCGACGAGGCGGCCGATCCGCTGCTCGAGCGGAGATGCCGCTGCGTCGGCGGCGGCCGGCCGGGACCGGAGCAGCGCGGCGATCACGGGCAGCGCGATCGTGCCGAGGCCGTCGACGATGGCGGCGATGCCGAGCGCCCGCCAGTATTCGTCCGACGACGGCCAGACGGTGAGCACGGGCAGCAGGATCATGACGGCGACGACCGCGATGGCGGCCAGGGTGACGCCGAGCGCCACACGCACCGCGAGCTCTCGCCGGCCCGCGAGGAGCAGCAGCAGATTGGCGTGGGCGAGGCTCACCGCGGCGACGCCCGCGATCAGGAATCCGCGGCTCACCCAGCCGATCCACGGGTCGGTCTCCGGCGACCACGGAACCCAGATCGTCACCACCCCGAGCACGAGGGCGAGCGCGCTGACGGCGAGTCCGACGAATCCGACCACGCGCACGGCACGCCCGACGATCGCGAGGTGGCAGAGCACCACGCCGCTGAAGCCCGCGACGAGCAGGGTCGTCAGGAGGACCATGAGCTGCGCATCGCCGAACCGGGAACCGAGCAGCACGAGGATGCCGATGACGGCGGCGACCCCGAGCGCGACGACCAGGACGATGACGGCGCCGCGACGCACGCCGCGCAGTCCCGGCGTGGCGGGAGAGGGTCGCCCTCCAGCGGTGCGGGGCGGGGCATCCGTCGCTGGTGTTGCGGACGCGGGATCGGGCATCTGAGCTCCTCGTGGTGGCGGCGGGGTGCACCAAGAATGCCCGTTCGCAGGCGGTCGCAACAGAGGCGCGCGCAGGTTATACCCGACATCGCGGAACAAATCAAGAATTCGACTGGACATGGCGCGTCGCATCGCATATAGTTGAGGTTTGCGCTCCCAGACCCAACTTGCCTTCATATTGCGGTCGGCTTCCTGCGAGCCCGGTGCCATTCGGCCACCTGGTTCCGCAACCGTCTGAGGGGTCCACTCCACCACCATCGACAGTGAACCGGCCCGACGGGCCCTGGAGGTCATTTCCTTGGCTGCTGCGCGCAACGCAACCACGCCCAACCCCAAGAACGGACGAGGTGCGAGCCGCCTCTCCTTCGCGAAGGTCACCGATACCCTCACGGTACCCGACCTGCTCGCTCTCCAGACGGAGAGCTTCGACTGGCTCGTCGGCAACGATGCGTGGAAGGCGCGCGTCGCTGCTGCGGTCGAGGAAGGTCGTCAGGACCTTCCCGAGGCCACCGGCCTCGAGGAGATCTTCGAGGAGATCTCGCCCATCGAGGACCTCGGCGAGACCATGCAGCTCTCGTTCACGAACCCCGAGCTCGAGCCGCCGAAGTACACGATCGACGAGTGCAAGGAGAAGGGCAAGACCTACTCCGCTCCGCTGTACGTCAACGCAGAGTTCATGAACCACCTCACGGGTGAGATCAAGACCCAGACGGTCTTCATGGGCGACTTCCCCCTGATGACCCCCAAGGGCACCTTCGTCATCAACGGCACCGAGCGCGTCGTCGTCTCGCAGCTCGTCCGCTCGCCCGGCGTCTACTTCGAGCGCACGCCCGACAAGACCAGCGACAAGGACATCTACTCCGCTCGCGTCATCCCGAGCCGCGGTGCCTGGCTCGAGTTCGAGATCGACAAGCGCGACCAGGTCGGCGTCCGCATCGACCGCAAGCGCAAGCAGTCGGTCACGGTGTTCCTCAAGGCCCTCGGCCTCACCTCCGAGGAGATCCTCGAGGAGTTCGCCGGCTACGAGTCCATCGCCCTCACCCTCGAGAAGGACAACATCCTCACGAAGGAAGAGGCGCTGAAGGACATCTACCGCAAGCTCCGTCCGGGCGAGCAGGTCGCCGCCGAGGCCGCGCGTGCGCTCCTCGACAACTTCTACTTCAACCCGAAGCGCTACGACCTCGCCAAGGTCGGCCGGTACAAGATCAACCAGAAGCTCGGCCTCGAGGCCCCGCTGACGGACTCGGTGCTCACGGTGCAGGACATCGTCGCCACGATCAAGTACCTCGTCGCCCTGCACGAGGACCGCCCGACGCTGCCCGGCCGCCGCGGCGGCAAGGATGTCGAAATCCGTCTCGACGTCGACGACATCGACAACTTCGGCAACCGTCGCATCCGCGCCGTCGGCGAGCTGATCCAGAACCAGGTCCGCACCGGTCTGTCGCGCATGGAGCGCGTCGTCCGCGAGCGCATGACCACGCAGGACATCGAGGCCATCACGCCGCAGACCCTGATCAACGTGCGACCCGTCGTCGCCGCGATCAAGGAGTTCTTCGGCACCTCGCAGCTGTCGCAGTTCATGGACCAGAACAACCCGCTCGCGGGGCTGACCCACAAGCGCCGCCTCTCGGCGCTCGGCCCCGGCGGTCTCTCGCGCGACCGCGCGGGCGTCGAGGTCCGCGACGTCCACCCCTCGCACTACGGCCGCATGTGCCCGATCGAGACGCCGGAAGGCCCGAACATCGGCCTCATCGGCTCGCTCGCGTCCTTCGCGCGCATCAACTCGTTCGGCTTCATCGAGACGCCGTACCGCAAGGTCGTGAACGGCAAGGTCACCGAGCAGATCGACTACCTGACCGCCGCGGAGGAGGACGACTTCATCGTCGCCCAGGCCAACGCGCCGCTCACGAAGGACTCGCACTTCGCCGAGGACCGCGTCCTCGCGCGCAAGAAGGGCGGCGAGGTCGACCTGTTCCCCGCGGACGAGATCGGCTACATGGACGTCTCCCCGCGCCAGATGGTGTCGGTCGGCACCTCGCTCATCCCGTTCCTCGAGCACGACGACGCGAACCGCGCCCTCATGGGTGCGAACATGCAGCGCCAGGCCGTGCCGCTGCTGCGCAGCGACTCGCCGTTCGTCGGCACCGGTATGGAAGGCTACGCCGCGATCGACGCCGGCGACGTGATCACGGCCGACCGGTCGGGTGTCGTCACCGAGGTCTCGGCCGACTCGGTCACCGTCCAGCTCGACGAGGGCGGCACGCAGACCTACTTCCTGCGCAAGTTCGACCGCTCCAACCAGGGCACGAGCTACAACAACCGCGTCATCGTCTCGGCGGGCGACCGCATCGAGGCCGGCGAGGTCATCGCCGACGGTCCCGCGACCGACAACGGCGAGCTCGCGCTCGGCAAGAACCTCCTCGTGGCGTTCATGCCGTGGGAGGGTCACAACTTCGAGGACGCGATCATCCTCAGCCAGAACCTGGTGAAGGACGACGTCCTCTCCTCGATCCACATCGAGGAGTACGAGGTCGACGCCCGCGACACCAAGCTCGGCAAGGAGGAGATCACCCGCGACCTGCCGAACGTAAGCCCCGACCTGCTCGCCGACCTCGACGAGCGCGGCATCATCCGCATCGGCGCCGAGGTCCGCCCCGGCGACATCCTCGTCGGCAAGGTCACGCCGAAGGGCGAGACCGAGCTGTCGGCCGAGGAGCGGCTGCTCCGCGCGATCTTCAACGAGAAGAGCCGCGAGGTCCGCGACACGTCGCTGAAGGTGCCCCACGGCGAGCAGGGCACGATCATCGGCGTCAAGGTGTTCGACGCGCAGGACGGCGACGACGAGCTCGGCTCGGGCGTCAACCAGCGCGTGGTCGTCTACATCGCCCAGAAGCGCAAGATCACCGAGGGCGACAAGCTCGCCGGACGCCACGGCAACAAGGGCGTCATCTCGAAGATCCTGCCCGTCGAGGACATGCCGTTCCTCGCGGACGGCACCCCGGTGGACGTCATCCTGAACCCGCTCGGCATCCCCGGCCGCATGAACTTCGGCCAGGTCCTCGAGACCCACCTCGGGTGGATCGCGAAGCAGGGCTGGAAGGTCGAGGGCAACCCGGCCTGGGCCAAGCGTCTCCCGAAGGAGGCCCACGAGGCCGCCCCCGGCACCAAGGTCGCGACCCCGGTGTTCGACGGCGCCCTCGAGGAGGAGATCGCGGGTCTGCTCGACTCGACGCTGCCGAACCGCGACGGCGAGCGGCTCATCGACTCGACCGGCAAGACGCAGCTCTTCGACGGTCGTTCGGGCGAGCCCTTCCCGTACCCGGTCTCGGTCGGCTACATGTACATCCTGAAGCTGCACCACCTCGTCGACGACAAGATCCACGCGCGCTCGACGGGCCCGTACTCGATGATCACCCAGCAGCCGCTCGGTGGAAAGGCGCAGTTCGGCGGTCAGCGCTTCGGCGAGATGGAGGTGTGGGCGCTCGAGGCGTACGGCGCCGCCTACGCCCTGCAGGAGCTCCTCACCATCAAGTCCGACGACATCCTCGGCCGCGTCAAGGTCTACGAGGCGATCGTCAAGGGCGAGAACATCCAGGAGCCCGGCATCCCCGAGTCCTTCAAGGTGCTCATGAAGGAGATGCAGTCGCTGTGCCTGAACGTCGAGGTCCTCTCGGCCGACGGCACCGCGGTCTCGCTCCGCGACACCGATGACGAGGCCTTCCGCGCGGCGGAGGAGCTCGGCATCAACATCTCCGCGCGCTTCGAGTCGTCGAACATCGACGAGATCTAAGCCAGGCACGAAGAACGACTTCAGGAAACTTCTCAAGGAGAGAAATTGCTCGACGCAACCACATTTGACGAGCTTCGTATCGGCCTGGCCACCGCTGAGGACATCCGCAAGTGGTCCTACGGTGAGGTCAAGAAGCCCGAGACGATCAACTACCGCACGCTGAAGCCCGAGAAGGACGGTCTGTTCGGCGAGCAGATCTTCGGGCCCTCCCGCGACTGGGAGTGCGCCTGCGGCAAGTACAAGCGGGTCCGCTTCAAGGGCATCGTCTGCGAGCGCTGCGGCGTGGAGGTCACCAAGTCCTCCGTCCGCCGCGAGCGGATGGGCCACATCGAGCTCGCCGCCCCGGTGACGCACATCTGGTACTTCAAGGGTGTGCCGAGCCGCCTGGGCTACCTGCTCGACATGGCGCCGAAGGACCTCGAGAAGGTCATCTACTTCGCCGCCTACATGGTGATCGACGTCGACGACGAGGGTCGTCACGCCGACATGCCGGGCCTCGAGAATGAGCTGCGGCTCGAGATCAAGACCATCGGCGACCAGCGCGACGCGCGCATCGCGACGCTCATGGCCCGCAAGGAGGAGGAGCTCGCCGCACTCGAGGCGGAGGGCGCCAAGTCCGACCAGAAGAAGCGTGCCGAGGCCGCCGCCGACAAGGAGATGGCCCAGGTCCGCAAGTCCGCCGACGAGCAGATCGCGCACCTCGAGCGCGTGTGGGAGGACTTCCGCACCCTCAAGGTCGGCGACCTCAAGCCGGAGGACTCGGTCTTCCAGGAGCTGCAGGACCGCTTCGGCATGTACTTCGAGGCCTACATGGGCGCCGAGGCCATCAAGAAGCGCCTGCTGAGCTTCGACCTCGCGGCCGAGGCGGAAGACCTGCACCTGCAGATCGCCGAGGGCAAGGGTCAGAAGAAGATCCGCGCCATCAAGCGTCTGAAGGTCGTCAACTCCTTCCTCCAGACCGGCAACTCGCCGGCGGCGATGGTGCTCGACGTGGTCCCGGTCATCCCGCCGGAGCTCCGCCCGATGGTGCAGCTCGACGGCGGCCGCTTCGCGACCTCCGACCTCAACGACCTCTACCGTCGTGTGATCAACCGCAACAACCGTCTCCGTCGACTCCTCGACCTCGGCGCGCCCGAGATCATCGTCAACAACGAGAAGCGGATGCTGCAGGAGGCCGTCGACGCGCTGTTCGACAACGGCCGTCGTGGTCGCCCCGTCACGGGCACCGGCAACCGGGCGCTGAAGTCGCTCTCCGACATGCTGAAGGGCAAGCAGGGCCGGTTCCGCCAGAACCTGCTCGGCAAGCGCGTCGACTACTCGGGCCGTTCGGTCATCGTCGTCGGCCCGCAGCTGAAGCTGCACCAGTGCGGTCTGCCGAAGCAGATGGCGCTGGAGCTCTTCAAGCCGTTCGTGATCAAGCGCCTCATCGACCTCAGCCACGCGCAGAACATCAAGGCTGCCAAGCGCATGGTCGAGCGGTCGCGCCCGCAGGTGTGGGACGTCCTCGAGGAGATCATCCGTGAGCGCCCCGTGCTGCTGAACCGTGCGCCCACGCTGCACCGTCTCGGCATCCAGGCGTTCGAGCCGCAGCTGGTCGAGGGCAAGGCCATCCAGCTCCACCCGCTCGTCTGCGCCGCGTTCAACGCGGACTTCGACGGCGACCAGATGGCCGTGCACCTGCCGCTGTCGGTCGAGGCTCAGGCCGAGGCCCGCATCCTGATGCTCGCCTCGAACAACATCCTGAAGCCGTCCGACGGTCGTCCGGTGACCCTGCCGTCCCAGGACATGATCATCGGTCTGCACCACCTCACGACGGAGAAGCCCGGCGGCGCCGGCGAGGGCCGCGCGTTCTCGTCGATCGCCGAGGCGATCCTGGCGTTCGACCAGAACCGCCCGGGCCGCCACGAGCTCGACCTCGGCGCCAAGGTGAAGATCCGCCTCGAGGGGCTGCACTTCGCCGAGGGCACCGAGCCCGAGGGCTTCGAGGCCGGCAAGCCGTTCCTCATGGAGACGACCCTCGGCCGCGCCCTCTTCAACGAGGCGCTGCCGGTGGACTACCCGTACTTCAACCAGCAGGCCGGCAAGGGGCAGATCTCGCAGATCGTCAACGACCTCGCCGAGCGCTACCCGAAGACCGAGGTGGCCGCGACGCTCGACCGGATCAAGGACGCCGGCTTCCGCTGGGCGACCCGTTCCGGCGTGACCGTCGCCCTGTCGGACATCGTCGAGCTCCCGCAGAAGCGCGAGATCGTCTCGAAGTACGAGAAGCAGGCCGCGAAGGTCCAGGGTCAGTTCGACAAGGGCCTCACGACCGACCTCGAGCGTCGTCAGGAGCTCATCCAGATCTGGACGAAGGCCACCGACGAGGTCGCCAAGGCCATGCAGGAGGAGTTCGGCTCGAACCCGGAGAACACCATCAACCGCATGGTGACCTCCGGTGCCCGTGGTAACTGGCTGCAGGTGCGCAACATCGCCGGTATGCGAGGCCTCGTGAACAACCCGAAGGGTGAGATCATCCCTCGCCCGATCATCTCCTCGTACCGCGAGGGCCTGTCGGTGGCGGAGTACTTCATCGCCACGCACGGTGCCCGCAAGGGCCTCGCCGACACGGCGCTCCGTACGGCGGACTCGGGCTACCTCACGCGTCGTCTGGTGGATGTCTCGCAGGACGTCATCATCCGCGAGGACGACTGCGGCACCACGAAGGGCCTCGAGCTGCCGATCGCGGCGGTCGACGCCTCTGGCGAGCTCGTGCGCGACCCGAACGTCGAGAACTCGGTGTTCGCCCGGTCGCTCGCTGCCGACGCGGTGAACGCCAAGGGCGAGGTCATCGCCGAGGCGGGCTCCGACGTGGGCGACGTGCTCATCGACAAGCTCGTTGCGGCGGGGGTCGAGTCGATCCGCGTGCGTTCGGTGCTGACCTGCGAGTCCGCGGTCGGCGTCTGCGCGGCCTGCTACGGCCGTTCGCTCGCGACCGGCAAGCTGGTCGACCTCGGTGAGGCCGTCGGCATCATCGCGGCCCAGTCGATCGGTGAGCCCGGCACGCAGCTGACGATGCGTACCTTCCACACGGGTGGTTCGGCCTCGGCGGACGACATCACGCAGGGTCTGCCCCGCGTGCAGGAGCTGTTCGAGGCGCGCACCCCGAAGGGCGCGTCGCCGATCGTGGAGGCCGCCGGCCGCATCACGATCGACGAGACCGAGAAGCAGCGCAAGGTCATCCTCACGCCCGACAACGGCGACGAGCCGATCACGTACAACGTGCTCAAGCGTTCGACGCTGCTCGTCGAGGACGGCCAGCACGTCGAGCTCGGCCAGCAGCTGATCGCCGGCACGGTCGACCCGAAGGAGGTCCTCCGGGTCAAGGGCGTGCGCGAGGTGCAGAAGCACCTGGTGAACGGCGTGCAGGACGTCTACCGCTCGCAGGGTGTGCCGATCCACGACAAGCACATCGAGGTCATCGTGCGTCAGATGCTGCGCAAGGTCACCGTCGTCGACCACGGCGACACCGACCTGCTGCCGGGTGAGCTCGTCGACCGTTCGCGGTACAACGAGATCAACCGCGCCGCGCTCACCGAGGGCAAGAAGACGGCTTCGGCCCGTCAGGAGGTCATGGGCATCACCAAGGCCTCGCTCGCGACCGAGTCGTGGCTGTCGGCCGCGTCCTTCCAGGAGACGACCCGCGTGCTCACGCAGGCCGCCATGGAGGGCAAGTCCGACCCGCTCGTCGGCCTCAAGGAGAACGTGATCATCGGAAAGCTGATCCCGGCCGGCACCGGCCTGGCGAAGTACCGCAACGTCACGGTCGAGGCCACGGAGGAGGCGAAGGCGGAGCGGTACCCGAACCGCATCTTCGCCGACGACGCGGCGTTCAGCGAGGGCGACCTCAGCTTCGTCGACTTCGACGCGTTCTCGAGCGACGACTTCACGCCCGGCAACTACAGCTAGGCGAGTGAGTCGCGAAGGGCCCCGGGGTGTTCCCCGGGGCCCTTCGGCGTCTCCGAGGCTCGGTCCGTCGCCCGCCGGTCGGCGGCGGGAACGCGGGCGGGCGATCGGATGCCTCTGGCGCCAGGCCGTCGCGGACGTTAGCATCCATCGACGCGCCCCAAGACCCGCCCCGACCGAAAGGCCCGCGATGACGCAGGACCCGCCCGCCTCCGGAGTGCCGATCGGGCGCCGGCCCGTGTTCTGGCTGGTCGTCGCGGCGGCGGTCGTGCTGCTCGCGGTGGTCGTCGTGGGCATCGTCATCGGGCCGGGCCGCGGGGGTCCCTCGGCCGATGCGGGCGCCTCGGCACCGCCGACCGGGTCAGCGGCGGATGACGCGACCGCAGCGCCCGCGACGGATGCTCCGGCGTCCACGCCGCCGTCCGGCACGGCGCTGCCGTCGGACTGCGCCGAGATCTACACGAAGGACTGGTCGGGCGAGTTCGCGCCGCTGGTGCTGAACCCGGCCTGGACGCTCGAGCCGGAGAGCGGCGTCCACCGCGGCTCGCGCGATGCAGACGCGGTCGCGTTGCTCGATTCCACCGTCGTGCTCGAGTGCGCGTGGGGCCACCCGAACGGCGGCTCCGACCGGGGGCTCACCACCAACCTGGCCCGGGTCACGCCCGAGCAGGCGGGGGCCATGTCAGGGGCGTTCGCCGCGGCAGGGTACTCCTGCTACGAGGAGCTCGGCGGGACGCGGTGCGTCACCGAGACGCCGCCCTCGCCCGACGGCCAGGCCGGCGAATCGCACTTCTTCCGCGACGACGTCTGGATCGCGACCCTCTGGGTGAACACCGGCCCGGACGGGTACACCCACGACATCGTGACGGCGATCTTCGGCTGAGCGAAGCGCCGCGCCGCCTCCGGGGCCCGGGGGCGGCCCGTTGCTAGCATGGGCCGACCACGGGTGCGAGGGGTGCCCGGAAGGAGCGCGATCATGACGAGCACGGATGGCCGCGACGCAGGCCGTGACGAACCGGTGGACGCCGGCGCGACGCCGCCCGAGGAGCACGTCGAGGACACGCCGGTGACGGATGCCTCGACCGATGAGTCCCGACTCGCTGCGGGGGAGCCCGCTGCGGGCGAGCCGTCCGGAGCGACGCGCGTCACCGAGACGGAGTCCGTCGTCGAGACCGACGACGGTGCGGTCGTGCAGGACACCGTGGTGATCGAGTCCGACCCCGACGCCGACGCGCAGGCTCGGTTGGACGCCGCCGTGCAGCGGGCGAACGCGGTGGATGTCGCATCCGACGATGCCACGCCCGAGCCGGTCCCGGCCGACTCGGTGCGCCGTGAGACGTATGTGCCGCCCGCTGCGGCCGGCGCGGGCCTCGGCGCCGCGACGCTCGCGGGCGAGCAGCCGGCCTACCAGGCGCCGCAGACCGTCTACGTGCAGGCGCCCACGCCGCCGAAGGCGCGCAGCAACCGCGGCTTCGGGGTGCTCGTCGCCCTGCTCGGCACCGTCGCGTTCGCGGCGCTCTATGCGGGCGTGGCGTACCTGCTGATCAGCTACTACGGCGTCGGCCGCGGGGACGGCGCCGACGCGTTCGTCGGCTTCGTCATGCAGCCGGTGTACTGGGTGCCGGTCATCGCGTTCTTCATCGGCTTCGCCGTGCTCACCGTGATCGTGAATCGCGGTGGCTGGTGGGCGTACGCGGTGTTCGGGCTCCTGGTCGCCGTGTTCGTGTACTTCTCGTACATCGGGGCGGCGCTGCTGACCGTGAGCGCGTGGACGCTCACGCCCGAGCAGGCGGTCGACTTCGTCAACCAGCGCTGGCTCGATCCGTTCGCGGTGGCCTCGTTCATCATCGCGCGCGAGATCCCGATCTGGCTCGGCGGCTGGATCGCCGCCCGAGGGCGCACCGTCACCGAGCGGAACCGGCTCGCCATGGAGGCCTACGACCGCGAACTCGCCGCCGGGCCGCGCCCGATCCGCTGAGCCGACTCGATCTGCTGAACCGACCCGATCCGCTCAACCGACCGGATCCGCTGAATCGGGCCGGGCCGGCCGCGGTCAGGGTCGGCGAGCCGCGTCAGCCCTCGGGGCAGGGCAGCGCAGCCGCCGCTGCGGCGAGGTCGGGCTCGACGCCCCACTCGGCGAACGTGAAGACCGCGTCGCCGGTCTGGTCTGCGGCGGTGAACGTGCGCGGCAGGGCCGGACCGAACCGCTCGACCGTCATCACGCCGACCGGCGCCTCGCCCTCGCCGATGACGACCTCGAGCACGTCCTCGTCGCCCGCGGGTGCGGCGACGGAGAGCTCGCCGCCCTCGAGCAGGGCCGCGACGATCTCGACGGGATCGAGCATGGGAGCCCACCGGTCCACGAGCGGTTCCGCGCCCACGGTGCACACGACCGTGTCGGCGGTGCCCGGCGAGCCGATCGACTCGGCGTAGGCGGCGTTGCCCCGGACTCGCGAGCTGCCCTCGTCGATGACGACGGTCGCCTGCGCCGCGCCGGCGGAGAGCTGGCCGGTCAGCACACCGGCGTGCCCGCGCAGGTCGATGGACAGGGTCCGACCGCGCACCGGGTCGGCTTCGGGATCCGGCTGCGTCGTCTCGGTGAACGTCCCGGTCACGTGGACGGATCCGCCACCGCGTGCCGCCTCGACGATGAGGTCGCGCAGTTGGTCGTCGGGCGCGAGCCAGAGGCCGTTGCCCTGCTCCGGGTCGTAGTCTTCGAGCTCGATACCGGGCGGCGCGGTCGGCTGGGGGGCGGCCGAGGCGCAGCCGGTGACGGAGGCGAGCGCGAGCGCGGTCGCGAGGGCGCCCGTGGCCCGGCGTGCGGCTCGTGGCCGCATCAGGCCCCCGCGTCCGCCGCGCAGACGCCGGCGCCGCGCTGCGACTCGAGCGCCTGGGCGTCGAGGGTGACCTCGGCCGATTCACCGGCGGGCCGCACCACGAAGCAGGTGGCGTCGTCGTAGAGCCCGAGTGCGCTCGGGATCCACGCCTCCGTGCCCCGGACGAGCTGGGTCAGGTCGACCGCCTCGCCGTCGGCATCGACGGCGTAGAGGGCGTACGCGGCGTCGGGTCCGCCCCAGTCGAGGTGCAGGTAGGCGCCTTCGGAGGTCGCCGCGAGCCCGCTCACGCGGACCGAGTCGTCGGTCAGCGCCGAGACGATCCACCAGGTCACCGCCGCTCCCAGCGCGAGGATCGTGAGGATGCTCGAGACGAGGAACGCGGGATGCCGCCACCAGCGCCGCTCGCGTGCCGGCGCGTCCGCGAGCTCGGGCAGCACGGTCGAACCGTTGCCGAGCGCGCGCGCGCCCGCGTGGCCGCCGAGCACCGGCTGACCGGGAGCACGGCCGACGACGGCGCGACCCGTGGGCGGCATGAGCCGATCGGTCATCGCCGTCCCTCCTCGTCGCGCTGGCCGGCGGCGCCGACCGCGTACCATGCTATATCGGTGCGCGAGGTCGGTCTCGGCGTGCGGGGAGGAGCAGGGTGAGTCGGGGTGCACGGCTGACGGCGCTCGCCGTCGCGCTGCCGCTCGCGTGGGCCGCGCTCGCCCTTCCGGCCGCAGCCGACGATGCGCTCCCGGAACCTCCCGGCGGCGCCGACGTCGAGGTGCCGTACCTCGAATCCGTGAAGATCGAACCCGCGCCGCCGTGGCGGATCGCCGACTGCGCGGTGCCGCTCGCCGCAGGTCCCCTCGTGACCTCGTGCGACGAGACGGGCCTCACCCTCGCGGCGCCCGACTACGACCCCGAGGCGGGCATCATCGTGGTGCCGGTGCCGCTCACCGATGGATCCGTGTCGATGACCGTGTCGTACCGGGCGCATCTCGCACCGCCGCCGGCACCCGCCCTCGCACCCGCGGCGACGGCCCGCCCGGTGGCGGCGGGCAGTCTGCTCCGCGTGCCGCTGTCGGAGCTCGGGCTCACCTGCACGAGATGCGGCGAGGGCATCCGCGTCCGGGCGGGCGCGATCGACCCGTCGCGTGCGGGCAGCGCCTGGGCGACTCCGACGCACCTCGTCTTCCGCGCCGCATCCGACTTCACGGGGCCCGCCGAACTGTCCATCCGCGTCGTCGACGAGTTCGGGTCGAGCACCGAGGCGACGATCCCGATCGGCGTCTACCGAGCCGGGCCCGACCCGCTCATCGCCCTCGACGTCTTCGCGCCGATCGGCGCCGACGGCACCGCCGAGATCGACCTCGGTCAGCTGGCATCCTCGCTCGGCGACGCCGACGTCGCCTTCGTCGGCTGCGGGCGAGCCATCCACGGCTCCGTGAGCTGCGACCCCGACGGCCGCGCGCACTACGCCGGCGGAGGAGCGGTCGACCAGTTCGGCTTCCTCGTCACCGCCGACGGCGAACAGGCCGCCGGTTCGATCACGCTCGTGCCTGAGGCATCCGACCTGCCCGATGGTGGCCCCGTGCCCGTCGCGCCCGTCGGCGACGGCGAGGAGCCCACCCTCACCGTCTTCGTGCCCCCGCCCCCGGTCGAGCACACCGACCGCGGCGGCGCGTTCGACCCGCTCATCGCCGTCCTCGACCGGGTGGGTGCCCGGTGACCATCCCTGAAAGGCAGGCCCCATGAGCCTCCGACTCACGCTCGACCAGCGCGCCGGCGAAGCCGGCGGTTCGTGGATGCTCGACGTCGACGAGGGCACGACCGTCGGCGAGGTCGCCGAATCGCTCGGCGTCCCGCCTGAGACCCTCGGCGCCGACCCCGAGGGTGCGACGCCGCTGGCCGACGGACCCGTGCTCTCGGGCGCCGAAGTCCCGCAATCGGCGCCTGCCGAGCTGCCGGCCGGCACCCTCAGGCTCGAGGTCGTCGGGGGCCCGTTCGCGGGCGACTCCGTCGCCGTCGCCCGCGGCGCCGCGGTGACGGTCGGAAGCGGGGCATCCGTCAGCCTCTCGATCGCGGACCCGGCGCTCGCCGCGCACCACGCGACGATCACGCTGTCCACGGATGCTCCGGGTCTCGGCGGTCGTCCCGCGCCGCTCACCGCCACGGTCGAGCCGGCCGACGGAGCCGAGGTCTGGATCGACGGCGTCGCGATCGACGCGCCGACCACGATCGTCCCCGCCGACATCGTGCAGGTCGGCTCGAGCATGCTGCGGCTGGGCGTCGCGCCCGTCAGCGACGCCGACCTCACCCGCGACGCGCTCGGCGACCGCGGCTTCAACCGCCCGAGCCGGATCCGGCCGGCGGCCGACCAGCCGGTGGTCACCCTCCCCGGCGACAAGCCCGACGACCCCGACCAGTCCCCGATGCCCTGGCTGTCCGCCGTCATCCCGGTCGTGCTCGGCGTCACCATGGCCATGGTCTTCCAGCGCCCGATCATGCTGCTGATGGCCGCCGCCAGCCCGATCATGGTGATCGGCTCGTTCCTCACCAACCGGAAGCTGGCGAAGAAGAAGGGGCTGAAGACCGAGCAGCAGTGGATCGACGAGGTCCACGCCGCCGAGCGCCGCATCGAGGAGCTCGCCCGCCTGCAGCGGATCGAGTCGTGGTATCGACTGCCCGACCCGGTGGTGCTCTTCGACATCGCCACCCGCCCGCTGTCGCGCCTGTGGGAGCGCCGCCGCTCCGACGCCGACGCGCTCGCACTCCGCGTCGGGGTGACGGAGGTCGCCCTCGACGTGCGCTTCGAGGGCGGCGGCAAAGATCGCGCGCTGCCGCGTCGGGTCGGGGTCGCCCCCGTCCCCGTGGCCGCCGACCTCCGCTCGGGCCCGCTCGGCATCGCCGGCCCCGCCGACGCCGCGCGGAACCTCGCGCGCGCCATCGTCGCCGGCTGGGCGACGCTGCGGTCGCCGCGCGACGCCGAGCTCGTGCTGCTCTGCCCCGACGACACCGAGGCCGAGTGGGGCTGGGTGCAGTGGCTGCCGCACGCGCAGCCCGCCGGTGCGGTCGCCGCCGTCGGCAACACCGACGACACCCGCCGCGAGCGGCTGCGTGAACTCTCCGAACTCCTCGACCTGCGGATGCGCATCGCCGGCCAGCGCGGCGCCGAACCGCCGAACGACGTGCTCGTCGTGGTCGACGGCGCGCGGAAGCTGCGCATGCTGCCCGGCATGGTGCAGCTGCTCGAACACGGCGCGAAGCACGGCATCCACGTCGTCGCCATCGACTCCGAGCGGGCGCGGCTGCCCGAGGAGGCCAAGAGCGTCGTCGCGATCGACCCGGGCGACCCCGCCGTCGCGCGCGTCGAGACCGGCACCGACTACCACCCCGTCGTCCTCATCGACGGGCTCTCCGTGCCGCGCAGCGAGCAGCTGGCCAGGAGCCTCTGCTCGCTCCGGCACGTCAGCGGCGTCGGCGACGACGCCATGCTGCCCACCGCAGTGCGCTTCGCCGACCTCATGCAGCTCGACCTCGACGACCCCGAGCCGATCGTCAAGCGCTGGCAGCTGCAGCCGCGCAACACCTTCGTCGTCGTCGGGGCGACCGGCGAGGGCGAGTTCGCCGTCGACATCTCCCGCGACGGGCCGCACGCCCTCGTCGCCGGCACCACCGGGTCGGGCAAGTCCGAGTTCCTGCAGGCGCTGGTCGTGAGCCTCGCGATGGCGAACCGTCCCGATGCGCTGAACTTCGTGCTCGTCGACTACAAGGGCGGCTCGGCCTTCGCGGACTGCGAGCGGCTGCCCCACACCGTCGGCATGGTGACGAACCTCGACGCCCGTGAGACCGAGCGCGCGCTCGCCTCGCTCGACGCCGAGCTGAAGCGGCGCGAGAAGGTGCTGCGCGACATGAACGCGAAGGACGTCGACGCGGCCTGGGCGAAGGACGCCGACACCGCGGCCCGCCGTGGGCTCGCGCGACTCATGATCGTCATCGACGAGTTCGCCGAGCTGCGCACCGAGCTGCCCGAGTTCATCGACGGCCTCGTCCGGATCGCCCGCGTCGGCCGCTCCCTGGGGGTGAACCTCGTCCTCGCGACCCAGCGCCCCTCGGGCGTGGTCACGCCCGAGATGCAGTCCAACATCAACCTTCGCGTGGCGCTGCGCGTCACCGATCGCACCGACTCCTCCGACATCCTGGGGTCCGGCGAGGCCGCGCTCATCAGCCCGACGACGCCCGGCCGCGGCTACGTCCGCACCGGGCCGTCCTCAGCCCCGGTCGCGTTCCAGACGGCCCGAGTGGCCGGCATCCGGCCCGGCGTGCAGCGCAGCGTCAAGGTGCTGCCCCGCAAGGCCGCGCTGATCTGGGAGCAGCTGGGCTTCCCGGCGAAGTACCCGAAGACTGCCTCGTCGCACGCGCAGAACACCGACCACGACGACACAGACCTGCGCGCCATCGTGAACCTCATCACCGCGGCGACGCAGCAGCTCGGCATCCCGAAGAACCCGTCGCCGTGGCTCGTGCCGCTGCCCGCGGTGCTCCCGCTGGAGAAGTTCCAGGACCAGCCCGTCCGCGAGGGATCGATCGTCCTCGGCCTCGAGGACGTGCCCGCCGACCAGGCGCAGCGCAGCCTCACCTGGAGCGTCGAGGACGGCTCGCACGTGCTCTTCCTGGGCGGCGCGCTCTCCGGGCGCACGACCGCGCTCCGCACGGTGCTCGGCCAGCTCGTGCAGGAGTTCTCGCCTGCCGACCTGCACCTCTACGTCATCGACTTCGGCAACGGTGCGCTGCTGCCCCTCGTGGATGCCCCGCACACGGGCGCCGTCGTCACCCAGCTCGACTCCGACCGCCTGCCGCGGCTCGTCCAGCAGCTGCTGGAGGAGCTCGGGCGCCGTCAGGCCGTGCTCTCCTCCGCCGGCGTGGGCCACATCTCGGAGCAGCGCGCCCAGAGCTCGCCCGAGACCCGGCTGCCGTACGCCGTGGTCGCGGTCGACGGGTGGGAGCGCATGCTCTCCACGATGAACCCCGACCAGCTGGTGACCTTCCGCGACCAGTTCATGCGGGTGCTTCGGGAGGGCCCGGCCGTGGGTGTGCGCGTCGTCATCACGGGCGACCGGGGCATCACGGGCGACAAGATCATCTCCTTCATCGACGAGCAGTACGTGCTGCCGATGCGCGACATCGCCGATTACCGGACCGCCGGCATCCTCGCCAGGGACATCCCGCTCGATCTCGCCCCAGGCCGGGTGCTCTTCGGCGCGGCCGGCGCGGAGGCGCAGCTCGCGGTGCTCGTCCGCGACACCAGCGGCGAGGCGCAGACGACCGCGCTCCGGCGCATCGTCGAGCAGGTCCGCGATCACTTCGACCAGTTCCCGCAGCTCGCCGCCATGCCGCGCCCGTTCCGGGTGGACCCGCTGCCCGGTCACTTCGCGCTCACGAGCGCCTACGAGCTGCCGCTCGGCGAGTCCGGTCCGGCCGACGGCCCGGTGGTCGCGGTCGGCGGCGACCTGCTGTCGCGGTTCACGCTCGACTGGCCGGCCGACGGCGGCTTCATCGTCACCGGCGGCCGGAAGTCAGGCCGCTCCTCGGCGCTCGCGGCGATCGTCCACCAGCTCGCGTGGCGGAAGACGCCGCTCGTCGTCGTGTCCGGGCGGGAGTCCATCCTCACCGAGGTCGCAACCGCGCACGGCATCCAGGTGATCTCGAGGGGAGACCTCACGCCCCCCGAGCTCGATCCGATCCTCGACGCCGCCGGCGAGTTCGTCACGGTCGTGGTCGACGACGCCGAGCAGCTGAAGAACGCCCCGATCGAACATGCGCTCACGGGAGCGAAGCATCGGGCCGTCTTCATCGTCGCCGCGGATTCGGAGTCCCTGTCGACGCTGTTCGGCGGGCCGATCGTCGAGGCGAAGCGTTCGCGGCGGGCGCTCGTGCTGCGGCCCGAATCGGCCATCATGGGCACCCAGGCCGTCGGCACCGCGATCCCGAAATTCATGCTCGGGCGGGGCACGCCGGGTCAGGCCGTCCTGACCACGCCGTCGGGCTGGCTGCCCGTGCGGGTGCCCGACATCCGGCAGTGAACCGGGCCGGTCCGACCGGCGCCGCCCGCACGTAGACTGGGCCGGGCAGTGCCCGGCGCGACCGGGCCGCACGCCCGCCGAGAAGGGGATGATCCGAGTGGCTTCTGCCCGCTGCGTGTACTGCGACGCCACGCTGCAGCCGAACAGCATGTACTGCGTCGAATGCGGTCAGCTGATTCCGCAGACCTCGAGCACACCGCCGGTCCCGGCGCCGTTCGCCGGCGCGAAGCCGGCGCCCGCGGTGCGTCCCGACGCGGCACCGGTCGTCGTCGGTGCCAGGCCCGAGCCGGTGCCGCTGCCGCGGACGCTTCCGTGGCAGCAGCCCGGAGCGCGCAACGAATCGGCGGCTCCGGTCACGCCCGAACCGGCCGCGCCCGAGGTCGTGGAGCGCGTCGAGCTGCAGTTCTCGACCGGGCAGCGCGTGATCGTCGAAGGCGCCGCCGTCATCGGGCGGAAGCCGGCCGACACCGCGCTGGCGATGGGCGCCCGTGCCGTCGAGGTGCAGGACGACACCCGGTCGGTCTCGCGCGTGCACCTGTTCCTCGAGGTCGCCGGCGGGCGGATCACCGTGGGCGATGCGGGCTCGGCGAACGGCTCGCGCGTCGAGCGCGCCGGTCGCGAGATCCCGCTGGAGAGCGCGGGCACGCGCGTCGCGGTCGAGGTCGGCGACGCGGTCTGGATCGGCGACCTGCGCTTCGTGATCCAGCCCGCGTAGGGTCATCCGGCCCCGCGTCGCCCTGGGTCGCAGCCCTCAGCGGCGGCGGTGAGGCAGCGCGCTCAGTCGCTGAAGAGGCCCGACACGAAGCCGTTCACGATGGTCTGGCTCGCCCGTGCGCCGTAGTGGTCGATCTCGAGGCGGCTGATGGCCTCGTACGCGTTGCCGGTGAGCCGGGCGAGGGGGAGCGGCCGCCAGTCGCGACCCGATCGCGCAGAGACGCCCACGTAGGCGAGGCCATCGGCCTTGGCCAGCCACACGGCGAATACGACGTCGCCGCGGACCGAGACGGGCAGCGGCAGGTACTGGCGAGGGTCGCCGGTCGCGAGGCGGTCGAGCACCGCGGATGCCTCGTGCGCCGGAAGCGCGAGATACGACGACGCCCGCTGCACCAGCGGCGCCCCCGTCGCGACCCGCTCCCACCGGTACGACCAGGCGAGGAGCCACACGAGGCCGCCGACGACGGCGAGGGCGCTGAGCAGCACCGCGCCCGGCGCGACCGCGCCGCGCAGGCCCGCGCGCCGGCCCTGGAAGTCGGTCGAGAGCTCGACGAGTGCGTCGTATCCGACGATGCTTGCCACGAGTGCGACCGCTCCGACCGCGAGCAGGACGATCGAGGCGATCATCTGGCCGCGCGAGCGCACCCGCCGCACCTCGCCGGGCGCGGCATGGAAGGCCGCCTCCTGGGGCTCGCTCATGCGTTCGCTCCCTTCTCCACCGGCCACTTGCGGTCGAGCATCGGTCCCCTCCAGGAGATGTACGTGAAGACGCGGTCGAAGCTGCGGGCCGGGATGCCTCGGCGCTCGGCCTCGCGGATCAGGATGCCCGCCGCCTGGTGGGCGCTCGCATCGTCGAGTACCGCGTCGAGCATCAGCGGCACGAGACCGCGGCGCCTGCCGTCGAACTCGTCGAACAGGGTCACGCGTTCCGATCCCTTCGCACCCCGGAACGCGGCACGCAGCGCCTCCCCGTCTCGAACGCCGAGCTCGCACAGCAGGGTCGGGCTCCCGGCACGCACGGTGGTGCGGGCGATCGGACCGATCAGCGGGAGGCGCTGGATCCGTCCGGTTCGTGCTCGATCGTCGGCGACGCCGACGAAGACGACCTCCGACCACGTCACGAGGGGGGCGCCGGCCAGGCGCACTCCGGCGTCGCTGATCGCCAGGGCGACGCCGTCGCCGGCGACCAGCAGGCCGAGCGCACGGCGTCGGCGGTGGGCGAGCACGGCCGAGGCGGCGGCAGCGGCCGCACCGACCACGGCGATCGTGACGGTGAACCAGCCGAAACCCTCCCCGGCGGCCCACACGGCGAGCCAGCAGAACAGTGCGGTGACGACGACGCTGACCACGAGGATGCCGACGTTGAGCCGCTCCGCCGTGGACACCTTGCCACGGTCGACGTGCGCCAGATACTCGCCCTGCACCCCGGCCTCCCCTCTCGCCCGCCGCGCGCGCAGCGGGGCGCCGACAGCCTACCCGGCGCGATCCGAGGCCGCCCACCCGAGGCGGGCGGGGAGGGGAGTTCTCCCCATCGGCAAATCACCGCACGACCGGTAACGTGTTCGAGGCACAGGGAATTCGGAGCATCCGCTCCCACTCGTGCGCGTTCGAGACATCCAATTACGGAGGAAATCATGGCGGAGATCCGCGTCACGTCCGACTCTCTCGCCGGTGTCGCCGGCCAGCTCTCGAGCGGCTCGCAGTCGATCGAGTCGCAGCTGTCGAACCTCAAGTCGCTGGTCGAGGGCCTCATCTCGGGCGACTGGTCGGGCACCGCGTCGCAGAGCTTCAACGAGCTCTACTCGCAGTGGGACCAGGCCGGTCTCCAGCTGAAGGAGTCCCTGCAGGGCATCAGCGACCTGCTGAACCAGGCGGCGCTCTCCTACGAGGACAGCGAGAACGCCATCGCCGGCACGTTCAACGGCTGACACAGATCGGGCAGATGCCGGCGTGCGGACCGCACGTCGGCATCGCGTTCAGGGGCTAGGGGTCCGCAATGGTCTACTTCAAGGTTCGCGCCGACTCGCTCAGCGAGGTCGCTGCGCTGATCGGCAACGTCATCGTGACGTTCGACTCGAATCTCGCGTCGGCCGACGGCGTGGTCGGCCGCGTGGCAGGCACGACGTGGGTCGGTGAAGACGCCGAGAAGTTCGGTGAGAACTGGGCCTCCTTCATGACCATGGCCTCGCAGGTCCGGCTCGCGCTCACCGCGCTCCAGCAGGGTCTGATCGCGGCCGACGGCACGTACACCCGCACCGAGACGAGCCTGCGCGGCAGCTTCCGTCAGGGCTCGCAGGGCCTCGTCACCGTCCGCAGCTCCTCCGCCGGCCTCGGCAAGCGTGTCTCGAGCGGCGAGGAGAAGGCCGAAGACATGGCTGAGTTCTTCGGTCGCGACTACGCCGGTGACGACGAGGTCGAGCAGTTCGGCGGCGGCATGCTCGGACGGCGGACGGCGGCCGGGCAGGCCACCGGCGGCGGCTCGGGCGATTCCGATGGCGACGGCGACGACGACTCGATCGGCCAGGGCGTGTTCCGCCTCGGCGCCGACGGCGAACCGGACCCCGACGCCTACGTCGAGGTCGACATCGATCTGCCCGGTTTCGACGGGCTCGTGTTCGACGGCGTCGGCGCGGCGCCGGCCGGCGACATCCAGGGGGAGGGCGACCGTGTCTGAGCAGCAGGCCGATACGACCGAACTGCGCGAACTCGTGCAGACCATGAACGAGCTCGTGGGCTACTGCTCCGCGCTCAAGCAGGGTGCGAGCGGGTTCGCCTACATGCTCCCCGCCGAATGGCAGGGCCCGGCGATGCAGGCCTTCCTCGGATCGTTCACCGCCTGGGCGGTCGGCGCCTCGGCGCTCGAGCAGACGGCCGAGGGCCTCAAGAAGCAGGCCGAGGCGTCCTCCGATTCGTACTCGAAGACCATCGAGTCGCTCGACACGTCGTGGTCGAAGATCCAGTCCAACCTCGGGTGACCGGGCCGTCGAGCCCGGCTGAACGGAGACCATCTCATGAAGTTCCGCGATGAATTCTTCTCACGCGAGGACCGCTACTCCCTCGGCGTCGAGGAGGAGTCGGGCCGGTACTACGCCTCCTTCCCGGTGAGCAACGGCGTCGTCGACTACGAGGAGTACTACGAGCTCACCCCCGAGCAGTACGCGAGCTTCCTCGCCGACCCGGCGGCGGCAGTCGCCTTCGTCGAATCCTGCCGCCGTCACGAGCACGACGAACTCCTCCTGCAGAAGCCCGGCTGGAATCGCGGCACGCCGATCTGAGCGATCGCCCGCGCCGATCACACCATCCCCGCCTCAGAACCGACACTCGGATAGGACTCCCGATGACCCAGGTGAAGCTGGACCCCGCACGCCTCGTGCAGGACGGCGATGACCTCTACCGCATCGCGACCACGCTCGACAGCGCGGCCGACACGCTCCTGGCGACGCTCAACGGCTGCGGCGGCATGGCCGGCGATGACAACGCGGCCGAGGAGTTCTCCCAGGGCGCGGAAGGCTACGACGCGCTCGCCGGTCCCATGATCGACGGCGTCAAGTCGCACAGCAACGCCCTGCGGCTCGTCGACGCCGCGCTTTCCAACACGGCCCGCGCCTATGACGCGGCGCAGAAGCCCGGCGCCGGTCTCGACCCCGCGACGGCGCGGCCGGGTGAGGCGACGGCGTACATCGACCAGTCGAAGGCGAACCCGAGCGACGCGCTGGGTCCGGGCTGGCCGGGGCCGCTGGGAGAGTTCCAGGAGCTCATCGAATGGGGCCTCGCCCAGGTCGGCGTGGTCATCCCGACCGGCGATGAAGACAAGCTGCAGACCGCGGCGGATGCCTGGGGGAACTTCGCCTCGAGCATCCAGTCGGCGAAGTCGAGCGTCTCCTCGAGCTTCACGAACGTGTCGGCGGCCACCCTTCCGCAGAAGGGCGCGATCCTCTCGTGCCGGTCGAGCATCGTGAGCGGACTCGAGCAGATGCGCCAGAGCGCGGACGCGATGGAGCAGTGGATCCGCGACTTCCGCACGCAGCTGCGCCAGATGCGCGAGGAGCTCGGCTGGTTCCTGAAGCAGATGGCGATCGAGATCGCCGCCGAGCTGGCGATCGGCGGTCTCCTCAGCGTGGTGACGGCGGGCCTCGGTGCGCTCGCGACCGCCGCGAAGGTCGGCCACACGGTCGTGCGCTGGTGCATCAAGATCGCGAAGCTCATCGAGAAGCTGAAGACATTCCTCAAGGGCATCCGCGGCCTCAAGGGCCGCCTCGTGCGCGGCGGCCTTCGTGCGGCCAAGGAGGGCCTGCAGGCCGGTCTGGCGTCGTCCATCTCGGTCACGATCGTGAACGCGGCGCGTGCCGACGAGAAGGACTACAAGGCGCAGGATGTCGGCACGGCGTTCGTCTCGGCGTTCGCCGGCGGCGCGGTCGCCTCCCCCGTCTCGCGGACGCTCGGCGGCAAGGGCGGTCCGGGCATGCGCGCCGGTGCGCGCCAGATCGGCGGCGAGACCGTCGCGGGCGCCACCGACGGTCTCGTCAGCTCCGGCGTCGAATCCGGGATGACCGGACAGGAGTTCAACCCCATCTCGGGCATGGTGCTCGGTGCGCTGCTCGGCGGCGGCATGACCGCGGGCGGACGCGGCATCAGCGCGCTCCGCCCTGGCGGATCCGGTGGCGGCGTGACCACGCCCGATGCAGGGGTCACCACGCCCGACGGAGGGCCGACGCCCGGAAGCGGCGGTTCCGGTTCGTCCAACTCCGGTGGCGGTGCAGGCCCGGTCGACGTGTCGAACGACGCGCCCACGCCAGGGGCGGGCGACGCAGGCAGCGGCACCGCCGACGGCGGCGGCAGCGTCGACATCCCGACCGATGCGCCCACCGGCGGCAGCGGCGACGCGGGGGGCTCCGGAGCCGGTGACTCAGGTGCCCCGGCTGACAGCGGCGCCGGTGCTCCCACCGACAACGGTGGTGCGCCGGCTGACAACGGTGGTGCGCCGGCTGACAACGGTGGTGCGCCGACTGGCAACGCCGGTGCGCCGGCTGACAACGCCGGTGCGCCGGCTGACAACGCTGGGGCGCCTGCTGACAGCGGTGCTGGCGCTCCGGCAGACGGCGGCAGCGCTCCGGCCGATGGTGCGGGCACGCCCGCCGACAACGGCGGCACCCCGGCCGAGACCGGTGGGGCGCCCGTCGACGCGAACTCGCCCGCCGAATCGACGACGGACGCGGGCGGCGCGGACCGGACCGGCACCGACGCGCCGGCCGCGGCTGCGGCCGGTGGCGCCGCCGCGACTCAGCCAGGGAGCGGCAACGGGCCCGATGCCGGCGACGGAACCCTCGTCGACACCGCACGCGACGGCGATGCCACAAGCACCGACTCGAGCGCTGCCGACTCGAGCGACCCCGACTCGAGCGGCCCCGACTCGACCGCCGCCGACTCGAGCGACCCCGACTCCAGCCCTGCCGACTCGAGCGACGCCGCGTCGACAGATCCCGCCGACGCCGGCTCCGCCGACTCCACCGACTCCACCGTCCCCGACGAGATGGCGGCGACGCCGGTTCCGGTCGACTCCGGCCAGGCCCGCCTCGACGAGGTGCTCCCGGAGGACGTCCGCGACGCCATCATCGCGACCGAGAAGGGCTCGCGCCCCGACCCCGAGACCTACCTCCCGGCGGATCACATCGCGCAGCACCTCGCCCGCTTCGAGGGCGGCGCGACGCGCTTCATGACGCAGTCGAACCTCGACAAGTACGGCATCGCACAGCGCGACGGCACCGCGTTCGTCATGCCGAAGCAGGAGGTCGACGCGCTGATCGAGCGGACCGGCGGCGACCCGCGTGCCATGGAGGACGCGCTGGGTCTGCCGGAGGGCTTCTTCGACTCCGGCGTCGTCCGCGTCGACATCGCCGCGCCCGATGAGGCCGGGCTCCGGATGCCGTCGGGCAACGAAGCCGGCGCGAACGACCAGTGGCTTCCCGGCGGCATGCTCCCTGGCGACTTCTCCGAGGCGGTCATCGACGGCGGCACGCTCACCGAGGGCGACTACACGGTCTCGAGCCTCGACCGCGGCGACGCCCCTGATGCAGCAGTGGCCGGCATCGGCGGAGCGGCGGTCGCGGCCGGCGCGGCCGCGCTCATCGGAAAGCCCGGGTTCCTGCCCGCTCACACGCCCGGAGGAGCGACGCCTGCGGCGCCGAAGCCCGCCGGTCCGAGCACCGGTTCCCGCGGCAACGCGCCGGCCCAGGCCGGCACCGCGCCCCAGGGCTCGCAGTCGGTCGCACCGGAGGCGGGCTCGCAGGCCGACGGCCAGGGCCCCGACTCGCAGGACACCGACACGCAGGCCCCCGACTCGCAGGACACCGACACGCAGGCCCCCGACTCGCAGAGCACCGACGCGCAGAGCCCGGACCCGCAGGCGCCTGACGCTCAGGCGGCGGGCGACGGCAACGCCCAGGCCGACGCTGCTGACGGCACGACCGAGGACGGTACGCAGCACAACCGCAGCGAGCGCACGCTCGACGAGGTCCACCAGGCCCTGAACGACATCAACCCGCACTACGACCCGTCCGACCCGGCCAACGGCTATGCGACGAACTGCGGCAACACGTCGGCGAACCTGAACGACTTCCTGAACGGCGACTCGAGCTCCGAGGCATCCACCGGGACGCTCGACGTGCCCGACATGGAGGCGCGCACCGGCAACCCGCAGACGCCGATGACGCCCGAGCAGATCGAGGCGAGCCTGCGCGAGATGGGCGCCGGATCCCACTGCGTGGTCGGCATCGACCGGTCCACCGGCGATGGCCACTGGTTCAACGCCTACTTCGACGGCACCACGGTCTGGTCGCTCGACGCCCAGAACGGCACGATGTCGCCGTGGCCGCCGGCCGAGCCCAACGCCACCAACTGGGATGCCTCGATCCGTCCCGAGCACGTCGTGAACCCCGACGGTTCGAAGCCGAACGACGCGGACGCCACCGCGGATGCCGCAGTCGCCGGCACGCCCGCAGCGCCTGTGTCGACCGCCCCGTCGGGCGCGACGTCGACCACCCACGCGGGGGCCCCGGCCGACGGTTCGGCACCCGAGGGCTCGGATGGCGCTGCGACCGACGGCGACCGGAGCGGTCGCCGCTGGCCGAAGTGGACGCCGCCGGCGAACCGCGTCGACCCGTCGTTCGCCTCAGACGGCTCGGACGGGGCCGGGACGACCTACAACGGCTACCAGATTCCCGAGCTGACGCCCGAGATCCGCCAGCAGCTCGACGCGCTCGCTGCGCAGCAGGACTCGCCCATCGTGAAGAACGACGACGGCTCCTACTCGCTGAAGACCGCCATCGAGGTCGACGCGTTCAACCGCCAGGATCCGACCGTCCGCGACAACCCGAACCACGACTGGGCCGAGTACCAGCGTCAGGTGGGCATGCAGCAGCAGGGCCTGAACAACCTGACGATCGCCGAGTGGCGGCACAACGTCGAGTTCTATGAGCAGTACAACCGGGTCGCCAAGAGCGAGCAGGACGCGGCGATCAAGGCCCTGAAGAAGACCGGCGTCCCGTACACGAAGCCCGCGGTGCTCCACGGCCCCGATCAGGTCGCCGGCGGACGTGCCGACCGCTTCGACGGCGCAGGCGACCTCGGCATCAACAGCTCCCTCGGCAGCCAGTGGCAGCACCGCATCGACGATCTCCGTCAGGATGTCGCGGATGCGATGACGGACATCCCGAAGGAGCTCCGCGCGCATGTCAAGCTGAACGTCGAGCTCGGCGCTCACAACCTGCAGACGGGTGTGGACGCGTCGCAGGCGACCCTGACAGCGGCTCAGCCGGTCACGTCGGGGCCGAACACCGCGACCCCGGCCGGGTCCGGCGCGACGGGGTCCGCGCCGTCGTCAGGGTCGACCCGCACCGGTGCCGTACCCGAGTCGTCGGTTCCTGCCTCGTCGTCGGTTCCTGCGTCGTCGTCGCCCGAGGCGTCGCCCGCGCAGCCGTCGGAGGCGGCGCCCAGCACGGTCGGCGACTCCACCGCCTCGGACGCCGACTCCGCCACGGAGCCCACCTCCGAGACCGAGCCGGAGTCCACCTCCGAGACGGACACGGATTCCGCGACGGAACCCGGCGTCGGGACCGAACCCGGCACCGACTCGGAAGCCGACGGCGCCGCGACGAATGAGCCGGCCCAGTCGCCTGTGCCGGCGACCATCCACCACCAGTTGCTCGACGAGGCGTTCCCGCACCTCCTCGCGCCCGAGTCGCGAGCGGATGCGATCCACGTCGTGAACCGGCTGGGCTTCGACGTGGATCCGAGCCGGTTCCGGATGAACTGCCACTATGTGGTCAACGCGCTCGAGCTGCGCTTCCGCGGGTACGACGTGATCGCGAGCCCCACGGTTCAGGGCAGCGAAGTCGACGGGGGAACGGGCGCGGTCGCGTCGCGCGGCGAAGGCCGCTTCCCGGTCGCGATCGCCGCCGACTGGGTGCAGGCCGACGGCAGCCGGCGCGACTTCGAGTCGCTGAGCGACTACGAGGGCGACAGTCCCATGTCCGCCCTCGAAGACCTCACCGCCTCGTGGCCTGAGGGCGGCCGCGGCTTCATCCTGGGCTACTGGAAGCAGCCCGGTCTGGGCGGCCACATCTTCACCGTGGTGAAGGAAGCCGACGGCGTGAAGCTGTACGACGGCCAGGTCAACGATGCCGACGCCTCCCACTACCTCGACGACATGCATTTCAACGAGACCTCATCGGCGCCGTGGAAGGACCTCATCGTCCTGCGCGTCGACGACCTGGTTCCCACGAGCGAGGTGCTGAAGACGTCGAAGCCGTGGACCACGCCCGAGTACGACCTGCTGATCGAGTGGAAGGACGCGGCCGATCCGTCCGCGCTGCCGCAGCAGATGATCGATCGGGAGATCGCTGCGAACGAGCGGTGGCGCGCCCGCAACGACGAGCTCATTGCGGATCTCGTCGCGAAGCTCAATGACCCGGCGACCAGCTCGTCAGAGGCGAATCGTCTGCACAGCGACATCTTCGTGCTGCGCCAGCAGAACGTGCGGCTCGAGCAGGGCCTGGTCCAGTTCAAGCTCGAGCTGGCCTCCGCGAAGCAGGCGGCGCAGCAGCCTCCGGCACCGCCGGTCGCGAGTGCTCCCAGCAGCGAGCCCGCCGCCGCCGGCGCTCCGATCGGCAGGGGGCATATCGTGACCAACGGCCCGGGTGACGACTTCGAGGACGACGAGGACGACGAGGAGCGCACCGGGCGCGCCATGTCCGGGCGAGGATAGGAACCATGTTGACGATTCAGGAGGCACGCCGAGCCCTCGAGCGGCACTTCGCCGAGCACCCACCTGCCGTCTCGGGTGATCTCTACATCGGCGACGGCTGGTACGAAGACGAGCAGGACTACCTTCCGGAGTGGGGGTCGCGTCAGTTCCTCGTCGACGGGAACCCGTCGTTCGGCCGTCTGGACAACCTCGCCATCTTCATCGACAAGCACACCGGTGCCGTCCGGGAAGACTACGTCACCCCGAATCTCAAGAAGATCCGGGGCATGCGGCCGGTCGGCTCCGGCGCCTGATCTCCTGACCCCGTGACGCCCGGTTGGTCCGCGTTGCCGGGCGATAGGCTCATCTGAGAATCCGAGCAGGAGGAGGAGGAGCGGTGCTCGACGAGGCGACCGGACGGTTCATCGACCAGGTGCGGGTGCTCCCGCCCGAGGCGCTCGCGGCCGCGTTCGACCGGGCGGTCTCGCTTCGCCGTGCGGGAGGTCGCGAGGCGAGCAAGGCGCTGAAGCCGTCGGCGGTCGAGAACTCCGAACTCGAGCGCGCAGTCCGAGACCTCCTCCTTCCCCGTGCGGACGAGCTGAACGGCTTCCGCGACGGACTGCACGCCGACGCGAAGAGCGCCGTGGTGATCGCGGGGCGTGCGGTCATGAAGCCCGGGCAGTTGACGGCCGAGCAGTACGACGTGCTCGTGACGCCGTTCCGGGAGGCCGGCGTCGAGGTGCCGACCCACTCGCGGTAGTCCCCGCTCGAGTGACGCTGCCGGCATGCTGATGTCGAACGAGGCCCATCCGTCTTCGACGATCGGCGGACTGGACGACCTGCGCAGTGAGCGGCCGAAGCGCCGGCTCGCGGGCCCTGCGAGGATGGCGCCGTGGTGACCATTCAGGAGGCACGCCGAGCGCTCAAGGGCCACTCACGCAGAATTTCACGAAGCGTCGATCTCGCCCGCGTGCCTGCCCCACCCGCACTCCTGCTGCGACATGGGGAGCGCTCCCCATTCCATCGCCCGGCCGGCTGGGTAGACTTCCCCGGGTGGCCGAGCGCCCCTGCCACGAGGCATCCCCGCGTCGATCGCGCCGCGCGCGACGAGCTGAGCAGACCCACCTGAGGAAGGCCCACGCATGACGAGGTTCCGGAGTTTCGACCCGGTCGCCCCCATCTCCGACGAGACGATCCAGGCCTTCTCCGCCCGGGTGCCCGCCGAGGTCGCCGACTTCTGGCGCACGCACGGCGCCGGCTTCGTCGGCGACGGCTACTTCCGGTTGGTCGATCCGGCGCGTGCCGCTGCGATGCTCGAGGGCGTCTTCGGCCTGCCCGAGGGTGCGGTGGTGCTGTTCACGACCGCGCTCGGCGACCTCGTCGTGCACGCGAACGGGTTCTACCTCGTGATCAAGTCGCGCTGGGGCGCGATCGACGTCGTCGACGGGGCGAGCGTCGACGACCTGGTGGCGCTCATCGAGGATCCCGCGCAGCGCGAGGTCGCCTGGGAGTGGCAGCCGTATCCGGCCGCGCGCGACCGCGACGGCGTGCCGGGCTTCGAACAGTGCTACGGGTTCGTTCCGCTCCTCGCGCTCGGCGGCTCGCCCGACCCGGCGAACCTGCAGCTCGGCGGCCTCTACGAGCACCTCGCCGTCATCGCGCAGCTCGCCGGCCAGCCGCAGGTGCGCCGCCACCTGCAGACCGCCGGCGCGGCGCCCGCCGAGGACTCCGTGACGGATGACTCGGGCGACGGCCCGCTCGTCGAGTTCGGCCGCTCGCTCTTCGCGAAGCTCGCCGACGACCCGAAGCTCAACATCATCGAGCTGCCCGACGGCCTCGGCGTCTGCCTGGTGCACGCGGCGCGCGGCGGCGGCAAGATCTACGTGGCGCCCGACCGGTCGGTGCTGTTCGTGGGGTCTGCGGTCGACTTCGAGGCGGGCCTCGGCGCGTTCCGCGACGGCGTGCGCACCCCGCTCGAGAAGTTCGACATCGACCGAGGCGGGCAGGCCTGATGGCCGAGACCCTCGAGCGCCGCTGTGAGCGGCTGCGCCAGCCCGTCACCGAGCTCGTCGCGACGAGCCTGTCGGCGGCCTACCGCCCCCAGGATTTCCCCGAGCTCCTTCGGGCGATCTCGGTCGTGCGGGGCATCCTCGCCGAGGACGCCTCAGGACTGCCCGACGGCGCGTTCCGTTCGTGGCTGCCCACCGCGCTCGACAACCTCGACCGCATGCGCGACGCGGTCGAGGCGGGCGATGCGGCGAAGTCGTACGCGATCCTCACCGACAAGACCGACGGCTTCATCCGGCTGACCGACGGCTGCGCCGGCTTCCCCGGCTGGGAGCGCGCCTGAGCGGAGCGGGCCTAAGCAGAGCCGCTGAGCCCGGCGTTCGGTGCTGAGCGCGCGTACCCTCGGAGCATGGACCAGTCGCGAACGAACGCCTGGGTCGTCGCGGGCTTCGCCGCGGCCCTCGATCTCGCGGTCGTCGTGTGCGCGTACGGGTTCGTGAGCCTCCTCGCGGACGTCGAGGTCGTCTCCGATCCGGCGGTCGGCGTGCTGGTGGTGCCGGCGGCGGTCGGGGCATCCGTCCTGGTGCTGCTCGTGACCCTCGGCCTGCGGCTGCGCCGGCCGGAGCGGATGGCGCTCACCGTCCTCCTCTCGGCGGTGCTCGCCTGGCTGGTGTTCGTCGTCGTCGCCATCATCGGGCACCTGCTCGGCACGACGGGCAGCGTCCTCGCGAGCGTGCTGTTCGGTGCGGGCCTCGGCATCGGCTGGTTCGGGCTGCTGATCCCGGCGGCGGCGGCGCTGGTCGCCTCGCTCGCCGTGCTCGTCGCGCGCGGCAGGTCGGGCGGCATGGACCGCCCGCGCTGGCCGTGGGAGCGCGACGACGAGTGAAGAGCTCGCGGCGCGCGGCCATTCGACCGCCGGATGCCCCGGTCCAGGCGCCTCCCGCAGTATCGTGAACTCCCGTGGAGGGCTCGATCGAGGCGCGCGTGAGCCACGAGGTCGACCGCTGGCTGCAATGGCTGCCGCGGTGGCGGCCCGGCACGCACCGCGGCCGGGTGCGTCTCTGCCAGAAGTGCTTCGGGTCGCCGATCCTCGCGGCGGCCGGCCTCGACGTCGACGTGCCGCATCCCGTGCAGCACGCGTTCTCGATGCGGATGAAGGGCATCATCGACGCCGCCGTCGACGACTACACGGCGCGGAACCTCCCGATGCTCCACCGCGAGATCCGGCTCGCCGAGGAGCGGAAGGCCAAGCGCCACTATCGCGCGGGGGAGGGGCTCGACCCCGAGTTCCGCGGCCTCGAGCTCGACCCCGAGCCGGTGCCGGACCAGCCGTTCCTCTTCACCCTCACGGGCCTCGAGGCGGATGCCGCGGCCGAAGCCGCCGAGCCCGCGCCGAGGCCGTTCACGCCGGAGGAGAAGGACGCGCTGCGCGAGGAGGTGCGGCTCGCCGACGAGTTCGCCAAGCAGCTCGGCCGGCGCATCTGCGTGGAGCTCGCCCAGCACCGTCGCCGGATCGGCAACGCCGTCGAACGGCTCGTGGAGCCCCAGGTCGCCGAGCTCCTGGCCGACCTCGAACGCGAGCTCGACGCCCCAGGATGGCCGGGCTGACGTTCGCGCCGCCGACCGCCTCCGCCGTGCGCGAACACGGGGCTGCGGCATCCGTCGTCATTTGACCGCGAGGTTACGCGGCATTACCATTGATCGGGTGTGCGCTGTGCCGCGCGCCTGCCTCATGCCCGGGTCACCGGCCGACGCAGGATCGATCATCTCGCACACCAAGGGCCTTCCGCCCCCACGGCATACCCACCACGCAACAGGCTCCGCGGTTCCGCGGTGCCGGTGGGTCGTGATGTGAAACCCATCAACGCTGTCACCGTGCAGCACCAACAAGGAGAAGCAGTGCCAACCATTCAGCAGTTGGTCCGCAAGGGTCGCTCGCCCAAGGTCACCAAGACCAAGGCGCCCGCCCTGAAGGCCAACCCCCAGCAGCGCGGCGTGTGCACGCGTGTGTACACCACCACCCCGAAGAAGCCGAACTCGGCGCTCCGCAAGGTCGCCCGTGTGAAGCTCTCGAACGGCACCGAGGTCACCGCCTACATCCCCGGTGAGGGCCACAACCTGCAGGAGCACTCGATGGTGCTCGTGCGCGGCGGTCGTGTGAAGGACCTCCCGGGTGTCCGCTACAAGATCATCCGCGGCGCGCTCGACACGCAGGCCGTGAAGAACCGCAAGCAGGCTCGTAGCCGCTACGGCGCGAAGATGGAGAAGAAGTAATGCCTCGCAAGGGTCCCGCTCCGAAGCGCCCCGTCGTCGCCGACCCGGTGTACGGCTCGCCGGTCGTCAGCCAGCTCGTCAACAAGATCCTCATCGACGGCAAGAAGGACCTCGCCCAGCGCATCGTCTACGAGGCGCTCGAGAACGTGGCGAACAAGTCCGGCCAGGACGCCGTCGCGGTCCTGAAGAAGGCCCTCGACAACGTGCGCCCGACCCTCGAGGTCCGGTCGCGCCGCGTCGGCGGCTCGACCTACCAGGTCCCCGTCGAGGTCAAGCCCCACCGCGCGAACACCCTGGCGCTGCGCTGGCTCACCAGCTACGCCAAGGCCCGTCGCGAGAAGACCATGACCGAGCGTCTCACCAACGAGATCCTCGACGCCTCGAACGGCCTGGGTGCCGCGGTCAAGCGCCGTGAAGACACCCACAAGATGGCCGAGTCGAACCGCGCCTTCGCCCACTACCGCTGGTAGCGGGCCGAGCGGATGCCGCAGGCCCAGGCCCGCGGCATCCGCTCACCCTCATCGTCCCTTCCTGAACCATCCGGAGGAACCCCGTGGCACAAGACGTGCTCACCGACCTCAACAAGGTCCGCAACATCGGCATCATGGCCCACATCGATGCCGGCAAGACCACCACCACCGAGCGCATCCTGTTCTACACGGGCGTGAACCACAAGATCGGCGAGACCCACGACGGCGCCTCGACGACCGACTGGATGGAGCAGGAGAAGGAGCGCGGCATCACGATCACGTCTGCCGCCGTGACCTGCTTCTGGAACAAGAACCAGATCAACATCATCGACACGCCCGGCCACGTCGACTTCACGGTCGAGGTCGAGCGGTCGCTGCGCATCCTCGACGGTGCCGTCGCCGTCTTCGACGGCAAGGAGGGCGTCGAGCCCCAGTCCGAGACGGTGTGGCGTCAGGCCGACAAGTACAACGTGCCGCGCATCTGCTTCGTCAACAAGATGGACAAGCTCGGTGCCGACTTCTACTTCACGGTCGACACGATCGTCTCGCGCCTCGGCGCGAAGCCGCTCGTGATCCAGCTGCCCATCGGCGCCGAGAACGACTTCGTCGGGGTCATCGACCTCGTCGAGATGCGTGCGCTCGTGTGGCCCGGCGACGCCAAGGGCGACGTGACCATGGGCGCCAAGTACGAGGTGCAGGAGATCCCGGCCGACCTCAAGGAGAAGGCCGAGGAGTACCGCCAGCAGCTGCTCGAGACCGTCGCCGAGACCAGCGACGAGCTGCTCGAGAAGTTCTTCGGCGGCGAGGAGCTCACGGTCGCCGAGATCAAGGGCGCGATCCGCAAGCTCACCGTCAACAACGAGATCTACCCGGTGCTCTGCGGGTCGGCGTTCAAGAACCGCGGTGTGCAGCCGATGCTCGACGCGGTCATCGACTACCTCCCGAGCCCGCTCGACGTGCCGCCCGTGCAGGGCCACGACGTTCGCGACCCCGAGAAGATCATCGAGCGTCACGCCGACGCGAACGAGCCCTTCGCGGCCCTCGTGTCGAAGATCGCCGTGCACCCCTTCTTCGGTCGTCTGACCTACATCCGCGTCTACTCGGGTCACCTCGACTCGGGCGCGCAGGTCATCAACTCGACCAAGCAGAAGAAGGAGCGCATCGGGAAGATCTTCCAGATGCACGCCAACAAGGAGAACCCGGTCGACTCGGTCACCGCGGGCAACATCTACGCGGTCATCGGCCTCAAGGACACGACCACGGGTGACACGCTGTGCGACCCGAACGACCAGATCGTGCTCGAGTCGATGACCTTCCCCGAGCCTGTCATCGAGGTCGCCATCGAGCCGAAGACCAAGGCCGACCAGGAGAAGCTCGGCACGGCGATCCAGAAGCTCGCCGAGGAGGACCCGACCTTCCGCACCGAGCTCAACCCCGAGACGGGCCAGACCGTCATCAAGGGCATGGGCGAGCTGCACCTCGACATCCTGGTCGACCGCATGAAGCGGGAGTTCAAGGTCGAGGCGAACGTCGGCAAGCCCCAGGTCGCCTACCGCGAGACCATCCGTCGCGCGGTCGAGCGTCACGACTACACCCACAAGAAGCAGACGGGTGGCTCGGGCCAGTTCGCGAAGATCCAGTTCGCGCTGGAGCCGCTCGAGGTCACCAACGAGAAGACGTACGAGTTCGAGAACAAGGTCACCGGTGGCCGCGTTCCCCGCGAGTACATCCCCTCGGTCGACGCGGGCTTCCAGGACGCGATGCAATACGGCATCCTCGCCGGCTACCCCATGGTGGGCGTCAAGGCGATCCTGCTCGACGGTGCCGCGCACGACGTCGACTCCTCGGAGATGGCGTTCAAGATCGCGGGCTCGATGGGCTTCAAGGAGGCCGCTCGCAAGGCGAACCCCGTCCTGCTCGAACCGCTGATGGCCGTCGAGGTCCGTACTCCCGAGGAGTACATGGGCGACGTCATCGGCGACCTGAACTCGCGCCGCGGCCAGATCCAGTCCATGGAGGACGCCGCCGGCGTGAAGGTCGTGCGTGCGCACGTCCCGCTCTCGGAGATGTTCGGCTACATCGGCGACCTGCGGTCCAAGACCTCGGGCCGCGCCGTGTACTCGATGGAGTTCGAGAGCTACGCGGAGGTCCCGAAGGCTGTCGCCGACGAGATCGTCCAGAAGAACAAGGGCGACTAGCCCTGCCCGCACGGCCCATCCGGGTCGCGTAACATATCAACACAACCCCGTAGCCGACCGAGCGCAATCCGGCGCTCGGCGAGGCTGCATGAGTCCTGAGGAGGACCCACAGTGGCTAAGGCCAAGTTCGAGCGGACCAAGCCGCACGTCAACATCGGCACGATCGGTCACGTCGACCACGGCAAGACGACGCTCACCGCCGCCATCTCGAAGGTGCTCGCCGACAAGTACCCGTCGGCCACCAACGTGCAGCGCGACTTCGCGTCGATCGACTCGGCTCCCGAGGAGCGCCAGCGCGGCATCACGATCAACATCTCGCACGTCGAGTACGAGACGCCGAAGCGCCACTACGCGCACGTCGACGCCCCGGGTCACGCCGACTACATCAAGAACATGATCACCGGTGCGGCTCAGATGGACGGCGCGATCCTCGTGGTCGCGGCGACCGACGGCCCGATGGCCCAGACGCGTGAGCACGTGCTGCTCGCCAAGCAGGTCGGCGTGCCCTACCTGCTCGTCGCGCTGAACAAGGCCGACATGGTCGACGACGAGGAGATCCTGGAGCTCGTCGAGCTCGAGGTGCGCGAGCTGCTCTCCTCGCAGGGCTTCCCCGGCGACGACGCTCCGGTCGTCCGCGTTTCGGGCCTCAAGGCGCTCGAGGGCGACGAGAAGTGGGTCCAGTCGGTCCTCGACCTCATGGACGCCGTCGACGAGTCGATCCCCGACCCGGTGCGCGACAAGGACAAGCCGTTCCTCATGCCCATCGAGGACGTCTTCACCATCACCGGTCGTGGCACGGTCGTCACGGGTCGCGCCGAGCGCGGCACGCTGAAGATCAACTCCGAGGTCGAGATCGTCGGCATCCGCCCGACGCAGAAGACCACGGTCACGGGCATCGAGATGTTCCACAAGCAGCTCGACGAGGCCTGGGCCGGCGAGAACTGCGGTCTCCTGCTCCGTGGTACCAAGCGTGAGGACGTCGAGCGCGGCCAGGTCGTCGTGGCCCCCGGCTCGGTCACCCCGCACACGAACTTCGAGGGCACCGCGTACATCCTCTCCAAGGAGGAGGGCGGGCGTCACAACCCGTTCTACGCGAACTACCGTCCGCAGTTCTACTTCCGCACCACCGACGTCACCGGCGTCATCACGCTGCCCGAGGGCACCGAGATGGTCATGCCCGGCGACACCACCGACATGACGGTCGAGCTCATCCAGCCGATCGCCATGGAGGAGGGCCTCGGCTTCGCCATCCGCGAGGGTGGCCGCACGGTCGGCGCCGGTACCGTCACGAAGATCATCAAGTAATCTCCGCGACTGCGACCTGAACGGGGGTCGGGCCTTCGGGCCCGGCCCCCGTTTCGTGTCCCCGGGGCCGCCGTGTGACGCGCAGGTTGCGCGGAGCGGAGGCATCCGTGTCGATTCGGAGCATTCTCGGAGGCTCGCGTTCCGCGTCGACGTAGCCTGAGAGGTGATGGGGGCTCAGCAGTCGACGCATTCGCGAAGCGCGGTCCGCCCGGAGATCCAGGCGCTCCGGGCGATCGCCGTCAGCGCCGTCGTCCTGCATCACGGCTGGCCCGCGGTCGCCCCGGCGGGATACATGGGCGTCGACGTCTTCTTCGTCGTCTCCGGCTTCCTCATCACCGGTCTCCTGCTCCGCGAGCACGAGCGGTCCGGGCGGATCTCGCTCGGACGCTTCTACCTGCGCCGAGCCCGACGCATCCTGCCGGCGGCGGTCGTCGTGCTCGCCGCCGTCTCCGCGGCGACGGTCGCGTTCGTGCCGAAGACCGAGTGGTTCCAGTGGTTCCGCGAGATCGTCGCGAGCGCCCTGTATGTCGAGAACTGGCAGCTCGTCGCCGACTCGCAGAACCCCGCACGCGACGACCTCGCGTCGACCCCGGTGCAGCACTACTGGTCGCTGTCGGTCGAGGAGCAGTTCTACCTCGTCTGGCCGCTGCTGCTCATCCTCGCGCTCTGGTTCGCTGCGAAGCGCGGGCGTGGCGCGACTCCGACCCTGCTCATCGCGCTCGGCGTCGTGACCGCCGGCTCCTTCGCTCTGTCGGTCGCGACGACGGCGGCCGACCACAACATCGCGTACTTCTCGACCCTCACCCGGACGTGGGAGTTCGGCGTCGGCGGGCTCCTCGCCGTCGCCACGGCGCACGGGCGCGCCTCCGGCACACCGGCGCTTCGCGCGGCCGCCTCGTGGGCCGGATTGGCGCTCATCGCGCTGCCGATCCTCGTCTTCCACGACGAGGCCGCGTTCCCCGGCCTCGTCGTGCTCCTGCCGGTCGCGGGCGCCCTCGCGGTCATCTGGGCGCGCATGCCGCAGCCGCGCTGGTCGCCAGCTGCACTCCTGAGGCTCGCCCCCGTCCAGTGGACGGGCGATCTGTCGTACTCGCTGTATCTCTGGCACTGGCCGATCATCATGCTCGCCCCGTACGTCACCGGCATCCCGAGCCCGCCGTGGATAATGGTGCTGCTCGTCGTGCTCTCGTTCGCGGTCTCCGACCTGTCGAAGCGGTGCATCGAGGACCCGTTCCGGCGCCAGGGCACCCGCCTCGGCTCACGTCCGGTGCTGCTCCTCGGCGGACTCGCGGTCGCGATGGCCCTCGTCGTCGGCGCCGGGACGGTCGCGCCGGGGGTCGCCCGGGACCAGCTCGCGTGCGAACGCGACGGGTGAGTGCCGGAGGACGCTCAGGCTGGGGAGGCGGCCGCCACATCGACCACCTCGAGGTCGAGCTCGACCGAGTCTCCGATCGAACGCGCCACCGTGCAGCCGCGGTCGACCGCGCGGGTGATCGTCTGCACCAGGCGCTCGCGCTCCTCGGGTGCGAGCGACGCGAGCTCCAGCAAGATCTCCTCCTCGATGCGCGTGTAGCGGTTCGTCTCGGGGTCGGACTGCCCGTGCGCCCAGATGGTGATCGGGACGTCCTCGCCGAGCCGGCGCGCGGTGACGACATCGGCGCTGAGGCCGGTGCATCCGATGAGCGCGAGCTTCAGCAGCTCGCCCGGGGTGAAGTGCTCGCCCTCGAGCTCGGAGCCGCCGATGCGGACGGTGGCGCCCCGCTCGTTCATGCCCTCGTAGACCCGCGGCGCAACACGCGTCACCGATACGCTGCCCGGTCCGATCCGATCGCTCACCCGGTGCGCGACATCCGCCATCTGCGGCCTCCTGACTGCTCGACTGCCCCGATTCCATCACGCCCGCGACGAGCAGGCTGGGAGTCCGCCGGGCGCGACACGCCCGGGTTGCACGGATGTCCCCGATATGGCAAACTCGTTGAGTTCAACATTTCGAACGGCGTGCCGTGCTGCGTGCCGTTCGAATCACTGCCAGGCAGTGCATAACCACCGGGCCCCGCGAGGGGTTCCAGGGTCAGGTTAGGCCGCGGGCAGCAGAACACGACAACCGACACCCACACCAGACGGGGAGACCCGTGTGCGTCGGCGCGGGCGACACGCCCGAGCGCGGGGGTCGGTGGCTCGGGGTCGAGCGTGTCGAGGCCACCGCGGCTGTGCTCATGCAGAGCAGCGGGGTGCCTTCGACAGGCTCGATCAACAGCCGTTGACAGCAGAACAGTGGTGCTCCATACCAGCAGTGCTACGCGGCGTCCAATGCCCTCGGAAGGGGTACGACGCCTTGACAGAGAGAGAGTCAGCAATGGCGGGACAGAAGATCCGCATTCGACTGAAGTCGTATGACCACGAGGTCATCGACACCTCGGCGCGCAAGATCGTCGACACGGTGACCCGCGCGGGCGCCACGGTCGTCGGCCCCGTGCCGCTTCCGACCGAGAAGAACGTGGTGTGCGTCATCCGCTCGCCCCACAAGTACAAGGACAGCCGCGAGCACTTCGAGATGCGCACCCACAAGCGCCTGATCGACATCGTGGACCCGACGCCCAAGGCCGTCGACTCGCTCATGCGCCTCGACCTCCCGGCCGACGTCAACATCGAGATCAAGCTCTGAGGTATCTGATGTCCATCGCTACCAAGAACGTGAAGGGCCTGCTCGGCACGAAGCTCGGCATGACGCAGGTGTGGGACGAGAACAACAAGCTCATCCCGGTCACCGTCATTGAGATCGCTCCGAACGTGGTCACCCAGATCCGCACCGCCGAGAAGGACGGCTACGAGGCCGTCCAGATCGCCGCCGGCGCGATCGACCCGCGCAAGGTCACTCAGCCGCTCCAGGGTCACTTCAAGGCCGCAGGCGTCACGCCGCGCCGCCACGTGACCGAGGTCCGCACCGCGGACGCCGCCTCGTACGAGGCGGGTCAGGAGCTCACCATCGAGGGCACCTTCGAGGCCGGCCAGCTGGTCGACGTCGTCGGCACCTCGAAGGGCAAGGGCTTCGCCGGTGTCATGAAGCGCCACAACTTCAAGGGCGTCTCCGCCTCCCACGGTTCGCATCGCAACCACCGCAAGCCCGGCTCGATCGGTGCTTCGTCGACCCCCAGCCGTGTCTTCAAGGGCATGCGCATGGCCGGTCGCATGGGTGGCGAGCGCGTGACCGTGCTCAACCTCCGCGTGCACGCCGTCCACGCCGAGAAGGGCCTGCTGCTCGTCAAGGGCGCCGTCCCCGGTGCGCGCGGCCGTCTCGTGTTCGTCCGCAACGCTGTGAAGGGGGCGTAGTCCATGGCTACCGCCAACACCATCGACGTCCTCGACGTCACCGGCAAGAAGGCCGGTACGGTCGAGCTGCCCGCCGAGCTCTTCGACGTGCAGACCAACGTTCCGCTGATCCACCAGGTCGTCGTCGCCCAGCTCGCCGCCGCGCGCCAGGGCACGCACAAGACCAAGAACCGTGGCGAGGTCTCGGGCGCCGGGCGCAAGCCGTTCAAGCAGAAGGGCACCGGCCGCTCGCGTCAGGGCTCCATCCGCGCTCCCGAGCACACCGGCGGTGGCATCGTCCACGGTCCGGTGCCGCGCGACTACTCGCAGCGGACCCCCAAGAAGATGATCGCCGCGGCTCTGCTCGGCGCGCTCTCCGACCGCGCCCGCGGCGGCCGCATCCACGCGGTCGAGGGCTTCGCGGCCGGCGACGTGGCGAAGACCAAGGACGCCGTCGCGCTCCTCGGCAAGATCGCCCCCGCGAAGCGCTTCCTCGTGGTCCTCGGCCGCGACGAGGAGTTCTCGGAGCGCGCCGTCCGCAACATCCCGACCGTGCACGTGCTGCCGGTCGACCAGCTCAACGCCTACGACGTGGTCGTCTCCGACGACATCGTCTTCAGCACCGCCGCGCTCGAGGCGTTCGTCGCCGCCAAGCAGGCGAAGAAGGAAGAGGTCTCCGCATGAGCGCCGCTCACAACAAGGACCCGCGCGACATCATCATCGCGCCCGTCGTCTCGGAGAAGAGCTACGGCCTGATCGACGAGGGCAAGTACACGTTCATCGTGGACCCCCGCTCGAACAAGACCGAGATCAAGCTCGCCATCGAGAAGATCTTCAACGTGCAGGTCGCGTCGATCAACACGCTGAACCGTCAGGGCAAGACCCGTCGCACCCGGTTCGGCATCGGCAAGCGCAAGGACACCAAGCGCGCGATCGTCACCCTCAAGTCCGGTTCCATCGACATCTTCACCGCTGTCGGCTGAGGAGCGTAGAGAAAACATGGCTATTCGCAAGTACAAGCCCACGACCCCGGGCCGTCGCGGCTCGTCGGTCGCCGACTTCGCCGAGATCACGCGCTCGACGCCCGAGAAGTCCCTGCTGAAGCCCCTGTCGAAGACCGGCGGCCGCAACAACCAGGGCCGGATCACCACCCGCCACATCGGCGGCGGCCACAAGCGCCAGTACCGCGTCATCGACTTCCGTCGCAACGACAAGGACGGCGTGCCCGCCAAGGTCGCGCACATCGAGTACGACCCGAACCGCACCGCGCGCATCGCGCTGCTGCACTTCGTGGACGGCACCAAGCGCTACATCATCGCTCCCGACAAGCTGAAGCAGGGCGACCCGATCGAGTCGGGCCCCGGCGCCGACATCAAGCCGGGCAACAACCTGCCGCTGCGCAACATCCCGACCGGTACCGTCGTGCACGCGATCGAGCTCCGTCCCGGCGGCGGCGCCAAGCTCGCCCGCTCGGCCGGCGCCTCGGTGCGTCTCGTCGCGAAGGACGGCCCCTACGCCCAGCTCCGCCTGCCCTCTGGCGAGATCCGCAACGTCGACGCGCGCTGCCGCGCGACGATCGGCGAGGTCGGCAACGCCGAGCAGTCGAACATCAACTGGGGCAAGGCCGGCCGCAAGCGCTGGAAGGGCGTGCGCCCGACCGTCCGCGGTGTCGCGATGAACCCGATCGACCACCCGCACGGTGGTGGTGAGGGCAAGACCTCCGGTGGTCGTCACCCGGTGAGCCCCTGGGGTCAGCCCGAGGGCCGCACGCGTCGTCCCAACAAGGAGAGCGACAAGCTCATCGTCCGTCGTCGTACCGTCGGCAAGAAGCGCAAGTAGGAGTAAGAGAAGATGCCTCGCAGTCTCAAGAAGGGCCCCTTCGTCGACGAGCACCTGCTTCGCAAGGTCGTCGTCCAGAACGAGGCGGGCAGCAAGAACGTCATCAAGACGTGGTCGCGTCGCTCGATGATCATCCCGGCCATGCTCGGGCACACGATCGCCGTGCACGACGGCCGCAAGCACATCCCGGTGTTCGTCACCGAGACCATGGTGGGCCACAAGCTCGGAGAGTTCGCCCCCACCCGCACCTTCCGTGGTCACGTGAAGGACGACAAGAAGGGCCGCCGCCGCTAGTCGCGGTGGCGTAAGGAGGAAAGAAATGGTGGAGTCGATCGCCCGCGTGCGACACATCCGCGTCACCCCCCAGAAGGCTCGTCGCGTCGTCAACCTGATCCGCGGCAAGCAGGCTCAGGAGGCCCTCGCCATCCTGAAGTTCGCGCCCCAGGGCGCGAGCGAGCCGGTGTACAAGCTCGTCGCTTCGGCCATCGCGAACGCTCGCGTCAAGGCCGATGCCACGAACACCTACCTGGACGAGCAGGACCTCTACATCAGCCGCGCATTCGTCGACGAGGGCACCACCCTCAAGCGATTCCAGCCGCGCGCGCAGGGTCGTGCCTTCCGAATCAACAAGCGCACGAGCCACATCACCGTTGTGCTCGCCACGCCCGAGGAGGGTACGAAGTAATGGGTCAGAAGGTCAACCCGTACGGCTTCCGTCTCGGCATCACCACCGACCACGTGTCGCGGTGGTTCTCCGACTCGACGAAGCCCGGTCAGCGCTACGCCGACTACCTCGCCGAGGATGTCAAGATCCGTCGCCTGCTCCAGACGTCGCTCGACCGTGCCGGCGTCTCGCGCATCGAGATCGAGCGCACCCGCGACCGCGTCCGCGTGGACATCCACACGGCCCGTCCCGGCATCGTGATCGGCCGCCGCGGCGCCGAGGCCGAGCGCATCCGCGCCGACCTCGAGAAGCTCACCGGCAAGCAGATCCAGCTCAACATCCTCGAGGTGAAGAACCCCGAGGCCGACGCCCAGCTCGTCGCGCAGGGCATCGCCGAGCAGCTCTCGGCTCGTGTGGCGTTCCGCCGTGCGATGCGCAAGGGTCTGCAGGGCGCGCAGCGCGCCGGCGCCAAGGGCGTCCGGATCCAGGTCTCGGGCCGCCTCGGCGGCGCCGAGATGAGCCGGTCGGAGTTCTACCGCGAGGGCCGGGTGCCGCTGCACACGCTCCGCGCGAACATCGACTACGGCTTCTACGAGGCCAAGACCACCTTCGGCCGCATCGGCGTGAAGGTCTGGATCTACAAGGGCGACATCACCAACAAGGAGCTCGCGCGCGAGCAGGCGGCCCAGAAGCCGTCCCGCGAGCGCAGCGACCGTCCCCGCCGCGACCGTGCCCCGAAGGCCGAGCCGGTGGCAGCAGGAGTTGAGGCATAACCATGTTGATTCCCCGTCGAGTCAAGTACCGCAAGCAGCACCACCCCGGCCGTTCGGGCCAGGCCACCGGCGGCACGAAGGTCACCTTCGGCGAGTTCGGCATCCAGGCCCTGACCCCCGCCTACGTGACCAACCGTCAGATCGAGTCCGCTCGTATCGCCATGACGCGTCACATCAAGCGTGGCGGCAAGGTGTGGATCAACATCTACCCCGACCGTCCGCTCACGAAGAAGCCCGCCGAGACCCGCATGGGTTCCGGTAAGGGCTCGCCCGAGTGGTGGGTCGCCAACGTCAAGCCGGGCCGGGTCCTCTTCGAGGTCTCCGGCGTCTCCGAGCAGCTCGCTCGCGAGGCGATGACCCGTGCCATCCACAAGCTGCCCCTCAAGGCACGCATCATCAAGCGCGAGGAGGGCGACGCATAATGGCCGTCGGAACCAAGGGGCTCGAGTCCGTCGAGCTCGACACGTTTGAAGACGAGCGTCTCGTCGACGAGCTGAAGAAGGCCAAGGAAGAGCTGTTCAACCTGCGCTTCCAGGCGGCCACCGGTCAGCTCGAGAGCCACGGCCGCCTCCGCGCGGTCAAGAAGGACATCGCCCGCATCTACACCGTGATCCGCGAGCGCGAGCTCGGGATCCGTGCGACGCCGGCGCCCGTCGAGGCGGCTCCCGCCGAGAAGAAGACGAAGAAGAAGGCCAAGGCCGAGGCTGACGCCCCGGCCGAGGCCGCCGAGACGAAGGAGGCCTGATCATGGCTGAGACCAAGAAGGCTACGGCCGAGGTCGCCGAGACGGCCTCGCACCGCCCCTACCGCAAGGTGCGTCGCGGGTACGTCGTCAGCGACAAGATGGACAAGACCATCGTCGTCGAGGTCGAGGACCGCGTGAAGCACCCGCTGTACGGCAAGGTCATCCGCCGCACCTCCAAGGTGAAGGCCCACGACGAGCAGAACACCGCCGGCATCGGCGACCTGGTCGTCATCTCGGAGACCCGTCCGCTCAGCGCCACGAAGCGCTGGCGCCTGGTCGAGATCGTCGAGAAGGCCAAGTAAGCCTCGCGCTTGCTTGAGAGAAGGAATCCAGAATGCTTCAGCAGGAATCGCGCCTCAAGGTGGCTGACAACACCGGCGCCAAGGAGCTGCTCACGATCCGCGTTCTCGGTGGTTCGAAGCGCCGGTACGCCGGCCTCGGCGACGTCATCGTCGCGACCGTCAAGGACGCCATCCCCGGCGGCAACGTGAAGAAGGGCGACGTCGTCAAGGCGGTCGTCGTCCGCACCGTGAAGGAGACCCGTCGTCCCGACGGCTCCTACATCAAGTTCGACGAGAACGCAGCGGTGATCCTCAAGAACGACGGCGAGCCCCGTGGCACGCGCATCTTCGGGCCGGTCGGCCGTGAACTGCGCGACAAGAAGTTCATGAAGATCATCTCGCTCGCGCCGGAGGTGCTGTAACCATGGCGAACATCAAGAAGGGCGACCTGGTCCAGGTCATCTCCGGCCGCAGCCAGGCCCGCGGCGGCGACCGCGGCAAGCAGGGCAAGGTCATCGAGGTGCTGGTCGACCAGAACCGCGTCGTCGTCGAGGGCGTGAACTACGTCACGAAGCACGTGCGCGTCGGCCAGACGCAGCGCGGCTCGAAGACCGGCGGCATCGAGACCCACGAGGCCCCGATCCACGTCTCCAACGTCGCGCTCGTCGACCCCGAGACGAAGAAGCCGACCCGCGTCGGCTTCCGCACCGAGACCGTCACCAAGGACGGCGTCACCAAGACGGTCCGCGTCCGCTACGCCAAGAAGTCAGGTAAGGACCTGTAATGACCGACACCGCAACTGCTGCGCCGGCTGGCAAGATCCAGCCGCGCCTGAAGCAGAAGTACCAGACCGAGATCACCGCGGCCCTCACCGAGGCGAACGGCTATGCCAACCCGCACCAGGTGCCCGGCCTCGTGAAGATCGTGGTCAACATGGGCGTCGGCGAGGCGGCCCGCGATGGCAAGGTCATCGACGGCGCGATCGCGGACCTCACCAAGATCACCGGTCAGAAGCCGCAGGTCACGAAGGCCCGTAAGTCGATCGCCCAGTTCAAGCTGCGCGAGGGTCAGCCCATCGGCGCCCACGTGACGCTGCGCGGCGACCGCATGTGGGAGTTCCTCGACCGTCTGCTCTCGCTCGCCCTGCCTCGGATCCGCGACTTCCGCGGCCTGTCCGACCGGCAGTTCGACGGGAACGGCAACTACACGTTCGGTCTCACGGAGCAGTCCGTGTTCCACGAGATCGACCAGGACAAGATCGACCGCGTCCGCGGCATGGACATCACCGTGGTGACCACCGCCAAGACGGACGACGAGGGTCGCGCGCTGCTCAAGGCGCTCGGCTTCCCGTTCAAGTCGGCCGACGCCGCCTCCTAGAGACTGCTGTAGTAGGCTCTACGAGTTTGTGCCGGGGCCGTGCCGGGTCCGCGAGGATCCGGCCGGCCCGGGCCTTCGGCGGTTCGCATCCGCGTTCCGCCACCACCACAGGTCAGTCCCCGTGGAACGGGTCCTGAAACCTGGTGAACGTAAGGAAACACACGTCATGACGATGACCGACCCGGTCGCTGACATGCTGACGCGCCTTCGCAACGCGAACTCGGCGCACCACGACACCGTGTCGATGCCGCACTCGAAGCTCAAGGCGCACATCGCGGAGATCCTGAAGAACGAGGGCTACATCGCCGGCTTCGAGGTCACCGACGCGCGCGTGGGAAAGACCCTCACGCTGCAGCTGAAGTTCGGCCCGAACCGCGAGCGTTCGATCGCGGGCATCAAGCGGGTCTCCAAGCCCGGCCTCCGCGTGTACGCGAAGTCGACCGAGCTGCCCAAGGTGCTCGGCGGCCTCGGCGTCGCGATCCTGTCCACTTCCAGCGGTCTGCTCACCGACCGCCAGGCCGAGAAGAAGGGCGTGGGTGGGGAAGTCCTCGCCTACGTGTGGTAGTTCCATGTCACGTATCGGACGACTCCCCATCGACATCCCCGCCGGCGTCGACGTCAAGATCGACGGCCAGGCCGTCTCCGTGAAGGGCCCGAAGGGCGAGCTCGCGCTCGTCGTCGCGGCCCCCATCGAGGTCAAGCTCGAGGAGAACCAGGTCCTCGTCACCCGGCCCGACGACGAGCGCGCTTCGCGTTCGCTGCACGGCCTGACGCGCACTCTCATCGCGAACAACATCATCGGCGTGACCCAGGGCTACTCCAAGGCTCTCGAGATCGTCGGCACCGGCTACCGCGTGGCCCAGAAGGGCTCGGCCGTCGAGTTCGCGCTCGGCTTCTCGCACCCGGTCACCGTCGAGGCGCCTGCGGGCATCACGCTCACGGTCGAGGGCAACAACAAGCTCACCGTCTCGGGCATCGACAAGCAGGCCGTCGGCGAGACCGCCGCGAACATCCGCAAGATCAAGAAGCCCGAGCCCTACAAGGGCAAGGGCATCCGCTACGCCGGCGAGGTCGTGCGTCGCAAGGCCGGAAAGGCTGGTAAGTAATCATGGCTGTGAAGAGCAAGTCGGCTGCGCGCTCGCGCCGCCACACCCGCCTTCGCAAGAAGATCGTGGGCACCGAGGTGCGTCCGCGCCTCGTCGTGACCCGTTCGGCCCGCCACGTGTTCGTGCAGGTCGTCGACGACAGCAAGGGCCGCACCGTGGCCAGCGCGTCGACGATGGAGGCCGACCTCCGTGCGTTCGAGGGCGACAAGACGGCCAAGGCCCGCAAGGTCGGCGAGCTCGTCGCCGAGCGTGCCAAGCAGGCCGGCATCGAGGAGGTCGTCTTCGACCGCGGCGGCAACAAGTACGCCGGTCGCGTCGCGGCGATCGCCGAAGGAGCGCGAGAGGCAGGGCTGAACCTGTGAGCGACAACAACGTGAAGGAGACCGAGGTGACCACCGCAGAGGCACCCGTCGAGACGGCCGCGTCCAGCGAGCCGCAGCGCAACGAGCGCGAGGGTCGCCGCGGCGGTGGCCGTGACCGCGGCCAGGGCCGCGACCGCGGTGGCCGCGACGCCGACAAGAGCCAGTTCCTCGAGCGCGTCGTGACCATCAACCGCGTGTCGAAGGTCGTCAAGGGCGGTCGCCGCTTCAGCTTCACGGCGCTGGTCGTCGTGGGCGACGGCAACGGCCTGGTCGGCGTCGGCTACGGCAAGGCGCGCGAGGTCCCGACGGCGATCTCGAAGGGCGTCGAGGAAGCGAAGAAGAACTTCTTCCGCGTCCCGCGCGTGGCCGCGACCATTCCGCACCCCGTGCAGGGCGAGGCCGCAGCCGGCGTCGTGCTGCTCCGTCCGGCGTCCGCCGGTACCGGTGTCATCGCCGGTGGTCCGGTCCGCGCCGTGCTCGAGTGCGCTGGCATCCACGACGTTCTGAGCAAGTCGCTCGGCTCGTCGAACACCATCAACATCGTGCACGCCACGGTGGAGGCGCTGAAGCAGCTCGAAGAGCCGCGTGCCGTCGCCGCCCGTCGTGGTCTCGACTACGACGAGGTCGCCCCGGCCCGTCTCCTGCGTGCCGAGGCCCAGGCGGCCGAGGCCGCCGCAGCAGCGAAGGCAGGTGCCTGATGGCCAAGCAGCTCAAGGTGACCCAGATCAAGTCCAAGGTGAGCGAGAAGCAGTACCAGCGCGACACGCTCCGCAGCCTCGGGCTGAAGCGCATCGGCGACTCCGTCGTCCGTGAGGACACCCCGCAGAACCGCGGGTACGTCAAGACGGTCGCCCACCTCGTGAAGGTTGAGGAGATTGACTAATGGCTGACGAGAAGAAGGACGCCGTCGCCGAGGGGACTGCCAAGCAGGCTCCGGCGAAGAAGGCGGCCGCGAAGCCCGCCGCCGAGAAGTCCGAGAAGGCGCCCGCCAAGAAGGCGCCGGCCAAGGCTGCGGCGGCGAAGGCCGACGACGCCAAGGCCGAGAAGGCTCCCGCCAAGAAGGCCTCGGCCAAGAAGGCGGAGCCGAAGGACGCCGCCGAGCGGCGCGAGCCGGTCCTGAAGGTGCACCACCTGCGTCCCGCGCCCGGTGCGAAGAAGGACAAGACCCGCGTCGGCCGCGGTGAGGGTTCCAAGGGCAAGACCGCCGGTCGCGGCACCAAGGGCTCGAAGGCCCGCACCACGGTGCGCCCCGGCTTCGAGGGCGGCCAGCTTCCGTACCACATGCGTGCGCCGAAGCTCCGCGGCTTCAAGAACCCGTTCCGCGTCGAGTACCAGGTGGTCAACCTGGACAAGCTCGCCGAGCTCTACCCGAAGGGCGGCGACGTGACCGTCGCCGACCTCGTGGCCAAGGGTGCCGTCCGCAAGAACGAGCGCGTCAAGGTGCTCGGCAACGGCGACATCCAGGTCAAGCTCACCGTCTCGGTCGACAAGGTCTCGGGTTCCGCCGAGCAGAAGATCGTGGCGGCGGGCGGCTCGGTCAAGTAGACCGCTGCACCACAACGAGTTCGAGCCTGTCGGGACCTCGCGTATGATTCACGGGGGTCTCGACAGGCTCGAGCCGCATATGGACTGACTCCACGACGGAGCTACAGGAGGACGAGTGTTCAACGCCATCGGGCGCATCTTCCGCACCCCCGATCTTCGGAGGAAGATCGGCTTCACCCTGGGCATCGTCGCCCTCTTCCGCCTCGGCTCCTTCATTCCCGCGCCGTTCGTGGACTTCACGAACGTGCAGGCGTGTCTCGTCTCGGCACAGGGCTCGGCCTCCGGCCTGTACGAGCTCGTCAACGTCTTCTCCGGCGGCGCGCTGCTCCAGCTGTCGATCTTCGCGCTCGGCATCATGCCGTACATCACGGCGTCGATCATCGTCCAGCTCCTGCGCGTCGTGATCCCCCACTTCGAGACCCTGTACAAGGAAGGCCAGGCCGGTCAGGCCCGGCTCACCCAGTACACGCGGTACCTCACGATCGCCCTCGGCGTGCTGCAGTCCACGACGCTGATCACGGTGGCTCGCAGCGGCGCGCTGTTCAGCGGCGCCTCCGCCCCCGAGTGCTCGCAGCTCATCACGAACGACGCCTGGTACGCCATCCTCCTCATGGTCATCACCATGACCGCCGGCACCGGCCTCATCATGTGGATGGGCGAGCTCATCACCGAGCGCGGCATCGGCAACGGCATGTCCCTCCTCATCTTCACCTCGATCGCGGCGACCTTCCCCGGCTCGCTCTGGGCGATCGGCATCTCGCGCGGCTGGAACACGTTCGCGGTCGTGCTGCTCATCGGCCTCGTGGTCGTGGTCGCCGTCGTCTTCGTCGAGCAGTCGCAGCGGCGCATCCCGGTGCAGTACGCGAAGCGCATGGTCGGCCGGCGGACGTACGGCGGCAACAACACGTACATCCCGATCAAGGTCAACATGGCGGGCGTCGTGCCGGTCATCTTCGCCTCGTCGCTGCTGTACCTGCCGGCCCTGATCGCCCAGTTCAACCAGCCGGCGGCCGGCGAGGAGCCGCAGGCCTGGGTCGTGTGGATCCAGAACTACCTCACGCAGGGCGACCACCCGCTCTACATGCTGCTGTACTTCCTGCTCATCGTCGGGTTCACGTACTTCTACGTGGCGATCACGTTCAACCCCGACGAGGTGTCGGAGAACATGAAGAAGTACGGCGGCTTCATCCCCGGCATCCGCGCCGGCCGGCCGACCGCCGAGTACCTCGACTACGTGCTCACGCGCATCACGTTCCCGGGCTCCCTGTACCTCGGTGCGATCGCGCTCATCCCGCTCATCGCGTTCGCGCTCGTGGGCGCCAACCAGAACTTCCCGTTCGGCGGTGCGTCGATCCTCATCATCGTGGGCGTCGGCCTCGAGACGGTGAAGCAGATCGACGCCCAGCTCCAGCAGCGACACTACGAAGGACTTCTGCGATGACGGCTGCCACCACCCACGCCAGGTTCCTGATCGTCGGCCCCCAGGGGTCCGGCAAGGGCACGCAGGGCGTAGTGGTCGCGTCGGCGTTCGGAATCCCGCAGGTCGCGACCGGCGACATCTTCCGTGCGAACGTCGCAGGCGGGACGGAGCTCGGCAAGCGCGTCCAGGCGATCATCGAGGCCGGCGACCTGGTTCCCGACGAGCTCACCAGCGAGCTCGTGCGCGACCGGCTGTCGCAGCCCGACGCGGCATCCGGGTTCCTGCTCGACGGGTACCCGCGCAACCGCGGGCAGGTCGCCGACCTCGACGCGTTCCTCGGGTCGCGCGGCGAGCAGCTCGACGCCGTCATCGAGCTGGCCGTCCCGCGCGCGGAGTCGATCGCCCGGCTCCGGCAGCGCGCGATCGAGCAGGGCCGCACGGACGACACCGAAGAGGTGATCTCGAACCGGCTCGCGATCTACGAGCGCGAGACCGCGCCGATCCTCGACGACTACCGGGCGCGCGACCTCGTCGTGCGCATCGACGGCGTCGGCTCGCTCGACGAGGTCACCGCGCGGATCTTCGAGGCGCTCGCCGTCCGCGGGTTCGCGGCGGCGCACCCGGGCACGCCCGCTACGGCCTGACCGTCCGCGTGTTCCGCAAGTCGATCTACAAGTCGCCGGCCGAGCTGCGCGCGATGCGCGCTGCCGGGCTCGCGACGGCGGCCGCCCTCGCGGAGGCGCGTCGGCTGCTGCGGGTCGGCGCGACGCCGCTGGAGTTGGACGCGGCGGCCGAGCGGGTCATCCTGTCGCATGGCGGCCGCTCGAACTTCAAGCTCGAGCCCGGCTACCGGCACGCCCTCTGCGTCTCGGTCGGTGACGACGTCGTGCACGGCATCCCCGGCGACCGGGCCTTCCGCCCGGGCGACATCGTGTCGGTCGACGGCGGCGCCGAGGTCGACGGGTGGAACGGCGATGCCGCATTCACCGTCGTCCTGCCCGACCCGTCGCGTCCGGAGGTGGTCGCCGCGCGGGAGGAGCTCGCCCGCGTCACCGAACACGCGCTCTGGACCGGGGTCGCGGCACTGGCCGGCGCGAAGCATCTCAACGAGGTCGGCGCGGCCATCGAGGACGCGGTGCGCGCTGAGGGCGACTACGGCATCCTCACCGACTACGTCGGCCACGGCATCGGTCGTTCGATGCACGAAGAGCCGCCGGTGTTCAACTATCGCGTCGAGCGGCGCAGCCCCGCGGTGAAGCCGGGCCTGGTCGTGGCGATCGAGCCCATGCTCGTGGCCGGGTCGATCGAGACGTTCGTGCGCGACGACGAGTGGACCGTCACGACGGCCGACGGGGCGGATGCCGCGCACGTCGAGCACTCCGTCGCCGTGCACGACGGCGGCGTGTGGGTGCTCACGGCGGAGGACGGCGGTCGGGCGGCGCTCGAACCGTACGGCGTCGTGCCGGTGCCGATCGCGTAGCCGCCCGGGACCCGCCCGTCGCCGCCGACGCGCTCCCGCGCCTCAGCGCCCGCCGGGCTCCTCGGCCTCCATCAGCCGGGCGAGTTCGGCGACGAGTCCGGTGTGATCCGTCGCACCGCGCACCAGGCGCAGGACGTTCGCGCGGTCGGAGAAGGTCTCGACGAACTGGTCGAAGATCTCCTGGAACTCCGCCCGACCGCTGTCGGCGAAGGCGATGAACGCGACGACGTGCACCGGCGTGCCCGCCCAGTCGATGGGCACCTCGTCGACGGCGATGGCGATGGCCGTGCGCCGGGCCGTCATCGACATCGCGTGCGGCACGGCGAGGTGCTCGGCGAACGCCGTGGACGACATGCGCTCGCGGTCCACGGCACCCTCGACATAGGCCGGATCGATCACACCGCCGGCGACCAGGCGCTGGCCGAGCAGACGGATGACGCCCTCACGGTCGAACCCCCTGAGCCCGCGGACGAAGAACTCCGGCTCGATGGTCTCCGCCAGCCGTGCCGCGAGTCTGGCGGTGCGCCGCGCGCGCCGGATCCGCGCGACCTCGGCCCGCACGCGCTCGAGCTCATCCGGCGTGGGCAACGGGGAGACGAGCACGAGCCGCTGCACCGCGCCCACGGGCGGCACGACGGCGACGACGAGGTCGGCGTGCGGGGCATCCCGAGCCGTACCCGACTCGACGACGACGCCGTCGCCCGCCGTCTCGCCGACGCGCGCGACGAGCGCGTCCACGAGCCCGTGGTAGGCCGGCGCGTCGACGACGATGCGCACCTCGTCGCCTCCGGAGCGCCGGCGATCGAGGTGCGCCCCGAGGTGCATCGCGAGGTAGGCGATCTCGTCGTCGTTGACCGCGATGCCCTCGCGGCGGCCGAGCTCCGCGGCCACGTAGACCGCCAGTTCGTAAATGAGCGGGTACGCGGACTTGATCTGCGCGGTCAGCGGGTTCCGGGAGAACGCCCGGTCGACCGAGCGCTCGGCGAGATTGTCGACGTGGAGCGCGAGGCGTTCGATGAAGTCGTCGTCGGTGAGGTCGACGAGATACTCGGATGCCGCACCGCGGACGATCTCGCGGACGACGCCGCTCCGCGGCGACCCGGTGGCCCTGTCGAGCGCTGCCGGGTGCTCGACGTCGTCCGCGCTGCGGTCTCCGCCGTCGTCCGCGGAGTGGAGCCGGGTCGCGGCGCGCACGCGCAGCAGGCGGCCGAGGTGCGTGCGGTCGGCGGCGGGCAGACGCACGCCGAGATGCGACTCGACCAGGTCGCCGAGGAGGCCTTCGAGGGCGTCGGGCTCCGCGTCGGCGACCTCGTCGAGCCGTCGGTTCCGCGAGACCCGGTCGGCGGCGATCGAGACGTGCAGCAGCACATCGTCGAGCGTGTACTCGTTCGGCGCGTATCCGGCGACGCGCAGCTCGGCCACGAGGGCGTCGCGGAGGCCCGGCAGCTCGGGGAACCGCCGCCGCAGGGCGTCCACGGCCAGCCGTCCGCGCGTGGACTCGTCGCGCAGGAGATCGCCGAGCAGGCGTCGTCGAGCGAGCTCCGGGCCGGTGAGGGCGACCGTCGGGCCCCGGCGCTCCAGCGAGAGCTGCGTCCCGCCCAGCCGCGTTCGCACACGCGCGAGATCGCCGTCGAGCGTGGACTCGCTCACGTGGAAGGCCTCGGCCGTCTCGAAGACGTCCAGCCCGTCGTCCGCGTCGACGAGCAACCGGATGAGCCGCGCAGCGCGCGCCTCGGGTCCCTCGGGTGCACGCGGGGCATTCGCCGCACGCTCCGATCGCGCGGCGAGTGCCGCACGATCGAGCCGGTAGCCCTGCGGGCCGGACCGCACCACGGCGGATCCGCCGTTGGCCTGCGCCACCCACGAGCGCACGGTGCGCGTCGTGACGGAGAGCCGGCCGGCGAGCTCGGCAGCGGTGATCCAGCCGTCGACCCGCGACAGCTCGTCGAGGAGTCGCTGCCATCGCTCGGCCACGAGGTCAGTCAACCACCGTCGCGGGGCCGCGTCGCGGCATCCGGCGAGGATTTCCGGGGGAGCGGAAGCGATTCCGGTGGCGAGGCCGGCCTCACCGGGAGCAGGATCGACACAGCGCGGCGAACCGTCCGCGCGTGATCGACGGCGACCGGCAGGAGGCGACGATGCGGATCCTCATCGTGTGCGGCGCCGGCGCATCGAGCACCTTCGTCGCCGTGCGGCTGCGCCGAGCGGCCGCGGCGCGCGGCCTCGAGGTGCAGGCCGTCGCGACGAGCGAAACCGGGCTCGCCTCCGCGCTGCCCGGATCGGACGTGCTGCTCGTCGGCGCGCACCTCTCGGATCGCCTTCCGGCGATCCGCGACCTCGCGACGGCCGAGTCGGTGCCCGTCGCGACGCTGCCCGAGTCCGCTGCGGCGGGCGACGGGTCGGCGACCCTCGACCTCGCGCTCGAGTTCGCTGGAGCGAGGCCATGACCGGTCGGCGCGTTCCCCGGTGGGATGCCGCGGGCTATGGTGAACGAGGGAACGGACACCAGCGACGGGAACCGGGAACATGGTGGAACGCACAGTTCGGATCGGATCGACCCACGGCCTGCACGCCAGGCCGGCCAAGCTCTTCACCCAGGCCGTCGCGTCATCGGGATCGAGTGTCACGATCAGCAAGGCGGGCGGTGCGCCCGTCAACGCGGCGAGCATCCTCTCCGTCATCGCGCAGGGCATCGACCACGGCGACGAGGTCACCCTGCTCGTCGAGGGCGGTGACGAACAGGCCGTGCTCGACCGGCTCGTCGAACTGCTCGGCACCGATCACGACGAGTAGGCGTCCGTCGCCCGTCGACACGAACGGGAGGACAGCGTGAACGAGATCCAGGGCACGGGCATCGGTCAGGGGGTGGCCGTCGGGCCGGTGGTGCGGATGGCGGAACGGCTGCCCGAGCCGGTCGACCGGCCGAGCCACCTCGACCCGGCCCGGGAGGAGGAGCGCGCGCGGGCGTCGCTCTCCGTCGTCGCCCAGGATCTTCAGCGCCGCGGTTCGCTGGCCGGCGGGGCCGCGAAGGACGTGCTCGAGGCGCAGGCGATGATGGCCGAGGACCCGACGCTCGTCGAGGACATCGTGAAGCGGCTGGGTGAGGGCAAGACCGCCGAGCGGGCGGTGTACGAGGCGTTCGCCGCGTTCCGCGAGCTCCTCGCCGGGATGGGCGGGTACCTCGGCGAGCGTGCCGCCGACCTCGACGACGTCTCGCAGCGCGTCGTCGCGCACCTGCTGAAGCTCCCCGCGCCGGGCGTGCCGAACCCCGGCCACCCCTTCGTGCTCGTCGCCAGGGACCTCGCGCCCGCCGACACCGCGCTGCTCGATCTCGGACAGGTGCTCGGCCTCGTCACCGTCGACGGCGGGCCGACGTCGCACACGGCGATCCTCGCGAGGGAGAAGTCCATCGTCGCGGTCGTCGGTGCGGCGGGCGCCGCCGAGCTCGCGGACGGCGACAGTGTGATCGTCGACGCGGAACGAGACGTCGTGGTCGCCTCGCCCACGGCCGTCCAGGTCGCCGAGGCCCGTGCGCGGATCGCCGAGCATGCGGCCGCGGCCGCGGCACCGGTGACGCCCGGCGCACTCGCGGACGGGACCGCCGTGCCGCTGCTCGCGAACCTCGGGTCCGCCGACGGTGCCGCCGAGGCCATCAGGCTGGGCGCCGAAGGCGTCGGACTGTTCCGCACCGAGTTCCTGTTCCTCGACGCCGACCGGGCGCCGAGCGTGGCCGAGCAGCAGGAGCAGTACACCCGGCTGCTGGCCGCCTTCCCCGGACGGAAGGTCGTCGTGCGGGTGCTGGACGCCGGCGCCGACAAGCCCCTCGCCTTCCTCAACGACGCGCCCGAGGAGAACCCGGCCCTCGGGCTGCGCGGCATCCGCTCGCTCCGGCACGCCGAGACGATCCTCCGCGAACAGCTCACCGCGCTCGCCGCGGCCGACGCCGCGACCGACGCCGAGCTCTGGGTGATGGCGCCGATGATCGCCACGGTCGAGGAGACCCGCTACTTCACCGCGCTCGCCGCGGACCTCGGCATCCGCGTCGCCGGGGTGATGGTCGAGGTGCCCTCGGCGGCGCTGCTCGCCGAGCAGGTGCTCGATGTCGCGGCGTTCGCCTCGATCGGGACGAACGACCTCACGCAGTACACGATGGCCGCCGACCGACTGCTCGGCACCGTGGCGAACCTGCAGGATCCGTGGCATCCGGCGGTGCTGAAGCTCATCGCCGAGGTCGGCCGCGCCGGCGCGGCCACCGGCAAACCCGTCGGTATCTGCGGCGAGGCCGCCGCCGATCCGCTCCTCGCCGTGGTCCTCGTGGGCCTCGGCGCCACCAGCCTGTCGATGTCCCCATCGGCACTCGCAGACGTCCGCGCCTCCCTCGCGCGGTACGGCCTGGACGACGCACGCGCGATCGCCCGGGCTGCCCTGGCCGCTGAGGGAGCGGCCGAGGCGAAGCAGGCGGCCCGCGAGGCCGCCGAGTCCAGCACGACCGTCCACCCGGCACGGGAGACCGCGCCGTGACCAGCAGAGAGGCATCACGATGACGACGACGTCACCGGACACGAAGCGGCCTGGGGGAGCCCGCGTCGCAGTCCAGAAGTTCGGCACCTTCCTCAGCGGCATGATCATGCCGAACATCCCGGCCCTCATCGCGTGGGGCATCATCACGGCGTTCTTCATCCCGGTGGGGTGGACGCCGAACGCCGACCTCGCGACCCTGGTGTTCCCGGTCATCCACTACCTGCTGCCGATCCTGATCGCCTACACCGGCGGCCACATGGTCTACCAGGTGCGCGGCGGCGTCGTGGCCGCGATCGCCGTGCTCGGCGCCATCGCCGGGTCCGACCTGCTCGTCGACCAGTTCAACGCCACGCTGCCCGAGGGCGACGCGCCGCTCGGCTACGTCCACATGTTCATCGGCGCGATGATCATGGGCCCGCTCGCGGCGTACACGATGAAGTGGCTCGACCGACTGTGGGACGGCCGCATCAAGGCCGGCTTCGAGATGCTCGTCAACATGTTCTCCGCCGGCATCTGGGGCTTCGTGATGGCCGTCGTCGGGTTCTACCCGGTCGCCTGGCTCGTGAACGGCATCATGACGGTCCTCGGAAACGGCGTGAACTGGCTCATCGAGACGAACCTGCTGCCGCTCACGAGCATCATCATCGAGCCCGCGAAGGTGTTCTTCCTCAACAACGCCATCAACCACGGCGTGCTCACGCCGCTCGGCACCCAGGAGGCCGCCGACACGGGGCAGTCCATCCTGTTCCTGCTCGAGGCGAACCCCGGGCCCGGCGTCGGCCTGCTGCTCGCATTCACGCTGTTCGGCATCGGTGCGGCGCGCGCCACCGCCCCGGGCGCCGCGGTCATCCAGTTCTTCGGCGGCATCCACGAGGTGTACTTCCCGTACGCCCTCATGAAGCCCGTGCTGATCCTCGCCCTCATCGCCGGCGGAATGACGGGCGTCACCACGAACATGCTCCTGGGCGGTGCGCTCAGGGCACCGGCCGCACCAGGCAGCATCATCGCGGTGCTCGCGCAAACGGCGGCCGGCGCCTACGTCGCGGTCATCCTCTCGGTCGTGCTCTCGGCCGCGGTGACCTTCGTCATCGCCTCCGTGATCCTGCGGGCGTCGCGGAAGCGCGACCTCGCGGCCGAGGCGGCGGGCGGCGACGCGTTCGGCGCCGCGATCGACCGCACCACCGAGGCGAAGGGCAAGCAGTCCGCCTACCTCGACGGCCTCCGGGCCGAGGGCATGGAGGACGTCGAAGAGGCCGGAGTCCTCACCGCCGCGACGCTCGGCGACAAGCGCATCGAGCACGTCGTGTTCGCCTGCGACGCCGGGATGGGCTCGTCGGCCATGGGCGCGAGCGTGCTCAGGAACAAGATCAAGAAGGCCGGCATCGAGGGTGTCACCGTGGTCAACACGGCGATCGCGAACCTCGACCCATCGGCGGATCTCGTGATCACGCAGAGCCAGCTCACCGATCGTGCCCGGCAGCAGACGCCCGACGCGCTGCACGTCTCGGTGGACAACTTCATGAACTCCCCGAAGTACGACGAGGTCGTCGACCTCATCAAGTCGAGAGGGGCTCGCTGACGCGACGGGCCGCGGACGCCGGGGGAGCGTCCGCGGCCCGCCCGTCGTGCGCCGCGAGCACCGGTCGACCCGATCCCGAAAGGACCAAGACATGACCGAAGAGATCCTGGCGCCCGGCGCGGTGCGCATCCTCGACCGGGTCGCCGATCGCGACGCGGCGATCCGGCAGGCGGGCGAGATCCTCGTCGAGGCGGGCGCCGTGCGCCCCGAGTACGTCGACGCGATGCTCGAGCGGGAGGCGTCGGTGTCGACCTACATGGGCAACCTCCTCGCCATCCCGCACGGCACGAACGAGGCGAAGGACGCGATCCTCCGCTCGGCGCTGTCGTTCGTGCGCTACGAGGAGCCCGTCGACTGGGCGGGCGACGAGGTGCGGTTCGTGGTGGGCATCGCCGGCATCGGCGACGAACACCTCGAGATCCTCTCGAAGATCGCCATCGTCTTCTCCGACGAGGACGAGGTCGCCGGCCTGCTCGCTGCTGGCAGCCCCGACGAACTCCGCGCCCGGCTCTCGGCGGTCAACGACTGATGCTCGCCGTCCACTTCGGCGCGGGCAACATCGGCCGCGGCTTCGTGGGGCTGCTGCTGCACGAGTCGGGGTACGACGTCGTGTTCGCCGACGTCGACCGCGCGCTCATCGACCGGCTCGAGGCATCCGACTCGTACACGGTGCACGAGGTGGGGCCGGGTGCGCGCGACCATCGCGTCGACCGGTTCCGCGCCATCGACAGTGCGACGGATGCCCCCGCTCTCGTCGCCGCGCTCGCCGCAGCGGACGTGGTGACCACCGCTGTCGGGCCGCGCGTGCTCCGCTTCATCGCCCCCCACGTGCTCGAGGGGCTCCGCGAGCGAGCGGCCGACGTCCCGCCGGTCGCGGTCATGGCGTGCGAGAACGCGATCAACGCCACCGACCTCCTCCGCGACGAGATCGCCGCGCTCACCACGCCGGACGAGTGGGCCGAGCTGTCGCGGCGCGCGGTCTTCGCCAACACCGCCGTCGACCGGATCGTGCCCGGCCAGCCGGCGGACGCCGGCCTCGACGTCACCGTGGAGACGTTCTTCGAGTGGGCGATCGAGCGCCCGCCGTTCGGCGACGCGCCTCCGCCCATCGCGGCGGCGCACTTCGTCGACGAGCTCGCCCCGTACATCGAGCGGAAGCTCTTCACCGTGAACACGGGGCACGCGTCGATCGCGTACGCGGGCTTCGCCGCGGGCCATCACCGCCTGAGCGATGCGCTCGCAGACCCGGCCGTGCGCGCGATGGTCGAGTGCGTGCTGGCCGAGACCAGCTCGCTCATCGTCGCCGAGCGCGGCTTCAGCGCCGAGGAGCAGAACGCGTACCGCGCACGCATCCTCGAGCGCTTCGCGAATCCCGAGCTCCCCGACACCGTCGAACGCGTCGGCCGTCAGCCGTTGCGGAAGCTCTCGCGCAAGGAGCGCTTCATCGAGCCGGCCGCCCGGCTGGCCGCGCGCGGCGAGCCCGTCGACGGCCTCCTCGAGGCGGTCGGCGCGGCGCTGCGGTTCGACGTGCCCGACGATCCCGAGAGCACCGAGCTGCGGCATCTGCTCGCGAGCCTCTCCCCGGAGGAGTTCGTGCGGGAGGTCACGGCGATCGAGGCGGAGCATCCGCTCTTCGCGCGTCTCGTCGCAGTCGTGGCCGACGCCCAGTCGGAGGCGATTGGCGATTCGGCAACGGATCGCCTATAGTAGACCCTTGGTGTTTTGCACGCCCGGTTCGGCGTGCCCGACGACCTGTCTCGACGGGCCGACGGAGGTCCCGAAGGGTGCCAGGGCATCATCGCACGACTGATCATCCCGAACCCAAGCGATAGTGAGGCTATGGCCAAGAAAGACGGCGTCATCGAGATCGAAGGCTCGGTCATCGAGGCACTCCCGAACGCGATGTTCCGTGTGGAGCTCACGAACGGGCACAAGGTGCTCGCCCACATCTCAGGCAAGATGCGCCAGCACTACATCCGCATCCTCCCCGAGGACCGCGTGATCGTGGAGCTGAGCCCCTACGACCTGACCCGCGGGCGCATCGTCTATCGCTACAAGTAAGGGCTGTTCGGAAAGTAACGGCCCGCGGCACCCCGCGGGCACGAGGACAGCGAACGAAGGAACACGACTGTGAAGGTCAACCCCAGCGTCAAGCGCATCTGCGACAAGTGCAAGATCATCCGCCGCCACGGCCGCGTCATGGTGATCTGCGAGAACCCGCGCCACAAGCAGCGCCAGGGCTAGTCGCCGCGCTCGCGGGCGCGTCCGCACGCGCCCGCCCCGCGACTCACAACTGAACACATCGGCAACGCCAGAATCCGTTCGCGGAGGACACCTCGGGAGGAGGCCCGGGCACCGGCGTTGCTCCACACCTCCACTCACTCACAGGAGAAGCCACCATGGCACGTCTGGCAGGAGTCGACATCCCGCGCGAGAAGCGCGTGGAGATCGCACTGACCTACATCTACGGCGTCGGCCGCACTCGCGCGCTGCAGACGCTCGCGGAGACCGGCATCGACGGGAACATCCGCGTCCGCGACCTCACCGACGACCAGCTCGTCGCCCTCCGCGACTACATCGAGGGCAACTACAAGGTGGAGGGCGACCTCCGCCGCGAGGTGGCCGCCGACATCCGCCGCAAGGTCGAGATCGGCTCGTACGAGGGCATCCGGCACCGCAAGGGCCTGCCCGTCCGCGGCCAGCGCACCAAGACCAACGCTCGTACCCGCAAGGGCCCGAAGCGCACCGTCGCCGGCAAGAAGAAGCCCGGCCGCAAGTAACCGCTCGTCGCCAGATCTAGGAGATTTCGAACATGGCAGCACCCAAGGCGGCTACTCGCAAGCCGCGCAAGAAGGAAAAGAAGAACATCGCCGTGGGCCAGGCCCACATCAAGTCGACGTTCAACAACACCATCGTGTCGATCACCGACACGACCGGTGCCGTGATCAGCTGGGCGTCCTCGGGCGGCGTCGGCTTCAAGGGCTCGCGCAAGTCGACCCCGTTCGCCGCGCAGCTGGCCGCCGAGTCGGCCGCCCGCCAGGCGCAGGAGCACGGCATGAAGAAGGTCGACGTCTTCGTGAAGGGCCCCGGCTCGGGCCGCGAGACCGCGATCCGCTCGCTCCAGGCGGCGGGCCTCGAGGTCGGCAGCATCACGGATGTCACGCCGCAGGCGCACAACGGCGTTCGTCCGCCGAAGCGTCGCCGCGTCTAACGCTCCGAAGCCCTCGCCGGCCGGCGCCCATGCGGCGCCGGCCCGGCGTGGGGCAGACGTTCTCTCTCTCAACTCAAGAATCCTCAGCATCGCGAGGCGTCATATAGCGGACGCCCTGCCGAAAGGAATCCAACCGTGCTGATCGCACAGCGCCCGACGCTCACCGAAGAGAACATCTCGGAGTTCCGTTCGCGGTTCGTGATCGAGCCCCTCGAGCCGGGCTTCGGCTACACCCTGGGCAACTCGCTCCGTCGCACCCTCCTCTCCTCCATCCCCGGCGCCGCCGTGACGAGCATCCGCATCGACGGCGTGCTCCACGAGTTCTCGACCGTCCCGGGCGTGAAGGAGGATGTCACCGAGATCATCCTCAACATCAAGAACCTGGTCGTCTCCAGCGAGCACGACGAGCCCATCACCGCCTACCTGCGCAAGCAGGGCGCCGGTGAGGTCACCGCAGCCGACATCTCCGCTCCGGCGGGGGTCGAGGTGCACAACCCCGACCTCGTCATCGCGACCCTCAACGACTCGGCGAAGTTCGAGCTCGAGCTCACGATCGAGCGCGGCCGCGGCTACGTCTCCGCCAGCCAGAACCGCAACGAGTACTCCGAGGCCGGCCAGATCCCGGTCGACTCGATCTACTCGCCGGTGCTCAAGGTCACCTACCGCGTCGAGGCGACGCGTGCCGGTGAGCGCACCGACTTCGACCGCCTCGTGGTCGACGTCGAGACGAAGGCGGCGATCTCGCCGCGCGACGCCATCGCATCGGCCGGCCGCACCCTGGTCGAGCTGTTCGGCCTCGCCCGCGAGCTGAACACCGCAGCCGAGGGCATCGAGATCGGGCCCGCCCCGGTCGACGCCGTGCTCTCGAGCGAACTCTCGATCCCGATCGAGGACCTCGACCTGTCGGTGCGCAGCTACAACTGCCTCAAGCGCGAGGGCATCAACACGGTGTCCGAGCTCGTCGCCCTGTCCGAGTCGCAGCTGATGAACATCCGCAACTTCGGTCAGAAGTCGGTCGACGAGGTCAAGGACAAGCTCACGGAGATGGGTCTGTCGCTGAAGGACTCGGTCCCCGGTTTCGACGGCGCCCACTTCTACACGGGCTTCGACGACGAGAACTAGGCCGTAGCGCCCGCCAACCCCCACTACCTGGAGACAACGAACCATGCCGAAGCCCACGAAGGGCCCCCGCCTCGGAGGCGGACCCGCGCACGAGCGGTTGATGCTCGCGAACCTCGCCGCCGCGCTGTTCACGCACAAGCGCATCACGACCACCGAGACGAAGGCGAAGCGGCTCCGCCCGGTCGCCGAGCGTCTCGTCACCTTCGCCAAGCGCGGCGACCTGCACGCCCGTCGCCGCGTCCTCTCGGTGATCGGCGACAAGTCGGTCGTGCACGAGCTGTTCGCGGTCATCGCGCCGCAGGTGGCCGACCGTGAGGGCGGCTACACCCGCATCACGAAGATCGGCAACCGCAAGGGCGACAACGCGCCCATGGCGGTCATCGAGCTCGTCCTCGAGCCCGTGACCCCGAAGCAGCGCGCCGCGAAGCCCGCCGCCGAGGCGCCGGCTCCCGCTGCCGAGGAGCCCGCGGAGGCTCCTGCCGAGGAGACCGTCACCGAGTCGGAGGCCGCGGTCGACGAGGCCGCCGGCGCCGAGGCCGCTGAGGCCGAGGCTCCCGCCGAGGAGAGCGTCGAGGCCGAGGCGAAGTAACGCCGAACCCGAGAACGGGTCCCGTGTCCACCGGGCACGGGGCCCGTTCGTCGTTTCTCCGGACTCGGCGGCGGGTTCGATGGTCGCGATGCCTGGGGCCCCGGCGCGCGTGCCGCCGGTCGTCCGGCCGATACGGTGGCCGGCCCGTAGGCTGGACGGGTGGACGAGCGGGCGGCGGTCGAGAGCGCGGAGACCGTTCGCATCCGGCTCGCCATCGCGTACGACGGCGCCGGCTTCGCCGGTTGGAGCCGGCAGCCGGGGCTGCGCACGGTGCAGGGTGTGCTGGAGGAGGCGCTCGCGATCCTGTTCCGGCGCGCCGGAGTCGCCCCGAGGCTGACGGTCGCCGGACGGACGGACGCCGGCGTCCACGCCCTCGGACAGGTCGCCCACCTCGACGTGCCGGCCGACGCGTTCGACGCCGTCACGCGGGCGCGTCGGGGAGATGCCGCGGCCGGCCGGAGCAGCGATCCCGGCGGGGTGCTCGTCCGGAGGCTCACGGGCATCCTCGGGGCATCCGACGCCGACGTGGTCGTCTCACGGGCCGAGCCCGCACCCGACGGGTTCGACGCGCGGTTCTCCGCGATCTGGCGGCGATACGAGTACCGGGTGGCGGACGCCGCCGCGATTCGCGACCCGCTCGCGCGCGGGCGCACCGTCTGGCTGCCGCGCGACCTCGACGAGGCGGCGATGGATGCCGCTGCCCGGTCGTTGACTGGCCTCCACGACTTCGCGGCGTACTGCAAGCCGCGCGAGGAGGCGACCACGATCCGAACCCTGCAGGACTACCGGTGGTCGCGCCGCGAGGACGGCGTGCTCGCGGCCGAGCTCCAGGCCGATGCCTTCTGCCACTCCATGGTGCGTGCGTTGGTCGGCGCCTGCGTGGCCGTCGGCGAGGGCCGGCTCGACCCGGACGACCCGGCGCGGCTGCTCGCCGCGAGGGAACGGACGAGCGCGTTCAAGGTGATGCCCGCCAAGGGGCTCGTGCTCACCGAGGTGGGGTACCCGCCGGACGCCGAGCTGGCGGCGCGGGCCGAGCAGACGCGGGCTCGCCGCGAATTGCGTGTCGACGGGGTCATCGGCTAAACTCTCCCTTTGGTGCCGTCACTGCGCGGCATCCGAAGTTGAGCCCTCCACCGTGGCATTCGTCCGCATCGCGGCCGAATACCCAACGGAGCGGGATTCACGAACCCCTCACTCGATCAGAAAGCAGCACTCCTGTGACGCGCACTTACACCCCGAAGCAGAGCGAGATCCAGCGCGACTGGCTCGTCATCGACGCCACCGACGTCGTGCTCGGCCGCCTCGCCAGCCACTCCGCCGCCCTCCTGCGCGGCAAGCACAAGGCGATCTTCGCGAACCACGTCGACACCGGCGACTTCGTGATCATCGTCAACGCCGACAAGGTGGCCCTCACCGGTCAGAAGCTCGAGCAGAAGAAGGCGTACCGCCACTCCGGCTACCCGGGCGGTCTCAAGGCCGTCGGCTACGCCGAGCTCCTCGAGAAGAACCCCGTCCGCGCCGTCGAGAAGGCGATCCGCGGCATGCTCCCCAAGAACTCGCTCGGTCGCCAGCAGCTGAAGAAGCTGAAGGTCTACGCCGGCCCGGAGCACCCGCACGCGGCTCAGCAGCCGAAGCCGTACACCCTCACCCAGGTCGCCCAGTAAGCCCCGGCGCAGACGCGAAAAAGGATTCAGACACCACCATGGCGAAGATCGCAGACCAGATCGACCAGGCTCCTGAGAGCTACACGACCGAGACGCCGGCCTCGGAGGCCGCCTCGGCTCCCCGCCCCGTGCTGAACGTCTCGGGCGCGGCCGTCGGCCGCCGCAAGGAGGCCATCGCGCGCGTGCGCGTCGTCCCCGGCTCGGGCAGCATCACCGTGAACGGCCGCGAGTTCGCGGACTACTTCCCGAACAAGCTCCACCAGCAGCTCATCACCGACCCGTTCACCGTGCTCGAGCTCACCGGCTCGTACGACGTGATCGCGCGCATCACCGGCGGCGGCCCCTCCGGCCAGGCCGGCGCGCTGCGCCTCGCGATCGCCCGTGCACTGAACGAGATCGACCGCGAGAACAACCGTCCCACGCTGAAGAAGTCCGGCTTCCTCACGCGCGACGCCCGCGTCATCGAGCGCAAGAAGGCCGGTCTCAAGAAGGCGCGCAAGGCTCCGCAGTTCTCGAAGCGCTAGTCGCTGCGAGCTGCTGAGATGCCTCGGCTCTTCGGAACCGACGGGGTCCGGGGCCTGGCCAACCGTGAACTCACGGCTGACCTGGCCCTGGGCCTCGCCCAGGCGGCTGCGGCCGTCCTCACCCGGGGTCGCCACGCCGACGCGATCCGCGCGGCCGGGCGCCGCCCCGTCGCCGTGCTCGCGCGCGATCCGCGCGTCTCGGGCGAATTCCTCTCGGCCGCCGTCGCCGCCGGCCTCGCCTCGTCCGGCGTGGACGTGCTCGACGCGGGCGTCATCCCGACCCCCGCGACCGCGTTCCTCATCGACAGCATCCGCGCCGACTTCGGCGTGATGGTGTCCGCCTCGCACAATCCGGCGCCCGACAACGGCATCAAGTTCTTCTCGTTCGGAGGCACGAAGCTGCCCGACGAGGTCGAGGACCGCATCGAGAGCTTCCTCGGCCGGCAGAAGCTCGCCCCGATCGGCGACGGCGTCGGACGCATCCGCCGCTTCTCCGATGCGGAGGACCGCTACGTCGTGCACCTGCTCGGCACCCTTCCGAACCGACTCGACGGGCTCAAGGTCGTGCTCGACTGCGCCCACGGCGCAGCGTCCGGCGTCTCGCCCGAGACGTTCAAAGACGCCGGCGCGGAGGTCGTCGTCATCGGCGCCGATCCCGACGGCGTGAACATCAACGACGGCGTCGGCTCCACGCATCTCGAGCCGCTGCAGCGCGCGGTCGTGGAACACGGCGCCCATCTCGGCATCGCTCACGACGGCGACGCGGACCGCTGCCTCGCCGTCGATGCAGCAGGCAACGTCATCGACGGCGACCGGATCATGGCGATCCTCGCGCTGTCGATGAAGGAGCGGGGCACGCTCACCGACGACACGCTCGTCGTCACGGTGATGTCCAACCTCGGACTGAAGAAGGCCATGGCCGAGCACGGCATCCGCGTGCTCGAGACCAAGGTCGGCGACCGCTACGTCCTCGAGGCGCTGGGCGAGCACGGGCTCGCCCTCGGCGGCGAGCAGTCGGGCCACGTCATCATGAGCGAGTTCGCCACCACCGGCGACGGCGTGCTGACGGGGCTGCACCTCGCGGCCGAGCTCGTGCGCACCGGGAAGTCGCTCGCCGAGCTCGCCTCGGTCATGACGGTCTACCCGCAGGTGCTCGTGAACGTCCGCGGCGTCGACCACCACGCGCTCGGCGGCGACGCCGACATCGCAGAGGCTGTTCGCCGCGCCGAGGCCGAGCTCGGCGATTCCGGGCGGGTGCTCCTGCGTCCGTCGGGCACCGAGCCCATGGTGCGCGTCATGGTCGAGGCCGCAGACCAGGAGGCGGCCGAGCGGCACGCGAACGCCCTCGCCGAGGTCGTCCGCGAGCGCCTCAGCAGCTGACGCCGCCACGGCACGGGCGTGGCGCCCGCCGTCCGCCGAGTCTGAGCCGGTGCCGCGTCAGAGCTTGCGCAGCAGCACGCTGGAGACGGTGTGATCGGCGTCCTTGCGGAGCACCAGCGACGCTCGCGAACGCGTCGGCCGGATGTTCTGCAGCAGGTTCGGCTCGTTGATGGTCCGCCAGATCTCACGCGCGCGGGCGCGAGCCTCGTCCTCGGAGAGCGAGGCGTAGCGGTGAAAGTAGGACTTCGGGTTGGCGAACGCGCCGCGCTGGAGCTTCAGGAACCGCTCCTCGTACCAGCGCGCGATGTCGGTGGTCCGCGCGTCGACGTAGATGGTGAAGTCGAAGAGGTCGCTCACGGCGAGCCGGTGCCCGGGCGCCGGCGGTTGCAGCACGTTCAGGCCCTCGACGATGAGCACATCGGGCCGGCGCACCGTGATCTGCGCGTCGGGCACGATGTCGTAGGCGAGGTGCGAGTAGAACGGGGCGCGCACCTCCGCGGCGCCCGACTTCACCTCGCTGACGAAGCGGAGCAGCGCCCGCCGATCGTACGACTCGGGGAAGCCCTTCCGGGCCATGAGACCCCGGCGCTCGAGCTCCGCGTTCGGAAAGAGGAACCCGTCGGTCGTGACGAGCTCGACGCGCGGCGTGTGCTCCCACCGGGCGAGGAGCTCCCGGAGCAGGCGCGCGATGGTCGACTTGCCGACGGCGACGGAGCCGGCGACGCCGATCACGAACGGGGTCGACTCCGTCCGTTCGCGCAGGAACTCGCTGGTCACCCGGTGCAACGCCTTCGTGCCGCCGACGTAGAGGTTGAGGAGCCGGGAGAGCGGCAGGTACACCTCCGCCACCTCGCGGGGGTCGAGCGGCTCGCCGAGGCCGCGCAGCTGCACGATCTCGGTCTCGGTGAGCGGCGCGGGCATGGAGGGGGCGAGTGCGGCCCAGTCCGCGCGGTCGAGCTCGATGAACGGCGACACCTGCGCGGACGACGAGCCCTGGCGATCCAGCACCACGACAGTCTAGTGGCGGCGGCTCGCGGTCTTCGGGGCCGTCTCGCTCTCGGCGGGCGCCCATCGGCGCGCCGCTAGGATCGAGCGCATGTGTGGAATCGTCGGATACGTCGGTGAGCGTGAGAGCCTCGACGTCCTGCTGAGCGGCCTGCGCCGTCTCGAGTACCGTGGCTACGACTCGGCGGGCGTCGCCGTCATCGACGACGGCGGGAGCCTCGAGACCGCCAAGCGCGCCGGCAAGCTCCAGGTGCTCGCCGACGAGCTCGCTCGTCACCCCCTGGCGGGCGGTGGCACGGGCATCGGGCACACCCGGTGGGCGACGCACGGCGGTCCCACCGACCGCAACGCGCACCCGCACCTCGGCGACGAGGGCCGGCTCGCGCTCATCCACAACGGCATCATCGAGAACTTCTCCGAGCTGAAGCAGGAGCTGCTCGCCGAGGGCTTCGCCTTCGAGTCCGAGACCGATACCGAGGTCGCCGCCGTGCTGCTCGGCCGCGAGGTCCGCGCCACGGGCGACCTGCGCGAGGCGTTCCGTCGCACGGTCGCCCGCCTCGAGGGGGCGTTCACGCTCCTCGCCGTCCACCGCGACGAGCCGGGTCTCGTGGTCGGCGCCCGGCGCAACTCGCCCCTCGTCATCGGCCTCGGCGACGGCGAGAACTTCCTGGGCTCGGACGTCGCGGCGTTCGTCGAGTACACCAAGCGCGCGCTCGCCATCGGGCAGGACCAGATCGTCGCGATCACCGCTGACGAGGTCACCGTCACCGACTTCGACGGGACGCCCGTCGAGGTCGAGCCCTTCGAGGTCGCCTGGGACGCATCGGCGGCCGAGAAGGGCGGCTGGTCGTCGTTCATGCGCAAGGAGGTGCAGGAGCAGCCGGAGGCGGTCGCGAAGACCATCCTCGGTCGCATCGCCGACGGCCAGGTCGTGATCCCCGAGCTCGAGACCTTCGGCGACGACCGGCTCCGGAGCATCCGTCGCATCACGGTGATCGCGTGCGGCACCGCCGCGTACGCCGGCATGGTGGCGAAGTACGCGATCGAGCAGTGGGCCCGCATCCCCGTCGAGGTGGAGCTCAGCCACGAGTTCCGGTACCGCGAGCCCGTCCTCGACGAGGACACGCTCGTCGTCTCCATCAGCCAGTCGGGCGAGACGATGGACACGCTCATGGCCGTGAAGTACGCGCGTGAGCAGGGCGCCAAGACGCTCTCGATCTGCAACACGCAGGGCGCGACCATTCCGCGCGAGTCCGACGGCGTCGTCTACACGCACGCCGGACCCGAGGTGGCGGTGGCCTCGACGAAGGCGTTCGTCGCGCAGATCACGGCGCTCTACCTCTTCGGGCTCCACCTCGCGCGGGTGCGCGGGACGCTCGACGAGCGGGCGCTCGCGGAGCAGCTCGCCGAGCTGCAGGCGGTCCCGGCCAAGCTCGAGGAGGTCCTCGGCGAAGCCGACCGCGTCGCCCAGCTCGCGCACTGGATGGCCGACACGCGTTCCGTGCTGTTCCTCGGGCGGCACGTGGGCTACCCGATCGCGTTGGAGGGTGCGCTGAAGCTCAAAGAGCTCGCGTACATCCACGCCGAGGGGTTCGCCGCGGGTGAGCTGAAGCACGGCCCGATCGCGCTCATCGAGCCGGGTCAGCCCGTGTTCGTGGTGGTGCCGAGCCCGCGCGGGTCGGCGGCGCTGCACCCGAAGGTCGTCTCGAACATCCAGGAGATCCGGGCGCGCGGGGCCCGCGTGATCGCGATCGCCGAGGCGGGCGACGCGGCGGTGCTCCCGTTCGCCGACGAGGTCATCCGCATCCCGCTCGCGGCGCCGCTGTTCGAGCCGCTGCTCGCGGTCGTGCCGCTGCAGGTCTTCGCCATGGAACTGTCGCAGGCCAAGGGTCTCGACGTCGATCAGCCGCGGAACCTCGCGAAGTCCGTGACGGTGGAGTGACGGAGCCGACGTGATCGCGGGGATCGGGGTCGACGTGGTCGACATCGCGCGGTTCGAGCGCTCGCTCATCCGCACCCCGCGACTCGTCGACCGCCTGTTCGCTGAGAGCGAACGCGGGCGTCCGGCTCGTTCGCTCGCCGCGCGCTTCGCCGCCAAGGAGGCCCTGATCAAGGCGCTCGGCGGGCCGGCGCTCATGCGCTGGCACGACATGCGCATCGTGCAGGATGCCGCGGGCAACCCCGATTTCGCGCTCTCGGGCGCGCTCGCCGACCATGTCGCGAGTCTCGGCATCGACCGCGTGCACCTGTCGATGAGCCACGACGCGGGCATCGCGAGCGCGTTCGTCGTGCTGGAGCGGGTGGCCGACGGTGCTGCCTCCGCCGAGGGGAAGGCCGGCCGATGACGGATGCCGCGTCGCGAAGGCCCTTCCGCGAGGCCGTCGTCGACCTCGGCGCGGTGCGCGCCAACCTCGCATCGATCGCCGAGCGGGTGCGTCCCGCGCAGGTGATGGCCGTCGTGAAGGCCGACGCCTACGGCCACGGGGCCGTGCCGGTCGCCCGGGCGGCCGTGGCCGCCGGGGCGGACTGGCTCGGCACGGCCGACCTCGGCGAGGCGCTGGCCCTGCGCGATGCGGGCATCGATGTCCCGCTCCTCGCGTGGCTGCACGACCCCGAGCCCGACTTCGCCGGACCCGTCGAACGGGATATCGATCTCGGCATCTCCTCGGCCGACCAGCTGCGCCGGGCAGCGGAGACCGCCGACCGCGTGGGCCGGCCGGCGTCCGTGCACTTGAAGATCGACACCGGCCTCAGCCGCAACGGCGTGCCTCCCGAGGACTGGGATGCCTCGGCGGCGCTCGCCGCCGAGCTGGAGGCGCGCGGCCTCCTCCGGGTGCGCGGCGTCTTCAGCCATCTCGCGAACACCTCGGCCGAGGAGGATGCCGCGCAGCTCGCCGCGTTCGAGCGGGCGCTCACCGCGGCCGAACTGGCCGGGCTCGCGCCAGAGGTACGGCACATCGCCTCGACGGCCGCGGCGCTCCGGCTCCCGGCCGCGCGGTACGACCTCGTGCGCATCGGCATCGGCGGGTACGGCGTGCCCCCCTACAGCGACGGCACGACGGCCGCCGACCTGGGGCTCCGGCCGGCGATGACGCTCCGCGGCCGGGTCGCCGCGGTGCGCCGCATCGACGCGGGCACCGGGGTCTCGTACGGCCACGCCTGGCGCGCCGAGCGGCCGACCACACTCGCGCTCATCCCGCTCGGGTACGGCGACGGCGTGCCACGTCAGGCTTCCGGTCGCGGGGAGGTGCTGCTCCGCGGACGCCGCCGACGCGTCGTCGGACGCATCGCCATGGACCAGTTCCTCGTGGATGTGGGCGACGACCAGGTCGCGGTCGGCGACGAGGTCGTGCTCTTCGGCGACCCGGCGACCGGTGCGCCGTCGGCGGACGACTGGGGCGATGCGGCGGGCACCATCGGCTACGAGATCGTCACGCGCATCGGCCCGCGGGTGCCGCGCACCTACGTGGGAGGCGTGTGATGCGCCTCGACATCCCCGACACGGCCGCGATGGAGGACTTCGGCCGGTCGCTCGGCCGCGAGCTGCGTGCCGGAGACCTCGTGATCCTCACCGGCCCGCTGGGGGCGGGCAAGACGACGCTCACGCGCGGCATCGGCGAGGGCCTCGGCATCCGAGGGCCCGTGCAGTCGCCGACCTTCGTGCTCGCCCGGACCCATCCGAGCCTCGTCGGCGGTGCGCCGCTCGTCCACGTCGACGCCTACCGCCTCGGCTCGGCGGCTGAGCTCGACGACCTCGACCTCGACTTCGACCGCTCGGTGGTCGTGGTCGAGTGGGGGGCGGGCCTGCTCGACGGAGCGAGCGAGTCGTGGCTGGAGCTCGTCATCGAGCGCCGGCGAGGCGGTACCGGGGAGCACGCCGGCACGGACGAGGCCGCGCTCGACGACGAGGCGCTCGATGACGACGAGCCCCGCACACTCACCGTGACGGGCTACGGCCCCCGCTGGGCCGGCACCGGGTACGCCGCCGACGCGTGACGCGCGCGCGCCCGAGGCGCAGCGCCGGGGCCGTCTCGCCCTCGTCGCCGACCCTTCCGGCCGACGGGTCCGCCCTTCCGCGCAGCGCCTAGGCTTGGAACATGCTCCTCGCGATCGACACGTCCACCGGCACGTCCGTCGCCGTGGTGGATCGCGACGGCGGCGTCCTCGCCGAGGTCTCGACCGACGACCCCATGCGGCACGCTGAGGCGATCGGTCCGTTCATCCGCGACGCGCTCGCCGAGGCCGGCATCGTCCCGTCGCGGTTGTCGGGCGTCGCCGCGGGCATGGGGCCCGGCCCGTTCACGGGCCTGCGCGTCGGCATCGCCGCCGCGCATGCCTTCGCGCTCGGCATCGCCCGCCCGGTCGTGCCGGTGCCGAGTCACGACGCGGTCGCCTGGGCGTGGTACGAGGCCGGGGGAACGGGTGCGCTGCAGGTCGTGACCGACGCCCGGCGCCGCGAGTCCGCGGTGTCGGAGTACGACGGCCTCGACGACGCGGGGCTCCCGGTGCGGGTCGCAGGCCCCATGCTGGCGCCCCGCGACGAGGTGTCGCCGGCGCGGGGCATCCGCTTCGACGCGGAGCTCGTGCCGGCCGGCGCGGTGGGCATGCTCGCGGAGCTCGCGTTCGCCGCCGGCCGGCTGCCGCTCGCCGCCGACGAGCCGATCTACCTGCGCGCACCGGACGTCACGCCCTCGCCAGGCAAGCGGGTGCTGCGATGAGCCGGATGCTCCGCCGCGCGCGGCTCGACGATCTCGCGGCGGTGATGGAGCTCGAGCGAGCCACGTTCACCGACGATGCGTGGCCGGAAGACGCGATGCGGCGCGAGTTCGAGAGCCCGCACGGGTACTACCTGGTGGTGGTCGACGACGCGGCACCGGAGGTGATCCTCGGGTACGCGGGGCTCCTCGCGGGGCGCGGCAGCGGCGAGGGAGACATCCAGACCATCGCCGTCGCGTCCGATCTCCGCGGGCAGGGCGTCGGCCGAACGCTGATGCAGGCGCTCATCGCCGAGGCGAGGCGCCGCGGCGCCGAGCGGCTCTTCCTCGAGGTGCGCGCCGACAATCCCGTGGCGCGCGCGCTCTACGACTCGCTCGGGTTCGTCGAGATCGGCGTGCGTCCGCGCTACTACCGCGGCGGCATCGACGCCGTCCTCATGCGACTGGACGTCCCGGAGCCCGTGACCGCGCCCGCGTCCCCTCAGGAGGCACCGTGAACCGTGAGGCTCCGCTCGTGCTCGGCATCGAGACGAGCTGCGACGAGACGGGTGTCGGCATCGTCCGGGGCACCGAGCTGCTCGCCAACGCGATCGCCTCCTCGATGGATGAGCACGCCCGATACGGGGGAGTGGTGCCCGAGGTGGCCGCCCGCGCGCACCTCGAAGCACTCGGCCCCACGATCCGCGCGGCGCTGGCCGAGGCATCCGTGTCGCTCGACGAGCTCGACGCGGTGGCCGTGACGAGCGGTCCCGGCCTCGCCGGTGCCCTCATGGTGGGTGTGGGCGCGGCGAAGGCGCTCGCGCTGTCCCTCGGCACGCCCCTGTATGCCGTCAACCACCTGGTCGGCCATGTCGGCGCCGATCTGATCGGCGAGGATGCCCCGCTCGAGACGCCGACCGTGGCGCTGCTGGTCTCGGGCGGGCACACCTCGCTGCTGCTCGTGCGCGACCTCGTGAGCGATGTGGAGCTGCTGGGCGAGACGATCGACGACGCGGCCGGCGAGGCGTTCGACAAGGTCGCGCGCCTGCTCGGCCTGCCGTATCCCGGCGGGCCGGAGATCGATCGGGCCGCGGTCGGCGGCGACCCCGACGCCATCAGGTTCCCCCGCGGACTGACGAAGCCGAAAGACCTCGAGCGGCACCGCTACGACTTCAGCTTCTCGGGGCTCAAGACGGCGGTCGCCCGCTGGGTGGAGCAGCGCGAGGCCGCGGGCGATCCCGTGCCGCTGGAGGATGTCGCGGCCGGCTTCCGCGAGGCGGTGGTCGACGTGCTGGTCGGCAAGGCGCTCGCGGCGTGCGCCGACCTCGGCGTGCCGAGACTGCTCCTCGGCGGCGGCGTGGTCGCGAACGCGCGGCTGCGCGAGGTGGCGCAGCAGCGAGCGGATGCCGCGGGCGTCGCGCTGCGCATCCCGCCGCTGCGGCTCTGCACCGACAACGGCGCGATGATCGCCGCGCTCGCGGCGAAGCTGGTGATGGCCGGGCACGAGCCGTCCGGACTGGGGTTCGGCGCCGACTCGACGCTGCCGGTGACCCGGATCCGGGTCTGACCGGTCCCGGCCGGCGTCCTCGCGTCCCGTCGGTCCGTCGCGGTATGGTGAGGCGATACCGAGGGTGTCGCGCGCCGACCGGCGCCCGTCGTGAGCCGTGGGGCCGCGGCGATCACGCATCCACGCATGAGGGGACCATCACCGTGACCGATCCCAACACTCCCGAGCAGCCCGGAGCCGGCGTCCCGCCCACGCCGCCCGCCGCTCCCGCCTACGGCGCGCCCGCGCAGCCGTCCGCTCCGGCCTACGGCGCCCAGCCCGCCTACGGCGCTCCCGCCTACGGCTCGGGTGCGCCCGCGACCAAGACGAACACCCTCGCGATCGTCTCGCTCATCGCCTCGATCGCGGGCATCGTGGTCGTCTACTTCATCGGCTCGGTGGTCGGCGTCATCTGCGGTCACATCTCGCTGAACCAGATCAAGAAGACAGGCGAGCAGGGCCGCGGCATGGCGATCGCCGGCCTGATCGTCGGCTACGTCGGCATCGCGCTGTCGATCATCGCCGCCATCGTGCTCATCTCGCTCAGCGCGTGGCTCTTCTCCACGTACCCGAACGAGATCACCTACTGACCACCGACGTCACGAGCTGGAGAACGACATGACCGATCCCAAGCAGCCGGGCGACGAGCCCGAGGTCCCCGCCGGCAGCGTGCCCGAGGCGGCGACGCCCGACGTGCCCGAGGTGCCGAGCGCGCCCGAGCCGCCGGCGGCCCCTGAGCCGCCCGCGGCGCCCGAGCCGCCCGCCCCGCCGGCGCCGCCGTCGTACGGCACCACGCCGCCTCCGCCTCCGCCCGCCTACGGGCAGCCGGCCTCGGCGGCGCAGCCCGCCTACGGCTCGCAGCCGGCGTACGGCTCGCAGCCCGCGTACGGCTCGCAGCCCGCGTACGGAGACCAGCAGGCGTATGGCAGCGGAGCGACCCCGCCGCCGGCGTACGGCTCGGCGCCGTACGGCACCGCGCCCTCCAAGCCGACCGCGGTCTTCAGCCTGATCTCGCTCATCGCGGGCATCGTGGGCGTCGTCTTCTCGCTCGCCGTGGTGTGGATCCCCGTCGTGGGCGGCATCCTGCAGCTGTTCATCCCGGCCGCGGCCGTGGTGCTCGGCTTCATCGGCCGCTCGAAGGAGCCGCACGCCAAGGCCATGTGGCTGACCGGCATCATCCTCGGCTTCGTCGGCATCGCCATCGGCCTGCTGTCGATCGTGCTGTGGGCCGTCGCGCTCGCCTCGTTCGACTCGTACCAGTACAACTACTGAGCGTCGCGCCATGAGTGACGAGCGTCAGGGGGTCCCGCCCGAAGGCGGGGCTCCCGGCTCGTCCCGCGACGGCCCGGGGCCGGATCTGCTCGCGCCGTACCGGCCCGGCGGCCCGACGTTCCAGGCCGACCCCGCCGTGCGGGAGGTCGAGGAGCAGTTCGACACCGGGCGGCTGCAGCAGCTGCCGACCGGTCAGCTCCTCCTCGTGCATCGACCAGGCGCCCCGGTCGCCGAAGCGGCGGCCGCCACCGACGAGGTGGAGGAGCAGCGACGCGTCTACAGCTGGGTCGGGGCGGTCGTCGGCTCGATCGGCGCACTCGCGTCGCTCTTCGTCGGATGGATGCTCCCGCTCGCCATCGCCGCGATCGTGTTCGGCGTGCTCGGCCTGCGGCGCGAGGAGCACGGGCGTACGCTCGCGTTCGTCGCCATCGGCACGGGCATCACCGGCCTCGTCTTCTCGGCCGTGTGGATCGGCTACTACGCCATCGTCTACGGCGCGCTCCCGGCCTAGTCAGCTTCGCTCGACGAGCAGCGTGACGCGCTGACCGAGCTCCTTCGTGACGACGATGGTCGCCGCCTCGTCGCCCTTGGGCTTCAGCCGCGTGCGCAGTGCCGCGGGGTCAACATCGACGCCGCGCTTCTTGATCTCGAGGCTTCCGATGCCCCGGCGCGCGAGCTCCTGGCGGAGCTGCCGCTCGTCGTTCGGCAGCCGGTCGAGCACGCGGAACCCCCGCGCGAACGGGGAGTCGAACGCCCGGTCGGCGGTGACGTAGGCGATGCCCTCCGAGAGCATCCAGCCTCCGTTCGCGCGGGCGAGATCTCCGATGAGCCGCGCGCGGATGACCGCGCCATCGGGTTCGTACAGGTACTCGCCGAGCGGCCCGGCGGGCGCGTCCTCGGTGTCGGCCGCCGCGGTGAGCTCGGCGGCATGGTCGCCACGGATGACGAGGGCTGAGCGGCCGACTCCCGGCCGCGCCAGCGGCCCGAACCAGACCGCGAGCTCGAGGACGTCGCCGTCGACCGAGACCCACTGCGCCTCCGTGCCGGCGGGCACGACGTCGCGGTCGGTGCCTGGGCCGAGCTTCACGCCCACCGCCATCCGCTGGGCCAGCCCGAACGCGAAGTCGAGGCCGGGGCTGTACGCGCTGGGGTGCGCGATGCGGGCGGCGGTGCGGCCGCGCGAGGTCGTCCGGCGTGCCGGATCGAGCCAGGCCCCACCGATGCCGCCGAGGGCGACCTCCTCGGCGCGGGCGTGCAGCACGCTCGCCCGCGGGAAGGGCGTCAGGTTGAATGCGGCGATCGCGGCCGTCACCTCGTCGGCGTCGGCCGCGGTCACCTCGAGGTCGACCGCGGCGAAGGCGAGCGCGTCGCCGCCGATGCCGCAGCCGAGGTCGGCGACGTGGCCGATGCCGGCGCGGGCGAAGCGGCCGGCATGGAGCGCGGCCACCTGGAGGCGCGTCGCCTGCTCGAGTCCGGCTTCGGTGAAGAGCATGCGTTCGGCGAACACGCCGAACTTCGCGCGCGCCCGGTGCCTGAGCTTCGCCTGGCTGAGGACGGCGGCGACGAGGGCGGGGGAGTGGCCGCGCTTGCGCAATTCGGCGACCGTGCGGACGACGTCGGCCTTCGAATCCCATTCCGGCAGCGAGTCGAGCAGCCGGAGGCCCTCGGGCGAGAGGAGTTCGACGAGCTCGGCGCGGTCCACCCGGCCACGCTAGCACCGCGGTCGCGAGGCATCCGCTCGACGAACCATTGGCACTCACGTTGCATGAGTGCCAGAGACTGCCTACACTCGTGTTAGCACTCTCAGCGTGAGGCTGCTAACCAAGTCTTCGTCTAGAAAGAGGTCAACCGTGTCGGTTTCCATCAAGCCGCTCGAGGATCGCATCGTCATCAAGCAGGTCGAGGCCGAGCAGACCACGGCGTCTGGTCTGGTGATCCCCGACACCGCGAAGGAGAAGCCCCAGGAGGGCGAGGTCGTCGCGGTGGGCCCCGGCCGCATCGACGACAACGGCAACCGCGTCCCGCTCGACGTCGCCGTCGGCGACCGCGTGCTGTACTCGAAGTACGGCGGCACCGAGGTGAAGTTCGGCGGCGAGGAGTACCTCGTGCTGTCGGCTCGCGACGTGCTGGCGGTCGTCGTCCGCTAATCGGTCGACCGCTTTCCCGAGGCCCGGGCGTCCACACGACGCCCGGGCCTCGTCGTGTCCCGCCATCGCGCCCACGTCGCCGGGCGGGCGTAGGCTTTCCCGGTGCGCACCCCCTCCACCACCGAGCCGCCCGGCGGCTCGACGCAGAGCGCCATCAGCCGGTCCGGCCTGCTGTTCGCGATCTCGGCCTACGTGCTGTGGGGCGTGCTGCCCATCTACTTCCTCGCCCTCGAACCGACCGGTCCGTTCGAGATCGTCGCCTGGCGCATCCTGCTGTCGTTGGTGTTCTGCGCCCTGCTCATCATGGTGACGCGGGCCTGGCGCACCTTCATCGCGTTGCTCGCCGACCGTCGCGTGGTCCTCACCATGGGCCTCGCCGGCGTGCTGATCTTCGTCAACTGGCAGACCTACGTCTACGCCACGCTCTCGGGGCAGGTCGTGGAGGCGGCGCTCGGGTACTTCATCAACCCGATCGTGACCGTCTTCCTCGGGGTCCTGGTGCTCCGCGAGCGGCTGAACGCGACGCAGTGGATCGCGGTGGGCATCAGTCTGGTCGCCGTCGTGGTGCTCGCCGTCGGCTACGGCCAGCTCCCGTGGATCGCCCTCGTGCTCGCGTTCTCGTTCGGCGTCTACGGGCTCATCAAGAAGCGGGTGGGGCCGAAGGTCGACGCGGTCTCGGGGCTCACGCTCGAGACGGCGTGGCTCGCTCCGGTCGCGGTCGTCCAATTGATCGTCGTCGCCTCCACGACCGGGCTGACGCTCGGCCAGGGCGGCGCCTGGCACACCGTGCTCCTGCTCCTGGCCGGAGCCGTCACGGCGGTGCCGTTGCTGCTGTTCGCCGCGGCCTCGCGCCGGCTCCCGCTCATCCACATGGGCTTCATCCAGTACTTCGCGCCGTTCATCCAGTTCATCGTGGGGGTGTTCGTGCTCCACGAGCCCATGCCGCCCGGGCGATGGGTCGGATTCGCGCTCGTGTGGGTCGCGCTCGTGGTGCTGACGTTCGACCTCGTCCGGGGAGCGCGCGCCGCGCGCAGGCAGGTCGCCGCGCTCACCTGAGCCGGCCCGCGCCGGAGCTCGATCGTTGCGTCGAAGCTCGGCCGCGGTCACCGATCGTGCGTCGGACGCGCGAATGTGTCGGAAATGTAACGCTTCCCGGGTGTTACCGGGTTGTGATCGGGATGCCTTGTTGCGGTATGCGGCCCGGAACTACTGTGACAGAACGGCGCGCCGCGAGGCGTGCATCGAACCATTCCTTCAGTCCCAAGGAGCAACATGAGCGTTTTCGGCACATCCCGACCCGCTCGTTCGCGCGGAAAGGTCTGGACGGGCGTCGCGGTCACCGCGGCCAGCGCCCTCCTGCTCTCCGCCTGCGCGAGCGGCGAGCCCGAATCCGGCGGCGAGAGCCAGGGCCCCCGCGACGAGCTGGCGCTCACCATCGGCACGGCGCTGCCGCAGACCGGCAACCTCGCCTTCCTCGGCCCGCCCGAGGAGGCCGGTGTGGCGTACGCCACGTCGCAGATCAACGAGGTGTCGGACACCACCGGGCTCTCGCTCGAGGTCGTCTACGGCGACTCCGGCGACACCGACAACAAGGCCTACGAGACCGAGATCCCCCGCCTCCTCGGCGAGGACGTCTCCGCCATCATCGGCGCGGCCTCGTCGGGCACGTCGCTGCAGTTCATCGACCAGGTCGTCGGCGCCGGCGTCATCCAGTTCTCGCCGGCCAACACGTCCGACGCGTTCACGACGTACGACGACAACGGCCTCTACTTCCGCACCGCACCGTCCGACGTCCTCCAGGGCGAGGTGCTCGGCAACCTGATCGCCGAAGACGGCAACCAGACGCTGGGCCTCATCGTGCTGAACGACTCGTACGGCACCGGTCTCGCGAAGTACGTGACCGAGGCGTTCGAGGCCGCGGGCGGCGAAGTCGTGGCCGCGCCGACCTACAACACCGGTGACACCACGTTCGACGCCCAGATCAGCGAGGTCCTCGCGGCCGACCCCGACGCGATCGCCCTGATCACGTTCGACGAGGTCACGACGATCCTCCCGGGTCTCTTCGGGCAGTTCCCGGCCGACAAGCTGTACTTCGTCGACGGCAACCTGAAGAACTTCTCCGACGCCGGGTTCGCTCCGGGCTCCCTCACGGGCGCGAAGGGCACCCTGCCCGGCCTCTCGATCGACTCGATCTCGGACTTCACCTCCGAGCTCGACGCCTTCCTCGAGGAGGAGGGCACGCCGGCGCTCGAGGACTACAGCTACGCGGCTGAGTCCTTCGACGCGACGGTGCTGCTCGCGCTGGCGTCGCTCGCGGCGAACTCGACCGACCCGGCCGACATCGCAGAGAAGCTCATCGAGGTCTCCGGCGGCGAGGGCGACGGCGAGAAGTGCACCACCTACGCCGAGTGCGCCGAGATCATCGTGGGCGGCGGCACCGCCGACTACGACGGCATCTCCGGTCCGATCACCTTCGACGAGGTCGGCGACCCGACCGAAGCGTCGATCGGCATCTACCAGTACGCCGAAGACAACACGTACGCGGCGTACGAGGGCTGATTCAGCCCGACCCGAACACGGGCCCCGGTCTTCGGACCGGGGCCCGTTTCGCGTGCGCGAGGCAGCGGTCGGCGCCTGCCGGGAGTCGCGTGGCACTGCCCGGCGGCTGACGCGTCCGGCGGCTGGCCAGCCTCGCGGCCGGCGAGCCCGGCGGCTGGAGAGCCCAACGGCTGGGCGAGCGCGGCGCGGGAAGCGCAGAGCGCGATCAGGAGGGAGCCCGCGAGCACAGGGCGCGGTGAGCGCAGAGTGCGCGGTTCGGCACCGAGCGCGGGAGCGCAGGGCGCCTCGCTGCCGGCGAATGAGGCACGCGGCTCGATGCGGACGGCTGCCCGGCTCGGGAGCTCGCGTCCAGCACGAGGCGTCCCGGAAGGCACGCCGGAGCGCATCGGTCGCGGCGCTCGCCGAGCGGACGGTGGCCCACCCTCCCGCGAACGACGAAGGGCGGGCCGCGCCGAAGCGCGACCCGCCCTCGTGGAGCGGCGTCGGTCAGGTGCCGAGCGTGCCGAGGTATAGCTCGGTGACCTTCGGATCGTTCAGCAGGTCGCGCCCGCTGCCCGTGTAGGCGTCGCGGCCCTGGTCGAGGACGTATCCACGGTCGCAGATCTGCAGGCAGCGCCGCGCGTTCTGTTCGACCATGATGCACGTCACGCCGGCCTTGTTGATCTCCGAGACGCGGATGAACGCCTCGTCTTGACGGACGGGCGACAGGCCGGCCGACGGCTCGTCGAGCAGGAGCACCTTCGGGTCCATCATGAGCGCCCGGCTCATGGCGACCATCTGGCGCTCGCCGCCCGAGAGCGAGCCGGCTCGCTGCTTCAGCCGCGAGCCGAGCTCCGCGAAGATCCCGGTGACGAACTCGAGGCGTTCCTTGTACACCGACGGGCGCTGGAACAGGCCCATCTGCAGGTTCTCCTCGATGGTGAGGCTCGGGAACACGTTGTTCGTCTGCGGGATGAACCCGACGCCGCGTGCGACGAGCTTGTTCGCCTTCAGGCCCGTGATGTCCTCGCCCTCGAGCGAGATCCGGCCGTCGCGGACGTTCACCTGCCCGAAGATCGCCTTCAGCAGCGTCGACTTGCCGGCGCCGTTCGGGCCGATGATGCCGATGAGTTCGCCCTGGTGGGCGACGAGCGAGCAGCCGTTCAGGATGTTCACGCCCGGGAGGTATCCCGCATGCACGTCGTCGACCACGACGACGGGCGTCGCGGTCGTCGTGGCGGCTCCGGTCTGGTTCGCGGTCACTGGTCCTTCTCCTCGAGTTCGGCGAGCCCGTCCTCCGCGAGGGTTCCCGCGTCGACCTGGGTCGACGCCGAGGCATCCGTCGTCGGATCGGCTTCGGAAGCGGTGAAGCGGCCGGTCACGACGCCCAGGTCGAGCTCCTGGTGAGCACCGAGGTACGCGTCGACGACGGCCGGGTCGCGCATGACCGTGTACGGGTCGCCCTCGGCGACCACGCGGCCCTCGGCCATGACGACGACCCAGTCGGCGATGTGCCGCACCATGTGCATGTCGTGCTCCACGAAGAGCACGGTCATGCCCTCGTCCTTCAGGTCGAGGATGTGGTCGAGCAGCGACTGGGTGAGCGCCGGGTTGACGCCCGCCATCGGCTCGTCGAGCATGACGAGCTTCGGCTGGCTCATGAGGGCCCGCGCCATCTCGAGCAGCTTCCGCTGGCCGCCGGACAGGCTCGCCGCGAAGTCATTCGCCTTGGTGTCGAGCTTGAACTTCGCGAGCAGGCGCATGGCGCGCTCCTCGATCTCGGCATCCTGTCGGCGCCACGCGGCGGGGATGAGGCTCGACCAGAAGCGCTCGCCGCGCTGCTCCTTGGCGCCGAGCTTCATGTTCTCGAGCACGGTGAGCAGGCCCAGCGCCTTGGTGAGCTGGAACGTGCGGACCTGACCCATGCGGGCGACCCGGTAGGCGGGCACGCCCGACAGCGACGTGCCGTCGAACGTCCACGAGCCCTCGTTCGGCTTGTCGAAGCCGGTGAGGAGGTTGAACAGCGTCGTCTTGCCGGCGCCGTTCGGCCCGATGAGCGCGGTGATGGCACCCCGGGGGATCTCGAGGTGGTCGACGTCCACCGCCGTCAGGCCGCCGAACGTGCGGCGCACGCCGTCGGCGACGATGATGGGGTCGATCTTGGCGACCCCGGGCTTCACGTCGCCGACGTGGAGCCCGGTGGTCTTCGGGCGGGGCGTCGGCGCCGTCGCGGGCGCCGCCGTGGGCTCGTTCGGAGCCGGGAACTCACTTGACAAAGGTCAGCTCCTTCTTGTTGCCGAGGATGCCCTGCGGCATGAAGATCACCAGCAGCATGAGCGCGACACCGACGAGGATGAAGCGCAGCGTGCCCGCCTGGATCTGCGACATGAACGGCAGGACACCGGCCTGGACGAGTGCCGGCAGGAAGTTCGACAGGAACGTCTGCAGCACCCAGAAGATGAGCGAGCCGAGCAACGGCCCGAACACCGTGGCCGCGCCGCCCAGCAGCAGCGCCGTCCAGACGAAGAACGTGAGCGAGGTCACGTACACGCCGGGGCTCGCCGCGCGGTCGAGCGCGTAGACGATGCCGCCCGCCGCGGCGAGCACGCCGCCGAGGACGAGGGCCTGCATCTTGTACGAGAAGGCGTTCTTGCCGAGGGCGCGCACGGCGTCCTCGTCTTCGCGGATGCCCTTCAACACGCGGCCCCACGGGCTGCGCATGAGCATCCAGACGACGAGCACGGCGATCGCGAGGGTGACGAGGCCCATGATGCGGACCCACCACTCGTTCGCGGTGTACGTCCACGGGCCGAACCCGTACGTGCCGGTCGGGATCGGGTTCGCGTCGCGGAACGAGCTCTGGTACCCCGAGAGCCCGTCGGCCGAGCCGGTCACGTCGTCGAACGCCGTGGTGAGGAACAGCAGGCGCACGACCTCGGCGGCCGCGATGGTCACGATCGCGAGGTAGTCGCCGCGCAGCCGCAGCGTCGGGACGCCGAGGATGAGGGCGAACACCGCCGCGGCGACGAGGCCGACGAGGATCGCGAGCCACCACGGGAACCCGAAGGTGAGCGACGAGATCGCGTAGCCGTACGCGCCGATCGCCATGAAGCCGGCGATGCCCATGTTGAGCAGGCCCGCGTAGCCGAAGTGCACGGCAAGGCCGAGCGCCGCGAGGGCGTAGCCGATGGTCGCCGGGCTGAGGATCGACGACAGCGAGTTCGAGAGGATCTGAAGCCAGTCCATGGTGCGCGCCTACCCGATTCTCTCTCGACGGCCGAGGATGCCCTGCGGCCGGAACAGCAGGATGACGATGAGGATGACGAGGGCACCCGCGTACTTGAGGTCGTCAGGGATCCAGAGCCCCGACACCTCGACGAGCACGCCCACGATCAACGAGCCGATGAGCGCGCCGAACGCCGTGCCGAGCCCGCCGAGGGTCACCGCCGCGAACATGAGCAGCAGCACCTGCGCGCCCATGTCCCACTTGATGCCCGGCCGGTAGTACGCGTACAGCACGCCCGCGAGGCCCGCGAGCCCGCCGGCCACGATCCACACGATGCGGACGACGTGGTCGACGTCGATGCCGGATGCCGCCGCGAGCGAGGAGTTGTCGCTGATCGCGCGGGTGGCCTTGCCGAGCCGCGAGTAGGTCAGCCAGAGCGCGAAGCCGACGATCACGAGGATCGAGATGATGATCGAGGCGATGTCGATCCAGCTCAGCTGCACCGGCCCGAAGGACATCTTCGGGTCGGAGGCGTACGGCAGCTGCGTGGTGCCGCCGCCGATGAAGAACTGGTAGAGGTAGCGCAGCGCGAGCGAGAGGCCGATGCTGACGATCATCAGCTGGACGACGCCGACGCGCTTGCGTCGCAACGGCCGCCAGAGGATGACGTCGAGCACGAGCCCGAGCACGGCGCTCAGCACCACCGCGAGCGGCAGCCCGATCCAGAGCGGCAGCGCGAGCGCGCCCGCGCTGACCAGGAACGAGGCCGCGACGGCGCCGAAGGTCACCATCTCGCCGTGCGCGAAGTTCGAAATGCCGGTCGTGCCGAACACGAGCGACAGGCCGACGGCCGCGAGACCCAGCATGAGTCCGAAGTTCAGGCCCTGTACGAGTCGCTGCAGGAACTGGTCCCACACGCTCGTGACGTTGCGCTCGCCCTCGCCGATGAAGAAGTTCACCGTGACCCGGCCTCCGGCGCCGACGGTGACGTCCTTCTCGTTGGGGCTGTCATCGCCCTCCTCGACGACGGCGATGCCCTCGGGCAGCGTCTCCTCGTCGAGGGTGACGGTGTAGTCGGCGTTCTTCTCGGGGACGCCGACGCGCCACTGGCCGTTCTCGTCGGTCTCGACCTCCTGCTCACCCCCTGGGCCGTCGATGACGAGGACGACGCCCTCGAGGGGCTCGCCGTCGAGTTGGACATTGCCGCTGATGCGGAACGGATCGTCCTCGTCGGCGGCCGCGGGGCCCGCTGAGAGCATCAGCAGGGCGATCACGGCGGCCATCGCGGCGAGGAACACGCCGATCAGCCGGAGCAGGCGTCCCGGTGGGGACGCGACGACAGGGGATGGGGATCTCACGAAACCTCCAGTCGGGACACCACGGCTCGACGTCGGTCCCGTCGGCCGTGAAGGAGACGCTATGAGCGTAGTGTGTCGGCGGTGTTTCGTCGGCGCGTCAGACGACAACCGCGGCCGAATCGTGAGAAACGGATGCCTCGCGCGCAAGGATCGCGCGCGGGAATACTCGCGCAGCCCGGGCGATTACAATCGGTACACACCGCGCGAGGCAGATCCCGTCGGCGCCGGTGTCCCCGGATGCCGATCACGCGGACGGCACCTATCGAACAGCGGAGGCGCGCCCACATGGACCAGCACGACCCCTTCGGATTCACGGGTCTCACGTACGACGACGTGCTGCTCCTGCCGGGGCGCACCGACGTGATCCCGAGCGAGGCCGATACGAGTTCGCGTCTGACCCGCCGCATCACCGTGGCGACGCCGCTGCTCTCGGCCGCGATGGACACCGTGACCGAGGCCCGCATGGCGATCGCCATGGCGCGCCAGGGCGGCATCGGCATCCTGCACCGCAACCTCTCCATCGCCGACCAGGCCGACATGGTCGACCGGGTGAAGCGCTCCGAGTCGGGCATGGTCTCCAACCCGGTGACGACGTCGCCCGAGGCATCCGTCGCCGACGTCGACCGGCTGTGCGCGACGTACCGCGTGAGCGGCCTGCCCGTCGTCGACGACGACGGCATCCTCGTCGGCATCATCACGAACCGCGACATGCGCTTCGTCTCCGACTTCGAGAAGGCGTCCACCAAGGTCTCCGAGGTGATGACGAAGGCGCCGCTGATCACCGGCCGCGTCGGCATGAACCCCGACGAGGCCCTCGCGATCTTCGCGCAGCACAAGGTCGAGAAGCTGCCCCTCGTCGACGAGGCGGGCCGACTGACCGGACTCATCACCGTGAAGGACTTCGACAAGTCCGAGCAGTACCCGAACGCGACGAAGGACTCCGAAGGGCGCCTGCGCGTGGGGGCCGCGATGGGCTTCTTCGGCGACGCCTGGGAGCGCGCCGAGGCGCTCCGCGACGCCGGCGTCGACGTGCTCGTCGTCGACACGGCGAATGGCGAGTCGGCCGGTGTGCTCGACATCATCCGCCGGCTGAAGGCCGATCCGACCTTCGCCCACATCGACGTCATCGGCGGGAACGTGGCGACCTACGAGGGCGCCAAGGCGCTCGTCGACGCCGGCGCGGACGCCGTGAAGGTCGGCGTGGGCCCCGGCTCGATCTGCACCACGCGCGTCGTCGCGGGCGTGGGCGTGCCCCAGATCACCGCCGTGTACGAGGCATCCAAGGCCACCCGGCCCGCCGGCGTGCCGCTGATCGCCGACGGCGGCCTCCAGTACTCGGGCGACATCGCGAAGGCGCTCGTCGCCGGCGCCGACACGGTCATGCTCGGATCGCTCCTGGCCGGCACGGCGGAGAGCCCGGGCGAGCTGGTCTTCCAGAACGGCAAGCAGTTCAAGACCTACCGCGGCATGGGCTCGCTCGGCGCGCTGCAGACCCGTGGCAAGAAGACGTCGTACTCGAAGGACCGCTACTTCCAGGCCGATGTGCCGAGCGACGACAAGCTGATCCCCGAGGGCATCGAGGGCCAGGTGCCGTTCCGCGGGCCGCTGTCGGCCGTCGCGTACCAGCTCATCGGCGGCCTGCGCCAGTCGATGTTCTACGTCGGCGCCCGCACCGTGGAAGAGCTGAAGACCAAGGGCCGCTTCGTGCGGATCACGCCGGCGGGCCTCAAGGAGTCGCACCCGCACGATGTGCAGATCGTCGTGGAGGCGCCGAACTACACCCGCTGACGGTCAGCGCGGCGCGGCGGAGCCGCGACGTCCTCGCGTTCCAGCGCGCGGCGATCGTCTCAGCGTGCGTCGGCGAGTCGCGTGATCGCCTCGCCGAGCACCTCGGGCGAGCAGGCGAAGTTGAGTCTGGCGTGCCCGCGTCCGGCGGATGCCCCGAAGTCGGGCCCGACGCCGAGTGCGACCCGCGCCTGTTCGAGCGCGTACGCCGCCGGGTCGTCTCCCCACCCGAGGGCGGAGAGGTCGAGCCAGGCCAGGTAGGTGGCGTCGGGCATGCGGTAGCGGACGCCCGGCAGCTCGTCGGCGAGGAGATCGGCCAGCAGCCGGCGGTTGTCGTCGAGGCTCGCGAGCACGCCGTCGAGCCACGTGCCGCCGTGCCGGAACGCGGCGACGGAGGCGATCGAGCCGAACTGGCTCATCCGCCACTCGACCTCGTACGGGAAGCCGGCGCGCACGCGGTCGCCGCGCTCGCTCGCCGTGACGACCAGGGCGGCCTTCAATCCGGCGATGTTGAACGCCTTCGTGGCGGCCGTGACGGCCACGCCGACCTCGCGCGCGGCATCCGAGACCGTCAGGAACGGCGTATAGGGCGTGGCGGGCTGGGAGAGCGGGCCGTGCACCTCGTCGCTGACGACGGTCGCGCCGTGGCGCTCTGCGAGCTCGGCGAGCGCGCGAAGGGTGCCGGCGTCGTGGACGTGGCCGATGGGGTTGTGCGGATTGCAGAGCAGCACCGCGCGCGCCCCGGCCTCGAGTGCGGCGTCGATGCCGGCCAGGTCGACCGACCACCCCTCGTCGATGCCGCCGAGCATCGGCACCTCCACGACCACGCCCCCGGCCTCGGGCACCAGGTCGAAGAACGGGGGATAGATCGGCGGCATGATCACGACGCCCTCGCCCGGCTCGACCACCTGGCGCAGCACCTCGACGATGCCCATGCTGACGTCCGCGGTGCAGGTGACGCGGCCGGGGTCGACGTCCCACCCGAGTCGCGCGGCGGCGAACTCCTGGAACGCCTCGGCCACGGGCCGGCTGCCGGAGATGTACCCGGTGTCGGAGCGGCGGATCGCCGCGTGCAACGCGTCGGCGATCGGCTCGGCGAGCGGGTAGTCCGTCTCGGCGACCGGCAGCGGCAGCACATCCTCGGGGTAGAGGCGCCACTTCGCGCTGGTGCGGGTGCGGAGGAGGTCGATGGGGTCTGCCGGCACGCGATGCATCCCTCCATCCTGCCCCGTCCGCTGGCGAGCGGCATCCCGCACCGGTAGTCTGATCGGCTGCCCGGTCGCACCAGGCGGCGCGGCCCGCGATCGCGCGCGCCGCCCACCGAATGGATGCTTCGCATGGGATTCCTCGACGTCAACGGCGTCTCCTTCTCGCTGCCGGACGGCCGGCCGCTGCTCGCCGACATCGCCTTCCGCGCGACCGAGGGGCGGACGACCGCGCTCATCGGCGCGAACGGCGCAGGCAAGACGACGCTGCTGCGGATCATCCGCGGCGAGCTCCGTCCCGACGAGGGCAGCGTGCAGGTCGACGGCGGACTCGGCGTGATGGACCAGTTCGTCGGCACCGGACGCGTCGTCGCGGGCGTCGACGCCACGGTCGGCGGACTCCTCGTGTCGGTCGCGCCCGCGCGGATCCGCGACGCGGCCGTCGAACTCGAGGCGGCCGAGGCGGCCATCATCGACCGCGACGACACCGCGAACCAGATGCGGTACGCCGCCGCGCTCGCCGAGTACGCCGAAGCGGGCGGCTACGACCAGGAGGTCGTCTGGGACCACTGCACGATGGCTGCGCTCGGGGTGCCCTGGGAACGCGCGCGGTGGCGCGACCTCGGCACGCTGTCGGGCGGCGAGCAGAAGCGGCTGGCGCTCGAGGCGCTGCTGCGCGGGCCCGAGCAGGTCCTGCTGCTCGACGAGCCAGACAACTCGCTCGACGTGCCGGGCAAGCGCTGGCTCGAGCAGCAGCTGCGGCAGACGCCGAAGACCGTGCTGCTCGTCTCGCACGATCGAGAGCTCCTCGCGCGCGCGGCCGACCGCATCGTGACGCTCGAGGCGAGCCCGGCCGGCAGCAGCGCGTGGGTGCACGGCGGCGGGTTCGAGGGCTACCACGACGCGAGGGAGGCGCGCTTCGAACGGCTCGACGAGCTGCGCCGCCGCTGGGACGAGCAGCACCAGCAGCTGAAGACGCTGGTGGCGACGCTCAAGGTCAAGGCGACCTACAACGACGGCATGGCGTCGCGGTACCAGGCCGCGCTCACGCGGCTGCGGAAGTTCGAGGAGGCCGGTCCGCCCGAGGAGCGCCCGCCGGCGCAGGCCGTCTCGATGCGGCTGCGCGGCGCGCGCACGGGCAAGCGTTCGGTCGTCGTCGAGCGGCTCGAGCTCACCGGGCTGATGAAGCCGTTCGACCTCGAGGTCTGGTACGGCGACCGGGTGGCGGTGCTCGGCTCGAACGGGTCGGGCAAGTCGCACTTCCTCCGGCTGCTCGCCGCGGGCGGCACGGATCCCGACCCGATGCAGGGCCACGTCACCGATCAGGGCGAGCGGCTCGTCCGCGAGGCGCCCGTCTCGCACACGGGCCGCGCGGTGCTCGGCGCGCGCGTCGTGCCCGGGTGGTTCGCGCAGGGGCACGAGCTGCCGGAGTTGCGCGGGCGCACGCTGCTCGACATCCTGCACCGGGGCGACGCGAACCGGGACGGGATGCCGCGCGAGCAGGCGAGCTCGGCACTGGACCGGTACGGGCTCGCGGCGTCGGCGCTGCAGGTGTTCGACACGCTGTCCGGCGGACAGCAGGCGCGCCTGCAGATCCTCCTGCTCGAGCTGTCGGGCGCGACGCTGCTCCTGCTCGACGAGCCGACCGACAACCTCGACCTGGTCTCCGCCGAGGCGCTGGAGGACGCGCTCACGCGCTTCGACGGCACGGTGCTGGCGGTCACGCACGACCGGTGGTTCACGCGGGGCTTCGACCGGTTCCTCGTATTCCGCTCCGACGGCGAGGTCGTGGAATCCGACGCACCGGTCTGGGACGAGCAGCGAGTGGTGCGCGCACGGTGAGGGGCGGCCCCGGGCGCGTCGCCGGGCCGTTGGGTAGGGTTGTCGGGTGACCCAGGAGATCGAGATCGGCCGCTCAAAGCGGGGCCGCCGCGTCTACGCGTTCGACGACATCGCGATCGTGCCGAGCCGGCGCACGCGCGACCCCGAGGACGTCTCCGTCGGCTGGTCGATCGACGCCTACCAGTTCGACCTGCCGTTCCTGGCCGCACCGATGGACTCCGTGGTCTCGCCGACGACGGCGATCATGATGGGCCGGCTCGGTGGGCTCGGCGTGCTCGACCTCGAGGGACTCTGGACCCGCTACGAGAACCCCGAGCCCGCGCTCGCCGAGATCCGCAACCTCGAGCCCGGCCGGGCCACGGCCCGCATGCAGGAGCTCTACTCCGAGCCGATCAAGCCCGAGCTCGTGACGGCGCGGCTCGCCGAGATCCGCGCGGCCGGCGTCACGGTCGCCGGGGCGCTCTCGCCGCAGCGCACGCAGGAGCTGTACGAGACGGTCGTGGCCGCGGGCGTCGACCTCTTCGTCATCCGCGGCACCACGGTCTCGGCCGAGCACGTGTCGAAGAACCAGGAGCCGCTGAACCTCAAGAAGTTCATCTACGAGCTCGACGTGCCGGTGATCGTGGGCGGGGCGGCGACGTACACGGCGGCCCTGCACCTCATGCGCACGGGCGCGGCGGGTGTGCTCGTCGGCTTCGGCGGGGGAGCGGCGTCGACGACGCGCGCGGCCCTCGGCATCCACGCCCCCATGGCGACCGCGGTCGCCGACGTCGCCGGCGCGCGACGCGACTACCTCGACGAGTCGGGCGGGCGTTACGTGCACGTCATCGCCGACGGCGGCGTGGGGGCGTCGGGCGACATCGTGAAGGCCATCGCGTGCGGCGCCGACGCGGTCATGCTGGGCGCGGCGCTCGCGCGGGCGACGGATGCCCCGGGCGGCGGCTGGCACTGGGGCGCCGAGGCGCACCACCCCAAGCTGCCGCGCGGTCAGCGCGTCCAGGTCGGCCAGGTCGCGTCCCTCGAGGAGATCTTCTACGGGCCCTCGCCGAACGCCGACGGCACCGCCAACCTCGTCGGGGCCCTGAAGAAGTCCATGGCGACGACCGGCTACTCCGACCTGAAGGAGTTCCAGCGGGTCGAGGTCGTCGTCGCGCCCTACCAGGGCGTCTGAGGCGGTCCGCGCGTCCGTGGCATCCATCGGTGGCCTCGGGTAGCGTGGAGAACGCGAGCGGCGCCGGCCGTGGCGTCGCCGGAATGGGGGCGACGATGGCCGTGGTCAAGTCGGTGGCACGTTCGACGAAGCTCGGACCCGAGGAGCGCGAGGCGGCGATCGCCCGGCTCAAGGAGAAGGAGCTCGACATCCTCGTCGTGGGCGGGGGCATCGTCGGCACGGGCGCCGCGCTCGACGCGGTCACGCGGGGCCTGTCCACGGGCCTCCTCGAGGCGCGGGACTGGGCGTCGGGCACGTCGAGCCGGTCGTCGAAGCTCGTGCACGGCGGCATCCGGTACCTCGAGCAGCTGGACTTCCGGCTGGTGCGCGAGGCGCTCATCGAGCGCGGTCTGCTGCTGCAGCGCATCGCGCCGCACCTCGTGAAGCCGGTGCGTTTCCTCTACCCGCTGAAGACACGGGTGTTCGAGCGGTTCTACGTCGGCGCCGGCATGATGCTCTACGACATCTTCAGCTACTCCGGCGGCCGCCCGCCCGGGGTGCCGCACCACCGCCACCTGTCGAAGCGTCAGGTGATGCGGGCCATCCCGTCGCTCGCGCCCAACGCGCTCGTCGGCGGCCTGACCTACTACGACGCGCAGGTCGACGACGCCCGCTACGTCGCGAGCCTCGCCCGCACGGCGAGCTTCTACGGCGCCCACGTGGCGAGCCGGGTGAACGTCGAGGGCTTCCTCAAGGTCGGCGAACGTGTGGTCGGGGTGAAGGCGCACGACCTGCAGACCGGCGAGCACTTCGAGATCCGGGCGAAGCAGGTGGTGAACGCCACGGGCGTCTGGACGGACGACACGCAGCGCATGGTGGGCGAGCGCGGCACCTTCAAGGTCCGCGCGTCCAAGGGCATCCACCTCGTCGTGCCGCGCGACCGCATCCAGTCGGCGATGGGCATGATCTTCCGCACCGAGAAGAGCGTGCTCTTCGTCATCCCCTGGGGGCGGCACTGGCTCATCGGCACGACCGACACCGACTGGAACCTCGACAAAGCGCACCCCGCGGCGACCGCGGCCGACATCGACTACCTGCTCGAGCACGTGAACCGGGTGCTGAACATCCCCCTCACGCGTGAGGATGTCGAGGGCGTGTACGCCGGGCTCCGCCCGCTCCTCGCTGGCGAGAGCGAGGAGACCTCGAAGCTGTCGCGCGAGCACGTCGTGGCGCACACCGTGCCGGGGCTCGTCGTCGTGGCCGGCGGCAAGTGGACGACGTACCGGGTCATGGCGAAGGACGCGATCGACGCGGCCGCCGACGCGCTCGACGGGAAGGTGCCGCCGTCGACGACGCAGGACATCCCGCTGCTCGGTGCCGAGGGCTACCAGGCGGCGTGGAACAAGCGCGGCAAGATCGCTCGCGCGTTCGGCGTGCACAAGGTGCGCATCGAGCACCTCCTGAACCGGTACGGCACGATGACCGACGACCTGCTCGACCTGATCCGCACCGATCCGTCGCTCGGCGAGCCGCTGCCGGGGGCCGACGACTACCTCGGCGCCGAGGTCGTGTACGCCGCGACCCACGAGGGGGCGTTGCACCTCGACGACGTGCTCGCCCGCCGCACCCGCATCTCGATCGAGGCGTGGGACCGGGGCGTCTCGGCGGCACCGGTCGCGGCGAAGCTCATGGGCGGCGTGCTCGGCTGGGACGAAGCGCGCGAGCGACTCGAGGTCGAGCGCTACCTGCAGCGGGTCGAGGCCGAGCGCGCCTCGCAGGAGCAGCCGGACGACGAGTCGGCCGACCGTGTGCGACTCGAGGCGCCGGATATCGTGAAGGTCGACTGAGCCGCGGCCCGCGCTCTCGGCGCTCGCCCGGGTTCGCCGCCCGGCGCGCCGGTAGACTGGCGAGCGCAGCCGAGTCGAGGAGTCGTGAGCCCATGGTCGAAGTCCGGCGGGTCGACCTGCCCGGCGTGGGCGTGTTGCACTCCTTCACCACGGCCGGCGGCGTCGAGGTGTCGGTGATCGCCCACCGGACGGGCTCTCGCGACCTCATCACCCGGCTCTACGGCGAGGAGCACGCGGTGCCGAGCCTCCGGCTCGAAGACGAGGAGGCGCGCACGCTCGCCGATCTGCTGGGCGGCACGCGCATCGTCGAGTCGATCGCCGAGCTCGACGATCTGCCGGGCGTGCCGATCAACTGGATCGGCGTGGACGCCGACGACGCGCTCGCCGGACACCGGCTCGGCGAGGTCGCCGTGCCCGAGGGCGTCACGATCGTCGCCGTCGTCCGCGACGACGACGCGACCCCGGCGCCGGCCCCCGGGCGGGTGCTCGAGCCCGGCGACCTGCTGGTCGCGGTCGGCCCCGAGGACGGCGTGCAGCGGCTGCGCCGCGCCGTCGCCGAGGGACCCGGCGAGGGGCTCTCCGACTGATGCTCCGCATGATGCTGCGCCCGCGCTGGGTGCTCGCGCTGGTGGCCGCCCTCGCCGTCGCGGCCGCGTTCGCGCTCCTCGGCCAGTGGCAGGTCGAGCGTGCGGTCGAGCAGGCGACCGTCGTCGAACGTCCGACCGAGCAGGTGCGGCCGCTCGAAGGACTCGTCGAGCCCGACCGTCCGACGCCGCAGGCGGCGACGGGGCAGATGGTCGAGGTGGCCGGCAGCTTCGTGCCGGGCGACACGCTGCTCGTCGACGGGCGGCTGAACGACGGCGAGAGCGGCACCTGGGTGGTCGCGCACCTGGAAGTGACGGATGCCCCCGCAGGCGGTCTGCCCGTCGCGCTGGGCTGGGCCGCCGACCGCGAGGATGCGGCCGCCGCGGCCGAACGGTTCGAGGCATCCATCGACGAGGGAGCGGTCGTGACCGTCACCGGACGGTTCCTGCCGAGCGAGGCCCCGATGCTGCCCGAAGACGACGCCGATCCGCAGCAGATGAAGACCGTCGCCGTCGCGCAGCTCATCAACCGGTGGGCGGACTACGACGACCGTCCGGTGTACTTCGGCTACGTGACGTCGGCGGAGCCCGCCGATGGGCTGGTGGCGATCGTGTCGCCGCCGCCCGAGCAGCAGGCGGAGCTGAACTGGCTGAACGTCTTCTACGCGGTGGAGTGGGTCGTCTTCGCGGCGTTCGCGATCTACCTCTGGTACCGGCTGGTCCGCGACGCGGTGGAGCGCGAGCGGGAAGAGGCCGAGCAGGCCGCCGCGGATCGCGCGGCGACCGCCCCGACGGGGCCGGCGGAGTAGTCGACCGGAGCGGCCGAAGCGCCGCGCTCAACCGCCGAAGGCGGCGAGGAACTCGGGCGCGGGCTCGATCTCGGTGATCACGTCGACGAGCACGCCGCCGGGATCGCGCACGATGACGTGGCGCTGACCGAAGGGCTCGTCGCGGAGGGCCTGCACGACGGGGACTCCGGCCGCCGTCAGGCGCGCGGCGACCTCGTCGACGTCGTCGAGCTCGAGGTTCACGAGCACCCCGGCGGCGGGTATGCCGTATCCGGCCGGCACGGATTCGTGCGCGGGGTCGAGCAGGGCGAGCTCGTGGCCCGACTCGGGGTGGCGGAGACTGACGTACCAGTCGGCCTCGAACGTCGCGGCGAAGCCGAAGTGTTCGCGGTAGAAGGCGGCGCTTGCGGCGACGTCGGTGGTGCAGAGGACGGGGTAGCAGCCGGTCGGCATTAGCTGGCTCCTTGGAGTGGGTGGCAAGATACATACAGTCTGTATGTGTGTACATCGTACGGTGACGTACAGTTCGTATGTCAAGTGCCGGATCCACGGGCAGCATCCCGACCGAGCCCGGGGAAAGGAATCGAGTGGCCACCAAGCTCGAGCAGCGCGACCGCACCCGCGCGGAACTGCTGCGCATCGCGACGCAGCGATTCGCCGTGCACGGATACGCCGGCGTCGCCCTCGAAGACCTGGTCGCGGAGGCGGGGCTCACCCGCGGAGCGCTCTACCACCACTTCGGCAGCAAACAGGGCCTATTCCGTGCCGTCGTCGAGCGCGCGCAGTTCGGCGTCGCAGAGGCCGTCGAGGCCGCGGCGACCGGCACGACGACACGCTCGCCGACTTCCTCGCCGGGTGCCGCGCCTTCCTCGAGGCCAGTCTCGCGCCCGAGGTCCGGCGCATCCTGCTCATCGACGGCCCCGCCGTGCTGGGCTGGGGCGATTGGCGCGAGGGCGACCTCGAATCGAGCGCGATGCTGCTCGACGCCGGCGTCGCAGAGCTCGCCGAGGCCGGCCTCATCGAGCCCCGCGCGCTCGGCACCGTGACCACGATGGTGTCCGGGGCGCTGAACGAGGTCGCGCTCGCGAACGCCGGTGCCGCCGACCCCGCGCGCGAGATCGACGAGGCGGTCGAGCTCCTCCGCCGCATGCTCGCCGGCCTCGCGCCGACCGCTGCGCCCGCGGCGGCCGGCGCCGCGTAGACTTGTTCCCATGCCCCTCGAGCCGAAACTCGCCGATCTGCCGCGCATTCGCGGGGCCCTGAAGTTCTACCAGGTCGCCTCGGTCATCACCGGCGTCATGCTGCTGCTGCTCTGCGCCGAGATGCTCCTGAAGTACGTGTGGCACCTCGAACTGTTCGCCTTCGGCCCGAACGGCCTGTTCAGCTTCGAGCCGGTCGTCGAGACGGCCACCGGCCTCGAGTCCACCGGCATCGGCGCGAACCTCTCCACGGGCATCCTCATCGCGCACGGCTGGTTCTACGTCGTCTACCTCTTCAGCGACTTCCGGCTCTGGAGCCTCATGCGCTGGCGGTTCCCGCGATTCATCCTCATCGCCCTCGGCGGCATCATCCCCTTCCTCTCGTTCTTCCTCGAGGGGCGCATCGCCCGCGAGGTGAAGGCCTACCTGGCCCGTCGCGAGGCGGAGGCCGCGGCCGCGGTCGAGGCATCCGACGCCCACGACGGCGGGGCTCCCGCCGGCACCGACCCGACCACCGTGGAGGCCGCCCAGTGAGCACCGCACCGTCGAACCACCCCGCGCCCTCCGAGGACGGATCCCCGAACGGCACCGAGCACCGCCCCGTGCTCGTCGTCGACTTCGGCGCGCAGTACGCGCAGCTGATCGCGCGGCGCGTGCGCGAGGCATCCGTGTACTCCGAGATCGTGCCGCACACGATCACGGCCGCCGAGGTCGCGGCCAAGAACCCCGTCGGCATCGTGCTCTCCGGCGGACCGAGCTCGGTCTACGAAGACGGTGCGCCGGCGCTCGACGAGGGCATCCTCGAACTCGGCGTGCCGACCCTCGGCATCTGCTACGGCTTCCAGGTCATGGCGCGTCAGCTCGGCGGCGAGGTCGCGCACACGGGCCTCCGCGAGTACGGGTCGACCGAGACCACCGTCCGCGCCGACGACGGCAACGCCCTCCTCGGCGGCCAGCCCGAGCATCAGGTCGTGTGGATGAGCCACGGCGACTCCGTCGCGGTCGCCCCCGACGGCTTCGAGGTGCTCGCCTCGACCGCCTCGACGCCGGTTGCGGCGTTCGCGAACGACGAGAAGAAGTTCTACGGTGTGCAGTGGCACCCCGAGGTCAAGCACTCCGAGTACGGCCAGGACGTCATCGTGAACTTCCTGCACCGTGCGGCCGGCATCCCCGCCGACTGGAACCCCGGCAACGTCATCGCCGAGCAGGTCGAGCGCATCCGCGCCCAGGTCGGATCGGCCCGCGTCATCTCGGCCCTCTCAGGCGGCGTCGACTCGGCCGTGTCCACCGCGCTCGTGCAGCAGGCGGTCGGCGATCAGCTCACCGCGGTCTTCGTCGACCACGGCCTGCTGCGCAAGGGCGAGCGGGAGCAGGTGCAGCAGGACTACGTCGAGGCGACGGGCGTGCGCCTGGTGACGGTCGACGCGGCCGACACCTTCCTCGACGCGCTCGCCGGGGTCACCGACCCCGAGGAGAAGCGCAAGATCATCGGCCGCGAGTTCATCCGCGCCTTCGAGCAGGCCGAGCGCGACCTCATCGCCGAGGCCGCCGCGGAGGGCGAGCCGATCCGCTTCCTCGTGCAGGGCACGCTCTACCCCGACGTCGTCGAGTCGGGCGGCGGCACCGGCACGGCCAACATCAAGAGCCACCACAACGTCGGAGGGCTGCCCGAAGACCTGCAGTTCGAGCTCGTGGAGCCACTGCGCACCCTCTTCAAAGACGAGGTGCGCGCGATCGGCCGCGAGCTCGGGCTGCCCGAGGCGATCGTCGGCCGGCAGCCCTTTCCGGGGCCAGGCCTCGGCATTCGCATCGTGGGCGAGGTCACCCGTGATCGTCTCGATCTGCTCCGCGAGGCCGATGCCATCGCGCGCGAAGAGCTGAGCAAGGCGGGCCTCGACCAGGAGATCTGGCAGTGCCCCGTCGTGCTGCTCGCCGACGTCCGCTCCGTGGGCGTGCAGGGCGACGGCCGCACGTACGGGCACCCGATCGTCCTGCGCCCGGTCTCGTCGGAAGACGCGATGACGGCCGACTGGACGCGTCTGCCCTACGACGTGCTCGCGAAGATCTCGAACCGCATCACCAACGAGGTGCGCGAGGTCAACCGCGTCGTGCTCGACGTCACGTCGAAGCCGCCGGGCACCATCGAGTGGGAGTGAGCGCGAAGGCGCGGACCATCGGGTCCGCGCCTTCCGCGTTCATGACCGAAGATTTTTCCGGGCGATGTCGATCCGGCGCATTCCCGTTCGACGTCTGGAATGAGAGGGTCGAATGGCGACCCCGACCAGGAGGAGACACCGATGTCGAAGTACATGCTCATCATGCGCGCGGACGACCAGGGCGTGCAGGCCTACCAGGACATCCCGTTCGAGCAGGTCATCGAGGCCATGGGGAAGTACAACGAGTCCATGATGAAGGCCGGTGTCCTGCTCGCCGGCGAGGGACTGTCCGACGCGAGCGAGGGCTTCGTGGTCGACTTCTCCGGCGAGACGCCGCTCGTCACCGACGGCCCGTACGGTGAGACCAAGGAGCTGTTCAACGGCTTCTGGATCATCGAGGTGGCCTCGAAGGAGGAGGCCGCCGAGTGGGCGAGCCGCGCCCCGCTCGGACCGGGCGCGTACCTCGAGGTGCGCCGCGTGACCGACGAGTCCGACTTCCCGCAGGACAACGAGTGGATCCAGAAGGAGGCCGGCTGGCGCGAGGAGCAGGCCGAGCGCGCCGCGCAGCCCTGAGACACCCACCGGAGACGACGAGACGAGGCCCCCGCTCGATGACGGATGCCGCCGCCCCGGAGCGCCGCGCGGACGAGGAGTCCGCGCGGCGCGCGGTCGCGGCCGTCTGGCGCATCGAGTCCGCCCGCATCGTCGCCACCCTCACGCGCCTGGTCGGCGATTTCGGCCTGGCCGAAGACCTCGCACAGGAGGCGCTCCTCGACGCGCTCGCCCAGTGGCCGGCCGAGGGCGTGCCGCGGAACCCGGGAGCCTGGCTCACCGCGGTCGCCAAGCGCAAGGCGATCGACGGCTGGCGGCGACGGGAACGGTACGACGAGCGGCTCGCGGCGATCGCCCACGACCTCGAGACGGAGCAGCAGCGGGCCGCGGATGTCACGCCGTGGGACCCCGACGCCATCGACGACGACGTGCTGCGGCTGGTGTTCGTGGCGTGTCATCCGGTGCTCTCGCGCGAAGCGCGGGTCGCGCTCACCCTGAAGGTCGTCGGCGGCCTCACGACGGAGGAGATCGCGCGGGCGTTCCTCGTGCCGACCTCGACGGTGCAGCAGCGCATCGTGCGGGCGAAGAAGACCCTCGCCGACGCCGGGGTCGCGTTCGAGGTGCCCGCCCGCGACGAGTTCCCGGCCCGGCTCGGCACCGTGCTCGGGGTCCTCTACCTCGTCTTCAACGAGGGCTACGCCGCGAGCTCGGGGGAGGAGTGGATGCGTCCGGAGCTCAGCCGCGAGGCGCTGCGGCTGGCGCGGGTGCTGGCTGGTCTGGTGCCGCGCGAGCCCGAGGTGCACGGCCTCGTCGCGCTGATGGAGTTCACCGCCGCCCGGTTCCCGGCCCGCGTCGACCGCGACGGCGCGCCGATCCTGCTGGCCGATCAGGACCGCACGAAATGGGACCGCTCGGCGATCACGCGAGGTCGCGCGGCGCTCGAGCGCGCCGATGCGCTCGGACGCGGGCGCGGCGCGTACGCGCTCCAAGCGGCCATCGCGGAGCAGCACGACCTCGCCGTCTCGGTCGAGGAGACGGACTGGCCGGCGATCGTCGCGGTGTACGACGCGCTGGCGCAGCTGACCCCGTCGCCGGTCGTGGAACTCAACCGGGCCGTCGCGGTGTCGATGGCCGACGGGCCGGCGGCAGGCCTCGCCCTCGTCGACGGGCTCGCCGCCGACAAGCGGCTCGCGCTCTCGCACCTGCTGCCGAGCGTCCGCGGCGAGCTGCTCGCCCGCCTCGGCCGGCGCGACGAGGCGCGGACGGAGTTCGAGCTGGCGGCCGAGCGCGCCGAGAACGCCCGGGAGCGGGCGGTGCTGCTCGCGAAGGCGGCCGCGCACCGCTGACGGCGGTCGACGACGAGTAGAAGGCGAGCGGATGCCTCCCGCGAACGCGGAACGGGCCGCCCCGGGAGGGGCGGCCCGTTCGCGATCGGTTCGGCCTGCGGCCGGACGCCTCAGTCGCTCGACTGGGCGATGGCGAGGATGCGCAGGATCTCGAGGTACAGCCAGACGACCGTGACCATGACGCCGAAGGCGCCGGTCCAGGCGTACTTCTTCGGGGCGCGGTTGCGCACGCCCTGCTGGATGAAGTCGAAGTCGAGCACGAGCGAGTACGCCGCCATGATCACGACGAGCACGCCGATGATGATGCCCCACGGGATGCCGAAGATCTCGGCGCCGCGGAGGCCCCACGGGTCGTCGGTCGCGCCGAAGAGCATCAGACCGAGGTTCACGAGGGAGAACACGGCGTAGCCGACCATCGCGATGAGGAAGATCTTCGTCGCCCGGGCCGAGGCGCGGATCTTGCCGGAGGCGAAGAGCGCCAGAGTCACGCCGACGACGACGAGCGTCGCGATGACCGCCTGGCCGACGATCCCGCCGCCGAACTGCAGCTCGTACCACTGCGAGATCGCGCCGACGAAAATGCCCTGCACGGCGGCGTAGGCGAGGATCAGCGCGGGCGAAGGCTCGCGCTTGAAGGCGTTCACGAGGCCGAGGACGAACCCGACGAGCGCCGCGCCGATCCAGAGCCAGGGCATGCTGACGGCCGTGAACCAGCCGATCGCTGCGCCGACGAGGAGCACGCCGAACGACAGGGCCGACTTCGCGAGTGCGTCGTCGTAGGTCATGACCTCACGGTCGGGCAGCGTCGTGGGACGCTCGTACATCTCCTGCAGCTCGGACGCGGAGACGTCCTGCGCGGCGGCGACGGCCCCCTGCTTCGAGAATGCCTCGTTGCGTGAGAAGGCGGGGTTGTCGAGAGCCATTGCTGTGGTTCCTCTGCTTTCGGCGGTCGTCGGGTGGAGGGGAATCACGCGAGCCCGATGCCCGCGCGATCCCAATCTACCGGGTGATACCCGTGACAACGCCGTGAGATTCCGCGCCATTCCGCGGACCGTCGCGAACTCCGTGGATACGCTGGGGCCATGCTCCGCGACCTCGCCTCCCGGCCGCTCGTCATCGGCCACCGAGGCGCGCCCGGCTACCGCCCCGAGCACACCGCGGCATCGTACGAACTGGCGTTCGCGCTCGGCGCCGACGCCGTCGAGCCCGACATCGTCGCGACGCGGGACGGCGTGCTGGTGCTCCGGCACGAGAACGAGATCAGCGGCACCACGGATGTCTCGAGCCGGCCCGAGTTCGCGGCCCGGCGCACCACCAGGGAGATCGACGGAACACCTCTCACCGGGTGGTTCACGGAGGACTTCACCTGGGCCGAGCTGTCCTCCCTCCGCGCCACGGAGCGCCTCGGTGCGCTCCGCCCGCTCTCGGCGAGCTTCGACGGGCGATACCCCGTCATCCGGTTGCGCGATCTGTTCGACCTCGTCGATCGCGCCGCCGACGAGCAGGGGCGGATGCTCCGGATGGTCGCCGAGTTCAAGCACGCGAGCCATTTCGACGCCCTCGGCCTGCCGCTCGACGAACTGTTCGCCGCCGAGCTCGATGCGGCGGGCTGGGGCCGGGGCGACGAGCGCCTCGTCATGGAGGCGTTCGAGCCGACGCTGCTCGACCGGCTCGGGGCCCGGGGCATCCGCGGCTCCCGCATCTTCCTGATCGACGCGACCGGCGCGCCCTGGGACCTCGTGCTCGCGGGCGGCCGGTCCGCGACCACGTACGACCACTTCGTCACCGAGGCGGGGCTGCTCTCACTCGCCGGCCGCTTCGACGGCGTCAGCGTGGGCAAGGGCCGGCTGCTCGCCGACCCGCCCGCCGGCGACCGCGCGGAGGCGCGGCCGCTCACCGGCGCGGATCTCGTCGACGCCGCCCACTCGGCCGGACTCGAGGTCTACACCTGGACGCTCCGCCCCGAGAACCGCTTCCTCGCGAAGGCCGCTCGCCGTGGCGGCTCCCGCGCCGGGATCGGCGACTGGCCGGGGGAGTTCGCCCGGATCATCGGGACCGGGGTCGACGGCGTCTTCCTCGACCACCCCGACCTCGGCGTCGCGGCCAGGGACGGATTCGAGGGCGCGGCCGACGGGTGAGACGTGCGGGCGTCGATCAGTCCCGGCGCGCGCCGGGACGGGTGACCCCGCTCGAGACCGACCTCACCACGGCCGCCGCCACTGGAACGACTGCTCGGGATCGCCGCCGCTCGACGTCCACAGCTGCTGCAGCTCGGCGCGGGCCGCCTCGTCCGGGCCGTCGGGCTCGGCCACCCGGATCTGGACGGTCTGCCCCTCGACGACGTCGCCGTGGGGCCCGTCGGCCCGGAACGCGATCTGCGAGACGGGCGCATCGGCCTCGGTGATGCCGGGCCACCCCGACAGGCTCGCCACGAACGCGGCCTGCTGGTCGAACTCCTGCTCGTCGATCGCTCCGAGACCCCAGTCGCCGGACCACCGCTGCTCGCCGTCGCCGGAGAACCACACGACGACCGTCCGGAAGTCGTCGGGATATCCGAGGACCAGGGTGTGCACCTCGTCGAGCACGTGCTTCGCCGCGTCGACGGACATGCCCTGCTCGGTGTCGACCGTCACATCGATGCGGTCCACCCACGCACCCGAGACGCCGTCGACGGCCTCGAGCTGCTCGGCGAGGTCGGCACGCAGCTCCTCGCGCTGCTCTTCCGCCGAGGGCGCGCACCCCGCGAGCGCCAGGGCGGTAGCGGCGGCGAGCAGGAGGGCGGGGAATCGGCGCACACGGACCATCCTCTCCAACTTCGTCGTCGCAGGCCAAACGCGGTCGCGCCGGCGGACGGCGGCCCGGGCCGGAGAGATGTCGGCCGTCGCGCCTAGACTTGACGGGACATGACCCTCATCCTCGACCCCGACGACCCGGCCGGCTGGCGCGAGGCGTCCGACCACGCCGGCACCGCCGAAGATCCGCTCACGGCGGGGCTGAACCCCCAGCAACGCGAGGCGGTCGAGTACCGCGGCCAGGCGCTGCTGATCGTCGCGGGCGCGGGGTCCGGCAAGACCCGGGTGCTGACGCACCGGATCGCGAGCCTCATCCAGAGCCGAGAGGCCTGGCCCAGCCAGATCCTCGCGATCACCTTCACCAACAAGGCCGCCGCCGAGATGCGGGAGCGCGTCGAGGCGCTGCTCGGCGAAGGGGCATCCGGCATGTGGATCTCGACGTTCCACTCGGCGTGCGTGCGGATCCTGCGCCGGGAGGCGGAGTCGATCGGCCTCAGCTCCACGTTCACCATCTACGACTCGGCCGACACGCGTACCGTCCTGAAGCGCATCATCAAAGAGCTCGACGCCGACACCATGGGCTTCACGCCCGCGAGCGCGCAGGCGAAGATCTCGAAGCTGAAGAACGAGCTGGCCGACGTCGAGTCGTACGCGCGGAACGCGAACACCAACGATCCGCAAGAGGTGATGTTCCTCGAGATCTTCCGGCAGTACACGCGCCGGCTGCGGGACGCCAGCGCGCTCGACTTCGACGACCTCATCGCCGAGACCGTGTACCTCTTCCGGGCGTTCCCGAAGGTCGCGGCGCTCTACCAGCGCCGGTTCCGGCACATCCTCGTCGACGAGTACCAGGACACCAACCACGCCCAGTACGCCCTCATCCGCGAACTCACGCGGCCGGTCGAGAAGCCGATCGTCGACGAGCTCGACGCGCATGGCGTGCTCGTCCGCGGGCTCGTCGACCGCAACGGCGAGATCCCGGGGGCCTCGCTCACCGTCGTCGGCGACTCCGACCAGTCGATCTACGCCTTCCGCGGTGCCGACATCCGCAACATCGTCGAGTTCGAGCGCGACTTCCCAGGCGCGAAGGTCGTGCTGCTGGAGCAGAACTACCGGTCGACGCAGAACATCCTCTCGGCGGCGAACGCCGTCATCTCCAACAACTTCGACCGCAAAGACAAGAAGCTCTGGACGGCCGACGGCGACGGCGAGAAGATCGTCGGCTACACGGGGTACACGGCCCATGACGAGGCGCAGTTCGTCGCCGACGAGATCGAGGCGCTGCACCGTGCGGGCGTCGCGTACCGCGACATCGCCGTGTTCTACCGCACCAACGCGCAGACGCGTGCACTGGAGGAGATCTTCGTGCGCTCGGCGCTGCCGTACCGGGTGGTCGGCGGCACCAAGTTCTACGAACGCGCCGAGATCAAGGACGCGATGGCCTACCTCATCGCGGTGGCCAACCCGCTCGACGAGCTCGCGCTCCGACGCATCCTCAACACGCCGAAGCGCGGCATCGGGCCGGCCACCGAGACGACCATCGCCCAGTTCGCCGAGCAGAACGAGCTCACCTTCCGCCAGGCGATGCGCCACGCCCGCGAACTCGGCCTCGGGCCGAAGGTGACGGGCGCGATCACCGCGCTCGCCGATGTGCTCGACGAGGCCGCCGCGATGCTGGTGCCCTCGCAGGCGGGCATCGAGGCCGGCACCAACGAGGGAGCCGCGAAGGTCTCCGACGTCCTGGTCTTCCTCATGGAGCGGTCGGGGCTGCTCGACGCCCTCCGCACGAGCCGCGATCCGCAAGACGAGACCCGGGCCGAGAACGTCGAGGAGCTCGTGGCCCAGACGCGCGACTTCGACCGCGAGAACCCGCAGGCCACGCTCGTCGACTTCCTGACGCAGGTCTCGCTGGTCGCCGCGGCCGACGAGCTCGACGATGCGTCGGGCACGGTGTCGCTCATGACCCTCCACACGGCGAAGGGCCTCGAGTACCACGCCGTCTTCCTCACAGGCCTCGAGGAGGGGCTGCTGCCGCACCAGATGTCGGCGTCCGAGCCCGGCGGCCCCGCCGAGGAACGGCGGCTGTTCTACGTCGGCATCACCCGGGCCCGCCAGCGGCTCTACCTCTCGCTCGCGATGAGCCGGGCGCAGTTCGGCGAGGTCGCCGTGGCGATGCCGAGCCGGTACCTGCAGGAGATCCCCGAGGAGCTCATCGACTGGAAGCAGTCGCCCGGCATGGCGACGAGCCGCGGCGGCACGCAGCCTCGGGCGCTGAACGCCCGTCGAGGGGGGCCGGGCAACGCCTCGGGCGGCGCGTGGGGCACGCGCGGCCGCGATCTCGAGCGCTTCAGCGTCACCAAGAGCACGGCGGCGAAGACCGAATGGGCCAACCGTGTCACCGGCACCGTCCGCGACAACGGCGACCTCACGCTCGAGCCCGGCGATCGCATCCGGCACACCGACTTCGGTGAGGGCCGGGTGACCCAGGTCACCGGCGAAGGAACCAAACGCATCGCCCACGTCAGCTTCGACACCGCGGGGGCGAAGAAGCTGCTCATCAAGATCGCCCCCATCGAGAAGCTGTCGGCGGGCTCGTGAGCTGGCCGGTTCGCGCGAGTCGCGTCGTCTACGAGAACCCCTGGATCCGCGTCCTCGAAGACGACGTGGTGCGGCCGGACGGCGGCGAGGGCATCTACGGCGTGCTCGAAGTCCGGCACACGGCCGTCTTCGTGGTCGCCGTCACCGACGCCGACGAGGTGCTCCTCGTCACGGTCGACCGGCACACCGTCGGCAGCTCGATCGAGGTGCCCGCGGGCGGCACCGACGGCGAGGATCCGCTCGTCGCCGCCCGGCGGGAGCTGCTGGAGGAGACCGGGTTCGAGGCCGCCGAATGGCGCGAGATCGGGCGGATGACCGCACTGAACGGCATCAGCCGTGCGCCCGAGGTGGTGTTTCTCGCCACCGGGCTCACCCGGGCCGCATCGGCCGACGGCTCGCAGGCCGAGGAGGGCATCAGCGAGGTGCGCGCCGTGCCGTGGGCCGAGGCGATCCGGCTCCTGCGCGAGGGGGAGATCACCGACGGCGAGACCGTCGCGGCGCTCATGTACGCGGCGATCGCGCTCGGCAAGCTGTCATGACGGAGGCCGCCCCGGCTGCGCAGCCCGCACCGTGGTGGCGTGACGTGCGAGCGCTGGACCTCGAGGTCGCCGCGCGCGCCGCCGTCGCCGCCGTGGTCCCGCTCGCGATCCTCGTGGCGACCGGTCAGGTCGAACTCGCGCCGTACGCCGCGTTCGGCGGCATGACCGCGATCTTCGGCCGCGGCGAGGCCTACCGAGGCCGGCTGCGCACGGCCACGGTCGCAGCGATCGGGCTCGTCGCGAGCGTGGCCATCGGCGTCGGGGCCGCGCTCGCCGGCGGCAGCGTGCCGGTCGTCGCGCTCGCGCTCGTCCTCGTGCTCATCGCGGGCGTCCTGACGGTCAACGTGGCGCGGCTCAGCCCGCCCACACCGCTGTTCTTCGTCTTCGCGGTCCTCGTGTGCGCGAGCGTGCCGACCCCGCCGGGCGAGGCGTGGCTGCGCATCGGCGTGACCGCCGCGGCGGCGGCGTTCGCCTGGGCGCTGAGCCTCTCGGGGTGGGTGCTCCGCCGCTTCGCCGGGCGGGAGACATCCCGTTCGCGGTTCAAGCCGCTGCGCCGCGCCGAGCCGGTGCGGTGGCAGGCGCTGCACGACGCGGTCGTCTGGCGCACGATCGCCCAGCACGTAATCGCCGGGCTGGTCGCGGGCGGCGCGGCGATCGCGCTCGGCATCGGGCATCCGTACTGGGCCGTCGTGAGCGCGGCCGCGGTGATCCCGCCCGCGGGCGCCGCGCACTCGGTCTCGCGCGCCTGGCACCGGGTCGCCGGCACGCTCGTCGGAGTCCTCGTGACGGGCCTGATCCTCTGGCCCGATCCGCCGGTGTGGGTGCTCGTGCTCATCGTCGCGATCGCGCAGTTCGGCGCGGAGGTCTTCGTCACCCGCCACTACGGCACGGCGCTCGTGTTCATCACGCCGCTCGCCCTCGTGGTCGCGCATCTGGCGCAGCCGGTGCCGGTGGGGTCGTTGCTCGTCGATCGCGCCGTGGAGACCGTGCTGGGCTGCGCGGTCGCGATCGTCGCCGTGCTCGCGGCCCGCGCCCTCAGCGCTCGAGGCGCGCGATGAGCGCCATGGCGTCGAAGGGTGCCCGAACCTTCGCGTCGTTGTCGAAGTAGACGTACGCGTCGCGTCCGGCGGCGAGGTGGTCGCGCACCCACTCCGCCCACCGGTCGAGCGATGCGTCGTCGTAGCCCGACGCGTACAGCTCCTCCTCTCCGTGGAGGCGGGCGTAGGCGAAGCCGGCGGTCGTCGCGGTCAGTCTGGGGTAGCGCCCGGCCGTGTCGGCGACGACGGACGCGACATCGTGGCGAGCGAGCAGATCGGTCCACGCCGTCGTCTCGAAGCTCGGGTGGCGGACCTCGACGGCGTGTCTCAGGGGCCTGCCGGCCGCCTCCGAGCCGGGGTCGACGGCGAACCACGAACGACCCTCCATCCGCTCGTCGTGGCGGGCCGCGAGTTCGGCGGCCGCACCGACCGTGCGGGGCAGCCGGGCGAGGAACGCGTCGAGCAGCGCCTCGTCGTACGCGAGCGTCGGCGGCAGCTGCCAGAGCACGGGGCCGAGCGTGCCGTCGAGAGCGAGCACGCCGCTCGCGAAGAAGTTCGCCAGCGGAGCGTCGACGTCGCCCAGACGTTTGATGTGCGTGACGAACCTCGGCCCCTTGACGGCGAAGACGAAGCCCTCGGGCACGGTGTCCCGCCAGCTGGCCCAGGCGGTCGGGCGCTGCAGCGAATAGAACGAGCCGTTGACCTCGATCGAGGTCAGGCGCTCGGAGGCGTAGGCGAGTTCATCGGCCTGGCGGAGGCCCTTCGGGTAGAACGCCCGACGCCACCTGGGATAGACCCAGCCGGAGATGCCCACGTAGGCGCGGGCTGCGTGGGGCGTGGCATCCGACATGCCGACCAGTGTCGCAGTGGCGGGCGACCCGGGGAACGGGGTGGACAGGCGCGCCGGGCCGTGCGTGCGAGGGCTCCGTCGCGCCCGACCGCCGCGGCGTGCCTGCGCCGGTTCGGCGGCGTCATCCGATCGGAGTACCATGGCAGACGGCCCGTGCCGATATCTCGACATCGAGAGAGTTCGAGGCCGGGTCCTCACCCCACCATCCCTGCGCGAGACCCGCGCGGACCGATTGGAAGCAGAGCGTGGATCTTTACGAGTACCAGGCCCGAGACCTCTTCGAACAGTACGGCGTGCCGGTGCTCCCGGGCATCGTGGCCGACACCCCCGAAGAGGCCCGCGCGGCGGCCGAGAAGCTTGGCGGCGTCGTCGTGGTCAAGGCCCAGGTGAAGACGGGCGGCCGCGGCAAGGCCGGCGGCGTCAAGGTCGCGAAGACCCCCGACGAGGCGGAGGCCGCGGCCCGTGCCATCCTCGGCCTCGACATCAAGGGCCACGTCGTCAAGCGCGTCATGATCGCGGGCGGCGCGCGCATCGCGCAGGAGTTCTACTTCTCCGTGCTGCTCGACCGGGCCAACCGGTCCTACCTCTCGCTCACGAGCGTCGAGGGCGGCATGGAGATCGAGCAGCTCGCCGTCGAGAAGCCCGAGGCGCTCGCCCGGGTCGAGGTCGACCCGATCGCCGGCATCACGCTCGAGAAGGCCAAGGAGATCGCGGCCGCCGCGAAGTTCCCGGCCGAGCTCGTCGACCAGGTCGCCGAGGTCTTCGTGAAGCTCTACGAGGTGTACGCCAAGGAGGACGCGACGCTCGTCGAGGTCAACCCGCTCATCCTCGACGAGGACGGCAAGATCATCGCCCTCGACGGCAAGGTCACGCTCGACGACAACGCCGAGTTCCGGCACGCCGGCCACGCCCTCCTCGAAGACAAGGCCGCGACCGACCCGCTCGAGGCGAAGGCCAAGGAGCTCGACCTCAACTACGTCAAGCTCGACGGCGAGGTCGGCATCATCGGCAACGGCGCGGGCCTCGTCATGTCCACGCTCGACGTGGTCGCCTACGCCGGTGAGAACCACGGCGGCGTGAAGCCGGCGAACTTCCTCGACATCGGCGGCGGCGCATCGGCCGAGGTCATGGCCAACGGCCTGTCGATCATCCTCGGCGACCCGCAGGTGAAGGCCGTGTTCGTCAACGTCTTCGGCGGCATCACCGCCTGCGACCAGGTCGCGAAGGGCATCGTCGGCGCGCTCGCCGAGCTCGGCTCGACGGCGAACAAGCCGCTCGTCGTGCGCCTCGACGGCAACAACGTCGTCGAGGGCCGGCGCATCCTCGAGGAGGCGGCGCACCCGCTCGTCACCCTCGCCGAGAACATGGACCAGGGCGCCGACAAGGCCGCCGAGCTGGCGAACGCGTAAGGGACGTAGAGAGAAATGACGATCTTCCTCAACAAGGACTCCAAGGTCATCGTCCAGGGCATCACCGGCGGCGAGGGCTCGAAGCACACCGCGCGCATGCTCGCGGCGGGCACGCAGGTCGTGGGCGGCGTGAACGCCCGCAAGGCCGGCACCACGGTGCTGCACAAGGACGCACAGGGCGCCGACGTCGAACTGCCCGTGTTCGCGAGCGTCGCCGAGGCGATCGCCGAGACCGGCGCCGACGTCTCCATCGCGTTCGTGCCGCCGGCGTTCACGAAGGACGCCGTGATCGAGGCCATCGACGCCGAGATCCCGCTCCTCGTCATCATCACCGAGGGCGTGCCCGTGCAGGACTCCGCCGAGTTCTGGGCGTACGCCAAGGAGAAGGGCGAGAAGACGCGCATCATCGGGCCGAACTGCCCGGGCATCATCAGCCCCGGCGAGTCGCTCGTCGGCATCACGCCCGCGAACATCACCGGCAAGGGCCCGATCGGCCTCGTGTCGAAATCGGGCACGCTGACCTACCAGATGATGTACGAGCTGCGCGATCTCGGCTTCTCGACCGCGATCGGCATCGGCGGCGACCCGATCATCGGCACCACGCACATCGACGCGCTCGCCGCGTTCGAGGCCGACCCCGAGACGAAGGCGATCGTCATGATCGGCGAGATCGGCGGCGACGCCGAGGAGCGCGCGGCCGACTTCATCAAGGCCAACGTCACGAAGCCGGTCGTCGGCTACGTCGCGGGCTTCACCGCCCCCGAGGGCAAGACCATGGGCCACGCCGGCGCCATCGTGTCGGGCTCGGCGGGTACGGCGCAGGCGAAGAAGGAGGCCCTCGAGGCCGCCGGCGTGAAGGTCGGCAAGACGCCGTCCGAGACCGCCAACCTCCTCCGCGAGGTCTACGCCGCGCTCGGCGAGTAACTCCGGCTCACGACGACGGCCCCACGGGTTCGCCCGCGGGGCCGTCGTCGTGTGCGGGGGCATCCGGCGCCGGTCGGTCGTACGCTGGGGTGGTGACCGGCGAGCGGGATGCCACCGACGAGCAGTCGATGCCGAGCGGGGCTGCGGCGGATGTCGCGGCGCGCGTCGTCCGCGCGAGCTTCGCGACCGAGGAGTCGGTGTACGGCGTCATCCTCGTGGCCGGCATGATCGTCGTCGCGGGCGCACACGCGGCCAGTTCTTGGAGCGTGTTCTGGACGGTCGCGGTGACCGTGGTCGTCTTCTGGGCCGCGCACGTCTACGCCGGCACCGTCGCCCATCACGGCCTCGACCACGACCGGGTGATCGGCATCGGCGAGTCGTTCCGGGCGGCGCTTCGCCGTTCGGTGGGGCTGCTGGCGTCGGCGGCGATCCCGTCGCTGATCCTCCTCGCGGGGGCGACGCGCGCGATCGACGATGCCGCGGCGATCTGGATCGCACTGTGGTCGGGCGTCGCCGTGCTCGCCGTGCTCGGCTGGATCGCGTTCCAGCGACGCGGGGCGGCCTGGCCGATCCGACTGCTCGGCGCGCTCGCGACCGCCGCGTTCGGCCTCGTCATGATCGTGTTGAAGGCGTTCGTGCACTGAGCCGGTTTCCGGCACTAGGGTCGTGCCAGGGGGGATCATGGCGAAGCTCACGGTCGAGGAACTGGAGGCGCGCCTGGCGCGGCTCGAGGAGGAGAACGCGGCGCTCCGGGCGGCTGCGACGGAGGCGACCGGCCCGCCTGCCGAAGGAGCGACCACGGCGGTCGTCGTGGATGCCGGGGGCGGGCGCCGGCGCTCCGGCCGATGGCGCTCCGTGCTCTCGGCGGTGCTCGTGGTGCTGGCCCTCGTGCTGATGCCGGTCGCGGCGATCAGCGCATGGGCGCGGCTCGAGCTCGTCGACACCGATCGGTTCGTCGCGACCTTCGCCCCGCTCGCCGAGGACCCGGCGGTGCAGGCCTACGTCGCCGACACCGTGACGACGGCCATCGACGAACAGGTCGACCTCGAGGGACTCACCTCCGACGTGTTCGACGGTGTCCGCTCGCTCGGCCTGCCGCCCAGGGCCGAGCAGGCGCTCGCGTTGCTCGAGGGGCCGGCGGCGCAGGGCCTGCAGGCGCTGGTGAGCCAGATCGTCGACCGCATCGTCACGTCCGAGGAGTTCGCCGACCTCTGGGCCGGTGCGCTGCGCGTCTCGCACCAGCAGGCGATCGCCGCCATCCAGGGCGATCCCGACGCGGCGCTCGAGATCGGTGCGACCGGCGAGCTCAGCATTCAGCTCGGACCCGTCATCGACGCCGTCAAACAGCGGCTGATCGACCGTGGCATCGGCTTCGCCGAGGCGATCCCGCCGATCGATCGCAGCATCGTCATCGCCGAGTCCGACGCGTTCACGCTCGTGCAGACCGTCTATGCGCTCGCCGTGGCGGTCGGCACGTGGCTGCCCTGGGTCGTGCTCGCGATGCTCGTCGCGGGAGTGCTCGTCGCCAGGCGTCGGGCGAACGCCGTCGTATGGACGGCCGCCGGCTTCGCCCTCACCGCGGCCCTGTTCGCCGCAGGCGTCGGCATCGGCCGCCTGTTCTTCGTCGGCACCGTGAGCCCGTCGATCATGCCGTCGGCCGCCGCCGACGCGCTGTACGAGCACGTCATCGCCACGCTGCGCTCCACGATCGTGGCCGCGCTCGTGCTCGGCCTGCTCACCGCGGTCATCGCCTGGTGCGCGGGCCCGAGCCGTCCGGCGCGGTCACTGCGCCGGTTCTCGACCGCGGCGTTCGGCGCGGTGCGCGGGGCGGGCGAACGGTACGGGGTGACGACGGGCGCCTTCGGTCGATGGCTGGATCAGTGGCGGACGGCCCTCTACGTCGTCATCGCCGTGGTCGCCGCGCTCGTCGTGCTCGTCTCGCGCCCGCTGACCACCGGCACCGTGGTCACGACGGTGCTCGTCGCGCTGCTCGTGCTGCTGCTGGTGGAACTGCTGCGCCGGCCGGCCACCGACATGCCGGTCGCCGACATGCCGGTCGCCGATGTGCCGTCGGCCGACCGTTCGGGCGATGACCTGCCGGCCGAGGCATCCGTCGTGGGAGGGACCGGCCGCGCGACCTGAGCGCGCCGTGCAGTGCCGCGCCGCACGTCGCGCCGTCGGCCGCGCTCGCGGCCGATAGGCTCGCGGGTGCAATGACTCGCCTGACCTGTGCCCTGCTCGCCGCGCTCGAGGCGGTCGTCGCGGCGCTCATCGGGCTCGGCATCGCGCTGCTGCCGCTCCTGCTGCTCTGGTCGGTGCACTTCGGGCTCGCCGTCGACCTGCCCGTCTTCCTCCGCGCGGCCGCCGACGTCTGGCTCCTCGGGCACGGCGTCGACCTCACCGCCCAGCTCGACCCGGTGACCGCCGGCCGTCTCGCGCTGCCCGGCGCCGGCGACCCGTTCGCCCTCACCATCGCGCTGCTCGGCTTCGCGCTCGTCACCGTGCTCTTCGCCCGTCGAATCGGTCGCCGCGCGGCCACGGCCGGCCATCCGTTCGTCGGCGCGCTCGCCGCCGTCGTCGTGACCGGCGCCGTGGGCGGCGTGCTGGCCGCGCTCGCCGGCCACCCGGCGGCGCAGCCGTCCACGTGGCAGGCCGTCGTCCTCCCGGCGTTCGTCGCCGGTCTCGGGGCGGCCGTCGGCGCGTCGTACGAGACGCTGCGCGCCGAGGCCGCCGAGCGACCGGATGCCTCGCCAGGGGCGCTGCTCGCCAGGTGGCGCGAGCTGCCCGAGCTTCCGCTGGCCGCGTCCCTCGCCGCGGTCCGCATCGGCGCCGGGGCGGCGTTCGGCATCCTCGCCGTCGCGGCCGGGCTCGTCGTGGTGCTCCTCATCGCCGACTACGCCACCGTCGTGGGGCTCTCGCAGGCGCTCGGCGCGGGCGCCGACGGCGGGCTCGCCATCACGGTGGCGGAGCTCGCACTGCTGCCGAACGTCGTCGTGTGGGCGGCATCCTGGCTGCTCGGACCCGGCTTCGCACTCGGCGAGGGGACCACGGTCTCGCCGACCGGGACCCTGCTCGGCCCGGTGCCCGGGGTGCCGCTCGCCGGTATCCTGCCGCCCGAAGGCGCGTCTCTCGGCATCGTCTGGCTCATCGTGCCGCTCGTCCTCGGCTTCGCGGGGGCCACGTTCGCCTGGCCCTGGCTCGTACGGACGCCCGGGATGCGGGTGCGGTCGTGGTGGATGCCCGTCGCCGTCTCGGCGGCGGCCGGCGTCGTCGCGGGGCTCGTGCTGGGCCTCCTCGCCTGGTGGTCGGGCGGCGCCGTCGGGCCGGGCCGGCTCTCGGTCGTCGGCCCCGACCCGCTCCCCGTCGCGGGCATCGCCGCGCTCACGGTGTTCCTCGGCTCGGTCGCGGGCGCGTTCACCGCTCGCGCCGTCCCGCGGCATCCGCTCGGCGCATCGCGCGTCGACGCGGCCGACTGGCCCGAGGACGACGACCTGTCCGCGACCGACCGGTTCGAGGCATCCGACCTCGCGGGCCCCTCGGGCACCGGCCGCGGCGCGCCGTGACCTGCCGGTAGGCTCTGAGGGTGCTCAAGCTCGTCGTGCTGATCTCGGGCGGCGGTTCGAACCTCCGCGCCCTCCTCGAGGCCGCTGAAGACCCGGAGTATCCCGCCCGGGTGGTCGCGATCGGCGCCGATCGCGACGCCGACGGGCTGGCGCTCGGCGAGGAGTACGGCATCCCGGCGTTCACCGTGCCGTTCACCGCCTACGACAGCCGCGACGCCTGGGGCGAGGCGCTCATCGAGGAGATCCGCCGGTGGGAGCCCGACCTCGTCGTGCTCTCCGGCCTCATGCGCCTCGTTCCCGACGCCGTCGTCGAGGCGTTCTCGCCGTACCTCGTGAACACCCACCCCGCGTACCTGCCGGAGTTCCCCGGGGCGCACGGCGTCCGCGACGCGCTCGCCGCCGGCGTGACGCAGACCGGCGCGAGCCTCATCGTCGTCGACACCTCCGTCGACGGCGGGCCCATCATCGCCCAGGAGCGCGTGCCTGTGCTGCCGGGCGACACCGAGGCCACGCTGCACGAACGCATCAAGCCCGTCGAACGCCGCCTGCTCATCCAGGCGGTGCGCGACATCGCCACCTCGCACCTCGACCTGAAGGAGCTCACCGCATCATGAGCGGCCCCAGCCACGACCCGAGCCTCTACCGCCACCGCGACCGGGTGCCGGTGCGCCGGGCCCTCGTCGCGGTGAGCGACAAGCGCGGGCTCGTCGAGCTCGCGACCGCCCTCGTCGAGGCGGGCGTCGAGATCGTCTCGACGGGCGGCACCGGCCAGGCGATCGCCGCCGCCGGCCTGCCCGTGACCCAGGTGGCCGACGTCACCGGGTATCCCGAGCACCTCGACGGGCGCGTGCGCACCCTGCACCCCGGGGTGCACTCGGGCCTCCTCGCCGACCTGAGGCTCGCCGATCACGAGCGTCAGCTGGCGGAGCTCCGGATCCAGCCGTACGAGCTCGTCGTGGTGAACCTCTACCCGTTCGCCGAGACGGTCGCCTCCGGAGCCGAGGGCGACGCGGTGGTCGAGCAGATCGACATCGGCGGGCCCGCGATGGTGCGCGCCGCCGCAAAGAACCACGCGAACGTCGCCGTCGTGGTCTCGCCCGACCGGTACGACGAGATCGCCGCGGCCGTCGCCGCCGGCGGCACGACGCTGGACGAGCGCCGCGCGCTCGCGCGCGAGGCGTTCCGGCACACGGCGTCGTACGACATCGCGGTGGCGTCATGGATCGGCAGCGCCGTCGCCCCCGACCAGCCCGCCGACGTGTCGCCGTTCCCCGCCTGGATCGGCGGGTCGTGGGTGAAGGACGCCGACCTCCGGTACGGCGAGAACTCGCATCAGCGCGCGGCGCTCTACGCCGCGCAGTCGGCGCCGGCCCCCGGCATCGCCCAGGCGACGCAGCTGCACGGCAAGGAGATGTCGTACAACAACTACGTCGACGCCGACTCGGCCGTGCGCGCCGCGTTCGACTTCGCCGAGCCCGCCGTCGCCATCATCAAGCACGCCAACCCGTGCGGCATCGCGGTCGCGGCCGCCGGCGCCGACGACCCCATCGCCGACGCCCACCGGCGCGCGCACGAGTGCGACCCGGTGTCGGCCTACGGCGGCGTGATCGCGGCGAACCGCGTCGTGACGCGCACCATGGCCGAGACGGTCGCGGGCATCTTCACCGAGGTGCTCGTGGCCCCGGGCTTCGAACCCGAGGCGCTCGAGGTGCTCACCGCGAAGAAGAACCTCCGCCTCCTCGTGCTGCCCGACGGCTTCGCGCCGACCGCGGTGGAGCTCCGGCAGGTCTCCGGCGGGCTGCTCCTGCAGGAGGCCGACCGGCACTTCGCGGACCCCGCCGAGTGGACGCTCGTGGCCGGCGACCCCGCCGACGAGCAGACCCTCGCCGACCTCGCTTTCGCCTGGACCGCGTGCCGGGCCGTGAAGTCGAACGCGATCCTGCTGGCCTCGGGCGGGGCATCCGTCGGGGTGGGCATGGGTCAGGTGAACCGCGTCGACTCGTGCCGCCTCGCCGTCGAGCGCGCGGGGGAGCGGGCCGCCGGAGCGGTGGCGGCATCCGACGCGTTCTTCCCGTTCGCCGACGGGCCGCAGATCCTCATCGACAGCGGTGTGCGCGCGATCGTCCAGCCCGGCGGCTCGATCCGCGATGACGAGGTCATCGCTGCGGCGCAGGCCGCCGGCGTGACGATGTACCTCACCGGAGAGCGCCACTTCTTCCACTGATCGTCACCCTGATCCGACGGCCGACCCGGCGGTACCCTTGAGGTGAGGCGCTCACGAGGCGCCGCGGCCCCGTTCCGCCCACGAGGCGGAGAATCAGGAGTACCGATCGATGTCGATCACCCACGCACCCGCCAGCCCCGCCACAACGGCGTCCGCCACCCCGGCGCCCGCCGCGTCGGCACCCACCGTCGTCCCGCTGCCCGACCAGGCGCCCGACCACGAGCGCGTGCTCATCACGCGCGGCCCCCGCTCGGGTCTCACCGTCGTCGTCGCCGTGCACTCCACGGTGCTCGGGCAGGCCCTCGGCGGCGCCCGCCTGTGGCGCTACCCCCACTGGACCGACGCGCTCGCCGACGCCCTCCGCCTCTCCGAGGCAATGACCCTGAAGAACGCCGCTGCGGGCCTGAACCGCGGCGGCGGCAAATCCGTGATCCAGGTGCCGCCGGGCGTCGAGCTCGACGACGACCTGCGCCGCGCCGCCATGCTCGACCTCGGCGACGCGGTCGAGTCGCTCGGCGGCGCGTACATGACCGCCGAGGACGTCGGCACAAGTGCCGAGCTCATGGCCGTCGTCGCCGAGCGCACCGCCCACGTCTGCGGCCTCCCGCCCGAGCAGGGCGGCGTCGGCGAACCCGCGGACGCGACCGCCGCCGGCGTCCACGCGGGCCTCGTCGCGACCCTCGAGCACGTGACCGGCAGCCGCGACGTCGCCGGCCGGCACGTCGTCGTCGCCGGCCTCGGCCAGGTGGGCGGACGGCTCGCCCGCCGGCTCGCCGCCGAGGGTGCGCGGCTCACCGTCACGGATGTCGCGGACGGCAAGCGCGCGCTCGCCGACGAGCTCGGCGCCGAGTGGGTCGACCCGGCCGACGCGCACCGCGTGGAGGCCGACGTGTTCGCGCCCTGCGGACTCGGCGGCGTGCTCACCCCCGAGGTCGTGAGCGAGCTCCGGGTCCGCGCCGTCGTGGGCGCCGCCAACACGCAGCTCGCCGCACGCGAGGTCGCCGGGCTGCTCCGCGACCGCGGCATCGTCTGGGCGCCCGACTTCGTCGTGAACGCCGGCGGCGTGGTCTACCTCGACCTCGCCTCGACGCCAGGGGTGGAGGCATCCGAACTGGACGCCCGCATCGCGGGCATCGGCGACGTCATCGGGCGGGTCCTGCGAGACGCGGATGCCTCGGGCGAGACGACGCTCGTCGCCGCGGAGCGGCTGGCTGCCGCCCGGCTCGACCGGGCTCGCGCCGAGCGGAGCTGAGCTCCCTGCGGGGCGCGGCGGCCGACCGGTCGCCGCGCCCCGCCGATAGGCTGGGCGGATGACGTCCCCCGCGCCATCCTCCCAGCCCGACCGCGCCCGGTTCCGTCCCGCGACCACCCCCGGCCGCCGCGCGGGCGCGGCGATGCTGTCGGCCGCCGCCGTCGCCCTCGTCGCGTTCGCGACCGCCACCCTCGCGCTCTTCATCGGCAATGGGCAGTCGCCCGACGTCTTCGGACAGGTCGCCGGGCACTTCCTCGCCACGGCCCTCATCGCCTGGGCGCTGCTCGCCGTCGCCAACGCGGTCGGCGCGACGCGACGCTGGTTCCTCGCACTCGCCGCGGGCTTCGCCTCCGGCGTGCTCGCCGCCCTCCTCGGCACCTCGTGGACGGTGCTCGCGGGCGGACGGGGCGCGACGCCCGAGCTGTTCGTCTTCGTGCTCGGCTCGCTCGTCAGCCTCAACCTCGTGTTCATCCTCGTCGTCATGGCCGCCGAGGTGTTCCTCGCCCCCCGCGTGCAGCGCGGCGTGCTCGGCTTCGTCCCGGCCCGCGCACCGCGCCGCATCGCGCTTGTGCGGATCCCCGCGTCGAACCTCGCCGAGGGCGAGCTGACCCACCGCGACCGGGTTCCGGTCGACCAGGCCAAGGCCGACGACCAGTGGGACAACTACTGCGCGGCGCTCGTGGCCGAAGGCTGGGAGACGCTCGAGGTCGACGCAGCGCCCGACCTCGCCGACTCGGTCTTCGTCGAGGACGCGGTGGTCATGTTCGGCGACCTCGCGGTGCTCACGAGCCCCGGCGCCGAGTCCCGACGCGGCGAGATCGAGGGCGTCGAGCGCCTCGTGCGCACCATCCCCGGCGTCACGGTCGAGCGGATCCAGCAGCCCGGCACCCTCGACGGCGGCGACGTGCTGAAGGTCGGCTCCACCGTGTACGTCGGCGCGTCGAGCCGCACGAACGCCGAGGGCATCCGGCAGCTGCGAGCGCTGCTCGCGCCGCACGGGTTCACCGTCGTGGCCGTGCCGGTCACGAAGGCGCTGCACCTGAAGAGCACGGTCACGGCGCTGCCCGACGGGACGATCATCGGTCACCCCGACCTCGTCGACGAGCCGTCGCTGTTCCCGCGGTTCCTTCCCGTCCCCGAGCCCGAGGGCGTCGCCGTCGTCGAGCTCTCCGACGAGACGCTGCTCATGTCGGCGTCGGCGCCGCGCACCGCGGCGATGCTCGCCGGCTTCGGCTACCGCGTCGTCACCGTCGACATCTCGGAGTTCGAGAAGCTCGAGGGCTGCGTCACCTGCCTCTCGGTCCGCGTGCGCTGAGTGCTCGTGCGCGTGCGCGTGCGCTGAGCGCGCGTGTGCGGAGCGGGCCTCGGCTCAGGCCGCGCGCCCGTCGTGCAGGGCGATGACCCGGTCGGCCCGGCCGACGAGGGCCGGGTCGTGCGTCGTGACGACCGCGGCGACGCCGTGGGCGTGCACGAGATCGACGATGAGATCCATCACCGTGGCCGCCGTGCCGCTGTCGAGCTGCCCGGTCGGCTCGTCCGCGAGCAGCACCTGCGGCCGCGCCGCGAGCGCGCGGGCGATGCCCACCCGCTGCTGCTGACCGCCGGACAGCTCGTACGGGCGCTGCTCGGCGTGCCCCGCGAGACCGACGAGCTCGAGCACCTCGGCCACGCGCCGATCGCGTTCGGCGGGGGCCATCCGCTGCAGCCGCAACGGCACCTCGACGTTCTCGGCGGCCGAGAGGACCGGCACGAGGCCGAACGACTGGAACACGACGCCGAGGCGGTCGCGACGCACGTTCGCGAGGTCGTCCTCGCCCATGGCCGAGAGCTCGAGGTCGCCGAGGTGCACCGTTCCCTCGGTCGGGCGGTCGAGGCCCGCGAGAAGGTTCAGCAGCGTCGTCTTGCCCGCACCGGACGGACCGGTCACGACGAGCAGCTCGCCTGGCGAGACCTCGAGGGAGACCCCGTCGACGGCGCGCACCGAGCCCGCGCGGCTCTCGAAGACGCGGGTCACGGCATCGGCGCGGAGCGTGCTCATCGCTGGTCCTCCTCGGACGACGGGACGGCTGCGGGGCGGGCGGCGTCGGGGCGGGCGCGGGCGGGGCCGGCCGCGTCGGGCCCCGCGGCGTCGTGGCCGGCGCCGTCGTGGCCCGGGAACACCGAGACGTGGTCTGGCTCGAGCGCCAGCCGGACCCGCTCGCGCAGCTGCAGACTCTCGACGAAGTCGTGCGGCAGCTGCAGCCGGCCGACCCGGTCGAGGACCGCGAACTCCTCCGCGATCGCCTGCTCGTCGCCGTGCTCGTCGACGCGGGTCGAGCGCAGCACCTCGGTGGAGGTGCGGCCGTCGCGGATCTGCACCGTGCGGCGGACGTGGTCGGACACCGTGGGGTCGTGGGTGACGATGAGCGTCGTCACGCCGAGTGCGTCGTTCACGCCGCGCATGGCCTCCAGCACCTCCACGCTCGTGGCTTCGTCGAGCTCACCCGTCGGTTCGTCGGCGAGGAGCACGAGCGGGCGGTTCGCGAGGGCGACCGCGATCGCGACCCGCTGCTGCTGACCCCCTGAGAGCTCCGCCGGCCGGCGATCGGCGAGATCGGCGACGCCGAGGAGGTCGAGCAGCTCCCCGGCGCGCTCGGCGCGGCGCCGTCCCTTGGCGGTGCGGGCCACCGCGAGCGCCAGCCCGATGTTCTCGGCGGCGGTGAGGTACGGCAGCAGATTCCGCGACGTCTGCTGCCAGACGAAGCCGACGGTGTGCCGACGGTAGGCGACCCGCTCGCGCGACCGCATCGCGAGCAGGTCGTGACCGGCGACGTGGGCCGAACCGGCCGTGGCGGTGTCGAGGCCGGAGAGGATCGTGAGCAGCGTCGACTTGCCCGATCCGGACGCGCCGACGACGGCGACCATCTCGCCCGGATCGACCCGGAGGTTCAGCCCTTGCAGCGCCTGCACCTCGACGCCGTCGGCGCTGAAGATGCGCACGAGGTCGACGCAGCGGATGTGCGGTTCGACGGACCCGGTGACGACGGTCATCATTCCTCCTCCTTGCGCAGGGCGCGCGCGGCGCTCACCCGGCCGCCCAGCACGGCGGCGATCGCCGTCGCGAGCGCGGCGACGACGACCGATCCGGCGAGCACGGCCACGACGAGCGGCACGTCGATCGTGATCGCCGGCTGCGCGTCCCCGCCCGTGAAGCCGGTCAGGTCGATGCCGGGCAGCACCGCTAGCGGCATCACGACGCCGAGCACGGCGCCCACCACCACCGCGACGGCCGTCATCGGACCGAGCTCCCACGCGACCAGGCCGCGTTCGCCGCGGCGGCCGAGCCCGAGGGTGGCGAGCAGCGGCAGCAGGCGGGCCCGCGCCGGACGGCCGACGATGAGGGCGAGCACGAGGGCGAGGGCGGTCAGCAGGCTCGTGACCACGATGGCGCCGACGAGCGCGGTGATCAGACCCTGCGTGTCGGGGCGTGCGGCGAGGGCGCCCGAGAGCTGCTCCGGCGTCAGGACGACGGCGCCGTCGCCGGCGATCCGCTCGATCTCGGCCGACGCCGCCGCGCGGTCGGCGCCCGGCTCGAACCGGATGAGCACCTGCCGTGGGACGAGCGTGTCGGTGAAGGGCTCGGCGTTGACGCGATCGATCATGAGCCAGGCCGTCCGCTCGGCGAACGGCGTGCGGCCCTCGATGACGCCGACGATGTCGACGTCGTGCCCGTCCATCTCCACCGACTCGGCGTCGGCGAGCTCGCGGTCGACCGCCCCAGAGACGAGGAGCGGGACCGGCGCGTCGTCGTCCGCCTCGTCCGCGAGCGCCTCGGGCAGATCGAGGGCGGTCTCGTGATCGGCCTGCACGTCCCGCACCTGCTCGGTGTCGACCACGATGAGCGTGGTGGGGCTGTGCCGGCCGTCGACCTCGAGATCGGTCGGTGTCGTCGAGTAGACGAGGGCGGTCGCCGCGACGCCCGGGACGGCCGCGATCGCGTCCTGCTGGTCGAGCGTCAGCCAGAGCGATGTGAGGCTCGCGTCGGCGCCGACCCGGGCGGAGGCGGCGTGCTCGGCGCCCGCGCGGACCGTCCCGAGCACCACCGAGGAGAACACGGCCACCGCGACCCCGACCACGACGGCGAGCACCGGCACGAGTCCCGCGGACGGATCGCGGAGCGCTCGGGCGGAGCCGAGGAAGGGCACCAGCCCGGCGCGGGCCTTCTGGCGTCGGACGATCGCGGCCAGGGGGATCGGGTACGCGCGGAGGACGAGCACGCAGCCGGCGAGCGCCACCAGCAGCGGCACGGCGGCGAGGAGGGGATCGATGCCTGCAGCAGCTGGGGCGGCGGCGCCGTCCCGAGCGGCGCTGGAGCGGGCGGCCAGCAGGCCTACCGCGACGACGGCGACGATCAGCGCGAGCGCCTCCCACACCCACCGCCATCGCGAGGGTGCGCGGCCGAGGTCGGCGCGGGACCGTCGCATGGGGCTGAGCGCCGGGGCGGAGGCGACGAGGAGGACGGCGGGGGTCAGGGCGAACGCGGCCGCCACGATCCAGCCGCCGGTCGTCGTCTGGCCGGGGGAGAGGAGCAGGGCCGCGGTACCGCCGAGCACCGCGGCCGGGAGTCCGGCTGCGAGCCCTTCCGCCGCGAGCGCGCCCCGCAGCTGGCCATCGCTCGCACCGCGCGCCGCCGCGAGCTCGAGGCCTGCACGGCGACGCTCGAACACGACGCCGGCGGCGAGCACGAGCACGGCTGCCATGACGCCGACCGGGCCGGAGGCCACGGTCGCCAGCACCGCGTCGACGGCGCCCTGCTGGGCGAGCTGTTCGCGGATCAGGTCGGGCAGCGAACTCGTGAAGCCGACCGTGCCGACCGTGCCGTAGGTGCCGAACCACTGCCCGTCGCCGAGGGCGACGACGGAGCTGCCGAGCTCGCCGAGCTCGGCTTCGAGCCGCGCGAGGTCGGAGGAGGCGATGGCGTCGGGGACGACGGGGAGCCAGACCGACGTCGAGGACGGCAGGGGCTGGGTCTGCAGGTGCGCCCACGCGGCCGGGTCGACGAAGCCCATGCCCGTGATCTCCGGCGGAGCGAGGCCACGATCGATGACGGAGGGGCGCAGGGCCGTCGGCAGATGCGACCAGTACCCGTCGCCGGTGTCGACCGCCTCGACGGTGCCGACGAGCACGACCGGCAGCGTGCCGAGCCCGCCGAGGTCTGCGCTGCGCTGTTCGCCGACGGACCAGGCCATCCGCTCGGCGATCGGCGCGGCCATCACGAACTCGACGGGCTCGTCGATCCCCGGAGGTCGCGTGACCGTGCCGGGCCGGGTCACGTCGATCAGCTGCTCCTCGAGCGACGGCGCCGGCCCGGGGATCGGGGCGGGCCAGTCGCCCTCGAGCAGGCGGAGGTGCTCCCGCATGCGCGGGTCCACGCCGGGCTGGATGCGGGAGACGGGTCCGCCGGGCGCGGCGCCCGTCGGGAGCGCGATCGCCGGGCCTGAGACGAGCGCGACCTGGGGGTCGCCGACGGCGTCGCGGAGCGGGTGCGGCAACGCGTCGCGCACGCCGACGAGCCGCTCCTCCTGGCCGCCCCACACCGCGTCCACCGTCGGGTCGAGCGTCGTGCCCCCCTCCGACGGACCGAGCTGGGGTCGCTCGCGGTACTCCGCCGTGAGGTCGAGCTCGTAGGCCGTCGCGGACGACAGCCGGTCGACGAGGGCGCTCGTGTGCAGCGCCTCGACGGCGCGCGGCACGAGCACGGCGAGGAAGGCGCTGACGGCGACGAGCACGGCGAGGGCGACGGATGCTCCGGGCCCGGCGGTGAACGCCCGGCCGAGGAGCCCCGCAGCGCCGACGTGCGAGCGATGCGCGCGGCTCATGCGTCATCCCCCCGGGCGATCGCGCGGGCCGCCCGCCGGCCGACCGCGGCCGCCGTGAACCAGGCAACCGCGAGGGCCAGCGCCGCGAACGCCGCGATCGCGAGCGCCCACGGCGCCGCGGCGAGGCCGGCCTCGGTCGCGAGCGCGGCGGGCGCACCCGGCACGGCGGCGCGGACGAGGCCGGGCACCGTGAGCACGGCGGTCACGAGGCCGACCGCGATGCCGACGACGATCGAAGCCGTGAGCTGCCACGCGAGCTCGGCGAACCGGGCCCGCGCCTGCAGACGGGCCGGGACGCCCACCGCGCGCAGCACGGCCTCCTCCGAGAGGCGAGCGGCGCCGAGCGCAGAGGCGAGTGCGGCGAGGGTGACCAGTGCGAACGCGAGCGCGCCGCCGGCCGCGGTCCAGAGCCCCCATGCGGCGGGTGCCACCACTGCAGCGGCCGAGCCGGTCGAGCGGGTGGACGCGGTGAGCGGCACGGGCTGCGCGCGCTCGAGCGCCAAGGCGACCGCGGCGGGGTCGGAGGCGGCCAGCCAGCGTTCGTCGTAGCGGGGCACGGCGCCGCCCTCGGCGAAGGCGGCCGACTGCAGTGCGCCGAGGTCGGCGAGCAGATCGCCCGATCCGGGCAGGGCCGGCAGGTCGCCGACGACCGTGCCGTCGAGCTCGACGCCGCCCGCGACCACGCGGAAGGTCATCGGATCTCCTCGGCCCGCGTCGATGGCGGCGGCGAGGCGCGCGCTGAGCAGCACCGGGACGGTGCCCTCGGTCTCGGGCACGGCGAGCCTGGCGCTCGGCTCCTTCGCGGAGAGCGACACGTCGCCGGCGAGCTCGACCGGTTCGCCGGCCGCCGTGACCTCGGTCACGGTCGCGACGGGGTCGCCGAGGCCCTGTGATCCCGTCAGGCGCAGTTCGAGTCCGATGAGTTCCAGGCCGTCGACGTCGGGGAGGTCCGCGGCGAGGTCGGCGCCCGCTCCGACCGGGATGGTGCCGAGCGGCACCGTGGTCGCGGCGCCTTGCGGGCCGAGGAGCCACGCCCGTGCGGAGACCGTCCCCGGCGTGCCGGCCGGCGCGGCGATGTCGACGTGTGCGGCGAGTTCCGCACCTCGGGGCACCGGTCGACCGCCCGGCCCTTCGGCGAGCGACGCGACGCGCGGGTCGAGCGCCGCCGCGGTGCCCGGCGCGACCGTGGCGAGCTCCGATGCGGGCACCGCCACGAGCGTCGCGGCATCCGACCCGATCCGGACCTCCGCGGTGAGCGCGGGCGCACTCGAGGTGACGCCGTCGACGCGGAAGGGGTCGTCGATCGCGAGCGGGTCGGCCGCTGCGGCGCCGCCGCGTCCGGCGAGCTCGACGCGGACCTGACCTCCCTCGCGGGACGCCGCGACGCGGTCGTCGAAGCCCTGCCAGGCGCCCGCGAACGAGGCGGCGAGGGTGAGTCCTGCGATCGCGACGATGGTGACCAGCGCGGCCGAGGCGTACAGGGAGGGGCGGCGGGCGAGCTGCCGGACGGGCAGCGCCGGGGTGAGGCCCCGCTGCGGCCCCGCCGTCCGCTCGAGGATGCGCCCGGCCGGGCCGGCGCCGAGCAGGGCGATGAGGCTCAACGCCACCAGCACCAGCACCGGAGCGAGGACCGCGAACGGGTCGGTGCGGCCGCCGACGAGCGGGCCGCCGTGGAGGAGGAACTGCGAGAGCGCGACGGCGGCGAGCACCGCGACGAGCAGGGTGCCGCCCGCGGCGGCCAGACGCGGTGCGCGGCCGCTGTCGTCGCCTGCGCCGCGGACGATCGGCCGGTGCGCGCCCACCCACGCGATGCCGGCGACGATCGCGATGGCCGCCGCCGCGACGACCGCGCCGGTGGCCCACGCGATGGCCGCCTGGCGCGGCTCGCCTCCTCGCGCCGCTCCGAGCAGCGCCTCCGCGACGACGACGCCGAGCGCCGCCGACGGCGCGGACACGACGAGCACCTCCAGGGCCGTCGTCCAGGCCAGGCGGGCGGGGGATGCGCCGCGCGCGCGGAGCAGCACGGTCTCGCGGCGGCGCGCCTCGTCGAGGAGCGAGGCCAGTCGCCAGATCGCCGTGAGCCCGCCGACCGCGACGACCGCGAGGGCGAGGGGGGCGATCGCCCGGACCGCCGTGTCTGCGGCGACGAGCCGGCCTGCGGTGTCGCCGAGCCGTCCGGAGGTCGTGAGGCCGGTCTCGCCGATCTCGGGCTCGTCGCGGAGTGCGGGCTCGACCGTCGGGATGATCCGCGCGAGCTCGCCGAGGCGCTCCGCGCTCGGAGCCGGGCCGACCGTCGCGGTCCAGCGCACGCGCACCGCCGCGGGGAGCTCGGCGAGGACGGCCTCGTCGACCAGCATCGGGCCGAAGGCGTCATCGGTGACGCCGGCGGCGACGAGGGCGTCGCCGAACCAGGTCGGATCCCCGGGATCCACCGGCTCCCAGGTGCCCGTCACGAGCAGCCGCGCCCCGTCGTCGCCCACCGCGACGACGTCGCCCGGCTCGAGGCCGAGCTCGGCTGCGGCCGTCGCCTGGACCGCTGCGGCGCTGCTGCCCGCGGCGTCGGCGGCCGCGCGCGACGCGGGCGAGTCCGCCCAGTCGCCCGCCACGAGCCTCGCGCGTCGGGATGCCTCGGGGTCGGCGATCAGCACGACCGAGGCCGGCTCGCCGTCCGCGGCGAGCGGGTCGCCGTCGGCCGTCGCCGGCACCGGCTCGCTCGCGACCGAGCGGGACCACACCGCCCCGCGCGGCACCAGCATCCGGTCGAGCACGCCGGCCGCGGCATCCGCCTGCGCCTCGGCGTCGCGGTCGAGCCCGGTCTGCCAGCGCACCGCGCCGGCCTCGCCGCGCGCGGCGCCGACGCCCTGCGCCACGCCCGTCGCGGGGGCCGCGGTCAGGAGATCGGCGAGCCCCCCGCCGAGGCCGGCCGCGACGAAGACCGTCGCGGCGATGCCCGCGAAGACGCCGCCGCGCATCCATGCGCGCGCGAACGTCGTCCGTGCCGTTCCCACCGGGGGAGCTCCTCGTGTCCGGGTCGGCCGCCGGCGTGCAGGGGCCGGGCGGCGAATCCGGACAGACTACGCCGGAAACGGGACTTGCGTCCAGAGCGCGCACCTCCATATCCTGAAGGGCTGGCCGACGCGTGTTCCGCTTCGGCCCGACGCTTCGAGGACGCAGGAGGACATCATGCAGACAGCCGGTTTCGACGTCATCGTCACGGCGGTCCTCGGTGCTGCGCGTCCCGCGGCCCCGGCGTCCGAACACGCCCGGTAGCGGCCCGCCGAGCCCACCGTTCCCCGCCGGTCCGCCGGCCCCTCTCGAGCGCTCCGGCGCCGGACTTCGTCGTCCGTCGCGGACGCGCCGCCCTCCACCGCCATCGTCTCCGTTCACTCGACGCGCGCCGCCGCGCGCACCCGTGCGACCCATCCCGGAAGGACCCGGTCTTGACCGTCACCGACCACCAGCACCCGCCCGATCCCCAGGCACCCGACCAGGCGACGGGCCAGCGCCCGGGCGCCGTCCGAGCGCTCTGGCGGCTCCGCGAATACGTCGGCCCCGCCATCTGGGCCTTGGCGGCCAGCGCCGCGGCCGCGCTGCTCGCCCAGCTCGTCTCGCTCACCATCCCGCAGGTCCTGCAGTGGATCGTCGACGGGCCGCTCACCGACGGCGACCGCGGGGCCATCGTTCCGCTGTCGCTGCTGGTCTTCGGCCTCGGCGCCCTCGAGGCGGCGATGTTCGCGCTCCGGCGTTGGATCGTGCTCACCCCGAGCACGCGCGTGGAGGCCCGGATGCGCAACGCCCTCTACGCCAAGCTCCAGGACCTCCCCGTGAGCTTCCACGACCGCTGGCCGAGCGGCCAGCTGCTCTCCCGAGCGGTCAGCGACCTCGGCCTGGTCCGGCGCTGGCTCGCCTTCGGGCTCGTGCTGCTCGTGGTGAACCTCCTCGTCATCGTCATCGGCGCGGCGATCCTCATCTCCATGAGCTGGGTGCTCGGCCTCGTCTACCTCGCCTGCTCGGTCCCCCTCTGGATCGTCGGGTACCGGTTCGAGGGCCGCTACTCCGAAGTCAGCCGTCGCAGCCAGGATCAGTCCGGCGACCTCGCGACCGCCGTGGAGGAGTCGGTGCACGGCATCCGCGTGCTGAAGGCGTTCGGGCGCGGCAAGCACGCCCTGTCGACGTTCCGTGCGCAGGCCGAGTCGCTGCGCTCGACGGAGATCGAGAAGGCGCGTCTCGACGCGAACATCTGGGTGTGGATCCTCGTGGTCCCCGCCGTGGCGCTCGCGATCTGCCTCGTGCTCGGCGTCTGGCTCGCCGCGCAAGGCGAGCTCACCGTGGGTGAGCTCGTCGCGTTCTTCGCGACCGCGACCGTGCTGGCGTGGCCGATCGAGTCGATCGGCTTCCTGCTCGCGTTCTCGCTCGACGCCCGCACCGCGACCGACCGGTTCTTCGACATCCTCGACGAGCCGAACCGCGTCGGCGATCCGGCGCGACCCGTGTCGATCGAGCGTCCGCGCGGTGAGCTGGCCTTCACCGACGTGCACTTCCGCTACCAGGACTCGCCCGAGCGCTTCGGCGACCTGCTCGACGGCGTCGACCTCGTGCTGCGGCCCGGTGAGACGATGGCGCTCGTGGGCCTCACCGGATGCGGCAAGACCACGATGACCGCCCTCACGACGAGGCTCTACGACGTCACGGGCGGCTCGGTCACGCTCGACGGCGTGGACGTCCGCGCGCTCACGCGCGAAGAGCTGCGCCGGCACATCGCGATGGCGTTCGAGGACGCGACGCTGTTCTCGGCGTCGGTGCGCGAGAACGTGCTGCTCGGCCGCCCCGAGCTGGCCGGCGACGACCCCGAGACCCGGGCCGAGGCCGACCGGGTGCTGACCGAGGCGCTGCGCATCGCGCAGGCGGGATTCGCCTACGACCTGCCCGAGGGCCTCGAGACGAAGGTCGGCGAGGAGGGCATGAGCCTCTCCGGCGGCCAGCGTCAGCGCCTCGCGCTCGCCCGCGCGGTCGCGGCCGACCCGGCGGTGCTCGTGCTCGACGACCCGCTCTCGGCGCTCGACGTCGCGACGGAGGAGAAGGTCGAGGCCGAGCTCCGCTCGGTGCTCGCCGACACCACCGCGCTCATCGTGGCCCACCGGCCCTCGACGGTCATGCTGGCCGACCGGGTCGCGCTCCTCGAGGAGGGCCGCATCACGGCCGTGGGCACCCACCAGGAGCTGCTGCGCGACTCCGAGCACTACCGGTTCGTGATCTCCAGCCTGGAAGACGAGGAGCGCCGGGCCGAGGCCCAGGAGGCCGACCTGTTCGACGACGATCTCGACGACCGGAAGGAGGCCGTGCGATGAGCACCGTGTTCGGTGTGCAGGGCGAGGAGCGCCACGAGTACACGAAGGCCGAGTCCCGGCAGATCCGGCGCCGGAGCCTCCGGCTGCTCGGGTCGCTGATGCAGCCGCTCCGGCCGCAGCTGTGGCTCACGATGGCGGTCATCGTCGTTTCGACGGCCGCGCAGGTGGCGGGTCCGGCGATCATCGCGTACGGCATCGACCAGGGGCTGCCGGCCCTGCTGAAGCAGGACTGGATGCCGGTCGGTCTCGCGGGGCTGGCGTACCTCATCACGGGCCTCGCGGGGGCCTTCCTCGTGGCGGGCTACATCCGGCTGGCCGCGCGGATCAGCCAGGCCGTGCTGATCGACCTGCGGACGCGGGTGTTCCTGCACACGCAGAAGCTCTCGCTGGAGTTCCACGAGTCGTACACGTCCGGCCGCATCATCTCGCGGCAGACGAGCGATCTCGACTCCATCAGGGAGCTCCTCGACGAGGGCCTCAACCAGCTCGTCCGCGGCGTGCTCTACATGGTGTTCACGGCCGTCACCCTCGTCGTGATGGACGCGCTGTCGGGGCTCGTACTGCTCGGCGCGCTCGTGCCGCTGGTGTTCCTCACCCGCTGGTTCCAGGTGCGGTCGCAGCGTCTGTTCCGCCGGTCGCGCGTCGCGAGCGCGAAGCTCATCGTGCAGTTCGTGGAGACCATGACGGGCATCCGCGCGGTGCAGGCGTTCCGCAAGGAGCGCCGCAACGAGCACGAGTTCGGCGAGCTCGTCGAGGACTACCGCGACGTCAACGCCCGGGTGCTCGGCCTGTTCGCGGTCTACAACCCGTCGCTCGCCCTCATCGGCAACACCGCGGTCGCGCTCGTGCTGCTGATCGGCGGCTTCCGCGTCGTCGACGGCGCGCTCGAGGTCGGGGTGCTGCTCGCCGCGGTGCTCTACACGAAGCGCTTCTTCGACCCGATGGAGGAGCTGGCGATGTTCTACAACTCCTACCAGTCGGCCGCGAGCGCGCTCGAGAAGATCTCGGGCGTGCTCGAGGAGGAGCCGAGCGTGCCCGATCCGGTGAAGCCGGTCGACCTCTGGACGGCCGAGGGGAACATCCGGTTCGACGGCGTCGAGTTCGCCTACACCGCAGACCGGGTCATCCTGCCGCGGTTCGACCTGGAGCTGCCCGCGGGGCAGACGGTCGCGCTCGTGGGCTCGACGGGCGCCGGGAAGTCGACGCTCGCGAAGCTCATCGCGAGGTTCTACGACCCGACCGACGGGCGCGTGAGCCTCGACGGCGTCGACCTGCGCGACCTGCACCCGAAGGACCTCCGCCGGGCGATCGTGATGGTCACCCAGGAGGCATACCTGTTCTCGGGGACGGTGGCCGACAACATCGGCCTCGGGCGACCGGATGCCCCGTTCGAGGAGATCGTCCGTGCGGCGAAGGCGGTCGGCGCGCACGAGTTCATCGAGTCGCTGCCGAACGGCTACGACACCGACGTGAACAAGCGCGGCGGCCGCGTGAGCGCCGGTCAGCGTCAGCTGATCTCGTTCGCGCGCGCGTTCCTCGCGAACCCCGCCGTGCTGATCCTCGACGAGGCGACGAGCTCGCTCGACATCCCGAGCGAGCGCCTCGTGCAGGAGGGCCTGACGAAGCTGCTCGCCGACCGCACGGCGGTCATCATCGCGCACCGCCTCTCGACGGTCGCGATCGCCGACCGCGTGCTCGTGATGGAGCACGGCCGGATCGTCGAGGACGGTTCGCCGGCCGAGCTCATCCGCGGCACGGGCCGGTTCGCGGCGCTGCACGCGGCGTGGCGGGACTCGCTGGTGTAGTCACGCGGCTCGTCGACGGGGGCTGGCGGGCGCCGTCAGCCCCCGATCGTCGAGACCAGCACGCCGCCGCCGCCGCGGAGCACTCGCCACACGCTGCCGCTGCCCTCGACGCGGAGGCTGCCGTCGCCGACGATCAGGACGGTGCGCTCGTCGATGCCGAGCGCACCGTCGACGAGTCCGGCTTCGACCGCGGCGACCAGCCGGGAGAGCGTGCCGCGCTGCGCGACGTGCACGTCGACCGAGACGTCGACGAGGCCGATGCCGGGCTCCACCTCGAGCTCGGGGCCGGGCTCGTCGGGATCCTCGGGGCAGACGACCACGCCGTCGATGCGGGTGCCGCCGCCGAGGGCGCCCTCCGCGGCGACCATGGCACCGGCCGAGACGCCGAGATAGGGCACGCCGGACGCGACCTGGCGGCGCAGCTCGCCGAAGAGCGGTTCGAGCCCCGAACGGACCTCCTCGACGATGCCGCCGCCGACGAGGATGCCGTCGACGTCCGCGATCGCGGTCGGCGGCAGCTCCTCGCCGCCGGGCGAGCTCGTCACGTGCACCTCGACCTCGCCGGCCGCGGCGAGCACGCGGTGCAGCACCTCGGCGCGCTCGGGCCCGCCGGGGTGAATCGACAGGATGGCCACCCTCGGCACTGTGCGCCCTGCCGTACCGGCACGTGCCCCCGCCTCGGCGAGGAACGTGGCGTAGAGCGGGGCATCCGTCGGCTCCAGCGCGCCGCCGCCCAGCAGGTGGACGCTCACGCGGCGGCCTCCGCCGGCTGCCCGGAGGTGGTGGACGGGGAGGGGGAGGAGACCCGGTCGGCGATGACCGTGTGGTCCGCATCGATGCTCATCCCGCCAGCGTACGGGGGTCGCACCCCCTCGCCTACCGGCGGGCCGGCCTTCGGTCGACGAGGTCGCGGTCGGGCACGTCGAACTCGGCGCGGCGGAACTCCGGCAGCAGCCACACGCCGTTGGCCCACACGATGAGGAAGACGACGATCGCGAGGCCCACGCCGTGCTGCTCCGGGCGCCCGGCGAGCGCCATGACCTCGACGACGAGCGCGCCGGCGATCCAGGCGGCACCGGTCGAGATCACGGACACGGTGAACCAGTCCACCCAGCGGGAGCTCGCGCGAGCGGCGCGAGTGAAGGTGACCGGCAACCAGTCGGCCGTGAGCGCGACGGCCACGAGCAGTCCGCCGACCGCGAGGACGGCGAGGTCCTGCTCGAGCGGCGGGGCGAGCGCCGAACGCAGCCACGAGGGGGAGCCGGGGGCCTCGACCCAGAGGATCTGCGCGAGCGGCAGCAGCCCGCCGAGGACGACGAAGACGGCGACCGAGAGGTTGGTGCGCACGAGGCGCGGGGCGACCGTCGTCGGCCTGGCCCCGCTCGCGGCGCGGACGGCGACGCTCACGAGTGCGGCGACGACGAGCGCGCAGAGCACGATCATGACGAGGTTCGCCCGGGCGACGGCGATCGCGAGCGGGATGAGGCTCGCGGCCGCGACGGCGGCGTACTTGGCGGCCGGCCACCGGGACGCCCGGCGCGACGCGGCGGAGGCCGAGCGCCGGTCCCCGTCCGCGAGCCCCCGCTCGACCCGTGTCCAGCGGGTCCGCGCCCGGACCACACCCGCGATGAGCCCGACGGCACCGGCGGACGCGACCACGATCGCCGCGACGATCGAGCCCGTGGTCGGCGCGAACGCGCTCCAGGTGAGGAGCCACGCGGCGCCCGCGGTGAGGCCGGCCACGAGGGCGAGCCGCGGCGGATCGGCGACGGCGGGCACCGCCACGACGAGCGGACGGAGGACGGCGAACACGGTCTGCAGGGCGACGGCGAGGATGCGGTTCGCCGGCATCGCGGCCCGGTCGACGAGTCGGATGGCGCGCGAGGCGAGGGCGAACCGGTACCCGGGGCGGAGGTTCCACAGCGTGTCGGTGCCGGCGCGGAGGCGTGCGCGCCTCGCCGCGGCGGCTGCGGCGACGCTGGTCGCGACGGGGGCGTCGGCCGGCGGGGCATCCGTCGCCCGCTCGTCCACCGTGAGCGGGCTCAGACGCTCGCGCCGGTACGCCGCGTCGTCGCTCTCCTCGAGCACCGAGGCCTGCACGCGGTCGATGCGGGCGGCGAGAGCGGCCGGATCCGCGTCCGCGGCGCCGGCCTCGCCCGCGCGTGCGGACAGCAGGCGGACGATGCCGGCGGAGCCGTCGAGCCGCCCCCACCACCAGTCGTTCACGCGCCAGTCCTTGGCGAGGAAGCCGAGGAAGTTGCCGAACCCGTAGCCTGCGAGCTTCGTCTGACGGTCGAGCGGCGCCGGGTCGGGCGCGTTCAGCTGGGCGATCGCGTCGTCGACGTCGAGCCGGGGCGTCCGGAGCGTCGTCTGCAGCCGGGTGAGGAACCGGTCGCGCAGCAGCTCGGTGTACTCCTCGGGTGCGGCGGGCGGCTCGTCGACGCCGATGGTCCAGTAGTCCACGCGAGACAGGGACGCGGGCACGCCGAGCGGGTACGCGAGGGGTGCGAGGTCGATCGCCCGTGCGGGCACCGCGGCGGAGCGGGCGAGGGCACGCCACGGCGATCGACGCCACCGGTCGGCGACGCTCGCGTCGTGCGCATCGATCGACGCGTCGATCTCGGCGGTTCTGGCACAGAGCACGTCGAGGCAGCGGTCGAGCGCCCGCCAGTTCGCCTCGGCGTCCACGGCATCGGATGCCTCGAGCCAGACCCCGATCCATGCGTCGAAGTCGGCGGGGCCGGGTGGGCGTCCGGCGGGCAGCGTGCGCAGCACGTGCAGCAGCACCCGCTCGGTGAGCGCGTCGACGGAGCCCGAGGCGTCGGCGAGGGCGGCGTAGGCGTCCCGCCGCACGTCGGTGAGCGCGACGCCGCGCCGGCCTCCCGGCACCTCCGGAACCTGCTCGAGCTCGCGCGTCCAGGCCAGCACGCAGTTCGCGGCGTCGGCGAGCGCGAGGGGCGAGCGCAGCGCCGCCCCCGCCCGGTCGCCCGCGATCACGGCGAAGCGAGCGGTGGCGGCCTCGTCCAGCCCGGCGAGGAGCGTCCGGTCGACGGGCGTGTACCTGCGCCGCCGCCGGCTCGGCGATCGCAGCTGCCACAGCGACGGCTGGGCGAGCACGTCGGCGAGGTGCTCGCCCAGGTCGCCGCCCATGGACCGGACGTACGCGGCACGGCGGCGCGCGACGTCCTCGGCGCCTGCGCCCGCCGTGGCCACGAGGCTCGCGCCCGCGAGCCGGCGGCCGGCCTCCATCGCGCGCTGCCCGTTGAAGCGCTGCAGGTCGGATGCCTCGCGCGCGACGGATTCGCGGCGGAAGCTCTTGGCGAACATGGCGCCGACGGCGCGGAAGAATCGGGACGCGTCGGGGTCCCACGGGGCCGGGCCGCCGAGGGCTGGGTCGGGCTCGGGGTCGAGGAAGACGAGGATGCGGTCGGCGAGCCGGTCGCTCGGGCGGAGCTTCGCGGCCCGGAGCGCCCGGTCGATGGGGACGTTGTCGAACACGGCGCCGTCGATGACCCGGAACGGCTCGGCGGGCCGCGTGCGGTGGGCCGCGAAGGCGAACCGCAGATCGGCGCGTTCCGCGACGCTCGTCGCGGTGACCGCGGTCGCGCTCGCCGGGGTGCCGGCGGCCGCCAGCGGGTCGCCCGGGACGTCGGAGTCCTCCGGCCCCGGCCACTCCGTCGACCGGATGAGCGCCGGCTCGAAACCGCCGGCGAGCGACGAGGTCGAGCGGGCGGCGAGCGCCAGCTGGTCGAGCTGCGCGGCGTCGTCCTCGGCCTTGCCGGGATAGGCGAGCGCGTCGCGCCGGGGCACGAGGTTGTCGAGGTGGTGGGTGTCGCTGCCGACGAACCGGAAGTGTCCGCGCCCCTCCGAGGCATCCTCCTCCGCCTGGTCGGCCGCGTCGATCATCGTCGTCGACAGGTCGACGCTCACGTAGTCGGCGACGAGGTCGGGATGCCCCGCGCCCGACCCGTGCAACTCCTCGAGCGCCTCGCGGACGTTCCGCCGGAAGTAGTCCTCCCCGCGCATGAGCGCCAGCGGTCGCCACGCGCCGGGTTCGTGCAGCAGCCCCCAGAAGCCGCCGACCCGCCCCCACGTGCGAAGCAGGCCGTCGAGCGCGACGCCGGCCCGTTGGGCGACGGAGTAGACGACGGCGTTCAGGCCTCCCGCGCTCGCGCCCGCGAGCAGGTCGATCTCCACGCGGTCGTAGCCGGCACGGTCGAGCAGGTCGGCGTACTCCCGCACCCGGCGCTCGACGGCCGGCGTGAGTTCGGCGCCACGCGAGGCCGGCACCAGGGCCCACGTCTCGTCGCCGACCTCGAAGAGCCGGATGCGCCGGAGCAGGTCGAGCTCGGCGGCGACGCCGCCGATCCAGACCGCGAGGCTCACCCCGCCGCGCATCGCGAGCGCCACCCGGAGCGTGCGGCCCGTCGCGGGTCGGGCGCCGAGAGGGAGCGAGGCGGCGAGCGTCGCCCCGACCGGTACGGAGACGACGGTCGGGGGGCGGCGATCGGGGCCGGGATCGGCCGTGGCGGCGGCGTCGGCGGCGTCGGCGGGAAGGGTCATCCGTGCTTCCTCGGGGAAGGCGGCGCCGGACCGCGCCGCGGGCGTCACCAGCGTGGCACGCCGCGGGCCCCGTCGCATCGGGGTGTCCCCTGAACTGGGTGCGTCCGGCCGCCGCCGGGACGCGCTACGCTCACCGAATGCGGGGCGCGACCTCCCGAGGGTCGCGCATGCGCGGAAGCGGAACGGACGGAGAGGCGATGCAGGAGCCGACGGCGTCTCCGCTGCGGGTGGCCGTGGCCGATGACGCCCTGCTGCTCCGCGAAGGCATCCAGAAGGTGCTCGAGGGCGGCGGCATCGAGGTCGTGGCCTCCGTCGGCACCGGAGACGAGCTGCTCGAGATCGTGGGCGAGGGCGGCATCGACGCCGCGGTGCTCGACATCCGGATGCCGCCGAGCTACCGCGACGAGGGCATCGTGGCGCTCGAGTCCCTGCGCGGCTCGGGGTCCGAGATCGGCGTGCTGCTGCTGTCGATGTACGCGACGCCCGAGTACGCGCTGCGGGTCATGGGCGCCGGCAGCGGCACCGGGTACCTGCTGAAGGAGCGGGTCTCCGAGCCGCAGACCCTCGTGCGCGCCGTCGAGACCGTCGCCTCAGGCGGGTCGGTCGTCGACCCGGAGGTCGTCGAGCAGCTGGTGCAGCGCACGCGCGCCGACGACCCGCTCGCCCGGCTCACGGAGCGCGAGCGCTCGGTGCTCGAGCTCATGGCGCAGGGCTACTCGAACGGCGGTATCGCGCAGACCCTCTTCCTCGGCCTGAAGACCGTCGAGACGCACGTGCGCTCCATCCTGCAGAAGCTCGACCTCGAGGAGTCGCCCGAGCACCACCGGCGCGTGCTCGCGGTACTGACCCTGCTCGGCGCGAGGTGACCGGGGGCCGGCCGTGATGGCGCCCGGCCGGAAGCGGCGGATCGCGCTGCGGACGGTCACGATCGTCGGCGTCGTCGCGCTCAGCCTGGCGATGGAGGTGTCGGGGTTCCTCGCGACGCCCGCCTCAGAGCGCGAGGAGATCTCGTACACGACCCTGCACGCCGCCGTGCCGCTGGTGTTCGCCGCCTGTGCGGGCGTGGCCTGGAACATCGGTCCGACGCGGTTGCCAGCGAGGCTCATGATCGGGTTCGTCGTGCTGTGGATCCCGCAGTCGATCTACCACGTGATCGGCGACGTGGGCTGGCTGTGGCCGCTCGTGCGCGGCGTCGATCTCGGCTGGGCCGTGATCACCGGCGTGCTCGTGCTGATCTACCCCCGAGGGTGGCTCGCCGGGGCGTTCGAGCGGTGGATCGCCGGCATCGCCCTGGGCGCGTCGCTCGTGAACCTCGTGACCGTCCTGCTGTTCGGCTCGCCCGGGCCGGAGACCTGCGACTGCGTGGCCAACCCGTACCAGGTGGCCGAGGCGCCCGAGCTGTTCGGCATCCTCGACAGCGCGTACCGGGTGGTCGGCGGCGCGCTGGCGCTCGTGATCGCCGGGCGCCTGCTCGTGCAGTGGGTCCGCGGCAGCGTGCCGGCCCGCACCGTCGCCTTCCTCATGCCCCTCGCGCTCCTCGCGTGGGCGAGCACGCTGGCGGTGCAGGCCGCCACCTACGCCGCACAGACCACCTCGGGAGAGGTGCTCGCCACGATCTCGCTCATCGCGATCGCCTCGGTGCCCGTATCGTTCGTCGCCGGGATCTCCCACGCGAGGAACATGCGGGCCCGGGTCGCCGACCTCATGCGCATCACCCGGGAGGGCGCAGACCGCGGGCTCTGGGCGGAGTCGCTCGCGCGCACGCTCCGCGACGCCTCGGTCCGGGTGTACTGGTGGGACGAGGAGCGCGCGGGCTACTTCGACGCCGCGGGCACGCCCATCGGGCCGAAGGACGACCCGCGGGGGAGCCAGAGCATCCTGCCGGTCGCGTCGCCGCTCGGGGTGCCGATCGCGCTCATCCGGCACGACCGGGTCCTCACCGACAACATGCGCCTGCTCGACGGCGTCTCGAGCGCACTCCGGCTCTCGGTCGACAACGGCCGGCTGCGCTCGGAGATCGAGCGCACGCTCGAGCACGTGCGCCAGTCGCGCCAGCGCATCGTGGAGGCGGGTGTCGAGGCGCGGCGCCGCATCGAACGCGATCTGCACGACGGCGCCCAGCAGCGGCTCGTCTCGCTCGGCATGAGCCTGCGGCTCGCGGCCGACCGCGCGGGCGAGCTCGGCGATCCCGAGCTGCTCGGCGAGCTGGAGGCCGCGATCGACGCACTCGGCACCGGGCTGCGGGAGCTCCGGGAGCTCGCGCACGGCATCCATCCGAGCCTGCTCTCGGCCGGCGGTCTCGCGCTCGCCGTCCCCGAACTCGCCGGGCGCTGCCCGGTGCCCGTCGAGGTGGACGTGCAGGCGGAGGGGCGGTTGCCCGAGCTCATCGAGTCGACGGCCTACTTCGCGGTGGCCGAGCTGCTCGCGAACGTCGCCAAGCACGCGCGCGCGACCCGGGCGTGGGTGCGCGCGCACGTCTCCGACGGCGAGCTCGTGCTCGTCGTGCGCGACAACGGCGCGGGCGGCGCGACGCTCGACGGCGGTACCGGCATGCTCGGCATCGTCGACCGCGTCGAGGCGGTCGGCGGGACCTTCGACATCGACAGCCCGCCGGGCGCGGGCACGACCGCGACGGCGCGGATCCCGCTGGGCGATCAGGCGCCGCAGGCGGCGCCTGCCGCGGAGCCTCGCGCGGGGGTCGGCGTCGCGGAGGGGTGACCGGCGTCAGGGGCGCCAGCGGCAGCGCGCGAGCTCGATGCGGTAGCCGTCCTCGTCGTCGGCCGGTCGCACCGGGGTGCCCTCGCGGCGGTAGTGCGCCAGCGCGCGCTCGGCGTGCCCTGCCGGCGGTCGACCGCCCGCGCGGACGACCCGCCACCACGGCACGTCCGAGCCGTATCGCGCCATCACCTGGCCGACGGCCCGCGCCCCGCGGGAGCCGAGGAGCGCGGCCACGTCGCCGTACGTCGCGACCTGGCCGGGCGGGATGTCGGCGACCACGGCGAGCACCGCCTCGACGAACCCCTCGGCGCGGGGCATCCGCTCGGCGCCGGGCATCCGCTCGCGTGGCGACGGGTCGCCGGTGCGAGGCATCCGGTCTGGACGGGGCATCCCGCCGTCAGAGCGTGAGGGCCCCGATGACGTCGCCGTACGCGGTCTCGCCGACGTCCTGGAAGCCGATGCGGTGGAAGAACTCGCCTGGGCCCTCCTCACCGGGCTCCCACAGCACGGTGATGCGCTCGAAGCCGCGCGCCTTGGCCTCCTCGGCGAGGGAGGTGGCGAGGAATCGGCCGACGCCCTGACCCTGCACCTCGGCGTCGACGTTGATGCGCCAGATGCACGCGCGGAAGAAGTCGTGCTCGTTGTCGGGGTCGAAGTTGCCGTGGATGAATCCCACGACCTTCTCGTCGAGCAGGGCGACCCGCTGCCAGGCTGTCGCGGGGTTCACCACCGACGACTCCGCGGAGTACGTCACGGGGGCGATGAACTGCTCCTGCCCGGGCTTCAGCGACAACTGGTTCGCCGCGACGATGTTCGACGCGGACAGATCTTCGAGTCGCAGCTCAGCCATGGAGCAAGGCTAACCGCTCGCGCGGGCGAGCGCGACGGATGTCTCGTGCCGCGACCGGTTTGTCTCGATGTCGAGATATTCCGGCGACGCGGTAAGCTGGTCGGCGGCGTGCCGAGCCGCCCGCGAGACTTCCTCAAGCTCCCCCGAAAGAGATCCAAGGAGATTCCTCTTGTCCAAGATCAAGGTTGAAGGCACCGTCGTCGAGCTCGACGGCGACGAGATGACGCGCATCATCTGGCAGGCCATCAAGGACCAGCTCATCCACCCGTACCTCGACGTGAACCTCGAGTACTACGACCTCTCCATCCAGAAGCGCGACGAGACCGACGACCAGATCACGATCGATGCCGCGAACGCGATCAAGAAGCACGGCGTCGGCGTGAAGTGCGCGACGATCACGCCCGACGAGGCGCGCGTCGAGGAGTTCGGGCTGAAGAAGATGTGGAAGTCGCCGAACGGCACGATCCGCAACATCCTCGGCGGCGTCATCTTCCGCGAGCCGATCATCATCTCGAACATCCCGCGCCTCGTGCCCGGCTGGAACAAGCCGATCATCGTCGGCCGCCACGCCTTCGGCGACCAGTACCGCGCCACCGACTTCAAGTTCGAGGGCGAGGGCACGCTCACGATGACCTTCACCCCGAAGGACGGCTCCGAGCCGCAGTCCTTCGAGGTCTTCCAGGCGCCCGGTTCGGGCGTCGCGATGGGCATGTACAACCTCGACGAGTCGATCAAGGACTTCGCTCGCGCCTCGCTGAACTACGGCCTCGCCCGCAACTACCCGGTGTACCTCTCGACGAAGAACACCATCCTCAAGGCCTACGACGGCCGCTTCAAGGACGTGTTCCAGGAGGTCTTCGACACCGAGTTCAAGGAGGCGTTCGACGCCGCCGGACTCACCTACGAGCACCGCCTCATCGACGACATGGTCGCCTCTTCGCTGAAGTGGGAGGGCGGCTACGTCTGGGCGTGCAAGAACTACGACGGCGACGTGCAGTCCGACACCGTCGCGCAGGGCTTCGGCTCGCTCGGCCTCATGACCTCGGTGCTCACCACGCCCGACGGCAGCATCGTCGAGGCCGAGGCGGCGCACGGCACCGTGACGCGGCACTACCGCCAGTGGCAGCAGGGCAAGCCCACCTCGACCAACCCGATCGCCTCGATCTTCGCCTGGACGCGCGGCCTCGCGCACCGCGGCAAGCTCGACGGCAACCAGGAGCTCATCGAGTTCGCCGACACGCTCGAGGACGTCGTCATCAAGACCGTCGAGTCGGGCGCCATGACAAAGGACCTCGCGCTCCTCGTGGGCCCCGAGCAGGCCTACCAGACGACCGAGGAGTTCCTGAACACCATCGACGCGAACCTCAAGGCGCGCCTCGGCGCGTGATCGCGCGCCCGCCGGCCTCCGGGCCGTGCGGGCAGGCTCGAGCGAAGGGCCGGATGCCGCGGCATCCGGCCCTTCGCCGTCCCTCGGCGCGCCGCGCGGGTCGCGTTAGGCTGCGAACGGGGCGGCCCACGGGGGAGGGGTGTCATGCGGAGGATCTGGCGAGCGGCCGGCCGGTACTGGGTGGTGACGCTCACGATCGGCATCGGGCTGACGGGCATCCTGCTGTGGGCGCTCGGGTGGACCACCGCCGTCGCGTGGCTGTTCAGCGGCTACGCGCTCGCCGTGGCGGCCTGGCAGGGCGTCGGCATGGTGCGCGACCTCCTGCGCGGACATTGGGGCCTCGACATCCTCGCGGTCACGGCGATCGTCTCGACCGTGCTCGTCGGCGAGTACGTGGCCGCCCTCGTGGTCGTGCTCATGCTGACGGGCGGCGAAGCGCTCGAGGACATGGCGAACCGCCGGGCGAAACGCGAACTCGATGCGCTGCTGACGCGCAGCCCGCAGTCGGCGCACCGGATCGACGGCGACGAGATCGTCGAGGTGCACATCGACGACGTGGCGGTGGGGGACCGGCTGCTCGTCCGGCCGAGCGAGCTCGTCCCCGTCGACGCGACGCTCGTCTCGGCGGCGACGAGCGTCGACGAGTCCTCGATCACCGGGGAGTCGGTGCCGGTGGAGAAGCACGCGGGGGATCGGCTGCTGAGCGGCTCCGTGAACGGCACGCAGGCCGTGGAAGTGCGCGCGGAGGCGACCGCGAAGGAGAGCCAGTACCAGCAGATCGTCGCGCTGGTGGAGGGCGCGGCCCGGTCGAAGGCCCCCGTCGTGCGCCTCGCCGACCGCTACGCCGTGCCGTTCACCATCTTCTCGCTCGCCCTCGGCGCGCTCGCCTGGTGGCTCTCCGGCGATCCGGTGCGCTTCGCCGAGGTGCTCGTGCTCGCCACCCCCTGTCCGCTGCTGATCGCGGCGCCGGTCGCGTTCATCGGCGGGATGAGTCGCGCGGCGCGCAACGGGCTCATCGTGAAGTCGGGAGGGGTGCTCGAGCAGTTGTCGGCGGCGCGCACGGCGGTCTTCGACAAGACCGGGACGCTCACCTACGGAGCGCCGGAGCTCACCGAGGTGCGACCCGAGCCCGGCTTCGACGCCGATGGGCTGCTGCGCATCGTGGCGTCGGCCGAGCAGTACTCCTCGCACGTGCTCGCGGCGTCGCTCATCGCCGCGGCGAAGCGCCGAGGGCTCGACCTCGCCGACGCGGCTCGGGCGAGCGAGGCGGCCACGAACGGCGTGCAGGCGGAGATCGAGGGGCGCCGGGTGGTGGTCGGCAAGTTCGCGTTCGTGCGCGAGCACGCCCCCGAGGCGGAGCGGACCGAGATCGCGCCGGGCGAGCTCGCGATCTACGTGGCGGTCGACGGACGCTTCGCGGGCGCCCTGCTCGCGAGCGACCGGGTGCGCGCCGAGGCGCGCGGCACCCTCGAGCGGCTCGACCGGCTGGGCGTGCACCGCACGATGATGCTGACGGGGGACGCGCAGGCGACGGCCGACCACATCGCGGCGGAGGTGGGCATCGGGCGCGTGCGCGCCGACTGCCTCCCGGCCGACAAAGTGGAGGAGGTCGCGGGCATCGCGGAGCGGCCGGTGATCATGGTCGGCGACGGCGTGAACGATGCGCCGGTGCTGGCGGCGGCCGATGTCGGGATCGCGATGGGGGCGAAGGGGGCGACGGCCGCGAGCGAGTCCGCCGATGCGGTGGTCCTCGTCGACGACCTGTCGCGGGTGGCGAAGGCAGTCGAGATCGGCCGCGACACCGTGCGCATCGCGCTCCAGAGCATCTGGCTCGGCATCCTCGTGAGCATCGGGCTGATGCTCGTCGCCTCGTTCGGGGTGATCCCGGCGACGATCGGCGCGCTCCTGCAGGAGGTCGTCGACCTCATCGCGATCCTCGCGGCGCTGCGGGCGATCGGGGGCCGTCGCGACGCGCGGGAGGCGGGTGTCGCAGCGGGGCAGGGTCGCCCGGCGGAGGTCACGACTCGGTAACGAGCGGTCCGGTCGGCTTCCGATGCTTGCGCCAGGTTTGTTCGTAAGCTTTACTAACAAACGTGACTGCTACGGAAGCATCCCGGACGACGGCCCAGGCCGACTCCGCGGCCCCCGCGACGCCCGCCCCGGGCGTCGCCGCCGAGCTGCTCACCTCCCCGTACGGCGCCCACGCCGCGGGCGGCCGCGCACTCCGCGCCACCGCCAAGGTCCTGCCCGAGCACGCGCGGAGCCACAACCGCTCCCTCGTCCTGCAGACGCTCTACTCCGCCGGAGCCCGCAGCCGCGCCGACGTGGCCCGCGAGACCGGCCTCACCCGCGTCACCGTCTCCGACCTCGTCGCCGAGCTCATCGCCGAAGGACTCGTCGTCGAACTCGGCCAGCGCGAGGATGCGCGACCCGGCAAGCCCGCCACCCTCATCGACGTCGACCGCGCCGCCTTCCAGATCGTCGGCCTCGACCTCTCAGAGCACGACCAGCTGCGCGGCGCCGTCATCGACCTCGACCGCAACCTCGTCGCCCGCGCCGACGTGCCCCTCGACGGCGCCACCGGCGACGAGGCCACCGCGCTCGTCGTCGGCCTCGCCCGCCGGCTCGCCGACCTCGCGACCGCACCCGTGCTCGGTGTCGGCATCGGGACGCCCGGTGTGGTCGACGCCGCAGGCGTGGTGCGCTCGGCGCCGAACCTCGGCTGGACCGACGAGCCGCTGCAGGCCCTCGTCGGCGGCGCGCTCGGCGTCCCCGTGCACGTGGCGAACGACGCCAACGTCGCCGTCCTCGCCGAACACGGCGCCGGCGACGAGCGGGACCTCCTCCTCGTGAAGATCGGCCACGGCGTCGGCGCCGGCCTCATCGTCGGCGGCCGCCCCGTGCACGGCACCGACTTCGCCGCGGGCGAGATCGGCCACGTCGTGGTCGGCACCGACGGCGGGCCGCGCTGCGCCTGCGGCAAGCACGGCTGCCTCGAGGCGTGGGTCGCCGTGCCGCGACTCGTCGCCCAGCTCGCGGCCATCGAGGCCGACGGCGGCGAGGCATCCGCCCGCGACGACGTGCTGCGCGAGGCGGGCCGCCGGCTCGGCATCGTGCTCGCGCCCGTCGTGGGCGCCCTGAACCTGGCGGAGGTCGTGCTGAGCGGCCCCGCCGAACTGCTCGACGGGGCGTTCCACGACGCCGCCGTCGACACCCTCCGGAGCAGGACGATGGCGGAACAGCACCGTGATCTCCGGCTGCGGATGACCGAGCTCGGGCAGGACATCGTCCTGCGCGGCTCGGCCGTCATGGTCCTCTCAGGACAACTCGGGGTCTCCTAGAGCCCCACCCCTGCACCACACGGGTGCCAGCCCCCGCTGTCGCCTTCACCCCACGAAAGGAAGCAACGAAATGAGGAAACTCGGCATCGTGGCGCTCGGCGCCGCTGCTGCGCTCACCCTCGCCGGTTGTGCCACCTCCGGAGGCACGGACGCCTCCGAAGAGGGCGCCGAGATCCGCGTCTGGCTCGTCGGCACCGACACGCCCGACGAGGCTCGCGAGTACCTGAAGACCACGTTCGAGGAGGAGAACCCCGGTTCGACCCTCGTCATCGAGGAGCAGGCCTGGGAGGGCCTCGTCGACCGCCTCACCACGAGCCTCTCCGGCTCGGACAGCCCCGACGTGGTCGAGGTCGGCAACACGCAGGCCGCCGCCTTCACGTCGGCCGGCGCCTTCGCCGACCTCACCGAGCACTACGAGGAGCTCGGCGGCGACGACCTGCTCCCCGGCTTCGTCGAGGCGGGCACGTACGACGACAAGTTCTACGCCGCCCCGCTCTACTCGGGCTCGCGCCTGGTCTTCTACAAGAAGGACGCGCTCGCCGCGGCCGGCCTCTCGGTCCCGACCACGCTCGACGAGTACGTCTCGACGGGCGAGGCGCTCGCCGCCGCGAACCCCGGCAAGTCGGGCATCTGGTGGCCCGGCCAGGACTGGCGCAACGCCCTGCCCTTCATCTGGGAGAACGGCGGCGAGATCGCCGTGCCCGACGGTGAGGAGTGGGACGCGCAGCTCAGCTCGCCCGAGTCGGTCGCCGGCCTGAAGCAGGTCCAGGAGGCCATGACCAAGGCCTCGGTCGCGCCGAAGGACGCGAACGAGACCGGCCCCGAGGTCGGCTTCTGCGACGGCACCACGCTGCAGCTGTCGGCCCCGAGCTGGGTCAAGTGGTCGATCCTCGCCCCGGCCGACGCAGAGACGCCCGGCTGCCCCGACCAGGAGGCCAACCTCGGCGTCTACGCCCTGCCCGGCAAGGACGGCGGCGCCGCCCAGGTCATGGCGGGCGGGTCGAACATCGGCATCGCGGCCAAGTCGAAGCACCCCGAGCTCGCGCTCGAGGCGCTGAAGATCATCCTGTCGGACGAGTTCCAGACGATCTACGGCGAGAACGGCCTCGTGCCGGCCAAGCTGTCGCTCGCCGACACGCTCGGCACCGACGAGGTCGCGCAGGCGACCGCCGAGGCGGCCGGCAACGCGCGGCTCACCCCGGCGTCGCCGAAGTGGGCCGACGTCGAGGCGGCGCGCATCCTGGAGGACCTCTTCGTGAACATCGCCCAGGGCGGCGACGTGCAGTCGCTCGCCGAGGAGGCGGACACGCAGATCGAGGACATCCTCAACGGCTAGTCGGATCCCCGGATCCGGCTCGCGGTGCGGCGGCACACCCCCCTCCCCGCCGCCGCACCGCACCCCCGAACCGGGCGGCCGCCGCTCCACACACGGCGGCCGCCCGACCTTCGGATCGATGCCAGCGCATCGGCCCGATCGCCCGACCTCCAGGAGACATCCACCATGACCACGGTCGACCGCGGCGACGCCGCACCGAGCGCCATCGAGGGCGAGCGGATCGTCGCCCCCGTGCCGCCGAGCGCCGACGGGAAATCGCGCCAGCGCGCGGCCCGCCGCCGCGGCGGTCTCACGCCCTACGCCCTGCTCGTGCCCGCGAGCGTCGTGCTGGCCGCCATCGTCGGCTGGCCGCTCATCCAGCTCATCATCACCTCGTTCCAGGAGTACGGCCGCGCCCAGGTCTTCGGCGCCCCGCCCGAGTGGGTCTGGTTCCAGAACTACACCGATGTGCTCACCGACCCCGTGTTCTACACGGTGCTGCTGCGCACCATCGCCTTCGCCGCCGTGTGCGTCGTTCTCACCATGGTGGTGGGCACGCTCATCGCGCTCATGATGACCCGGCTGCCGAAGGCGTTCCGCATCCTGCTCTCCGTCGGGCTGCTCCTCGCCTGGGCGATGCCCGCCCTCACCGCGACCATCGTCTGGGGGTGGATGTTCGACACCGACTACGGCGTCATCAACCACGTCCTCGTGAACTTCTTCGGCCTCGAGGAGTTCTTCAAGCACCCGTGGCTGATCGAGCCGCTGAGCTTCTTCACCGTCGCGACGATCATCATCGTCTGGGGCGCGGTGCCGTTCGTGGCGTTCACGCTCTACGCCGGGCTCACCCAGGTGCCCGACGAGGTGCTCGAGGCCGCCCAGCTCGACGGCGCCGGCGCCGTCCAGCGGTTCCGCCTGGTGATCTTCCCGTACCTCAAGCCCATCTTCCTCGTCACGGCGATCCTGCAGATCATCTGGGACATGAAGGTCTTCACGCAGATCTTCGCCCTGCAGGACATCGGCGGCATCCGCGCCGAGACGAACACGCTCGGCGTGTACATCTACCAGGTCTCGATCGCCGGCGGCGAGTTCGGCATCGGCGGCGCGCTGGCCATCATCTTCGCGCTCATCATGATGTCGATCTCGGTGTTCTACATCCGGCACCTCATCAAGGAGGACGAGCAGTGAGCTCCGCCATCCAGGTCACCCCGTCCACGTCGCGAGCCACGGCGGATCCCGTCCGTGCGCGGCGCACGGGCGGCGGACGCCGGCGCATCGGCACGGTCGTCTACAGTGCGCTCGCCGTGCTGCTGTTCTTCGTGTTCGCGTTCCCCGTGTACTGGATGCTGAACACCTCGCTCCAGCCGAACAACGACATCCGCGGCTCCGAGATCCACTTCTGGCCCGATAACTTCACCCTCCGCAACTACGAGACCGTGCTGTTCGACCCGGGCCGCACGCCGTTCCTGCCCGCCGCGGCGAACTCGCTCATCGTGACGCTGCTGACCGTGGTGATCGCGCTCGTGTTCGCGTTCCTCGCCTCGGTGGCGGTCACCCGGTTCCGCTTCAAGAGCCGGCGGGCGTTCATCCTCGCGATCCTCACGATCCAGATGATCCCGGGCGAGGCGATGATCGTCTCGGTGTTCCGCGTCATCGACGGCTGGCATCTGCTGAACACGATCGCGGGGCTCACGATCGTGTACATCGCGGCGGTCCTGCCGTTCACGATCTGGACCCTGCGGGGCTTCGTGAACGGCGTGCCGGTCGAGCTCGAGGAGGCGGCGATGATCGACGGCTGCTCGAGGGCGGGCGCGTTCTGGCGGGTCACCTTCCCGCTCCTCGCTCCCGGCCTCGTGGCGACCGGCGTGTTCGGCTTCATCCAGGCCTGGAACGAGTTCCTCATGGCGCTGGTGCTGAACGCCCGGCCCGAGATGATGACCCTGCCCGTGTGGCTGCGCACCTTCCTCGTGGCGAACGGCACGACGAACTGGGCGGCGATCATGGCCGGCTCGACGCTCATGGCGATCCCCGTGATCGTCTTCTTCCTCATCGTGCAGGGCCGGATGACGAGCGGGCTCGTGAGCGGAGCGGTCAAGGGATGACCGAGCTCCACCGGACCGGCGCGGGCGAGGGCCTGCGCCGGGACATCCTCACGACGCTGCTGCCCGCCTTCGACGGTCCCGAGGCGCCGCAGTGGGTGCTCGACCTGCTCCGCGAGGGCCTCGGCGGCGTCTGCCTGTTCGGCTCGAACGTCGTCTCGCCGGGTCAGCTGGCCGCGCTCACCGCGGCGCTGCGCGCGGCCGGCCCCGAGTCGGTCGTCGCGATCGACGAGGAAGGCGGCGACGTCACCCGGCTGTTCTACGACCGCGGGGCGCCCTACCCGGGCAACGCGGTGCTGGGCCGGCTCGACCTCCTGGAGGCGACGGAGCAGGTCGCCCGCGAGGTCGGGCTCGCGCTCCGCGAGGCGGGCGTCACGCTCACCTTCGCGCCGGACGCGGACGTGAACTCCAACCCCGACAACCCGGTCATCGGCGTGCGCAGCTTCGGCGCCGACCCGGTGCTCGCCGCCCGGCACACGGCCGCCTGGGTGCGTGGGGTGCAGTCGACGGGCATCGCGGCGAGCGCCAAGCACTTCCCCGGGCACGGCGACTCGGCGACGGACTCGCACCTGGCGCTGCCGGTGCTCGACGTGCCCGAGCAGGTCCTGGTCGAGCGCGAGCTCGTGCCGTTCCGCGCGGCGATCGAAGCGGGCACCGCGACCATCATGACCAGCCACATCCTGCTGCCCCAGCTGGATGCGGACCTGCCGGCCACCCTCTCCCCGCGCATTCTGCACAGCCTGCTCCGCGGGGAGCTGGGGTTCGAGGGCGTCATCGTCACCGACGCCCTCGACATGCAGGGGGCGAGCGGCGAGCGCGGCATCCCGGAAGCTGCCGTGCTCGCCCTCGTCGCCGGCTGCGACCTGCTGTGCATCGGGTCGGATGTCGCGCCCGAGACGGTCGACGCGATCGTGGCGGCCGTGACGGCGGCGGTCGACGAGGGGCGCCTCTCGCCGGAGCGTATCGCGGATGCGGCAGCCAGGGTGCGCGCGCTCGCTCGCACCCAGCCGGATGCCTCGGAGCCTGGCGCAGCCGGCGGGACGGTGCAGCCCGCGCCCTCGCCGATGGGACCCGCCCAGGTGGCACGCGCCTTCGACATCCGCCCCGGCGCGCTCGACGCCCTGCGGGGCGCCCGGCGCGTCGGCACGGTGGTGCGCGTCGACACGACGGCGAACATCGCGATCGGCGAGGTGCCCTGGGGGCCGTTCGCCGCGGAGGCGGAGGCATCCGCCCCGTCGTGGCTGTCTCGGGCAGGCATCGTCGTGCTCGCCGCGGACGCGCCGCTCGCGGACCCCGCCGCGCTCCCCGGCCCCGTGCTCGTCGTCGGCAAGGATCTGCACCGGCACGCGTTCGCCGTCGCGGCGATCGAGGGCCTCCGGGCGGTCCGCGACGACGTCGTGACGGTCGACCTCGGCTGGCCGAGCACCGACCGCGCGGTCGCCGACCTCGCGACGTTCGGCGCCTCGCGCCTCGTGGGCGACGCGCTCATCGACGTCGTCGGTCGTGCGCTCGAGGCCGACCCGGCGGTGCTCGCGTGAAACTCGGCATCGACATCGGCGGCACGAAGACCGCCGCCGTCGCGATCGGCGCGGACGGCGAGCTCACCGACCAGTTGCGGATGCCCACCGGGTTCGGCGCCGATGCCGTCGTGGCCACGGCGCTCCGCACGGTCGAGCGCATGAGCGAGCTCGCGGGCGTCGAGGCGTCGGCGTTCCAGTCGATCGGGATCGGCATCCCGGGGGCGGTCGACAGCCGCACGGGCCGGGTGGCCCACGCCGTGAACCTCGGCCTCGAGGGGCTCGACCTCGGGCCGCGTCTGTCCGATCGCCTCGGCGTCGCCGTCCGCGTCGAGAACGACGTGAAGGCGGCCGCGCTCGGCGCCCATCACCTCCTCGGCGTGGCCGACGGACTCCGCACGCACTCGATGGCCTACCTGAACCTCGGCACCGGCCTCGCGGCCGGCATCGTGCTCGACGGCCGCCTGCTCCGCGGCGGGCACGGGGTCGCCGGCGAGATCGGCCACATCCCCGTCGATCCGGCCGGCGAGCTCTGCGGCTGCGGTCAGCGCGGATGCCTCGAGACACTCGCCTCCGGCTGGGCGATCGCGCGCATGTGGCCGACGCAGCACGCGCTGCCGGCTCGCGACGTCTTCGACCGCGCCGCGCTCGGCGACGCTCCTGCCGTCGCGGTGCGCGAACGCTTCCTCACCGGCGTCGCCGCGGCCGTGCGCCTGCTCGTCCTCACGACCGACGTCGACGACGTCGTCATCGGGGGCGGGCTCGCCGCGCTCGGCGACGAGCTCGTGACGGGAACGCGTCGTATCCTCGACGAGTGGAGCGCCGACTCGGCGTTCCTCGCTTCCCTCGGCCTCGCGCGGCGCGTGCAGGTCGTTCCCCACGGATTCCCGGCTGCGGCGGTGGGTGCCGCGCTGGTTGGAGAGGACCCATGGCAGAGATCGTGATCGTCCCGGGCGAGCAGGAGGCAGGCGACCTGGTCGCCGACGCCATCGTCGCCCTCATCAAGGCCAAGCCCGACGCCGTGCTCGGGCTCGCCACCGGGTCGACCCCGCTCGCGACCTACCGCGCTCTCGCCCGGCGCATCCACGACGACCGCATCGACGTCCGCGGCATCCGCGGGTTCGCGCTCGACGAGTACGTCGGCCTGCCCGCCGGGCACCCCGAGAGCTACCGCGCGGTCATCACGCGCGAGGTCGTCGAACCTCTCGGCCTCACGCCCGAGCTCGTCCGGGTGCCGAACGGCGACCCGGCCGGCATCGAGCACGCGGGCGCCGACTACGAGGCGGCGATCACTGCGGCGGGCGGCGTCGACCTGCAGATCCTCGGCATCGGCCGCACCGGGCACATCGGCTTCAACGAGCCGGGCTCGTCGCTCGCGTCGCTCACGCGCGTGAAGACGCTGACCGCTCCGACGAGGGCCGACAACGCGCGGTTCTTCGACTCGCCCGACGACGTCCCGATGCACTGCATCACGCAGGGCATCGGCACCATCCTCCGGGCGCGGCACCTCGTCCTCCTCGCCTTCGGCGAGGCGAAGGCGCCGGCCGTGGCCGCGGCCGTCGAAGGCCCGGTGTCCGCGAGCCAGCCGGGTTCGGCGATCCAGCTGCACCCGCACGCGACGGTCGTCGTCGACGAGGCGGCCGCCTCGCAGCTCGCCAACATCGACTACTACCGGCACGCGTGGGCGAACAAGCCGGCCTGGCAGGGCATCTGAGCGTCGCCGGGCGCTGAGCGTCGTCGGGCGCTGAGCGTCGTCGTAGGCTGAGCGAGCAAATGCCGCGGGTGCGGGGCATCCATTCGCGGCATCCTCCGGGTCAGCGGGGGAGGACGTCCGCGATCGCGGTGAGGTAGGCGTCCTCGTCGAACCCGTCGACGATCGCGCGCTGCACCATGAAGCCGGGCGCGACGCCGAGCACGACCGGGGCGACGCGGTCGGCCCAGGCGGCGGGATCGCCGTCGACCCGCCCTGGCTCGGCGCGCGCCCATTCGGCGAGCGCAGCGGCGACGGTCGCGCGCAGTTGCATGAAGACGCCGTTGGCGAGCCGGCGGATCTCGGGGTCGATGGCCGCCTCGGCCCAGAGCTGGACGAACAGCACGCTGAACGGCTCTCGGCGGATGCCGTCGATGAGGATCGCCATGACCTGCGCCGGGCCGAGGGGGGCGCCGCCGCCCCGGCCGGCCGCGAGCTCTTCGCGCCTGGCGGCGAGCACGGTCGCCGCGACCTCGGCGAAGAGCTCCTGCTTTCCGGCGAAGTGGCCGTAGATCGCCCCCGCGGACAGGCCGGACTCCTGGATGATGTCGGCCATGGAGGTGCCCCGGTACCCCTTCCGCGCGAAGCAGCGGATCGCGGCGCCGACGATCTCGGCGCGTCGGGCGACTCGGTGCGCCTCGGTGACCTTCGGCATCGGGGCCCTCCTCTCGTGGCTTGACAAGCATACGGCTCGGGCGGACTATAAAGAACGAGTATTCGTTTTTTATAGAGAGGCCCGATCATGTCGGCACCGCACATCGCCCCGCGATCTGCACCCCACACCCCGATCGCGCGCGTGGCAGCCCTCGGCCTCGTCCTCGCCGCCATCGTCTCGGTGCTCGTCCTCGCCTTCGCCTGGCCGTCGGTGACGGCCGAACCACGCGACCTCCCCGTCGCGATCTCCGGGACGCCGGAGGCGGTCGACCTCGCCCGGCAGGCCGTCGACGACGCCCAGCCCGGTGCGATCGCCTTCGATGAAGTCGACGACCGCGAGGCCGCCGTCGCCGCGATCCAGGCCCGCGACGTGTACGGGGCCGTGCTGCTCGGCCCGGAGGCCGAGGTGCTCACCTCCTCGGCCGCGAGCCTGCCCGTGAGCCAGCTGCTGAGCGGGGTCGCCGACCGCCTCGAGGAAGGCGTCAACGCGCAGGCCGCCGCCGCAGCGGCCGCCGCGGGATCGCCCGTCGCGCCACCGCACATCGAGGTCGAGGTGACCGACGTCGTGCCCCTCGCCGAGTCCGACCCCCGCGGCACCGGGCTCACCGCCGCGATGTTCCCGCTCGTGCTGGGCGGCATGCTCGGCGGCATCGCCGTCTCGCTCGCCGTCATCGGCGCCCTGCGGCGCCTGCTCGCGGTCGCGATCTACGCCGCCGTCGGCGGGCTCGCGCTCGCCGCCATCCTGGGCCCGTGGTTCGGCGGGCTGCAGGGCGAGTATTGGCTGAACAGCGCCGCCATCGCGCTCGCGCTCGCGGCGGTCGCCGCGCCCATCACGGGGTTCGTCGCCCTCATCGGCCGTGCCGGCATCGCCGTCGGGCCGGTCGTCATGCTCCTGTTCGCGAACCCCATCTCCGCGGCGGCCATGCCGAAGGAGTTCCTGCCCGCGCCGTGGGGCGAGGTCGGCCAGTGGTTCCCGCCGGGGGCCGCGGCGACCTTGCTCCGCGACCTCTCGTACTTCCCGGCGGCCGATCAGGCCTTCCCGTGGCTCGTGCTCGCGTGCTGGGCGGTCGGCGGTGCGCTGCTGTCCGTCGTCGGACACTTCCGCACCGCGGGCGGCGCCGAAGCGGACGCGGAGGCCGCCGAGGCGGTGTGAGCTCGGCGGTGTCGCCGGCGGATGCCGCGGCAGCGCCTCCGGTCCTTCGCCGTGTCGGCGGGATTCGCCGGTGCGGGGCGCGGCGCACCGGCGAATAGGGCCGACACGGGGCGCGATCGGCCGGGAAGCGGGCGCCGCGCCGACCGGGCGTCAGCCCGCGAACTCCTTGCGGCCGTTGATGATGCCGCTCACCGCCGCCACCACGGCGAGCACGACCGCGACGACGGGCTGGCCCATGATCCACCAGGCGATCGCGGCCGAGGAGAACACCGCGATCTCCACGATCGCCTTCACGAACGGATCGACGGCGAACACCGCCTTCGGCGACCGGAACAGGCCCCACAGCAGGATCGCCAGCAGCGGAGCGCCGATGCCGATGAGCACGCCGGGCCACGGCAGCGGGAACGCCGTGAAGCCGAAGATGCCGAGCGTGACGATCGCGAAGACCTCCAGGAGGAAGCGCAGGACGTCGTTCGGGCCGATCTTCGGCATGGGCTCGGGGGTGCGGTCGTTCACGACCGTCAAGCCTAACGCGACGCGGTCAGCGGAAGATGATGGTGCGTGCGCCGTCGAGCAGCACCCGGCGCTCGGCGAACCATTTCACGGCCTGGCTGAGGGTGCGGCTCTCCTCGTCCTGGCCGATGGCGACGAGCTCGGCGACGCTGCGGGAGTGGTCGACGCGCACGACGTTCTGCTCGATGATCGGGCCCTCGTCGAGGTCGCTCGTCACGAAGTGCGCCGTCGCGCCGATGAGCTTCACGCCTCGGGCGTGCGCCTGCCGGTAGGGGTTCGCGCCCTTGAAGCCGGGGAGGAACGAGTGGTGGATGTTGATGCACCGGCCGGCGAGGGCGTCGCACAGCTCGGGCGAGAGGATCTGCATGTACCGGGCGAGGACGACGAGCTCGATGTCGTGCTCGTCGACGGCCTCCAGCACGCGCCGTTCGAACGCCGCCTTCTCCTCGGGGCCGGTGACGGGCGCGGACTCGAACGGCACCGTGTAGAAGTCGACGAGGTCGCGGAGGGTGCCGTGGTTCGACAGCACGAGCGGGATCTCGATGGGCAGCTGGCCCGCCCGCTGCCGGAAGAGCAGGTCGTTGACGCAGTGGCCGGCGGTGGACGCGAGCACGAGGGTGCGGAGCGGGCGGCCGACCTCGTCGAGGTGCCAGGTCATGTCCCACTGCGCGACCACGGGCCGCAGCGCCTCCTCGAACTCGGCGCGACCGGCGGGCGACTCGACCTGGACGCGCATGAAGAAACGCCCGGTGTCGGCCGAGGCGAACTGCTGGCTCTCGGTGATGTTGCCGCGTGCCGCGACGATGGCTCCGCTCACCGCGTGCACGATGCCCGGACCGTCGGCGCAGGCGAGGGTGAACACCCAGTGGTTCAGGTGGCCGTCGGCGGGGGAGGAGGTCATCCAGCCAGCGTACAAGCCGCACGGGTACACTGATGGGTGGTCGGCGGTCCCCGCACGGCCCTGGGCGCGCACACGAGCGCGTAGTCGACCCGCCGCGGTGCACATTCCCGCCGGCGGGGAACGCCGTCGGAGAGACATCCTGATGTCCGTCACCGAATCCCCGCGCTCGCGCGCGACCGCCATGCCGTGGCCGGGCCTCGTCGCCCTCGCTGCGGCCGTCTTCCTGTCCATCACGATCGAGCTGCTGCCGACGGGCCTTCTGCCCGAGATGGGGGCAGGACTGGCGGTGCCGGCCGCCCTCATCGGGCTCACCGTCTCGGTGTTCGCGTTCACCGTCGTGCTCACGTCGACGACGCTGGTCGCCGCCACGAGCCGGATGCCCCGCCGCGGACTGCTCGTCGCGGTGCTCGTCGTCCTCGGCGTCTCGACCGCGCTGTCGGCGCTCGCGACCGAGTACTGGATGCTCATCGCCGCGCGCGTGCTCGGCGGCCTCGCCCACGGCGTCTTCTGGTCGATCGTCGCCGCGACGGCGTCCCGGCTGGTGCCCGAGCGGCTCATCGGTCGAGCGGTCGCGGTCGTGCTCGGCGGCGGCACGCTCGCGATGATCCTCGGCGTGCCCGCGTCGACGATCCTCGGTCAGGCGCTCGGCTGGCGCGCGGCCTTCGCGATCGTCGGCGGGCTCACCCTGCTCGGGGCGCTGGCGGTTCGGCTCGCGCTGCCGCGGGCCGAGGCCGGCGCGGCGCCCACGGCCGCGAGATACCGGCCGGGCGACCCCGGCTTCGCGTCGGTGCTCCTGCTGTGCGTGGTGACGGCCGTCACGATGCTCGGCCAGTACGCCGTGACGACGTACGTGGCGCCGCTCGTGACCGACCTGATCGGGCTGCCGGCCGGTGCCGTGGGGCCGCTGCTGTTCCTCTCGGGCGTCGCCGGCGCCGTCGGCCTCGTCGCCGCGGGATCTCCCCTCGCCCGCAACGCCACCGCGGCCATGCTCACCGCCCTCGGCGTCGCCGCCGTCGCCCTGGCCGTGCTCGGGCTCGCCATCACCCCCGTGGTCTCGGTGGCCGCGTTCGCCGTGTGGGGGCTCGCGTTCGGGGCGATCCCGCCGCTGCTGCAGACCCGGCTGCTCCGGACGGCGCCGCCGACGCACCGGGATGCCGCGAGCGCGCTGTACACCACGGCGTTCAACACCGGCATCGGCGGCGGCGCCCTCGTGGGATCGATCGTGTTCGGCGCGTTCGGGGTCGCCGCCCTGCCCTGGGGCTATGCCGCGGTCCTCGTCGTGGCGGCCGTGCTCGTCGCCGTCGGCGCCAGGTCGGGTCGCCGCGGCAGCCCGATCGGGGATGCCACGCCGCCGGCTCAGCCCGCCGGGACGAGTACGCCGACGCGGCCGTCGACGACGTAGCGCAGTTGCACCGCGGCCCCGGGTGCGAGCCATCCGCGGCCGCTGACGACGGCGCCTGCCTGCCCGGCACGTCCGTTGCCGCCGCGCAGCTCGACCTGGTCGATGACGACGCCGTTGACGAGCACCTCGACCTGGGAGTCGGCGAGGCCGGCGAACTCGCCCTGCACCACCCGCCCGCCGCCGCGGGAGGTGATGGAGAGTCCGGGCGTGACGAGGGGATCGCTCGCGGCCGCGGCGGGGCCGGAGGCGTTGCCCGCAGGATCGACCTGGGTCGCGATGACGTCAACCGCCCCGGCCGGCAGGCCGTCGAACGCGGCCTGCCAGGCACCGGCGCCGTCGGCGACGACGGTCGCCGCCCGGCCCGCGGCCGTCACGGTCACGGCGGCGCCGGGTTCGGCGACGCCGGCGACGATGGGGAACACCCGGCCGCCGGCCGTGTCGACGCGGGAGATGACGGGCGGGTCCGCGTGGGTGTCGGCCGGAGGTGGTGGCGGCGAGGGCGGGGGTGTGCTGCCGCCCGATGCGCCGCTCGTGCCGCCGGCCGCCCCCGTCGAGGCATTCGGGCCGTCGCCGGCGGCCGCGGCATCCGGCGTCTCGGCATCCCCGCCTCGCCCGGGGTCCGTCGGCCCGGCGATCGGGGCCGGGCCGGTGTCGCGGGGTGCGCCGGGGTCCGCGGATCGCCCGGCGCCCGGGTTCGCATCGTCGGTGTCGGCGGACGGCGGCGCGGCCACGGCGGTCGGCGACTCCGCGACGAGCTCGGCGGTGCCGCCGCTGACGGGAAGGATCGCGCCGGCCGTGATGGCCGCCGCGACCAGGAGTGAGCCGATGCCGCTCGCGGCCGCGATCCCGCCGATGCCCGCGGCCGCCGTGCCCCCGGCGACGCCGGCACCCGCGGCGCCCGCGGCGATCCCGGCGGCGCCGCCCGCTGCGCCCGCTCCGGCACCGGCCGCGGTCCCGGCCGCGCCCGTGGCCGCCGTCGCGCTCGTGGCACTCGCCGAGGCGACGCCGGTCGCGGTGCCGGCCGCAGCGCCCGAGGTGCCGGCGCCGGTCGTCGCGCTGCCGGCCGCGAGGGCGACCGCGCCTCCGGCCGCGCCGACCGCGAGGTCCGCGCCCGGCGCACCCTGCTGCAACCAGGCGGTGTAGGTGCTCGCGCCGGTCACGCCTGCCGCGAGCGGCAGGAGCACGAGCGCCAGGCGCGCGCCCACGTCGCGCGCCTCGGCAGCGACGATGGTGCATTTGGCGCAACGATCGAGGTGGGCGTCGACCTTGCCCGTGTCGCGTGCGCCGAGACGACCTCGCGTATAGGCGCCCAGACGGTCGATCGTCCACCGGCACTCCGGATCGTCGGCGGTTCGGAGGTGCGCGGTGATCCAGGCCTGACGGAGGCCCTCGCGTGCGCGGTATGCGAGGGCGGCGGTGCTGTTGGCGCTCATGCCCACGAGCGGGGCGATCTCGGCGGGGCTCATCTGCTCGACCTCGCTGTACCAGAGCACCTCCTGCCAGCGGGTCGGCAGCGATCGGAACGCCTGCGCCGTGAGGCTGCGATCGAGTGCGTCGAGCGAAGCGGCCTCCGAGCTCGACGGGTCCTCGAAGGACTCGAGGGTCTCCAGGGTGGTCTCGTGACGTGCCCGCCCCCATCCGGCGGCCGTATGGCGGATGGTCGTGAACAGGTACGGCCGGAATGCGCCGGTCGGTCCGCCGCCCTTCCGGATCGCGTCGAAGATGCGCGTGAACGACTCGGCGACGAGGTCGTCGGCGTCGAGCGTGCTGAACGAGCGTGCCACCGTGCGGCCGGCGGACGAATGCCGTCGCCAGAGCTCCGCGAAGGCGTCGTCGTCGCCGTGCCGGGCTCGTTCCACCAGCGCCGAATCGGCGATCGCCTGGTCGTTCGGCATGCCCGCACCTCCCTCGGGTCGCGGCCGGGTGCGCATATTCCATCAGAAATCTGAGGAATCCGCGTCATGATCCGGGTCGGATGGCCTCTCTCAGGGTGAGGACCTCCACCCCGGCGACCCGAACCGGACGTGGAGCGCCGGGTCGTCCCGGCGGCCGGTCGCCGAGTTGGGGGGCGATGCGCACCGGATCCGGCCGGGTCGCGAGCGAGGTGGGGAACACCGCTCGAGGCCCGGCCGCCTCACTCATCCGGCCGTCGTCGGCTCGTCAGACCAGGCGGCTCCCGGCACCCCAGACGGCCTCGACGCGGAGCTCGTCGGAGAGCAGCACGGCGTCGGCGGCGAAGCCGCGGTCGAGCCGGCCGAGGTCGTGCGCGCGGCCGATCGCGGCGGCCGGCGTCACGGTGAGGGCGCCCACGGCCTCCTCGAAGGGGATGCCGCACTCGACGACCGCCCGGCGCAGCGCGTCGTCCTGGGTGAGCGTGGAGCCCGCGATCGACCCGGTCTCGCGGAGGCGCGCGACGCCGTCGGCGACGACGACGCCGAGGGAGCCGAGCACGTAGTCGCCGTCGGCCGCGCCCGTGGCCGCCATCGCGTCGGTGATGAGAGCGACCCGGCCCGGGGCGCCCCGGAAGGCCAGTCGCACGACGTCGGGGTGCACGTGGACGCCGTCGTTCACGATCTCGAGGGTGACGTGATCGGCGTGCATGGCGGCCACGACCGGGCCGGGCGCGCGATGGTGGATGCCGCGCATGCCGTTGAACGCGTGGGTGAGCACGCTCGCGCCCGCCTCGAACGCGGCGAGTGCGGTGTCGTAGTCGGCGCTCGTATGGCCGACCGCGACGACGACGCCGGCGTCGGCGAAGCGGCGGATCGCGTGGGCGGCACCCGCGTGCTCGGGTGCGATGGTGATCTGGCGGAGCGTGCCGGCTGCCGCATCCAGGAGCACGTCGATCGCCGCGTCGTCGGCGGTGCGGAGCGCGCCGGGGTCGTGGGCGCCGCGGAAGTCGTGATCGAGGAAGGGGCCCTCGAGGTGGGCGCCGAGCACGCGAGGGTCGCGCGCGGCGACGCGGGCGACCGATGCCAGGCTCTGCGCGAGCGACTCGATCGGGGCCGACACCAGCGAGCAGACCAGCCGTGTGGTGCCGTGCGCGGTGTGCACCGAGAGCATCGTCTCGATGGCGGCCTCACCGTCTTCGACCGAGGCGCCGCCGGCTCCGTGCGAGTGCAGGTCGATGAAGCCGGGGACGAGCCAGCGCCCCGCGGCATCCGTCACGGCGGCGTCGGCCGGCAGGCCCTCGCGCCAGTCGTCGCCGATGCCGCGCCCGCCGACGAGGTCGCCGTCGAAGCGCACCCACGAGTCGGGCACGGTGTCGCCCCCGGAGAGGAGGCGGGCGGAGTGGATGACGGTGACGGGGGCGGTGCTCACGAGGCAACGATAACGTCGTACCCCGCGTCGATCAGCCGCGTGCGCTGCTCCTCCGCGACCTCGTCATCGGTGATCACCGTCTGGAACAGCCGCGGACCCCCGATGGAGGCGAAGGCCCGCTTGTCGAGCTTGCTGGAATCGACCACGAGCACCGCGTGCGCCGCGCGGCTCGCCATCAGCGCGTTCACGGCCGCCTCGCGCTCGTCGTGCGAGGTCGGCCCGAAGACCGGGTCGATGCCGTTCGCGCCGATGAACGCGAAGTCGAGGCTCACGTTGCCGAGGACCCCGTCGGTGTACGAGCCCACGAGCTCGTAGGAGCGGGCGTGGACGACGCCGCCGGTGACGACGGTCTTGATCTGCGGCCGCATCGCGAGCTGCATCGCGATGTTGATCGCATTGGTCACGACGGTGAGCCCCGGGTCGGGCGCAGGGTCCATGATGTCCGCGCGCGACATGAGCGCGTCGGCGATCGCGGTCGCGGTCGTGCCGCCGCACAGGCCGATGACCGCGCCGCGCGGCACGAGCTCGCTCGCGGCACGGGCGATCGCGGCCTTCGCGTCGGGGTTCTGCTGGTGCTTGTACCGGATGGGCAGGTCGTAGGCGACCGAGTGGGCGACCGCGCCGCCCCGAGTCCTCGTGAGCAGCTGCTGGCGGGCGAGGGCGTCGAGGTCCCGGCGCGCGGTGGCCGGAGACACCCCGAGACGCTCGACGATCTGGTCGACCTCGATCTGGCCGTCCTCGGCGAGGAGATCCAGCACCGAGCTCAGGCGTTCGGCACGATTCATCCGTCGGATCCTTTCAGCGCGAACAGCTCCAGCAGGCGAGCCGCCTCGACGGCGATGGCCTCCCGGCCCGCGGCGAGGTACTTCCTCGAGTCCACAAGGGCCGGGTCCGCGGCGAGCGCATCGCGGACGGCGCCGGTGAACGAACGATTGAGGTGCGTGGACACGTTCACCTTCACGAGCCCCGATCGGATACCGGCGACGAGGAGGTCGTCGGAGACCCCCGAGGAGCCGTGCAGCACGAGCGGCACGGGTACCGCCTCGCGGAGCCGCTCGATGAGCTCGAGGTCGATGAGCGCCGTGCGCTCCGTCATGGCGTGCGACGAGCCGACGGCGACGGCGAGGGCGTCGACGCCGGTGTCGGCGACGAAGGCCGCCGCCTCGGCGGGGTCGGTGCGGACCCCCGGCGCGTGCGCGCCGTCCTTGCCGCCGATCTCGCCGAGTTCGGCCTCCACGGCCACGTCCGCCGCGTGGGCGGCCTCGACCACCCGGCGGGTGACGGCGACGTTGTCCGCGAAGGGCAGTTTCGCGCCGTCGTACATCACCGAGCCGAAACCGAGCCCGATGGCCCGCAGGGCGAGCTCGGGGTCTTCCGCGTGGTCGAGGTGCACGGCGATGCGCGCGCGCGAACCGTCGGCGACGGCGAGCGTGGCCGCCGCGATCGGTTCGAGGCCGCCGTGGTAGCGCACGCAGTTCTCCGAGATCTGCAGGATGACGGGCAGGTCCGCCCGCTCCGCCGCGGTGGCGAGCGCCTCGGCGGTCTCGAGGTGGAGGACGTTGAACGCTCCGACGGCCCGGCCGGCGGCGGCGGCCTCGGCGAGCAGGTCTGCGGTGCGGGTGAGGGTCATCGGACGGGCTCCAGGATGATCTCGCGTTCCAGCGCGGCGTGGTCGGGGTGCAGGTCGCCCGCGAGGGGCATGAGGACGGCGGACGCCGACCACGCCGTGGCGCGCTGCGCCATCCGGGCGAGCGCGTCGGCGGCGAGCGCGTCGGGGTCGAGCACGTCGAGCGCGTCGGCGTCGAGCGCGTCGAGCTGCCCGAGCCGGGTCTCGGCGAGGGTCAGCGCGATGGCGGCGACGGCGGCGTCGCCCGCCCCGGTGGCGTTGCCGCGCAGCCGGCGTCCGAGCCGTGCGTGGATGCCGCCGTCGCGGCCGATCGCGAGGAGCCCGTCGGCGCCGAGCGAGGCCACGACGACGCCGGCGCCGAGCTCGAGCAGACGCCGGGCGCCCGTGAGCGGGTCGGTCTCGCCGGTGGCCTCGGCGAGCTCGTCCCGGTTGGGCTTCACGACCGAGGCGCCGGCGCGGGCGGCGGCGAGCAGCGCGTCGCGCGGGACGTCGGCGACCACCGGCCTTCCGGCGGCGCGGAGGCGGGCGATGAGGTCGCCCACCGACTCGGGCGACAGGCCGGGCGGCAGACTCCCGGAGACGGCGACCGCCGCAGCGGCGCGGCCGAGCCGTTCGGCCTCGGCGAGGAGCGCGCCGGCCTCGGCCGCCAGGAGCGGTGCGCCGAGCTCGTTCAGCACGGTCGCCTCGCCGGCCGCGTCGTCGACGATCGCGACGCTTCTCCGGGTCGTGCCCCGCATGGGGACGAGGCGATGCGGGATGCCGCTGCGCCCGAGCTCCTCGGTGAGCTCGGCGCCTGCGGCGCCGCCGCCGGTGGTGAGGGCGAGCACGTCGACGCCCTGTCCGTGGAGCACACGCGCCACGTTCAGTCCCTTGCCGCCCGCCCGGGCCGCGCCCGTCGCCACGCGGTGGGTCTCGCCGGGGCGCAGCTCGTCGGCGTGCCAGGTGAGGTCGAGCGCGGGGTTCGGGGTGACGGTGAGGATCACGGCGCAGACCCCTCGGGCGAGCCGATGCGGCCGGCGAGGTCGCGGGCGGCGAGCGCCGTGCCGAGCACGCCGGCGTCGTCGCCGAGGGCGGCCTTCACGAGCTGCGGGCGGCGATGGAAGGAGAGCAGTCTGTCGAGCCGGGCGGCCAGGGGGTCGAACAGCGCCGGCCCAGCTTCGGCGAGCCCGCCGCCGAGCACGATGACCTCGGGTGCGAGGATCGCGACCACGCGGGCCAGCTGCTCCGCGAGCGCCTCGACCGCCTGACCCCAGATCGTCGCGGCGAGCTCGTCGCCAGCTCGGGCGGCGTCGAGCACCTCGCGCGCGCCCGCGACCTCGCGACCCGACGCGGTGCGGTAGCGCCGCGCGATCGCCCCGGCGGACGCGATGGTCTCGAGGCATCCCACGGCGCCGCAGGGGCAGCGCTCACCCTGCGGATCGCTCAGCGCGTGGCCGAGCTCGCCCGCGTAGCCGCCTGCGGTGAGCGGCCGCCCGCCGACGATGGCGGCCGCGGCGATGCCCGTGCCGATGGCGAGCACGAGCACGTCGTCGTGGCCGCGCGCGGCGCCCAGTCGGTGCTCGGCCTCGCCGGCCGCCCGCACGTCGTGGCCGAAGGCGGTCGGCAGTCCGAGCGCGCGCTCCGCGAGGTCGCGGATGGGCGCGTCGCGCCAGCCCAGGTTGCTCGCGAACACGCCGACGCCCGCGTCGTCGTCGACCAGGCCCGGGACGCTGAGCCCGGCCGTGACCGGCACGACCTCCGGGAACTCTGCACGGTACGCGGCGGCGAGCCGGGCGATGCCGGCCACCACGGATGCGGCGGGGTCGGCGGCCTCGAGCGGCGTGGGCGTGCGCCGGAGTCCGAGCACGCGGCCTGACGCGTCGACGAGGGCCGACTTGGTGTCGGTGCCGCCGACGTCGAACGCGAGCACGGCGGCGCCCCGGCCGAGCGGGGCTCCGGCCGGGGCGGTCACCTCGTCGCGTCGGGCCATCAGGCGTCGAGGATGACGGAGCGGGTGAGGCTGCGGGGGCGGTCGGGGTCGAGCCCCTTCGCGACGGCACGCGCGAGCGCGACGCGCTGCGCGCGCACGAGCTCGGCCATCGGGTCGAGCGAGCCCGCCTCGAAGCGCGCACCGGTCGCGGCGACGTCGCCCGCGAGACCCTCGGGCGCCTCGCCGAACTGCCAGGTGACGCGGCCGGGTGCGGCGATGGCGAGCGGGCCGTGGCGGTACTCCATCGACGGGTACGCCTCCGTCCACGACTGCGAGGCCTCGCGCATCTTCAGCGCGGCCTCCTGGGCGAGGCCGTACGACCAGCCGGAGCCGAGGTAGGTGAACTGCTCGGCGTCGACGAGCTCGGGGGCGAGCTCCTCGCCGAGCGCCGTCCGGGCGTCGGCGACGGCCGCCGTGAGGTCTTCGCCGAGCGAGGCCCGGAACAGCGCGAGGGCGGTGGTCGCGAACCGGGTCTGCACGACGGACTCCTCGTCGGCGAACGGCAGCGTGACCGCCTCGTCGACCAGGCCGACGAGGGGGGACTCCGCGTCGCCGATGACGCCGATGGTGCGCGTCCGGCCGGCGAGCTGCTCGACGAGGCGCAGCACCTCGGAGGTCGTGCCCGAGCGCGTGAGCGCGACGACCGCGTCGTAGCCGCGGTCGAGGGGCGCCTCGGATGCCGCGAACGCGTCGGTCTCGCCGTGCCCCGACCGCTCGCGGAGCCAGGCGTAGGACTGGGCGATGAACCATGACGTGCCGCAGCCGACGACGGCGATGCGCGCGCCGCGGGCGGGCAGGAGCGCCTGGAGGTCGGTGAGGCCGGCGGCGCGCTCCCAGAGGTCGGGCTGGCTGGCGAGCTCGCGGGCCATGTGCGAGTCGGGCGCGGTCTGGTGGGTCACGGTGGCGGCTCCTGCGGGATCGAGAATCGGTGACCACTCGATGATTGCAGATGATCGTTGGATGTGTCTATCGATCATTCTCGCGCTCGCCAGTGCAGGCGCGGCGGAATGTCAGGACTCTGAACAAATTCTGATAACGAATGCCGCGCGACAGTTGACGCGCCCGCACCGGCGGCATAGATTCCCTACCCGAGTGAATGATCATGATCATTTCTCCCTTGAAACGTTCAGGAAACGTCATCGCAACGCGCTGACATCCGGAACATCGCACCGACGCGACCGCTCCACCCGCTTCGGTGCACCACCCACCAGAGTGAGGAATCAGCAATGAAGAAGAGCATGCGGTTCGGTGCCGCGATCGCGCTCGCCGCGACGGCGTCGCTGACGCTCGCGTCCTGCGGGTTCGGCGGCGGCTCGTCCGACGGCGGCGACGCCGACGGCAAGACCACCCTCGACCTGCTCGTGCCGAGCTACTCCGACAACACCCAGGCGCTGTGGGAGGACGTGATCTCCGGCTTCGAGGAGGCCAACCCCGACGTCGACGTCAAGCTCCAGGTCGAGTCGTGGGACAACCTCGAGACCGTCATCGCGACGCAGATCCAGGGCGGCGAGGCTCCCGACATCTACAACGGCGGCCCCTTCGCCGGGTTCGTCGCCGACGACCTGCTCTACCCGGCCGAAGAGGTCGTGTCCGCTGACGTCTACTCCGACTTCCAGGAGTCCTTCCTCGCCAACGCCGAGGTCGACGGCACCGCGTACGCGCTGCCGCTCATCGCCTCGGCCCGTGCGCTCTTCGTCAACAACACCCTGCTGCAGCAGGCGGGCGTGACCGCGCCGCCCACCACGTGGGACGAGCTGCTCGACGCCGCGACGAAGGTCTCCGCGCTCGGCGGGGGCGTCGCCGGCTACGGCATGCCCCTCGGCTCGGAGGAGGCGCAGGCCGAGGCGGCCGTGTGGCTCTGGGGCGGCGGCGGCACCTTCGGCGACGCCGAGGCCATCACGATCGACGACCCGTCGAACCTGCCGGGCGCCGAGCAGATCAAGAAGATGATCGACGCCGGGGCCACCCAGGCCGACCCGGGTTCGACCGACCGGTCGCCGCTCATGGACATCTTCGTCCAGGGCAAGATCGGCATGCAGGTAGGCCTGCCGCCGACCGTCGGCCAGATCGAGGAGAACAACCCCGAGCTGGACTACTCGATCGTCCCGATCCCCACGCAGGACGGCTCCGCCTTCACGCTCGGCGTCATGGACCAGCTCATGGCCTTCAAGAACGACGATGACAAGAAGGAGGCCATCACCGCCTTCCTCGACTACTACTACTCGGCCGACGTGTATGTGCCGTGGGTACAGGCCGAGGGCTTCCTGCCGGTCACGAAGTCGGGCGCCGAGCAGCTCTCGGGCGAGGAGGCGCTGAAGCCGTTCCTCGACGTGCTGCCCGACGCGCAGTTCTACCCGAGCACGAACCCGCAGTGGTCCGCGGCCGACTCGGCGTTCAAGGCGCTGTTCGGCCAGCTGCAGACCAAGCCCGCACAGGACGTGCTGACCGAGATCCAGGCGCAGGTCGACGCGGGCTGATCCCGCCCGACCGGGGTGCGTCGCCGCGTGCGGCGGCGCACCCCCGCCCCTGCATCGCCACGCACCATCGGAGGGATCGGTGACCGACCGCTCATGAGCACCACCACAGACACCGCGGCCGCCGTGGCCCAGCCGGGTCGGACGCGCGCCGGCCGCGGTACGCCGCCCGGGACTGCCGGCCGGCGCCCCGGGCCGCGCGACCTCGTTCGCGCCCTGCCCTGGATCGGCCCCGCCATCCTCCTCATCGTCGGCGTGGTCTTCTTCCCCGCCGGCGTCATGTTCTTCAACTCCACGCGCGACATCTCGATCTCGGGGCTCGACCAGGGCGGGGTGGGCATCGACAACTACGTCGAGGTCTTCACGTTCCCCTACTTCTGGCCCATCCTGCTGCGCACCATCGTCTGGGTCGTCGTGGTCGTCGGCGTCACGGTCGTGCTCTCGCTCGTGCTCGCCCAGATCCTCGACAAGGCGTTCCCCGGTCGCCGCATCGTGCGGCTCGCGGTGATCATCCCGTGGGCCGCCTCGGTCGTCATGACCACGATGGTCGTGTACTACGGCCTCGAGCCGTACTTCGGCATCATCAACACCTTCCTCGTCGACGTCGGCCTGATCGCGACGCCCGAGGGCTACGGCTGGACCCGCAACCCGGCGACCGCGTTCGCCTGGTCGATCGTGGTGGCCGTGTTCGTGTCGCTGCCGTTCACGACCTACACGATCCTCGCGGGGCTCGCGACGGTGCCGGGCGAAGTGCTCGAGGCCGCCAAGATGGACGGCGCAGGGCCCGCCCGTACCTACTTCTCCGTCGTGCTGCCGCAGCTGCGCGGGGCGCTCAGCGTCGCGGTGCTGATCAACATCATCAACGTGTTCAACTCGCTGCCGATCCTGAAGGTGATGACCGGCTCGATCCCCGGCTACGACGCCGACACGATCATGACGATGATCTTCAAGTACATCCAGAACCAGCACAAGGTCGACGTCGCGAGCGCGCTCTCCGTCGTCGCCTTCCTGATCGTCATCGTGATCGTCGCGGTGTACGTGAAGGTCGTCAAGCCCATGCAGGAGGTCTGACCCGTGGCCGTCACCGCCCCCGCATTCGAGACCATCGCCGCGCCCGCGGCATCCCGGCGACGTCGCCGCTACACCGCCGACCAGGTGAGCCTGCCGCGCCTGCTGCTGCGGATGCTCGCCGGCCTCGTCGTGCTCGCGATCTTCGTGCTCCCGTACACGATCATGTTCTTCGGCTCGGTGAAGACGAAGGCGCAGATCCGGTCGGTCGACCCGACGTACTTCCCGACCGAGTGGCACTGGGAGAACTACGTCACGATGTGGTCGACGCCCGAGACGCCGCTCGTGCAGAACCTCGTGTCGACGATCGTGATCTCGGTGTTCGCGACCCTGCTCGTGCTCGCGGTGGCCCTGCCGGCCGCGTACTACACCGCGAGGTTCCGGTTCCCCGGTCGGTTCGTGTTCCTCTTCCTCGTGATCATCACGCAGATGCTGCAGCCGGCGGTGCTCACTTCGGGCCTGTTCCGGCAGTTCGCCGCGCTCGACCTCCTCGACACCTGGGCGGCGATGATCTTCATCAACGCGGCGTTCAACCTCTCGTTCGCCGTGTGGATCATGCACTCGTTCTTCGCCGGCATCCCGAAGGAGGTCGACGAGGCGGCGCAGATCGACGGCGCGGGGCGGCTGACCGTGCTGTTCCGCATCAATCTGCCCCTCGTCTGGCCCGGCATCGTCACCGCGATCGTGTTCACCTTCGTGGCGTGCTGGAACGAGTTCGCCGCCTCGCTCGTGATCCTCTCGACGGCCGGCAACCAGCCGCTCTCGGTGGCGCTGACGAAGTTCGTCGGTCAGTACGAGACGAGCTGGCAGTACGTGTTCGGGGTCTCGGTGGTGGCGATCATCCCGGTCGTGGTGCTCTTCATGCTCATCGAGAAGCGCCTCGTCGGCGGCCTCACCGCGGGCAGCGTGAAGTAACGGCGGCCCGTCGCTCAGGCGGCGCCCTCGTCGGTCGTCCAGAGCCCGAGGACGTTGCCCTCCGGGTCGGCGAAGTACGCGAACCAGCCCATGCCGGGCACCGCGGCCCGCGGCGCGACGACCGTGCCGCCGGCCTCCACGACCCGCTCGAGCGCCCGGTCGACGTCCTCCACGTCGACCGTCAGCACAGGGTTCGTGAGCTGCCCCTCGCGCCGGAAGATGGCGCCGTTGATGGCGCCGGGCTCGAGCGGCTGGCCGGTCTCCTCATCGGCGGGCGTGGTGCGCACCGCGGTGTAGTCGTCCATGCCGGGGATCGGCTCGACGACCCAGTCGAAGGCCGAGCGGTAGAACTGCTTCGCCCGGTCCTGGTCGTCGGCCGGGATCTCGAAGTGCACGATGCCTGGCATGTCAGTTCCCTCTCGCGGCGCCCCCGCGCCGCTCCCGGCCGCAGGATAGCCCGAGCGATCCCATGCCGACAGTGGCGGCGGGACATCCGCCTCAGTCTGCCCAGGGCACCCCGCGCACCGGGTAGTAGACGGTGCCCGAGGCATCCCACCGTGTCGCGAGCGAGGCGACGCGCGCGAAGAAGTTCTCGTGGTCGCGCTCGCCGGCGGGCGACCAGCCGATCTCGGCGATCGCGGTGATCCGCGGGAAGGCCATGAACTCGACCTCGTCGATGGTGCGCATGGTCTCGGTCCAGATGGGCGCCTCGACGCCGAGGATGTCGGCCTCGCCGAGTCCGGGCACGATGTCGGCCGGCTCCCACGCGTACGCCTCGTCGAGGGTCGTCGGACCCTTCGCCCAGTCCTGTCCGAGCGTTCGGCCGAGGGCGGTCTGCGGGTCGTCGACGTACTTCATGTCGAGGTAGGCGGCGTCGGCGGGGGAGAGGATGACCTGTCCGCCCTGCTCGACGAACGACATCGTGAGGGGCACCGCCTCGTCCTCGGCCTCGACGAAGCTCCAGTACTGGCCGATCGTGCCGCGCGGCAGCTCGCGCGAGGCGCCCATCTCGTGCCAGCCGATCACGGTCTTGCCGGTGGACGCTCCGGCGGCGGTGATGCGGGCGAGCAGGTCGCGATAGTCCTCGGGCGTCGTCGCGAGCGACTCGTCGCCGCCCAGGTGCAGCCAGGGGCCGGGGGTGAGCTCGGCGACCTCGCGGGTGACGTCGGCGAGGAAGCGGTCGGTCGCCTCCGCGCGCTCGGGCGAGGCGCACAGCGAGGAGAAGCCGACCTCGATGCCCTGGTACGGGGCCGGGGCGACGCCGTCGCAGTTCAGCTCGGGGTAGGCGCTGAGCGCGGCGTTCGTGTGGCCGGGCAGGTCGATCTCCGGCACCACGGTGATGAAGCGCGCGGCGGCGTGCTCCACGATGCGCCGGTAGTCGTCCTTCGTGTAGAAGCCGCCGCGCTCGCCGCCGACGGACGTCTCGCCGCCGACCTCGGTGAGCGCCGGCCACGCATCGATCTGCAGTCGCCAGCCCTGGTCGTCGGTGAGGTGCAGGTGCAGCACGTTGAGCTTCAGCAGGGCGATCGCGTCGAGATAGCGCAGCACCTCCTCGACGGGCAGGAAGTGGCGGGCGACGTCGAGCATGGCGCCCCGGTACGTGAAACGCGGGCGGTCGTCGACGGATGCCGCGGGCGCGGCGAACCCGTCGGCGGGAGCGGCGCCCGCCGAGCCGGAGAGTTCGGCGGGAAGGAGCTGGAGGAGCGACCGCGTGCCGCGGAAGAGGCCCGCGGGGGCGGCTGCGTCGATGCGGGCGCCCGAACCGCCGAGTTCGAGGGTGTAGGCCTCGGCGTCGGGGCCGCCGAAGGCGGCGCCGGCGTCGAGCCCGGCGGCCGCGGCGTCTGCCCCCTCGGCGGTGGTCTCGCGCACCGCGAGCACGAGGTCGGCGGCTTCGCCCGCGCCGCCCTCGACGACGGGCAGCTCATAGCCCGAGCCGGCCCGGAGGGTCTCGGCGAGGAGCGCCGCGACATCGGCGGCGCCCGGCCCGTCGGCGATGATCCGGCTGTCGGGGGTGAGCCGGAACGGCTCGTCGGCCTCGCGCAGCTCGAAGGCGGTGGGGGCGGGGATGATGCCGGGCACGGCGTCTCCGTTCTGGTCTGGGCCGGTGCAGCCGGCGAGGGCGGAGGCCGCGACGAGGAGGCCGGTCGCGGCCGCCATGAGTCGGGCACGGGTCGTGCGGGTGCGTCGTCGCATGCGCGTCCTGTCGGTTGGACGGCAGGGCCGCCTGATGGAAGGAATCCTTACCAAAGGGCATCCTGCCACGATCGGGCCGCGGGCGACAGGGCGCCGCGCGATCCGGCGACGAACATGACGGTGAGGCCTCGGCGGCGAGGCATCCGTTGCTATGCTCGACACGTCGCGACTGGCGTTGAGATGGGCACCATCGGGGAGCGACTGGCACGGACCGACCGCACGCCTGGGCCGGTACGCGAGCTTCGGCGCTACGTCGCTCGAGGCAGCAACCTCATTGGTCCGTCCCATTCCCTGAAGGAGCCAGTCTTGGCCGAATCCGTCTTCAACCAGCCGCTCGCAGAGGTCGACCCCGAGATCGCCGAGGTGCTCGAGCTCGAGCTCGGTCGCCAGCGCGACTACCTCGAGATGATCGCGAGCGAGAACTTCGTGCCCGTCTCGGTGCTGCAGTCGCAGGGCAGCGTCCTCACCAACAAGTACGCGGAGGGCTACCCCGGCCGCCGCTACTACGGCGGCTGCGAGTACGTCGACATCGCCGAGTCGCTCGCGATCGAGCGGGCGAAGAGCCTGTTCGGCGCCGAGTACGCCAACGTCCAGCCCCACTCGGGCGCCACGGCCAACGCCGCCGTGCTCTCCGCGATCGCCACGCCGGGCGACACCATCCTCGGCCTCGAGCTCGCCCACGGCGGCCACCTCACGCACGGCATGCGCCTGAACTTCTCGGGCAAGCTCTACAACGCCGTCGCCTACGGCGTCGACCCCGAGACGTTCCTCGTCGACATGGACCGCGTGCGCGATGCCGCCCTCGAGCACAAGCCGCAGGTCATCATCGCCGGCTGGTCGGCCTACCCCCGCCACCTCGACTTCGCCGCGTTCCGTGCGATCGCCGACGAGGTCGGCGCGAAGCTCTGGGTCGACATGGCGCACTTCGCGGGCCTCGTGGCAGCGGGCCTGCACCCGTCGCCCGTGCCGCACGCCGACGTCGTCTCCTCGACCGTGCACAAGACCATCGGCGGCCCCCGCTCGGGCTTCATCCTGTCGCGCGACACCGAGCTCGCGAAGAAGCTCAACTCCAACGTCTTCCCCGGCCAGCAGGGCGGCCCGCTGATGCACGTCATCGCCGCGAAGGCGACGGCGTTCAAGATCGCCGCGACCGAGGAGTTCAAGGACCGCCAGGAGCGCACCCTCCGCGGCGCGCGGATCCTCGCCGAGCGCCTCACCGCCGACGACTCCCGCGCCGCCGGCGTCGACGTGCTCACGGGCGGCACCGACGTGCACCTCGTGCTCGCCGACCTCCGCAACTCCGAGCTCGACGGCCAGCAGGCCGAAGACCTGCTGCACGAGGCGCTCATCACGGTGAACCGCAACGCCGTGCCGTTCGACCCGCGCCCGCCGATGGTCACCTCTGGCCTGCGCATCGGCACGCCCGCGCTCGCCACCCGCGGCTTCGGCGATGCCGAGTTCACCGAGGTCGCCGACATCATCGCCGAGACGCTGAAGGGCGGGGCGGATGTCGCCGCGCTCCGCGCGCGTGTCGAGGCCCTCACGGCCGCGTTCCCGCTGTACCCGGGCCTGCAGCAGTAGGCGCGTCCGCCGCGCGGCGGGGTCCGCCCGCCGCGCGGCGCAGCACCTGCTCACCGATCCACTCATTTGGAGAAGCACATGACGGCCATCACGCTGGACGGCGTCGCGACCGCGACGGCCGTGAAGTCGGAGCTCGCCGGCCGGATCGCGCACCTGCGTTCGCGCGGGGTCGTGCCGGGACTCGGCACGCTGCTCGTCGGTGACGACCCGGGCTCGAAGTCGTACGTCGCGGGCAAGCACCGCGACTGCGCCGAGGTCGGCATCGAGTCGATCCGGGTCGACCTGCCCGCGTCGGCGACGACGGCCGACGTGCGCGCCGCGATCCGCGATCTCAACCAGGCTCCCGAGGTGACGGGGTACATCGTGCAGCTGCCGCTGCCCGCCGGTCACGACGAGAACGCGATGCTCGAGCTGATCGACCCCGACAAGGACGCCGACGGCCTGCACCCGACGAACCTCGGCCGGCTCGTGCTCGGCATCGAGGGCGAGCTGCACTCGCCGCTGCCGTGCACGCCGGCGGGCATCGTCGAGATGCTGCAGCGCTACGACGTGCCGATCCGCGGGTGCCACGTGACGGTCATCGGCCGCGGCCTCACGGTGGGCCGGCCCCTGGGACTGCTCTTCACGCGGAAGGGGCTGGATGCCACGGTGACGCTCACGCACTCGCGCACGGAAGACCTGGCGGCCGAGGTGCGCCGGGCCGACATCGTGGTCGCCGCGGTCGGCGTCCCGCACCTCGTGAAGCCCGAGTGGATCAAGCCGGGCGCCGCGGTGCTCGACGTCGGCATCACGCGCGTGCAGGACGAGGAGACCGGCAAGGGCCGGCTCACCGGCGACGTCGACCCCGCCGTGGCCGAGGTCGCCGGCCACCTCTCGCCGAACCCCGGCGGCGTGGGCCCGATGACCCGGGCGATGCTCCTCGCGAACGTCGTGAAGGCGGCCGAGTTCCGGCTCTCCTGAGCCGGCTGGCGAAACGAACGGATGCCCCGTGGCCTCGGCCGCGGGGCATCCGTCGTCGATGCGGGCCCTACGCCGGCGCGCGCCCGGCGGCTCCCCAGCTGTGTTCGATCGTGTCGAGCACCGCGTCGTAGACCGCGGGCCAGTCGGCGTCGTGCGGGGCGACGCGCGCGAGCTCGAGACTGACGGCACCGTGGACCTGCGCCCAGACGGCGACGGCGGCGCGGTCGACGTCGTCGGTGCCGGCGGCGGCGATCGCGGCGCGCAGCGGGCGCAGGGAGGCGAAGGCGGAGGCGGGGTCGGGTTCGCAGCCGGCGAAGTCCTCGAGGCCGCCGCCGAACATGAGCCGGTAGAGCGCGGGATGCGCGAGCGCCCACTCGCGGTAGGCGAGCCCGAGGGCGCGGAGTCCACCGGGGGCGGCCTGCTCCTGCGAGGCGCCGAACGAGGCGAAGCCGTGCTCGATGACGGCCGCGAGGAGTTCCCCCTTGCCGCCGTAGAGCGTGTAGATCGCGGAGGTCGAGGTGCCCGCCGCCTTGGCGATGTCCCGGAGGGCGGCGCGCGCCGCGCCGTCGCGGTCGACCACCTCGGCCGTCACCTCGAGCAGGCGTTCGCGGAGCGCGTCGTCGTAGAGCGGAGGCCTTGCCATGGGCACGATCCTACCGTAACGTCGTTTCATAACATCGTTACAGAGCGAATGGAGCCTCCGAGATGCAGCGAGAAGTCTTCCCCGGCCGGTACACCGCGGCGCCCGAGGGCGAGCGCGTCACCGTGTTCCTCATCGGCATGCGCGCCAACAGCTGGTGGCGCATCGGCCGCGTCCAGCGCGTCGCGAAGCAGATGCCGCGGATGCTCCGTCACCTGGTCGAGCACCCGGAGGCAGGCCTCCTCGGCTTCGAGAGCTGGGTCGGCCGCACGACGATCCTCCTGTCGTACTGGCGCAGTCCAGAAGACCTGCAGCGCTTCGCGGCCGATCGCGACGCGCCCCACCTCGAGCCCTGGCGCGAGTTCATGCGCACCGCGCTCGGCACCGGGCACGTCGGCGTGTGGCACGAGACGTACGACGTCCCCGTCGCCGACGCCGAGGCGGTCTACGCCGACATGCCCGCGTTCGGGCTCGCGAAGGCCACGGCGCACGTGCCGGTCGGTCCGGGAATGAACACGGCGCGGCAGCGGCTCGGGCGGCAGCGCCCAGCGGCAGCGGCCGCGGAGCCGGCCCCCGCAGGAACGGCTGCCACGGAAACGGTCGGCGCGGAACCGTCGGCTGCGCACGCGCCCGTCGGGTAGCGGCCGACCCCGCCCGGCCACCCGCGACCACCTCGTCGTTCACCGGCGGGCCACCGTCGCGCCACGTCGCAGACGTAGCGTGCCCGCATGGCTCGTCCGAACCCAGCCGCGCGCGACGCCGCGGTCGCGATCATCCCCGCCCGTGGCGGGTCGAAGGGGTTGCCCGGCAAGAACGTGATGCGCGTGGGCGGGGTGCCGCTGGTGGCGCGCGCCGTCGCCGCGGCACGGGCGGCCGAGACCGTCGGCCTCGTGGTCGTGACGACCGACGACGACGACATCGCCCGGGTGGCGCGGGCCGGCGGCGCCCACGTCGTGACGCGGCCGGCCGAGCTCGCGGGCGACACCGCGTCGAGCGAGTCGGCGCTCCTGCACGCGCTCGACGCCGTGCGGGCCGACCGACCCGAGCACGCCGGGGCGCCGGTCGTCCTCTTCATCCAGGCGACGTCACCGTTCATCGATGCGGCCGATCTCGACGCCGCGGTCGACCAGGTGGCCACCGGGGCCGCCGACAGCGTGTTCTCGGCGGTGCAGAGTCACGTCCTCCTCTGGCGCGAGGTCGCGGGCAGCGCGCACGCCGGCTTCGGCGCCGGCGCGATCGGCGTGAACCACGACGCCTCGGTCCGGCCGCGGCGGCAGGAGCGGCCCGCCGAGTTCCGCGAGACGGGGGCGTTCTACGCCATGCGGGCCGCCGGCTTCCGCGACGCCGGGCACCGGTTCTTCGGCCGCATCGGCGTCCGGCTCGTGCCCGACCTGCACGCCGTCGAGATCGACACCGCCGCCGACCTCGTCGTCGCGCAGGCGCTCGCGAACCTCATCGACGGCGCAGCCCACGGCATCGATGCCGACGCGGTGGTCACCGACTTCGACGGCGTGCACACCGACGACACCGCCATCGTCGGCGAGGCGGGCGTCGAATTCGTGCGCGTGAGCCGCAGCGACGGCCACGGTGTCGCCCGGCTCCGCGCGGCCGGCGTGCCGGTGCTGATCCTCTCCGCCGAGACCCACCCGGTCGTCTCCGCACGGGCGGCGAAGCTCGGCGTCGAGGTGCGCCAGGGCGTGGCCGACAAAGGCGCCGCGCTCCGGGACTGGGCCGAAGGGCGGGGCATCCCGCTCGATCGCCTCGCGTACCTCGGCAACGACCGCGGCGATCTGCCCGCGCTCGAGCTGGTGGGATGGCCCATCGCGGTCGCCGACGCCATCCCCGAGGTCAAGCGCGTCGCCCGCGTCGTGCTCGAGCGCGCGGGCGGGCACGGCGCGGTGCGCGAGCTCGCCGACGCCGTGCTCGCCGCACGCCACGTGGGGCGCCGCCCCGGCGACGGTTCGACGTCGGCCGCCGAACCGCCCACCGCCGAAGCGCCCGCGCCCGCCGGCACGCCATCCACCGCCACGAGCACCGCCACCGCCCTCGAAGGAGCCTGACATGTCCGTCCGTATCGGCCGCCACGAGGTCGGCATCGACCGTCCCGTCTACGTCATCGCCGAGATCGGCCTGAACCACAACGGCGACCTCGAACTCGCCAAGCGCCTCATCGACGTCGCGGCCGCCGCCGGCTGCCAGGCGGTGAAGTTCCAGAAGCGCACGCCAGAGCTCGCGACCCCCGAGCACATGAAGGAAGTCCCGCGCGAGACGCCCTGGGGCACGATGAGCTACCTCGACTACCGGCGCCGCGTCGAGTTCGGCCGCGACGAGTACCTCGAGATCGCACGGCACGCCGACCTCGCGGGGCTCGACTGGTTCGCCTCGCCGTGGGACGAGCCGTCGGTGGCCTTCCTCGAGGAGGCCGGTGCCGCAGCCCACAAGGTCGCTTCCGCGTCGGTGACCGACCTGCCGCTGCTCCGCGCCATCGCGGAGACCGGCAAGCCGGTGATCCTCTCCACGGGCATGTCGACGCTCGCCGAGATCGACGAGGCCGTCGACACCCTCGGCGGCCCCGACACCGGGCGGCTCGTCATGCTGCACGCCACCTCGAGCTACCCCATGCCGCACGAGGAGGCGAACCTGCGCACGATCGAGACGCTGCGCGGCCGCTACCCCGGCGTGCCGATCGGGTACTCGGGCCACGAACGCGGACTGCAGATCTCGCTCGCGGCGGTCGCGCTCGGCGCCGTCGCCGTGGAGCGGCACATCACGCTCGACCGCACCATGTGGGGCAGCGACCACTCCGCCTCCCTCGAGCCGCAGGGCCTGGAGCACCTCGTGCGCGACATCCGCATCATCGAGACCGCGATGGGCGACGGCGTGAAGCGCGTGTTCCCGGGGGAGCTCGCGCCGAAGGCGAAGCTGCGCCGGGTGCTGGTGTGACGGCGGGTCCTGCTTCCTCGGATGCCGCGCCACGGCGTCTGCTCGTCGTCAGCGACTCCGATTCGTACACCAAGTGGGGCGCGGCGCTCGCGTCGCGGCTGCCCGCGGGCTGGGAGGCGGATCTCGCGATCCTCGCCTCGAACGTGCGGCCGAGCGCTCGGCAGCTGGCTGCGGCCCTCGCCGGCACGAAATGGACGCCGGACGCTGTGCGCGACGTGCACCTCGACGACCTCTCGGACCTCGTCACCAGGGTGCGGCCTGACGCGGTCCTTCTCGCCATGCGGGGCCCCCTCGTGCGCGTCGCGGCGCCGCACCTGCACGCGCTCGCCGACCGGCCGGTGATCGTCTCGGGCTTCCCCGGCCTCACGATCCCCGCCGTGCCGAAGGCGATCATCTACCGCGAGCAGACCGACCTCGTCGTGCTGCACAGCCGCCGCGAGGTGCGCGACTTCACCGCGCTCGCCGAGGACCTGCCGGCCGCACCCCGGTTCGGGCTCGCGAGCCTGCCGTTCCTCGCGGCGGCCGCGGAGCTCGACCGGCGACCGGACGCCGCCGATGTCGTGTTCGCGGTGCAGGCGAAGGTGCCCGCGTCACGGGAGGAGCGCGTCGAGCTCATCGGGATGCTCGCCGGCGCCGCGCGGCTCCGCCCGCAGGGGCGTGTCGTGGTGAAGGTGCGCGCCCGTTCCGGCGAGGCGCAGACCCACGCCGAGGCGTACGACCTCGCCGAGCTCATCGCCGACCCGTCGGTCACGCGTGAGCTCGGGTTCACGCTGCCGCCGAACCTCGTCGTCGAGGACGGACCCATGGCCGCACACCTGGCGCGGGCCGCGGCGCTCGTGACGGTGAGCTCGACGGCCGTGCTCGAAGCGATCGCCGCCGGGGTACCGGCGCTCCTCCTCGAGGACTTCGGGGTCGGGGCGAGACAGCTGAACCTCGTCTTCGAGGGCAGCGGGCTCTTCGGAGACCGGGCCGACCTCGCCGCGGGGCGCTGGCGGACACCCGAACCGGCCTGGCTCGCCGACAACTACTTCCACGAGCCGGCGGCCGACGACTGGGTCGCCCGGCTGGACGAGCTCGTGGCCGGCCGCGCGGCGGCGCCGCTGCCCGCGCTGCCGCGCCGTCACAACCTGACGGGCGGCGCGCTGCGCCGCGCGTTCGAGCGGCGCAACATGCTCGGCGAACACGACCGGTCGCTGCTCGGCGCGCTCTCCCTCGTCGTCGCCCTGCCGTCCCGCGGCGCGGTGCGGGCGGTCCGCCGCCTGCGGCGCCGCCTGGCCGGGGAGGGTCAGCTGCCGGCGACCGGGTGAGTCGCGGCGTGCTCGTCGACGTGGCGGAGGTAGGCGGTCGCGTTCCGGCGGATGCCGTCGCGCTCGGCCTCGGTGAGCTCGCGACGGACCTTGGCCGGCACGCCGGCGACGAGTGAGCCCGGCGGCACGACGGTGCCTTCGAGGACGACCGCGCCCGCGGCGACGAGCGAGCCCTCGCCGATGACCGCGCCGTTCAGCACGGTGGCGCCCATGCCGATGAGGGAGTCGGCGCCGATCGTGCAGCCGTGCAGCACGGCGCCGTGCCCGACGGAGACGCCGGCGCCGACTGTGAGCGGGTACCCCGCGTCGACGTGGCAGACGACCGTGTCCTGCAGGTTCGCGTTCGCCTCCACGACGATCGGCTCGGCCTCGGCCCTGAGGACGGCGTTGTACCAGACGCTCGACCCGGCGCGGAGGCTCACCTGGCCGACGATGATCGCGCCCGCGGCGACGAACGCGGTCTCGTCGACGGAGGGAGCGGGGATGCCGGCGAGCGGGATGATGCGGGCGGTGGGGTCGGCGCTCATGCCGCCAGCCTACGGCGGCGCGCGAGGACGAGGAGCCGGATGCCCGCGCCGACGGCGAAGACCGCGACCCCGCCGACGACCGACGGCCAGGGAAGGGTAACGACGAGGACGAGGCATCCGATCGCGCCCGCGATGGAGAGCCAGCGGGGGATGCGTCGCTCGGCGGCCGGCTGGGTCGCGGCCGAGAGGTTCGCGACGAGGTAGTAGACGAGCACGCCGAAGCTCGAGAACCCGATCGCGCCGCGGAGGTCGACGACGAGCACGAGCACGATGATCGCCGCGGCGACCGCGACCTCGGCGACCCAGGGCACGCGCGCACGCCGGGAGACCGAGGAGAGCGCCGCGGGAAGCTCGCGGTCGCGCGCCATCGCGAGCGAGGTCCGCCCGATGCCCGCGACCAGTGCGAGCAGCGCGCCGAGGGCGGCCAGGGCGGCGCCCGCCTGCACGACGGGGATCGCCCACCCCCAGCCGGCGAGAAGGACGACATCGTCGAGCGGAGCGTCCGCCGCGGCGAGGGACGCGACGCCGAGGGCGCCGAGCAGGACGACGCCGATGACGGCGTAGAGCGTCACGACCGCGGCGAGCGAGAGCGAGATGGCCTTCGGGATGGTCCTGGCCGGGTCGACGACCTCCTCGCCGAGCGTCGCGACGCGCGCGTAGCCCGCGAACGCGAAGAACAGCAGACCCGCGGACTGCAGGACGCCGTAGGGCGTCACCGGCGGAAGCGCCGCCGCCGCGTCGGCGGAGTCGAACGCCGAGCCCTGGCGCGCGACGTCGACGGCGCCGGCCGCGATCACGATCGCGAGCACCGCGAGCACGACGGCCACGATGACGGTGGCCGCCCGCGCGGTCCGCGTGATCCCCAGGAGGTTGATGCCCGCGATGACCACGACCGCGGCGATCGCGACCGGGCGCTCCCACTCCGCGGGCACCAGGTAATCGGCCGCCGTCATCGCCATCGCCGCGCAGCTCGCGGTCTTGCCGACGACGAACCCCCAGCCGGCGAGGAAACCCGGCCACTCGCCGAGCCGGACGCGACCGTACCGGTACGCGCCGCCCGACTCCGGGTACCTCGCCGCCAGCTGGCCGGTCGAGCCGGCGTTCGCGAAGGCCACGAACGCGGCCAGTGCGAGGCCGAGCAGCAGCCACTCCCCGGCGACCGCCGCGGCCGGGCCGAAGGCCGCGAAGACGCCGGCGCCGATCATCGAGGCCAGGCCGATGGCGACGGCACCTCGCAGGGTCAGACGCCTCGCGAGGGCCGGTGCGCCGTGCGGGGTATCCGATGGGGTCGTCGAGCTCACCCACGCAGGGTAGCGGGTCGATACGATCGGCAGATGACCACGCCGTCCCACCCCGCCGTCGACCGTGTCACCGATGCCCTCCGCGCCGCCGGCGTCGAGCCCCGCATCACCTGGTTCGACGACGCCGTGACGACCGCGCAGCTCGCCGCCGACGCCCTCGGCATCGAGGTGGGCCAGATCGCCAACTCGCTCGTCTTCACGCTCGACGACGAGCCGATCCTCGTGCTCACGTCGGGTCGGCACCGCGTCGACACCGAGTGGCTCGGCGCCGAGCTCGGCGGCGTGATCGGGCGCGCGTCGAAGGAGACCGTGAAGGCCGCGACCGGTCAGGTCATCGGCGGCGTGGCTCCCGTGGGGCACCCTGCACCGGTGCGCACGTTCGTGGATGTCGCGCTCGCCGACTATCCCGAGGTGTGGGCTGCGGCCGGGCACGCGAAGACCGTCTTCCCGACGACGTTCGACGAGCTCGTCCGCATCACGGGCGGGACGCCCCGCGCCGTCGAGCCCGCCGAGGCCGGCGCCCGGGAGACCGGCGCCGCCTGAGGGCGGCTGCGGGGCCCGGGGGTCCCGCAGTGGTCCCGACGGGCCGGCTCAGACGTCCCGCCGCGCGCCCTGCGACGGCGAGACGGTGAACACGGTCGGCGCGCGGAACCCGCGCTCGGCGAACGCCGTGAGCACCGCCTCGCTCACGGCCGGCACGAGCGGCTTCGCGACGAGCGCGATCGCCGAGCCGCCGAAGCCGCCGCCCGTCATGCGGGCGCCGACGGCGCCGTGCCGCTGCGACGTCTCGACCGCGAGGTCGAGCTCGGGCACCGAGATCTCGAAGTCGTCGCGCATCGACACGTGCGAGGCATCCAGCAGGGTGCCGATCGCCGACGGCCCGCGCTCGCGCAGCGTTCGCACGGTGTCGAGCACGCGCTGGTTCTCGGTGACGACATGCCGGACCCGACGGAACGTCTCGTCGTCGAGGAGCTCGGCCGCCCGCGGAAGGTCGTCCACGTGCACGTCGCGGAGCGACTCGACGCCGAGGACGCGGGCGCCCTGCTCGCACGACGCGCGGCGGGCGGCGTAGCCACCCGTCGCGTGCGCGTGCTCGACGTGCGTGTCGACCACCAGCACCTCGAGGTCCTCCTCCGCGAAGCGGAGCGGGATGACCTCGGCGTCGAGGCTGCGGCAGTCGAGGAACACGCCCGCGTCGGTCTCCGCGAGGAGCGACGCCGACTGGTCGAGGATGCCCGTCGGAGCGCCCACGACCCGGTTCTCCGCGAGCCGGCCCACCTTCGCGAGCGTCGGCCGGTCGAAGCCGAGGCCCCAGTGCTCGTTCAGGGCGAGCGCGACCGCGCACTCGAGCGCGGCCGACGACGACAGGCCGGCGCCGACCGGCACGTCGGAGGTGAGGTGGAGGTCGACGCCGCGGACCTGCGACAGGTCGGCGCCGAACTCGCGGAGCGCCCACACCACGCCGAGCGGGTACGCCGCCCAGCCGCTCACAGCGTCGGGGGAGAGCTCGTCGAGGTGCAGCGACACCGCCTCGGGCGCGAACGCCGACGCCACGCGGATGACCCGGTCGTCGCGGTCGCCGAGCGCGACCTGGGTGCGCCGGTCGAGGCCGAACGGGAAGACGAAGCCGTCGTTGTAGTCGGTGTGCTCGCCGATCAGGTTGACCCGTCCGGGTGCGCTCCACACCCCGGCGGCCCGCCGGCCGTACCACTGTGCGAACGCGTCGAGCGCGAGCGCGGCGTCGGTCATACGTGAACCCCTTCGATCGCGGTGCGGAGCGCCTCGGCCTGCGCCTCGGGCGTGACGTCGCCGATCCAGGCGCCCATGGCCGCCTCGGAGCCGGCGAGGAACTTCAGCTTGTCGGCGGCGCGGCGCGGGCTGGTGAGCTGCAGCGTGAGGCGCACGTCGTCGCGGCGCTCATGCACGGGCGCCTGGTGCCATGCCGCGATGTACGGCGTGGGCGTGTCGTAGAGCGCGTCGACGCCGCGGAGGAGGCGGAGGTAGACCCTGGCGAGCTCGTCGCGCTCGGCGAGGGTCGTCTCGGCGAAGTCGGGCACGTGCCGGTGCGGCACGATGTGGACCTCGATGGGCCAGCGCGCGGCGAACGGCACGTACGCGCTCCAGTGCTCGCCCCGCAGGAGCACCCGAGGTCCGGCGAGTTCGCGCTCGACGATGTCGGCCATGAGCGTCGGGCCGTAGGCGTCGATCGCGTCGAGCAGACGCTGGGTGCGCGGCGTGATGTACGGGTAGGAGTAGATCTGGCCGTGCGGGTGGCCGAGCGTGACGCCGATCGCCTCGCCCCGGTTCTCGAACGGGAAGACCTGCTGTACGCCGGGGAGGGCGGAGAGCTCCGCGGTGCGCTGGGCCCACGCCTCGATCACGGTGCGCGCGCGGGAGACGCGCTGCGTGCCGAACGAGCCCTCGTGCTCGGGGGAGAAGCAGACGACCTCGCAGCGGCCGATCGACGGCAGGCTCCGCTCGAGGCCGATGCCGCGGGTCGCCTCGAGGGCGGCGGCCGGCGACCAGTCGTCGTCGGCGAGCCCGGGCCCGAAGGAGGGGGACTTGTTCTCGAACACGGCGACGTCGTAGCGGCTCGGGATCTCGGACGGGTTGCCCGGCGTCTGCGGGGCGAGCGGGTCGAGGTTCGCGGGCGGCAGGAAGACGCGGTTCTGCCGGTTCGCGGCGATGGAGATCCAGTCGCCGGTGAGCGGGTCCTGGCGCATGCTCGCGGTCGCGGGCCTCGGGTCGAGCTCGCGGGCGTCGATCGCCCGCTCGGCTCCGAGCGTGGTGTCGGCGTCGTCGAAGTAGAGCAGTTCGCGGCCGTCGGCGAGGCGCGAGCGGCGCACCGCGATGCGAGGGTCCAGGTCGGTCACGCGCCACACGATACGCGCCTTTCGTTTGGCAAACAACTCGGTTTCGTATTGCAAAGCGGATGCCTCCGCGGGACAATCGGCTCATGTCCGAGCCCCTCGACGCCACCGGCCGGCGGGAACTCGCGCTCGCCCTCGTCGCCGAACGCGGGTTCGTGCGCGTCGCCGACCTCGCCGCCGCCTTCGGCGTGACCCCGGTGACGGCTCGGGCCGACCTCGACGCACTCGAGCGCGGCGGTGCCATCCGCCGCGTCCACGGCGGAGCCGTCCCCGCCGGCGAGGCCCGGCCGGCCCGACCCGAACGCGAGCCGACCTTCGAGGAAGCGCTCGAGACCTCGGTGCGACCCCGCCGGGCGATCGGAGAAGCGGCGGCCGCGCACGTCCGCAGCGGTCAGAGCCTCATCCTCGACGTCGGAACCACCACGCTGCAGGTCGCCCGAGCCCTCCGCGCGCGCACCGACCTCGAAGACGTCACGGTCTTCACCAACGGGCTCTCGATCGCGCTCGAGCTCGAGCCCGAGATCCCCCGCTTCACCGTCATCGTCACGGGCGGCACGCTCCGGCCCAAACAGCATTCGCTGGTGCATCCCCTCGCCGGCTCCATGCTCGACGAGGTGCACGTCGACCTCGCCGTGATCGGATGCAACGGCGTCGACGCCGTCCACGGGGTGACGAACGCCAACCTCCCCGAGGCGCAGGTGAAGACGCTGATGCTGCGCGCCGCCGCCCGCGCGATCGTCGTCGCCGACGCCGCGAAGCTCGGCGAGGTCCACCTCGGCCGCATCGCCCCGGTCGACGCGTTCGGGCTGCTGATCACGGATGCCTCCGCCCCCGACGTGCTCGTCGACGAGCTCGAGGAGCGCGGCCTGCGCGTGGAGCTCGCGGGCACCGCGTCGGCACCCGCGGCCCGTGACGGCGCGGGTCATCCGACGCCATAGAGTGGTGGGCATGACGCTGCCCACTGGCGAACAGTACGTGCTCGAGACCTCGACCGCGAGCGGCGAGGTCCGGGCGACGATCACGGCGGTCGCGGCCGCCCTGCGGACCCTCAGCATCGACGGCATCGACCTGGTTCCCGCGTACGGCGAAGACCAGACGCCGCCCTCGGGAGCCGGCATCGTCCTCGTGCCGTGGCCCAACCGCATCCGCGACGGCCGCTGGTCGCACGACGGGGTCGACCACCAGCTGGCGATCACCGAGCCGAAGCTGAACAACGCCATCCACGGGCTCCTGCGCTACACCGAGTACCGCGAGGTCGAGCGCGAGCGCGACTCCGTCACCCTGGCGGCGACGGTCTACCCCCAGGCCGGCTACCCCTACCTCCTCGGCACCGCCGTCAAGTACGAGCTCGTCGCCGACGGCCTGAAGGTCACCCACTACCTCGAGAATCAGGGCGGCGAGGCCGCGCCGGTCGCGGTCGGCACCCACCCGTTCCTGAAGATCGGCGACGTCCCGACCGACGACCTCGTGCTGCGTCTCGACGCGGCCAGCCACATCGAGGTCGACGACCGCCTGCTGCCCACGGGCGAGGTGCCGGTCGCCGGCACGGAGTGGGACTTCCGCGAGGGCCGCCGCGTGGGCGACGTGCGCCTCGACGACGCCTTCGGCGAGCTCTCGAGCGACGAGGACGGCATCATCGAGCACACGCTCACCGCGCCCGACGGCCGCGAGGTGTCGATCTGGGCGGAGGAGGAGTTCGGCTACGTCCAGGTCTTCACGACGCGCGAGTTCCCCGGAGAAGACGGCGACACCGCGATCGCCGTGGAGCCGATGACCGCGCCCGCCGAAGCGTTCAACTCCGGGCGCGGCCTGCGCTGGCTCGACCCGGGCGAGGAGTGGCGCCTGAGCTGGGGCATCCGCTTCCGCGGCTTCACGCCCGCGGACTAGCGCCTGCGCGGCTCAGCGCACGCACGACCCCGAATCGACCGGGGCGTCGAGTGCGGGCGCGCCGGCCGCGATCGGCGCGAGCGTCGAGACCGGCACGGCGTAGCCGACGTTCGCGACGTCCTCGCTCTTGGCGAAGACGACCCCGCCGACCTCGCCGTCGAAGGTGAGCACCGGTCCGCCCGAGTTGCCGTGATCGACCTGCGCGGCGAGGGTCGTGACCTCCCGCGTCGAGCGCTCGCCGCCCTCCACGATCGTGAGCGGCGCGGTGGTCAGCACCTGCGCGGGGCGCAGCTGGTACGGCCCTCCGAACGGATACCCCGCGATCGCCGCCTGGGCGCCGTCGAGGCGTTCGTTCGCAAGTGCCAGGGGCGCCACGTCGAGCCCGTCCACCGCGATGACGGCGAGGTCGACCTCGGGATGGAACGCCACGACTCGACCCGGCAGCGCCCCGACGCCGGGAGCCTCGACGATGGGCTCGTCCACTCCTGCGACGACGTGCGCGTTCGTCACGACCCGGTCGGGTGCCGCCACGAACCCCGAGCCCGAGAGGCTGCGGCCGCACTCGAACGCGGTGCCCGTGATCCGCACCACCGATGCGCCCGCCGCCGCGAGCTCGGGGTCGTCGACCGAGCCCGACGGCGCCTCCGGCGCGACGGTCGGGCCGCCGAGCACCTCGCCGAGCCAGGGCAGCGCCCCGCCGATCGCCGCGGTGCGGAGCTCGGCCATGAGCGTCTTCGCGGGGGCGGGCGTCACCTGATCGATGCCGCGCACCACCCAGGATCCGGCCACGGCCGGCGAGAGCACCGGCACGCCGAGCGCCGTCACACCCGACGCGACGAGGGCGACGACGAAGGCGGTGACGAGGGTGTTGCCGATGGCGCCGAGCACCCGGTCGAGGACGCCGAGCTTCACGGCCTTCGCCCCGGAGCGCAGCAGCCGACCGAGGGTCGCGCCGAGCCAGACCCCCACCGCGAGCAGCACGATCGCGGCGCCGATCGCCGCTGGGACGCGCCACTCCGGCGCGGGCACGAGCGACGCCGCCCACGGCATCACGAAGTACGCCGCGATGCCGCCGGCCACAAGGCCCGCGAGGCCGGCCGCCGTGCGGAGCAGGCCGGCACGGAAGCCGTTCACGAGCGCGCCGAGGAGCACGAGGACGAGGACGACGTCGAGGAGCAGACTCCAGGTCATCCCACCACCCTCCCGCATCAGCCTGGGATCCGGCCCAGCGGGCCGGGGCCGGGCCCGGCTGGGGGGTCGGGTAGGGTCGGTATGCCCGCCGGCGGTCCGGCGCGGCTGGCACACGATGAGGAGTGACGGATGCGCGTCGGGATGTTCCTGAACTACGCGGGCGGATTCCGCGAGGCGGCCGACGAGGTCGCCGAGCTCGAGGCATCCGGCGTCGACCTCATCGCGGTGCCCGAGGCGTACTCCTTCGACGCCGTCAGCCAGCTCGGCTTCCTCGCGGCGCGGACCGAGCGGATGACCCTCATGTCCGGCATCCTCCAGCTCTACACCCGGACGCCCACGCTCACGGCCATGACGGCCGCCGGGCTCGACTACGTCTCCGGCGGGCGGTTCGAGCTCGGCATCGGGGCATCCGGGCCGCAGGTCATCGAGGGCTTCCACGGCGTCGGCTACGACGCCCCGCTCGGCCGCACGAAGGAGCTCGTCGAGATCTGCCGTCAGGTCTGGCGCCGCGAGCCCGTCGTGCACGACGGCCGGTACTACCGCATCCCGCTGCCCGAGGGTGAGGGCACCGGGCTCGGCAAGCCCCTGAAGCTGATCAACCACCCCGTCCGCGACCGCATCCCGATCACCGTCGCCGCCCTCGGCCCGAAGTCCGTCGAGCAGACGGCTGAGATCGCCGACGGCTGGCTGCCGATGTTCTTCCACCCCGAACGCGCCGGCGACGTCTGGGGCGAGGCGCTCGCCGCCGGGCGGGCCCGCCGCTCGCCCGACCTCGGGCCGCTCGACGTGTTCGCGAGCCCCGCGCTCGCGATCACCGACCGGCCGGAGCGCGCGCTCGCGGCCGTCAAGCCGAACCTCGCCCTCTACGTCGGCGGCATGGGCGCGCGCGGCAAGAACTTCTACAACGACCTCGTCGCGAGCTACGGCTTCGCCGACGAGGCGCGCGTCATCCAGGATCTCTACCTCGAGGGGCGGAAGGCCGAGGCCGTCGCGGCCGTGCCCGACGAGCTGGTGCGGGCCGTGTCGCTGATCGGCTCCGCGGGCGAGGTCGCCGAGCGGGTGGCCGCGTTCCGAGAGGCCGGCGTCACGACGTTGACGGTCACGCCGCTCGCCGAGTCGTCCGCCGACCGCATCGCGCTGATGCGCGCGTTCCGGGGGCTCGTGGGCTGAGCCCACCACCCACCGCCCACCGCCGACCGCTCACCGCCCGGCGATCCGGGGCGCCGTGTCCGGTCACGGCGCGCGCGGATCGACGGCTCGCGACTGATTGCGTCACGGGTCTGGTGTCCGGAGTGCCGCCCGGTCTAGCGTGAAGGCACGCACGACGCCGTGCGGAAGGGGACACCTGGGGAGGAGCCGCCGTGACGGGAGCGACCGGGTCGGAACGCGAGCGACGGGGTTCCGTCGCCGGCCGCGTTCCCTGCGCTCCCGTCGGGCGGTGCCCCGGGGTACGATCGGGCGCGTAGTGGCCGAGGACGGGCGCCCGGGTCGGTGGCAGGATGCAGACTCGGAGCTATGGATGAGAGTTCGCCCGTACCGCGCTCCGTGAGCCGGCAGGCTGAAGGTCGTTTCCGTGCCCCCGGGGAATTCCGACATCCCGACCCGCTGATTAAAAGTCAGCTGCTCTGCCTCTGAGCTACGGGGGCGTGCGTGTCGACGAAGTGGTGCTCCGCCTGCCAGCAGTCTAGGCCACAGGCGGATTTCAACGCTCGAAGGGCTTCCGCGGACGGCCTGCAGAACATCTGCCGGGACTGCAATCGCGTGAAGGCGCGCGCCTATTATCGGGCGCATCGCGAGCACCACGTCCGAGTGATCATGGCGCGGAAGGCGAAGATTCGAGAGGCCACCATCAGTCGGATCGCCGAGTACCTGTTGGAGCATCCGTGCAGGGATTGCGGCGAGGCGGATCTGCGCGTCCTCGATTTCGATCACCGGGAAGGTGTCCGGAAGACCGCGGAGGTGATGCGGCTGGTTCAAGACGGATACGCCTGGCCACGCGTCTCCGCCGAGATCGCGAAGTGCGACGTCAGGTGCCGCAACTGCCATGCGAAGGTGACGTACGACCGTCTCGGCGCGAACTGGCGCTCGGCGCTCATGTCGCGCCTCGATTGAAGCCCGGCCGCGACAAGTCGTCCTGCCGCGACCGGACTCCACGCCCCTCGGCCTGCCGCTCAGCGCCCCCGGCTGTGCGCGGCGCCCTTCAGCGGCACCACCGTGAGCTCGCCGTCCGCGAAGACGTTCGTCGTCACGTAGAGCGACTCGGCGCGGATGGAGACGGCGCCGGGGCTCGGCAGATCGATGACGGGCGCGGCGACGCCGCTGCCGGCGCGCACCACCGAGACGCGTCCCGTGCCGTCCCCGCCGAAGAGCTCGGCGACGTACACGTCTCCGTTCGGGGCGATGGCGAGGTTCGTGGCGCCCGCGAGGCCGGTCGCGAGCGTGGTGACCGCTCCCGAGCCGAGGTCCACGGCGACGAGCGAGCCGCGGGCGCCGAGCGACGGATCCTCCGGGCCGCCCGGGAGGAGGGTGACGAGGAGGCGCCCGTCGGGGGCGACCTCCACATCCGTCGGCACGGCCTCAGGGACGAACTGCTCGCCCGCGACGCACGCCGGGTAGCCGAACGCCCCGGCTAGCTCGGCGGTCGCGGTGATCGGCTCGCTGGGCGGCAGCACCGCGGCGACGGAGACCACGCCGTCCGTGACCGCCCAGACGGCGTTCGCACCGGCGTCGGCGACGTAGACGGTGTCGCCCGCGATCGCGCTGCCGTACGGGTGCACGTCGAGAAGGCCGGGGTACGCGGCGGGCGGGTGCTCGGCCGTGAAGTCGTCGAGGCAGTCGGCCGGCAGATCGGGGAATCCATAGGTCTGCCCGCCGTCGGGGTTGAGCTCGGCCTCGGCGGCGGCGAGGTCGCCGAGCCAGGTCGTCGTCCCGTCCGAGAGCTCGTACAGGTCGGACTGCGTGTGGTCCGGCGAGGTCTGCGCGTAGACGACCGCGCCTCCGGCGGCGGCGGGCGCGCTGAGCTCGTCGGCCGGTGCGAAGGCCAGCTCGGTGACGGCGCCCCGCTTGTCGACGAGGCTGAGCGTGCCCGGTCCGAAGTGCTGGGTGACCACGGCGCGTCCGCTGCCGTCGACGGCGAGGCCGAGTGGTCCGGCGAGTCCCGTGGCACGCACCTCGGGCGTGCCGATCGAGGGCGCGGCCGCCGCGGGCGTCGCCGCGGCGATCAGGGCGATGGCCGCGGCAGCAGCCGCGGCGGTCGCGAGGGTGCGGTGGGTCATGGCTGACGATCTCCTCGGGTTCATGCGATCGAGGCCGGGGGAAGGGCGGAGCGCCCGGGCGGGTACCCGGACGGATGCCGCCGACCGCGGGTCAGGCTACGCCCGAATGTGTCAGGTGTCGAGGAAACCTCAGTCCCCAGTCCGGGGGTCGCACCATCCGGCAACCGTTCGGGCGACCGAGTGCTGCAGCAGGACCAAGGGATCCCCAGGGCCTCGCGGACGTTCACCCGTGACGGCGCGTGAGGAGGCGGAGTGCGTCTGCTGACGCGAGGTCGTTCGGAGTGTAGATCTCGAGGCGGTGGTCCGGGCTGTCCGGCTGCAGCCACACCTGGTAGGCGACGTTCACGGCACCGACGGTGGGGTGCTGGAGATGCATGTCGCCGGTGGTGCAGTCGGTGACCTCTCCGGCCGCCCACAGCCGGGCGAACTGATCGCTGCGCATGGTGAGCTCACCGATCAGACTTGCGAGTCGTGCGTCGTCCGGGAAGCGGCCCGCGGTGAGTCTCAGGTACGCGACGTGGATGCGCGCGAGTTCCTGCCAGTTGCTGTGCAGGTCCCGTGTGAGGGGGTCGAGGAAGAACATTCTCGGGACGGAGGGGCGATGGTCCACGTCACTCGCCGCGCCGAAGTCCACGTGTTCGGCGAGCAGCGCATGACCGGCTCGGTTCCAGGCGAGCACGTCCCCGCGCCGGCCGAGGACGATGGCCGGCGTCGTGTCGGCCAGCGAGGCGAGCAGCGCCAGCACACGGGGGTGCGGGTGCTCCACGGGCGGTTCGACGAGGCCGGCTCGATCGGCCTGGCGGGCGAGGTTGTGCAGATGGGTCGTTTCGACGTCGTCGAGCTCGAGCGCACGGGCCAGGGCGTTCAGGACCTGCGCTGACGCCGAACCTGCTTGGTCCTGCTCGAGCCGCGTGTAATAGCCGGCGCTGACCCCGGCGAGGTGGGCCAGTTCTTCTCGGCGCAGGCCTGGAACGCGTCGGCGGTCCCCGTAGGTGCGCAGCCCGATCGCGTCCGGGGTGACCTGGTCGCGGCGGCTCTTCAAGAATGCTCCGAGGCTGTCCACGTCCTCGAGCGTAGACAAGGAGCGGCCGGGGTGGGTGTACCTGCTGGGTGTACCCATGCCAGGTGTCTGGCTGTCGCCATCCGGGGCCGGGAGCGTTGACGGTATGGCTCAACAACCTTCCGGCTCGCGGACGGGCAGCGTCCGCGCCTGGCTCGGTCTCCTCGTCGTTCTCGGCCCCGTCCTGCTGGTCTCCATGGACGGATCGATCCTGTTCCTCGCGATGCCCCGGGTCAGTCAAGCGCTGAGTCCCAGCGCGGACCAAGCTCTGTGGATCCTCGACATCTACGGCTTCGCCGTCGGATCCCTGCTCATCGCCTTCGGGAACATCGGTGATCGCTACGGACGCCTTCGCCTCCTCATGATCGGCGCGATCTTCTTCGGCCTCGCATCGGTCGCTGGGGCCTTCGCGCCGACACCGGAACTCCTGATCGCTGCGCGCGCCGTCATGGGCATCGCCGGAGCGACCCTTCTTCCGTCCGCTCTGGCGGTGCTGAGCGAGTTGTTCACCGACCCGAAGCGACGCGCCCAGGCCATCGGCATCTTCGCCGCCGCCTTCGCTGCCGGGTTCGCGGTCGGCCCGATCATCGGCGGGGTGCTTCTCGAGCGATTCTGGTGGGGGTCCGTGTTCCTGGTGAACCTGCCCGTCATCGGGCTGTTCCTCTGTCTCGCTCCCGTGCTGCTTCGAGAGGTCCGAACCACGCGTCCCGGACGGATCGACCCGATCAGTGTCCTGACCTCTGCGGGCGGGCTCCTGCTGGCGATCTACGGCATCAAGCACGCAGCAGCCGAGGGGCTGACCGTGTCCGCGGTCGCTCCCGCGGTCGCAGGGATCGCAGTGCTGACGTGGTTCAGCGTCAGACAGCGGCGGCTCGAGCACCCGCTCATCGACTTCTCCCTCTTCCGCGACCGGACCTTCACTCTCGCCATCGTCACCGGACTGCTGCCCCTCGCCGCGTGGTCGGCCGCGGCCTACCTGGCGGGGATCTACCTGCAATCCGTCCTTGGCATCCCGGTCCTGCGGGCGGCACTCCTCGCGCTGCCCGGGGCCGTCGTGCTGACCATCACCTGCATTGTCACTCCGATGATCATCGACCGCGTCGGCAAGCGCACCGCATTGCTCGTCTGTCACTTCTCCATCGCCGTCGGTCTGCTTCTGCTGCTTCCCACCACGGTCACGGGTGGGATCGGCTGGTTCGTCGCGTCCACCGCTGTGGCCGGCATCGGCTACGGCATCTCGTTCGCCGTCGTTGCCGACACCGCCGTCGCCGCGGTCCCGCCCGAACGCGCCGGGTCAGCGGGCGCGATCGCCGAGACCAGCAACGAGATCGGCAACGCGCTCGGCATCGCGGTGCTCGGATCGCTCGCTGCCGTGGTATTCCGCCTTCAGGGCCCCGACCTCGCCCCCACACTCGATGAGACGCTCCAGGTGCCCGAGTTGGCGACAGCGGTCGTGGTTGACGCCAAGTCGGCGTTCCTCAGCGGTCTGCACATCGCCGCAGCAACGGCCGGCTTCCTGCATTTCGTTCTCGGCATCCTCGCGTTGCGCTGGTTGCCCCGAGACCGCGTCGCCCAAACGGCTGATCGAGAAACGGCGCCGGCTCGTTGACCGGCGCCGCCGCCCCCGACCCTGGACTGGACGGTCTCGACGTGGCGGCGGAGGTGGGCGCTGACGCAGGAGTGCATGCGGGAAGGCGCAGGGCAAGATCCGGGAGGCCTCGTCGAACCCTCAGCCCCAGTCCGGGGCCGCACCCCCATCCGAGGAGTATCGTGTCCGGGATGGCCGCCGACTTCCACCGACCCACCCGGTTCCCGCCGGGCATGTTCGAGGGCTTCCAGGGCGGAGCCGATCCGGCTCACCTGAGTCGGGTCGCGCACGACACCGCGGCCGCCCTGCTCTCCCGCGTCCGCTCCGACCCCGACCCCGAGGTCGTGCAGCGCCTGATCTCGTACACCGACCGGCACGGCATCGACACCATCGCCGAGCTCTGGTCGCAGGCCTCGGCGAAGAGCCTGCCGGGCGCCCTGTGGCGCATCTACCTGCTGCGCACCCTCATCCGGCAGGACCCCGCCGGCACGAGCCTCGCCTTCCAGCGGGGCACGGAAGTCTCACGCACGATCGACCAGGTCGTCGCCGGCGCGGCGATCCCCACGGGTCCAGACGAGGTGCGCGAGCTCGCCGACACCATCCTGCACGGCGTGTTCACGGGCGACTTCGCAGTCGCTCTCGAGCGCGCGGCCGCGTTCTGCCGGGTCGCCGCGGCCGGCTACGCCGACCTCGCCGACGATGCGGATGCCGCGGACGCCGTTCGTCCCGACCGTCCGGCCGAGCTCACCAGGCGGGCGCTGCGTCTCACGGAGCTCGCCGACGAGCTCGCCTCGTGCGCGAGGCTCTGGCGGCACGACTCGCTCGACTGACCGACGACGCGCGCGTGGAATACCCGCCGGCAGGACTCCGTTACACTCGATGTGCCGGGCCGCAGTAACCCCGGGCTCCAACATTCGCCGCTTCGAGCGGCCTCGCGCCGAGAGGCGTTCTGCGGCCCGGTATTTCCATGCCCGGGCGCGGTTCCTCCGCCCGTTCCGGTGCTGCCGGGCCGTATCCCGGCCGCCTCCGGCGCGTAGCATCGAGGCATGCCCGAGACCGTGACCCTGCTCATCGATCCCATCGCCGCCGACGCCGAGGGCGCCGACCTCGCGAGCACGTTCCGCGCCGTCGATGCCGCCGAACCCGCGCTCCGGGTGGGCGAGCTGTCGACGCAGCGCGGCGACGGTATCTTCGAGACGATCGGCGTCGCCGACGGGCACGCGCAGGAGGTGCGCCCCCACCTCGAGCGGCTGCGCAACTCCGCGCGGATCTGCGAGCTCCCCGAGCCGAACCTCGCCCAGTGGGAGGCGGCGATCCAGACCGCGGTGGCGCAGCTGCCGCGCGACGGCGAGTTCGGGATCAAGCTGGTGCTGAGCCGCGGGGTGGAGCACGGCCCGGCGCCGACCGCCTGGCTCACGACCTCCCGCGCGGCCGACTTCACGGTGCCGCGTGAGCGCGGCATCCGGGTGGTGACCCTCGACCGCGGCTACGACCGCGGGGCGGCCGAGCGCGCGCCGTGGCTGCTCCTCGGGGCGAAGACCCTCTCGTACGCCGTGAACATGGCGGCGATCCGCGAGGCCAAGCGGCGGGGCGCGGATGACACGATCTTCGTGTCATCCGACGGGTACGTCATGGAGGGGCCGACCTCGAGCGTCATCCTGCGTCGCGACGGCGTCTACTCGACGCCCGCCCCGAGCGGTGCCATCCTGCACGGCACGACCCAGCAGAGCCTGTTCGAGCACCTCGAGGCGACCGGGCACACGCCCGAGTACCGGGACATCCCCGTCGACGAGCTGCGCACCGCGGATGCCGCGTGGCTGGTGTCCAGCGTGCGCCTCGCAGCCGGCATCACCGAGCTCGACGGCGAGCCGATGCCCTACGACGCGGCCACGACCGCGGAGTTCAACGCCTACCTGCTCACGCCGCGCGACTGAGCCGCAGCCGGCGACGGCGGCGAGTCGCGACTCGCCGCCGAGCGCCGATCATCCGAAGCGGCCGGAGACGTAGTCCTCGGTCGCCTGCACCGACGGGTTCGAGAAGATCGTCGTCGTCGCGTCGTACTCGATGAGCTTGCCCGGCTTGCCGGTGCCGGCGATGTTGAAGAACGCGGTCTTGTCGGAGACGCGCGAGGCCTGCTGCATGTTGTGGGTCACGATGACGATCGTGTACTGCTGCTTGAGCTCCTCGATGAGGTCCTCGATGGCGAGCGTCGAGATCGGGTCGAGGGCCGAGCACGGCTCGTCCATCAGGATGACCTCGGGGGAGACCGCGATCGCGCGGGCGATGCAGAGGCGCTGCTGCTGGCCGCCCGAGAGGCCGGAGCCCGGCCGGTCGAGGCGGTCCTTGACCTCGTTCCAGAGGTTCGCGCCGCGCAGCGACTTCTCCACCAGGTCGTCGGCGTCGGACTTCGAGATGCGCCGGTTGTTCAGCTTCACGCCGGCGAGCACGTTCTCCTTGATCGACATCGTCGGGAAGGGGTTCGGCCGCTGGAAGACCATGCCGACCTGCCGGCGGACGAGCACCGGGTCGACGTCGGGGTCGTAGAGGTTGTTGCCGTCGATCAGCACTTCGCCCTCGACGCGCGCGCCGGGGATGACCTCGTGCATGCGGTTGAGGGTTCGGAGAAAGGTCGACTTGCCGCAGCCCGATGGGCCGATGAACGCGGTCACGCTGCGGGGCTCGATCTCGAGCGAGACGCCCTCCACCGCGAGGAACTTCGAGTAGTAGACGTTCAGGTCTCGGACTTCGATGCGCTTGGACACGGGTTTCCTAACTGGCGGGACGGGGTCAGCGGCCGAACTTGGGGGCGAAGTACCGGGCGACGAGTCGCGCGATGAGGTTCAGCGCCATGACGATGAGGATGAGGGTGAGGGCACCGGCCCAGGCGCGGTCGAGGTACGCCTCGGGCGGATTGCCCTGGTTGGCGTACTGCGTGTACACGAACACCGGCAGCGACTGCATGCGTCCCTCGAAGAGGTTGTAGTTCATGCTCTGCGTGAAGCCGGCGGCGATGAGCAGCGGCGCGGTCTCGCCGATGACGCGGGCGATCGCGAGCATGATGCCCGTCGTGATGCCGGCGATGGAGGTCGGCAGCACCACCTTGACGATGGTGAGCCACTTCGGCACGCCGAGGGCGAGGGATGCTTCGCGCAGCTCGTTCGGCACGAGCCGCAGCATCTCCTCGCTGGAGCGCACGACGACCGGGATCATCAGGACGGCGAGCGCGACGGCGCCGGCGATGCCGAGGCGGACGCCCGGGCCGAAGAAGATCGCGAACAGGGCGTAGGCGAACAGGCCCGCGACGATCGAGGGGATGCCCGTCATGACGTCGACGAGGAAGGTGATGCCCCGCGCGATGCGGCCGCGGCCGTACTCGACGAGGTAGATCGAGGTCATGAGCCCGATCGGGATGGAGATGAGGGCCGCCGTCCCGGTCATCAGGAGCGTGCCGACGATGGCGTGCAGCGCCCCGCCGCCCTCGCCGGTGACGTTCCGCATCGACATGGTGAAGAAGTCGCCGTCGAAGCGGGCGAGGCCGAGGCTCAGGACGGTGATGGTGACCGAGATGAGGGGGATCATCGCGAGGAGGAACGCGCCCGTCACGAGGGCCGTGACCAGGCGATCGGTCGCGCGGCGCCGACCCTCGACGATCGAGGAGAACAGCCAGATCGTGGGGGCGTAGAGCACGGCGGCCACGACGATCGTCGCGATCCAGTTGAACTCGCCGGTGCCGATCGCGACGGCACCGAACAGCGCGGCCGAGACGACGAGGGTCGCCCCGAGGACGCCCCACGGCGCCCAGCCGGGCAGCCGCCCGGCGGTGAGCGAGTTCGCGATCGGCGCGGCGGCGGGCGCCGGGCGGCCGGTGTCGGGAGGCGTGGTCGTGAGGGTCATCAGTTGGCTCCCGAGAATTCCTTGCGGCGGGCCACGATCCAGCGGGCCGCGGCGTTCACCGCGAAGGTGACGACGAAGAGGATGAGGCCGGTGGCGATCAGCACGTTCACGTTGAGTGCGTACGCCTCGGGGAAGCTGAGGGCGATGTTCGCGGCGATGGTCGTCGGGTTCACGGAGGTCAGCAGCTCGAACGTGACCACGTGCGATGCCGAGAGCACCATCGCGACGGCCATGGTCTCGCCGAGCGCGCGGCCGAGCCCGAGGACCGAGGCGGAGATGATGCCCGGCCGGCCGAAGGGCAGCACCGCGGTGCGGATCATCTCCCACCGGGTCGCACCGAGCGCGAGGGCGGCCTCCTCGTGCAGCACGGGCGTCTGCAGGAAGACCTCGCGGCAGATGGCGGTCATGATGGGCAGCACCATGACGGCGAGCACGACCGCGGCGGTGAGGATCGTGCGGCCGGTCGCCGAGGCGTCACCCGCGAACAGCGGGATCCAGCCGAGGTACTCGTTGAGCCAGGCGTACACCGGCACGATCGCGGGGGCCAGCACGCCGATGCCCCAGAGGCCGAAGACGACCGAGGGCACCGCGGCGAGCAGGTCGACGACGTAGCCGAGCACCGACGCGAGCCGGCGCGGTGCGTAGTGCGAGATGAAGAGGGCGATGCCGATGGAGACGGGCACCGCCATGAGCAGGGCGAGGGCGGCGGCCCAGACCGTGCCGAAGACGAGCGGACCGACATAGTCCCAGAAGTTGGTCGGCAGGATCGAGGCGTCCTCGTTGGTGGCGAAGAGCGCAGGGATGGACTGGACGATGAGGAAGATCGCGACGGCGGCGAGCGTCACGAGGATCATCGAGCCGGCGAACAGGGCCGACCGTGAGAAGACGAGGTCACCGAGGCGGAGCTTCGCCTTGATCGGTGCGGGAGCGGTGCTCATCTGGCCGGGGTCCTCGGTTCTTTCGGGTCGGGGTGGGGGACGGGCTGAGCCCGGCCACGGGATCCGCGAGGATCCCGTGGCCGGGCCGATCGACTACTTGATGGAGTCGATCGCGGTCACGACCTGCTCGCGCAGCGAGTCCGAGATGGGCGCGGAGCCGGCGGCCTCGGCCGCGGCATCCTGACCCTCTTCGCTCGCCACGTAGGAGAGGTAGGACTTCACGAGCTCGACGTTGTCGGGCTCGGCGTACTCCTGGCACGCGATCAGGTAGCTGACGAGGACGATCGGGTAGACGCCGGCCTCGCTGGAGGTGCGGTCGATCTCGATCGCGAGGTCGCCCTCGGCGCGGCCCTCGGCGAGCGGGGACGCGTCGACGATGGCCGCGGCGGCCTCGGGCGAGTACTCGACGAACTCGTCGCCGACCTTGATCGCGGCGGTGCCGAGGTCACCAGCGCGCGAGGCGTCGGCGTAACCGATGGTGCCGGTGCCGTTGGTCACGGCGTCGACGACGCCCGAGGTGCCCTGAGCGGCCTCGCCGCCCTCGAACGGCCACACGCCGTCGGCCTCCCACGTCCACACGTCGGGCGCGGTGGCGCCGAGGTACTCGGTGAAGTTCTCGGTCGTGCCCGAGTCGTCCGAGCGGTGCACCGGGGTGATGGCCGCATCAGGCAGCTCGACGCCCTCGTTCGAGGCGGCGATGGCCGGGTCGTTCCACTTGGTGATCGTGCCGGCGAAGATGCCCGCGACGGTCTCCGGGTCGAGGTTCAGCGAGTCGACGCCCTCGAGGTTGAAGATCACGGCGATCGGCGAGATGTAGAGCGGCAGCTCGACGAGGTCGGTGTCGGGCGCGCACTTGGCGAAGCCGCCCTCGGCGAGCTCCTCGTCCTTGAACGCGCGGTCGGAGCCGGCGAAGTCGCTGGCGCCCTCGAGGAAGGTCTCACGACCGGCACCCGAGCCCGAGGGGTCGTAGTCGATCGTGACATCCGGGTTCGCCGTCTGGAACGCGGCGATCCAGGCCTGCTGCGCGCTGTCCTGCGACGAAGCGCCGGCGCCGACCAGGTTGCCCGAGAGGGACGAGGCCGACTCCGCGGGTGCGGCGCCGCCCTCGTTCGAGGCGCAGGAGCTGAGCGCGATGGCGGCGACCGCGGCGACGACCGCGGCGCGGCCGAGACGTGAGACGTTCACTGTGTTCCCTTCAGGGATGGTTTGCAGGATTCCGGGCCAGCACTCGGCCCGACGCTGCGACGCTAAGCGCCTCGGATGACGAGCATCCGTTACGAGAGTGAACGGCAGGTGAACGGGAGTGAACGCGCGGATGCCGCGCCGTGGGGCTACGCCCGTGCGGGATGCGCCGGATGCGTCTCGATCGCGACGATGCCGGAGCTCGGGTTCGTCGCGGAGAGGTGCACCACGCTGAAGGCGCCCGGCTCGAGGGCGGCCGCATCGTCGACGTAGCCGCCGAGCGGGGTGCCTGTGGCGAGGGCGATCTCGCGGAGGATGCCGGGCAGGACCGGGTTGTGGCTGCACAGCACGGCCGTGCGGCCGACGCGCACCCGTTTGCCCACGACGCGGCGCACCTCGTCGTGGCCGGCGTCCCAGGCGTCCTGGCTGATGCCCTCGTCGCGCTTGATCGGCACGCCGATGGCCGCAGCAAGCGGCGCCACGGTCGTGACGCAGCGCACGGCGGGGCTGGAGACGATCCGCTGCGGCGACCAGGCGGCGAGCGTCGTGGAGAGTCCGGCCGCCTGCTGCACGCCGAGCTCGGTGAGCGGTCGGGCGGCGTCGGCGCCGTGCCAGCCCGACCGGCCGACGGCCTTGCCGTGCCGGACGACGAGCAGCGAGAAGGTCGTGGTGACCTCCTGCTCGACGAGGCGCGCGAACGCGTCGAGGATGGCCACGTCGGGCTCGTAGCTGAGGTAGCTCCTCGCACGCTTGATGCTCACCCACTCGAGGGCGGCGATCTCGGAGTTCGGCCGGAACGTCGAGCGCTGCACGGCCTTCTCCGACACCTCGGCGGCCCAGTAGTGCACGACCTTCTCGCGACCGCTCGGCAGGCCGTAGCGCGACTCGCCGAGCGGCACGCCGAGCGCGACCTGGAGCCCGGTCTCCTCGGCGATCTCGCGCACCGCGGTCTGCGGCAGCGATTCGCCGGGGTCGACCTTGCCCTTCGGGATCGTGACGTCGCCGTAGACGGTGCGGTGCACGACGAGCACGTGCACCCGGCCGTCGATGACGCGCCAGCACACGGCGCCCGCTGCGTAGACCGCCGTCTCGACCGCGCGGGTCACCGCCGCTTCCCCGGTCGCGTGCGCTGGGCGATCTGCTGCATGAGCCGATTCTGCAGGTCGTCGAGCGGATGCCCCGACTCATCGACCGAGTGGCGCGTCCACGTGCCGTCGCCCTCGAGGTGCCACGAGCTCGTGCGCTCGTCGAGCGCCTGGTCGAACAACCCGTCGATCTCGGCGAGATGGTCGGGATCGGTGAGGCGGACGAGCGCCTCGACCCGCCGGTCGAGGTTGCGGTGCATCATGTCGGCCGAACCGATGTAGACCTGGGGGTCGCCGTCGCCGGCGAACGAGAAGATCCGCGAGTGCTCCAGGTAGCGGCCGAGGATGGAGCGGACGCGGATGTGCTCGCTGAGCCCTGGGATGCCGGGGCGGAGGCTGCAGATGCCGCGCACCCAGATGTCCACCGGCACGCCCGCGTTCGACGCGCGGTACAGCGCGTCGATGATCGCCTCGTCGACCATCGAGTTGACCTTGATGCGGATCCGGGCGGGCTTGCCGGCCTCGGCATTGCGGGTCTCGGCGGCGATGAGCTTCAGCAGGCCCTTGCGGAGGTGCAGGGGAGCGACGAGCAGCCGCTTGAACTTCTTCTCGATCGCATAGCCCGAGAGCTCGTTGAAGAGGCGCGTGAGGTCTTTGCCGACCTGGTCGTCGGCCGTGAGCAGGCCGAGGTCTTCGTAGATGCGGCTGGTCTTCGGGTTGTAGTTGCCCGTGCCGATGTGGCTGTAATGGCGGAGCTTGCCCTGCTCCTGCCGGATCACGAGCGCGAGCTTGCAGTGCGTCTTCAGTCCGACGAGCCCGTAGACGACGTGCACGCCCGCGCGCTCGAGCTTCCGCGCCCAGGTGATGTTGTTCTGCTCGTCGAACCTCGCCTTGATCTCGACGAGTGCGAGGACCTGCTTGCCCGCCTCGGCGGCGTCGATGAGGGCTTCGACGATGGGGCTGTCGCCGGAGGTGCGGTAGAGCGTCTGCTTGATCGCCAGCACGTTCGGGTCTGCCGCAGCCTGCTCGAGGAAGGCCTGCACACTCGTCGCGAACGACTCGTAGGGGTGGTGGAGCAGCACGTCCTTGCGGGAGACGGCGTCGAAGATGTCGGCCGTGCGGTTCGGCTCGGACGGCAGGAGCTGCGCGTTCGTCGCCGGCACGTGGGTGGGGTAGTGCAGCTCGGGGCGGTCGATCCTCGCGAGGTCGAACAGCCCGCCGAGGTCGAGCGGCGCGGGCAGGCGGAACACCTCCTGGTGGGAGATGTCGAGCTCGCGGACGAGGAGATCGAGCGTGACGTCGTCCATGTCGTCGCTCACCTCGAGCCGGATCGGCGGGCCGAAGCGGCGGCGCAGCAGCTCCTTCTCGAGCGCCTTGATGAGGTTCTCGGTCTCGTCCTCCTCGATCTCGACGTCCTCGTTGCGCGTCACCCGGAAGACGTGGTGCTCGAGCACCTCCATGCCGGGGAAGAGGTCGCCGAGGTGGTTGGCGATCAGCTCCTCGAGGGCGATGTACCTGGCGTCGTCGGCACGTTCGCTGTCGCTCACCGGGACGAACCGGGGCAGCATCTGCGGCACTTTGACGCGGGCGAACTCGAGTCGTCCGGTGCGGCTGTTGCGCACCCGCACGGACAGGTTCAGCGAGAGGCCGGAGATGTAGGGGAACGGGTGCGCCGGGTCGACCGCGAGCGGCATCAGCACCGGGAAGATCTGCTGGGCGAAGAAGCCGCGGAGGTGCTCGCGCTCGGCCTCGCCGAGCTCCGACCACGACACCACATGGATGCCGGCCTCGGCGAGGGCGGGCTTCACGAGCTCCTGGTAGACCGCGGCGTGCCGCTCCTGCAGCTCGTGCGCCGCGCGCGAGATGTCGGCGAGGACGTCGGTCGGGGCGCGGCCGACGTTCGTCGGCACCGCGAGGCCGGTGACGATGCGGCGCTTGAGCCCGGCGACCCGCACCATGAAGAACTCGTCGAGGTTCGAGGCGAAGATCGCGAGGAAGTTGGCCCGTTCGAGGACGGGAAGGCGCGGGTCCTCGGCGAGCTCCAGCACGCGCTGGTTGAAGGCGAGCCAGCTGAGCTCGCGGTCGAGGTAGCGCTCGGCGGGCAGCTCGGGCGCGCCCTCGACGTCGAAGGGCTCGAAGTCGTCGTCGAAGTCGCTGGCCGTGCGATCGTCGTCGAGGGTGTCCGTCATCCCCTCATCATGCCACCGGGCTGCGACGCGCCGGTTGCGCGCGGGTCAACGACGGATGACGCGTCCCGCGAGCGCGCGGGCGCTCGGTCAGGGCGCGACGGGCGCGCCCTCCTCCTCCTCGTGGACGTTGAACCGGTACCCGACGTTGCGGACGGTGCCGATGAGGCCGTCGAGGTCACCGAGCTTCGCCCGGAGCCGACGCACGTGCACGTCGACGGTGCGGGTGCCGCCGAAGTAGTCGTACCCCCACACCTCGCTGAGCAGCTGCTCCCGCGTGAACACGCGGGACGGGTGCGCGGCGAGGAAGCGGAGCAGCTCGAACTCCTTGTACGTCAGGTCGAGCGGTCGGCCGTGCACCTTCGCGGAATAGCTCGCCTCGTCGATGACGACCCCGGAGGTCTGGATGCGCTCGGAGGGGGCGGCAGACTGGGCGCGCCCGATCGCGAGGCGGATGCGGGCGTCGATCTCCGCGGGCCCCGCGCCCTCGAGCACGACGTCGTCGACGCCCCAATCGGGCGTGACCGCCGCGAGCCCGCCCTCGGTCACGATGAGCAGCAGCGGCGCGGACAGACCGGTCGTGCGGAGGATCTGGGCGAGTGCCTTGGCGGCGGCGAGGTTGGTGCGCGCGTCGAGCATGACGAGGTCGGACTCGGGCGCGCGCACGAGCTGCTCGGGCGACGCGGGGATCACCCGCGTTCGATGAGTCAGGAGCGACAGAGCCGGGAGGACGTCTTCGTCGGCCGCCGGCGACAGGATCAGCAGCTGCGCCACGCACACCCTCCAGTAGTAAGGTGCGGTCAATACTACGGGACGCCGGACGCTGGGTGACGCGCCCGGAAACGGGGAGTGATGGACACGAGTTCGACGAGCGCGCGCGGGGGCCGGACGGCGGTGGCGGTGGCCTGGGCGGTCGCCGCGGCCGGCTCGATCGCGGTCGTCGCCGGCGCGGCGGCCGGCGCCGCCTGGGTCACGGATGCCTCGCCGCTCGGCCGGTTCGGAGCGCTCGGCGTGGTCTTCGCGCTGGCGGTGCTCACGGCGCTCGTCGCGCAGCTCGCGACGAGGCGGCCGGAAGGCTTCGTCGCGCGGGCCAGCTGGGCGGTGGCCGGGGCCGCGGTGGTCGTCGCGCTCGCCGCAGCGGTGCTCGCCGCGACGCCCGCCGGCTGAGCGGACGCGGGGTAGACTCGCAGCATGTCTGAGCTGCTCGCCCTCGAACTCCTCTTCATCGGACTGCTCGGCCTCGCGACGCTCGCGATCGCCTGGATCTCCGGCGTCGTGGTCTACAAGCTCTTCAAGGGCCAGCGCTAAGCGCTGATGCAGGCGTGGCGATGATCGAGCTGCCCGTCGACCTTCCGGCCGAGCTCGTGCCGCTCTCCTGGCTCATCGGCGTGTGGGAGGGGTCGGGCGTCATCGACTACCAGGTCGGCGAGGGCAAGGTCACCCGCGAGTTCGGTCAGCGGGTGAGCTTCAGCCACGACGGGCTGCCGCACCTGAACTACACCTCCTACACCTGGCTCTTCCCCGAGGAGGAGGGCGGTGAGCCCACGCCGCTCGCGACCGAGACCGGGTACTGGCGGCTCGCGCGGGCGCTCGGCGAGGGCGATCAGGGGCCGGCGCTGCTGCCGGCCTCGGGCGAGCCCCGCTTCGCGACGGCCGAGCAGGTCGAGTCGCTGCGCAACGCCGACGGCGGGTTCGACCTCGATGTGTCGATCGCTCATCCGGCCGGCATCCTCGAGCTGTATCTCGGGCAGGTGAAGGGCCCGCGCATCGATCTCGCGACCGACGCGGTGATCCGTTCGGCGGGCGCGCAGGAGTACTCGGCGGCGACCCGGCTGTACGGCCTCGTCGAGGGGCACCTGCTCTGGGCGTGGGACATCGCGGCCCTGGGTCAGGAGCTGCGCACCCACGCTTCGGCCCGGCTGGCGAAGGCCGACTGATGACGTCCCCGTTCCTCTCGCTGCCCGGCGCCGTCCCCGCGGAGGGTGTCGACGACGGCGTCGCGGGCCACTACGGCAACCCGATCATCGAGCAGCGACGCCTCGAGCAGGGCCGGGCCGTCGTCGACCTGTCCGATCGCGGCGTCGTCACCGTGACGGGGCCCGACCGGCTGAGCTGGCTGCACTCGATGGCGAGCCAGGCGCTCGCCCGGCTCGCTCCCGGCGAGTCGGCCGAAGCCCTGCTCCTCGACGCCAACGGCCACATCGAGCACGTCGCACACGTGCTCGACGACGGCGTCACCACCTGGCTGGTCGTCGAAGGCGCCGAGGCCGCACCGCTCGCGGCATTCCTCGACCGCATGCGGTTCATGCTCCGGGTCGAGGTCGCCGACGTCTCGGCCGAGTGGGCCGTCATCGCGGCGATGGACGAGGCGGCGCTCGATGCGGCCGTGCCGGCCGCCGCCCCGGCGGGGGTCGCCCTCGACTGGGCGGACCCGTGGCGGGAGGCATCCGGGTACCAGTACTCGCACGAGGCGCGGCATCCCGCCGAAGCGTGGACGTGGATCGAGCGGGTCGTGCCGCGCACGGCGCTCGCCGACGCGGCGCAGGCCGTCGCGGCCGGGCGGATCGAGGCGGCCGGATCGCTGGCCGCCGAGGCGCTGCGCATCGCCGCGTGGCGACCCCGGTTCGCGACCGAGGTCGACGAGAAGGCGATCCCGCACGAGCTCGACTGGCTGCGGAGCGCGGTCGACCTCGGCAAGGGCTGCTACAAGGGGCAGGAGACCGTCGCCAAGGTGCTGAACCTCGGGCGCCCGCCGCGCCGACTCGTGCTGCTGCACCTCGACGGCAGCGACACGGTGCTGCCCACGGCCGGCGAGCCCGTCGTCGGAGAGAAGACCAGACCCGAGCCCGAGCCGGGCGCGGAGCCCGAGCGCCGCACCGTCGGCCGCATCACCTCGAGCGCGCTGCACCACGAGCTCGGGCCGATCGCGCTCGCCGTGATCAAACGCGCGGTGCCGGCCGACCTGCCGCTCATCGTCGAGAGCCACGGCATCGACGTCGCGGCCGCGCAGGTCGAGATCGTCCCGGCCGACGCCGGCGCCGCGGTCGACGTGCCGCGACTGCCGCGCCTCGGCGTGCGGCACTGAGCTCCGCCCCTCGCCACCGGCCGGCGGTTCGCGTGCGGCTCAGCGCGGCGCGACCGCGTCCCAGTCGACGGTGAGCTCGCCGAGCCGCCACCGCCGCACGCCGTCGCGGACGGGCCAGCCCTCGTCGCGCAGGGTGCGCGCCACCCGGATGAACCGCTGACTCGGCCCATGCACCGACCACGGCGCGTGCACCCGCCACGCGCGATCGAGGGCGGTCAGCAGCTCGTGCACACGTTCGCCCGGCACGTTGCGATGGATGAGCGCCTTCGGCAGCCGCTCGGCGACGATCGACGGCTGCTCGAGCGCGGTGAGCCGCAGACTGAGCGTGAACGTCGCCGGCCCGGATGCCCCGAGCCCGACCCAGCTCGCGACGCGGCCGAGCTCGTCGCAGGTGCCTTCGACGACGAGGCCGTCGGGCGCGATGCGGGAGGTGAGCCGGCCCCAGGCGGCGGCGACCTCGGCCTCGTCGTACTGGCGCAGCACGTTGAACGCGCGGATCACGGCGGGGCGCCGGCCCTCCGGCGTCGGCACCTCGAACCCGCCGAGGGCGAATGAGACGTCGAGGTCGGGCGGGAACGCCGACCGGCCGGCGCGCAGAGCCTCGAGCTGCGCAGTCGCGGTGCGCACGCGTGCCGGATCGATCTCGAGTCCGAGCACCTCGACGTCGGGCCGTGCGCGTCGCAGCCTTGTCGCGAGCTCGAACGCGGTCACGCCGCTCGCGCCGTACCCGAGGTCGACCACGAGCGGGTCGGAAGCCCGGCGCAACTGGGGCTGCACCGCGATCCACCGATCGACGCGGCGCAGGCGGTTGGTGTTCGTGGTGCCTCGCGTGACGGTTCCGACGGGCATGGCCCCCAGTCTCGCAGGCCATAGGCTGGTCGCATGCCTCACACCCTCGTGCTGCTGCGCCATGGCAACAGCGAATGGAACCAGAAGAACCTCTTCACCGGCTGGGTCGACGTGCGGCTCAGCGAGCAGGGCCGCGCCGAGGCCAAGCGCGCGGGCGAGCTGCTCGTCGAGAAGCAGGTGCTGCCCGACGTGCTCCACACCTCGGTGCTGACGCGCGCCATCCAGACGGCCGACCTCGCGCTCGAGGAGGCCGACCGGCTGTGGATCGACGTCCGTCGGTCGTGGCGGCTGAACGAGCGCCACTACGGCGCGCTGCAGGGGCTCGACAAGGCCGAGACGCTCGAGAAGTACGGGCCCGAGCAGTTCCAGCTGTGGCGTCGCTCGTTCGACGTGCCCCCGCCCCCGCTCGACGACGACGCCGAGTACTCGCAGGTCGGCGACCCGCGCTACGCGACCCTCACCGACGACGAGCTGCCCCGCACCGAGTGCCTGAAAGACGTCATCGCGCGCATGCTGCCGTACTGGGAGGAGGGCATCGTCCCCGACCTCGCCGCCGGCAAGACGGTCCTCGTCACGGCGCACGGCAACTCGCTGCGCGCGCTCGTGAAGCACCTCGAGGGCATCAGCGACGAAGACATCGCCGAGCTCAACATCCCCACCGGCATCCCGCTCGTCTACGAGCTCGGCGACGACTTCATGCCCACGAAGCCCGGCGAGTACCTCGACCCGGAGGCCGCCGCCGCGGGCGCCGCTGCGGTCGCCGCGCAGGGCAAGAAGTAGCCGCCCGCACCACGCGCGAACGGACGACGAAGGGCCCGGCGGTGTTCGCCGGGCCCTTCGCCATGTCTCGTCGTGGCGGCGTCTACTGCTCCGGCACCCAGTCGCCGGTTGCGAGGTACTGCACCTTCTTGGCGATGGAGACCGCGTGGTCGGCGAACCGCTCGTGGTACCGGCTCGCGAGGGTCGCGTCGACGGTGTCGATCGCCTCGCCCTTCCAGGTCTCGCCGAGCACCTTGTCGAAGACGCTGAGGTGCAGCGCGTCGATCTTGTCGTCCTCGTTGCGGATCTCCTCGGCGAGCTTGACGTCCTCGTTGCGCAGCAGCTCGGCGAGCTTGCGGGCGATCTCGACGTCGAGCCGGCCCATCTCCGCGAACGTCGACCGCAGCGACTTCGGCACGACCTTGTCGGGGAACCGGTAGCGGGCGAGCTGGGCGATGTGGGTCGACATGTCGCCCATGCGCTCGAGCGACGCGCTCACCCGGAGGGCGGACACCACGATGCGGAGGTCCCGGGCGACCGGCTGCTGCCGCGCGAGGATGGTGATGGCGAGCTCGTCGAGCGCGACGGTCGCCTGGTCGATGCGGGGGTCCTCGGCGATGACCTCCTCGGCGAGGCTCACGTCGGACTCGTTGAACGCCCGGGTCGCCTTGTCGATCGATTCGGCGACGAGGCCGGCGATCTCGACCAGGCCGTCCTGCACCTCCCGCAGTTCCTGCTGGAACACCTCACGCATGTACGAACCCCTTGATCTCCACCGCCCGCGCGACGCGCGCGGGCGCACCGGTTCCCTCCGGCCCCGGTCATCCTCCCGGCGGCGGGTGAACAGCAGGTGCCGCGAACCTGAACACTTCCTAACGTAGCGCCGTACGGGGCCATCCGGGCCGTGCGGCCCTTCACGTCTCGTTATCGTGGTGCACATGGAGTCCACCTGGCTGGTGCTCGCCGCCCTGGCCTTCGGCGTCTTCCTCGGCGCCGCGTTCATGATCGTGCTGCACGTCGCGGAGCGCCGCGGGAACGCCGCCGCGCGCGTCGTCGCCCCCACGATCCCCGACGGCGTGGGCCAGGTGCTCGACGTGCTCGAGTCGGCCGGGATCGTCCTCGATCCCTCGAACAACGTGCTCCGCGCCTCGCCGGGCGCCCTCTCCATGGGTCTCGTGCGCGACCAGTCGCTCGTGCACGCGGAGTTCGCCGACCTCGTCGCCGGCGTCCGGCGCACCGGGGAGCCCGCCGACGCCGAGGTGATCGTGCCGAGGGGCCCGTTCGGCCAGGCCCAGCTGCGCCTTCGCGTGCGCGCCGCGCGGCTCGGCACGAGGTTCGTGCTGCTGCTCGCCGAGGACCGCACCGAGGCGCACCGGCTCGACGAGGTGCGCCGCGACTTCGTGGCGAACATCAGCCACGAGCTGAAGACGCCGATCGCGTCGGTGAGCCTGCTCGCCGAGGCGATCGACATGGCGGCCGAGGAGCCCGAGCAGGTGCGCCGGTTCGCGAACCGGCTCAGCGTCGAGTCGGCGAGGCTCGCCCACATCACGAACGAGGTGATCGAGCTCTCGCGTCTGCAGGCGCAGGACGCGCTGCGACCCGATGAGCTCGTCGACGTCGACGACGCATGCCGGGCCGCCGTCGAGCAGAACCGCGTCGTCGCGGCGAGCAAGGGCATCGAGGTCGCGGTGCGCGCCAAGAGCGGCGCGCAGGTCTGGGGCGACCGCTCGCTCATGGTCGTCGCCGTGCACAACCTCGTGGCCAACGCGATCGCGTACTCGAACGAGGGCGGCCGGGTCGGCGTGGGCGTGCGCGTCGACGGCGCGATCGTCGAGATCGCGGTCACCGATCAGGGCATCGGCATCGCCGAGGAGGACCTCGATCGCGTGTTCGAGCGGTTCTACCGGGTCGACCAGGCCCGGTCGCGCAACACCGGCGGCAGCGGACTCGGCCTCTCCATCGTGAAGCACACGGTGCAGAACCTCGGCGGCGAGGTGCGCGTCTGGTCGCGCCCCGGCCGAGGAGCCACGTTCACGATCCGGCTTCCGATCGCCGAGCAGGGCGAGGCGATCCAGACGGATGCCTCCGGCTCCGCCGACGAGGCATCCACTTATGACGACCATGCGGCCGCACCGGCCGCCGCCCCCGGAGGAGCATCCGCGTGACCCGAATCCTGCTCGTCGAAGACGAGGCCGCCCTGAGCGAGCCGCTCGCGTTCCTGCTGGAGCGGGAGGGGTACGAGGTGGAGGTCGCCGCCGACGGCCGCGACGCGGTCGCCGCGTTCGACCGCGCGGGCGCCGACCTGGTGCTGCTCGACCTCATGCTGCCCGGCCTGCCCGGCACGGAGGTGTGCCGCGAGATCCGGAACCGGTCGAGCGTGCCGATCATCATGCTGACCGCGAAGGACTCCGAGATCGACATCGTCGTGGGCCTCGAGCTGGGCGCCGACGACTACGTCACGAAGCCGTACTCGACGCGCGAGCTGCTGGCCCGCATCCGTGCGGTGCTCCGGCGCCGGGTGGAGGCGCTCGACTTCGACGAGTCGGTGCTGGAGGGCGGCCGGGTGCGGATGGACGTCGACCGGCACACGGTCGAGGTCGACGGGGCGGCGGTGCAGATGCCGCTGAAGGAATTCGAGTTGCTCGAGCTGCTCATGCGCAATCCGGGCCGGGTGCTGACCCGCGGTCAGCTGATCGATCGCGTGTGGGGCTCGGACTACTTCGGCGACACCAAGACCCTCGACGTGCACATCAAGCGCATCCGCTCGAAGATCGAAGAGGTGCCGTCGGAGCCCGTGCAGCTCGTGACCGTCCGCGGCCTCGGCTACCGGTTCGAGGCGTAGCGCGAGCGGACCGCCGATCCGCGGCAGGCCGCCGCCGCGGCGCGGGCCGCCGCTAGGGCAGCAGGTCGGCGTACTCGGGCAGCGAGCCGTCGAGCACGGGCACGCGGAGCTCGACGCCCTCGGCGCCCTCGGCGGAGAAGTAGATCGAGACGAGCGCGCCGGGGTCGGCCGACAGTCCTTCGAGCGTGAGCGGCTCGTCGCCGTCGGCGCCGAGGACGACCTGGCTGCCGGCCTCGACCTCGAGGGTCACGGGCTCGCCGCCGTCGACGGGCTCGGCCGTGAGCTCGGCGTCGTCCTCGCCGGAGTTGGAGACGGTGAAGACGAGGCTCGCGTCCTCCTCGCCGGCCTCGGTGATCACGAGGATGTTGCGGAGGTCGAGGGTGCCGACGTTGGCGGAGATGCCGTCGCTCGCGTCGTAGTGCTCGGTCGTCGCCTGGTACGTGACCATCGAGCAGCCGCTTGCGCCGATGACGATGCCGAGAGCCAGGGCAGCGGATGCCGCGAGACGCGCCTTCACAGAACCTCCAAGTGCGTGAGCGCGCGAGGCTGCCGGCCCGGCGCGCAGGGTCGAGACGAGCATAGCCTACGGGCGGTCGCGAGGCCGGAGGCGGAACCTTAGCAGGTGAGCGGTGTGATAAACTGAAAGTTGCCGAAAGGACACCGATTCATGCTTTTTGAGGTTGGCGAGACCGTCGTTTACCCCCACCACGGCGCCGCAACGATCGTCGAAGTCAAGAAACGCGTCATCAAGGGCGAAGAGAAGCTCTACCTCAAGCTGAACGTCACGCAGGGCGACCTCGTCATCGAGGTTCCGGCCGAGAACGTCGACCTGGTCGGCGTGCGCGACGTCATCGGCAAGGAAGGCCTCGACAAGGTCTTCGAGGTGCTGCGCGCCCCCTTCACCGAGGAGCCGACCAACTGGTCGCGCCGGTACAAGGCGAACCTGGAGAAGCTCGCGTCGGGCGACGTGATCAAGGTCTCGGAGGTCGTCCGCGACCTCTGGCGCCGCGACCAGGACCGTGGCCTGTCCGCGGGGGAGAAGCGGATGCTGGCGAAGGCGCGTCAGATCCTCATCTCCGAGCTCGCGCTGGCGGAGAAGACCGACGAGGAGCAGGCCTCGGTCGTGCTCGACGAGGTCCTCGCCTCCTGATACCGCGATCGATGAGCGGTGGCCGCGGCCACCGCTCATCGTGCTGTCCGGGGCCGGCGCGACCGGTTTCGGCCGGCCGGATCGGGCCGTCCGGGTGGGGCCACCTGCCCCGATCCGGTGAGGTCAGCCGCTCGCGCCCGGAGGGTCGCCCGGAGCGAGATCGCCCTGTTCGGGCAGATCGCCGCGCTCGACCGGTTCGCGGTCGGGATCGATGACGGGCACGTCCGCGAAGAGCGCGTCGAGTTCGGCGGCGTTCGGCACGTGCACCCCCTCGGCGGCCTCGGCGAGCGCCGACGGCTCGGTCGCCGCCGTGCCCACGAGCCGCACCAGGGCTCCGTCGCGGGCGACGACGTATTCGTGTCGGCCGTTCGCTTCCCGGTGCCACACGTCGCCGTCGCGCGTGCACGCGACCTCCGCGTCGGGAGCCTCCTCGATCGGCAGCGCCTCGCATCCCGCTTCGTCGAAGGTGCCTCGCGCCGTCGTGAGCCGGATCTGGTCGCCGTCGGCCGCGGCGACGTAGATCGCCGACATCCCGTCGTCGCCGTACACGCCCACCGACTGCCCGGCGAGGTCGTAGCCCTCGATCGACGTCGTGGAGACGAGGTCGGGTGCGATGCCCGCCGCCGCGGCGCGGTCGGCGAGGTCCTCGGGTGAGGCGGCGGTCGCGCACCCCGTGAGACACGCGATCGCAGCCGCGGCCGCGATGGTCTGCAGTCGTCTCATCGGGCCAGCCTGCCACACGTGCACGGGCTAGGGTCGGAGCGTGAGCGCTTCGACCGTCGCCGTCATCGTCGTGGCCGCCGGCAGCGGCACCCGGCTCGGGCATCCCGAGCCGAAGGCCTTCGTATCCGTCGGCGGGCGGCCGATGCTGGCCGTCGCGGTGGATGCCGTGCTGGGCATGCGGGAGACGCCGCACCTGGTGGTCGTGGTGCCCGAGTCGCGCGTGGACGAGGCCCGCGAGCTCCTCGGCCCGGTGGCCGCCGCGGCCGACGCCCCGCTCGACGTCGTCGCAGGCGGCTCGAGCCGGCAGGACTCGGTGGCACGCGGCCTCGGCGTCGTGCCGCACCTGGTCGATACCGTGCTCGTGCACGATGCGGCACGGGCGCTGACCCCTGCGCTCGTGTTCGACGAGGTGGTGCAGGCGGTGCGATCACGCGGGCACGGGGTGATCCCGGCGCTCGACGTCGTCGACACCATCAAGCGCGTCGACGCCGGTCGGCGTGTGGTGGAGACCGTCGACCGGTCCGAGCTCGCGGCGGTCCAGACGCCGCAGGGGTTTCCGCGCGACGCCCTCGACCGGGGGTACGCGACCGCTGCGGAACGCGGTGCGGAGTACACCGACGACGCCGCCCTCGTCGCCGCCATCGGCCTCGCCGTCGACGTGGTCCCCGGCGATGCGCGCGCCTTCAAGATCACCGTGCCCGCCGACCTGGCCCGCGCCGACCGGCTCGTGCGCGATCGGGCCGGGCACGCCCGGGAAGCCGGCTCGCCGGGGGCGTCCGAGCGGTTCGCGGGGGCGGGAGCATCCGTGCCGGTGCCCGCAGCGCCACGGATCGGCACCGGCGTCGACGTGCACGCCTTCGCCGACGACCAGGCCACGCCCCTCTGGATCGCCGGGCTCGAGTGGCCGGGCGAGCGCGGGCTCGCCGGCCACAGCGACGGCGACGCCGTGAGCCACGCCATCGTCGACGCGCTGCTCTCGGCCGCGGGCCTGGGCGACCTCGGCAGCGTGTTCGGCACGGACGACCCCGAGCTCGCCGGCGCGCACGGCGAGGTCTTCCTCGCCCGGGCGCGGCAGCTCGTCGAGCAGGCGGGCTTCCGCATCGGCAACGTGAGCGTGCAACTGCTCGGCAATCGCCCGAAGCTCGCACCGCGGCGCGAGGAGGCGCAGCGCGTACTCTCGGGGGCGCTCGGCGCCCCGGTCAGCGTGGCCGCGACGACGACCGATGGCCTCGGGCTCACGGGCCGCGGCGAGGGGGTCGCGGCGATCGCGACCGCCGTCATCCTCCCGACCTGACCAGGCCGGGCGCGCCCGCCGCCGGTAGGCTTGACGGGTGACGCTCCGACTGTACGACACCAAGGCCCAGGCGCTTCGCGACTTCGTGCCCCTCCGCGAGGGGCACGTCGGCATGTACGTCTGCGGACCCACCCCGCAGTCGAGCCCGCACATCGGCCACCTGCGCAGCGCCCTCAATTACGACGTCATGCGGCGCTGGCTCTCCTACCGCGGCTACGAGGTGACCTTCGTCCGCAACGTCACCGACATCGACGACAAGATCCTCGAGGCCGTCACCGGCGAGCAGTGGTGGGCGCTCGCCTACCGCGTCGAGCTCGAGTTCTCGGCGGGCTACCGCGCGCTCGGCATTCTCCCGCCCACCTACGAGCCGCGCGCGACGGCGAGCATCATGCAGATGCAGGAGCTGATCGCCCGCCTCATCGAGCGCGGTCACGCGTACCCCGCGACGGATGCCTCCGGCGACGTCTACTTCGACACGTCGAGCTGGCCCGCCTACGGCGAGCTCACCCGGCAGTCGCGCGAGCACATGGAGGCCGCGCCCGACGCGGACCCCCGCGGCAAGCGCGACCCGCGAGACTTCGCGCTGTGGAAGGGCCGGAAGCCCGAGGAACCCGAGTCCGCCTCGTGGGAGTCGCCCTGGGGCGCCGGCCGCCCGGGCTGGCACATCGAGTGCTCCGCCATGAGCCGGCGTTACCTCGGGCCCGAGTTCGACATCCACGGCGGCGGACTCGACCTGCGGTTCCCGCATCACGAGAACGAGCTCGCCCAGTCCACCGCGGCCGGCGACGGCTTCGCGCGGTACTGGGTGCACAACGGCCTCGTGAACATCGGCGGCCAGAAGATGTCGAAGTCGCTCGGCAACTCCGTCTACGCCGCCGAGCTGCTCGAGCTCGCGTCGCCGCTGGCGATCCGCTACCTGCTGGGCGCCGCCCACTACCGCTCGACGCTCGACTACGGCCCCGGCGCCCTCGCCGAGGCTGAGGCTGCGGTCGATCGCATCCGCACCTTCCTCGCACGCGTCGAGCGCCGGCTCGCGGGCACCCGGTTCGCCGGGGAGGGCGCGCCCGTCGTGCCAGAGCCGTTCGCCGAGGCGATGGACGACGACCTCGGGGTGCCGCAGGCGCTCGCCGTGCTGCACGACACGGTGCGCGCGGGCAACCACGCCCTCGACGGCGAGCAGCTGCACGAGGCTGCGGCCGCGCACGGCCAGGTCGTCGCGATGGTCGGCGTGCTCGGCATCGATCCGCGCGACCCGCACTGGGCGACCGCGGAGCAGGGGCCGGCCGCCGCCGCCCTCGACGCGCTCGTCACGCGCCTCATCGACGACCGCCAGGCCGCTCGCCTGGCCAAGGACTACCAGGCCGCGGATCGCATCCGGGCCGAGCTCGCAGCCGCGGGCATCACCATCGAAGACTCGTCTTCAGGAACGCATTGGAGCCTCAGCTCATGAAGGGCAGCACCGGCAAGGGACGCGGCGGAGCCGTTCGCAAGAGCGGCAAGGGCAAGCAGGTCGGCACCGGCGGCCACGGCCGCAAGGCGCTCGAGGGCAAGGGCCCGACGCCGAAGGCCGAAGACCGCGCGTGGCATCCGGCCGGCAAGCGGAAGGCGGCTGAGGAGCGCTACAAGGCGGCGGGCGGCAAGGGCCGGCCGGCCGGGGCGAGCACCTCGAAGGGGGCGCCCCGCGGAGCCTCGGGCGCCGCGCAGCGTTCGCGGAGCGGCGACGAGTCGGAGATCGTGACCGGCCGCAACTCGGTCGTCGAGGCGCTCCGCACCCGCGTGCCGGCGACCACGCTGTACATCGCCGCTCGCATCGAGATGGACGACCGGGTGAAGGAAGCCGTGAAGCTGGCGACCAACCGCGGCATCCCGATCCTCGAGGTGATGCGTCCCGAGCTCGACCGCCTCGCCGGCGAGGGCGGTGTGCACCAGGGCCTCGCATTGAAGGTGCCGCCCTATGAGTACGCGCACCCGATCGAGCTGCTCGACGAGGTGCTCGCGAACGACGAGACGCCGCTGTTCGTCGCCCTCGACGGCATCACCGACGCCCGGAACCTCGGGGCGATCATCCGGTCGACCGCCGCCTTCGGCGGGCAGGGCGTGATCGTGCCGCAGCGGCGTTCCGTGGGCGTGAACGCCGGCGCGTGGAAGACCTCGGCTGGTGCCGCCGCGCGCGTGCCGGTCGCGATGGCCACGAACCTCACCCAGACGCTGAAGCTGCTGAAGGAGCGCGGCGTGTTCGTCCTCGGCCTCGACGGCGGCGGCGATGTGTCGCTGCCGGGCCTCTCGTGGGCCGACCGGCCGATCGTCGTCGTGGTCGGCTCCGAGGGCAAGGGCTTGTCGCGGCTCGTGACCGAGACGTGCGACGCCATCGTGTCGATCCCGATCAGCTCGGCGACGGAGTCGCTGAACGCCGGCATCGCGGCCTCGGTGACGCTCTACGAGATTTCGAAGCTGCGCGCCGCGGCGGCGCCCGACGCGGCCGCTGCCCCCCAGGGCTAGACCTTCGCGCGCCAGTCGCCCTCGTCGTCGGGATCGACGACGGGGATGGCCGCCGTGTCGATCGTCGGCATCGCGGTGGTGATCGCACCGGTCGGCGGGTCGATCATGGTCGCCTCGTCACGCCGGTGGCGGAGCACGGTGTTGATGTAGCTCGTCACGGCCTCGGCGAGCGGGATGTCGTGCCCCTCGCGCTGTGCCAGGAACCACCGGTGGTCGAGCAACTGGTGGAAGACCTCCGCGGGCTCGAGCTTGCCGCGCAGCTCGGTCGGGATGGCCCGCACCACCGGCTCGAACACGCGCATGAGCCACTCGTGGGCCACCATCTCCTCGTCGAGGTCGCCCTTGCCGTACGCCGCGCGGTAGGAGTCGAGGTCGTTGAGGAGCCGCCGGGCCTGGTTCTCCCCGGCGTCGAGGCCCGTGAGCCGGAGGAGGCGGCGCTGATGATGCCCGGCGTCGACGACTTTCGGCTGGATGCGGACCGTCGTGCCCGAGTCATCCGTCTTGATCGCCAGCTCCTCGATGTCGAAGCCGAGCTCGTTCAGCCGGTTGACCCGCTCGTTGATGCGCCAGCGTTCGGCCGTGGCGAACGACTCGACACCGGTCAGCTCGGTCCAGAGGCTGCGGTACGCGTCGACGATGCCGTCGGAGATGCGCACGGGGTCGAGCTCGTCGGCGACGCGGCCGCCAGCCTCGAGGTCGAGCAGCTCGCCCGCGATGTTGACCCGGGCGATCTCGAGGTCGTTCTCGCGTTGGCCGTTCGAGAGCCCGCCCTCGTAGAGCTTGCCGGTCTCGGCATCGACCAGGTACGCGGCGAACGCGCCCGCGTCGCGGCGGAAGAGCGTGTTCGACAGCGACACGTCGCCCCAGAAGAAGCCGACGATGTGCAGGCGCACGAGGAGGACCGCGAGGGCGTCGACGAGCCGCGTCGCGGTGTCGGGGCGGAGCGTCTGCGAGAACAGCGCGCGGTAGGGAAGGGAGAAGCGGAGGTGCCGTGTGACGAGGACGGGCTTCAGCGCCTCGCCCTCTGCGTCGGTGCGATTCGTGATGACGGCGACAGGGTCGACGCAGGGGATCTCGAGTCGCTGCAGGGTCCGCAGCATCTCGTACTCGCCCTTCGCCATCTCGGCGGTCGTCTCCTTGATCGCCACGACGTGGCCACCGAGGTGGGCGAAGCGCACGAGGTGACGCGAGATGCCCTTCGGCAGCGCCGCGATCGTGTCGCTCGGCCAGGCCTCGAGCGGGAGGTCCCACGGCAGGTCGAGGAGGGCCGGGTCGGCCATGGCCGAGGTGATCGAGAGGGAGCCGCTCATGGGTTCGATCCTTCCAGATGCGCCGGCGGCGCGTGCGCGGCGGAAACGACGGATGCCGGCCGGGCCGAAGCCCGACCGGCATCCGATCGATCTGCGGAGACTAGCTCGCGGCGACGCGGTGGCCGAGGCGCTCGCCCGACTCGGCGTCGAACACGTGGACGTGGTTCGGCGTCGGGGTGAGGTAGACCGTGTCGCCCGCGAACGGGTGGGTGCGGCCGTCGACGCGCGCGACGATGTCGGTGCGCTTGCCCTCGATGTCGGAGTGGCCGTAGAGGTAGCCGTCGGCGCCGAGCTCCTCGACGAGGTCGACCGTGACGGCCAGGCCCTCGCCCTGCGTGGTCGAGACCTGGATGTCCTCGGGGCGGACGCCGACGGTGACCTGCGTGCCCGCGTGCTCGAGCACGTCGCGCTCGACCGGCACGACCGCCGTGCCGAACCGGATGCCGCCCTCGGCGACGTCGGCGTGGAACAGGTTCATCGCCGGCGAGCCGATGAAGCCCGCGACGAAGACGTTGTTCGGCTGCTCGTACAGGTCGCGCGGGGTGCCGACCTGCTGGAGGACGCCGTCCTTCAGCACCGCGATGCGGTCGCCCATGGTGAGCGCCTCGGTCTGGTCGTGCGTGACGTAGACCGTGGTGACGCCGAGACGGCGCTGGAGCGAGGCGATCTGGGTGCGGGTCTGCACACGGAGCTTCGCGTCGAGGTTCGACAGCGGCTCGTCCATGAGGAAGACCTGCGGCTGACGCACGATCGCGCGGCCCATGGCGACGCGCTGACGCTGACCACCCGAGAGGGCCTTCGGCTTGCGGTTGAGGTAGGGCTCGAGGTCGAGCAGCTTCGCAGCCTCGAGCACGCGCGCGGCGCGCTCGTCCTTGCCGACGCCGGCGATCTTGAGCGCGAAGCCCATGTTCTCGGCGACGGTCATGTGCGGGTACAGCGCGTAGTTCTGGAAGACCATCGCGATGTCGCGGTCCTTCGGGGGCACGTCGGTGACGTTGCGGTCGCCGATGAAGATGTTGCCCTCGTTGACCTCTTCGAGGCCGGCGAGCATACGGAGCGACGTGGACTTGCCGCAGCCGGACGGGCCGACGAGGACGAGGAACTCGCCGTCGGCGATCTCGAGGTCGAGCTGGTCGACGGCCGGACGGGTGCCGCCCGGGTACAGGCGGGTGGCCTTGTCGAACGTGACTGATGCCATGGTTCTCTGGTTCTCCTTCACCGGCAGGTACGTGCCGGACGATCCGTAGTGATGGATGAGTGCGTCGCCAGCGACGCCCACTCAGTATCGCACGCGCGAACCGCCGCGCAAGCCGCGGCCGCCGGCCGGCGGCGGGGCATCCGTCTTGGGTGTTTCCCAGCCATCGTCCCTACTATCGTGGTGGCGTCCGCACGCATGGATGCGCGCGCCCCCACGGCCCGGTCGCTGCCTCAGCGCCAGGGGCTCCCACAGCACAGTCCGAAAGTGACCATCGATGAGCAACGGCGGTTCCAGTCAGCCACGTCCGACCCGTAACGAGCGCAGGGAGGCGGCCCGCGAGAAGGCGCGACTCCTCCGCGAGGAGCAGAAGCGGCGCGATCGTCGCAAGAAGGTGCTCGTGCAGGGCGGAGTGATCGTCGCCGTCGTGGTGATCGCCGGTCTCGTGGCCTGGGCCATCTTCAACAGCGTCAAGCCGGCCGGCCCCGGCCCGCGCAACATGGCGAGCGACGGCATCGTGCTGCAGGGCGTCGACGGCGCCATCACCGCGGTCGAGACGCCGGCGCTGCAGCCGGGCGACGACCCCGTAGCCACCGTGCAGGACGACAGCGGCGACGTCGCCAACATCGTCACCTACGTCGACTACCTCTGCCCGTTCTGCGGCCAGTTCGAGGCGACGAACGCCGAGACGATGCGCACGCTCGTCGAGTCGGGTGCCGCGACGCTCGAGGTGCACCCGATCGCGATCCTGACGAACAAGTCCGCGGGCACCCAGTACTCGCTCCGCGCGGCCAACGCCGCCGCGTGCGTCGCCGACCTGTCGCCCGAGTCGTTCTTCGACTACAACGCGATCCTCTTCGAGAACCAGCCCGAGGAGGGCTCCACGGGGCTCACGAACGATCAGCTGAAGCAGCTCGCGTCCGATGCGGGCGTCGGGTCGCTCTCGCAGGTGAACTCCTGCATCGACGACGTCCGGTTCAAGGCGTGGGTGCAGGACGCGACCACGCGCGCGCTGAGCGGACCCATCCCGAACTCCGACCTCGAGGCCGTCACCGGCACCCCCACGGTGCTCGTCAACGGCAAGCCGTACGAGGGTTCGCTCACCGACCCGGGCGAGTTCCAGGCGTTCGTGACGCAGGCCGCGAGCGAGAGCTCGCTCGAGGCCACGCCCACGCCGACCCCGGCACCGGCCCAGTAAGGTTCGACCACCGCGAGGCGGGTCCGGCGACGCCGGGCCCGCCTCGTGCGTTCCACGGGCAGGCCGCCGCCGGTCGGTAGGATGGGCTCGAGGCATCCCTCGCCGGCTTGGCGCAATTGGTAGCGCACCGCTCTTGTAAAGCGGTGGTTGCGGGTTCGAGTCCCGCAGCCGGCTCCATGGACGAGACATCCGCGACCCCGACGGGCACCATCGAGACGGCCGCGTCGGGGCAGGTGCATCCCCACGCCGAGCGGACCAGGCTCCCGGTCTGGGTCGCCGTCGGCATCGCGCTCGCCTGCGGCGCCGGCACGGCGGTGCAGTCCCGCATCAACGGCGAACTCGCGACCGAGCTCGCCGACCCGTACACGGCGGCCGCGATCTCGTTCGGGTCGGGGCTGGTCGTGCTGCTCGTGGCCCTCGCCTGCTGGCGGCCCGGACGGGCGGGGTTCGCGCGGCTGCGGGGCGAGCTCCGGCACCGCCGCATCGCCTGGTGGATGCTCCTCGGCGGGCTCGCGGGCGCGTACTTCGTGACGACGCAGGGCCTCTCCGCCGGCGTGCTGGGCGTCGCCGTGTTCACGGTCGCGATCGTGGCCGGGCAGACGGTCGGCGGACTCGTGTTCGACGTGGTCGGTCTCGGACCGGGCGGGCGTCGCCGGGTGACGTGGTCGCGCCTGGCGGGAGCGCTTCTGGCGCTGGCGGCGATCGGATGGGCGATGTCCGCGCAGCTCGTCCACGACGTGCCGCTGCTGCTCATGCTCCTGCCCTTCGCCGCTGGCATCGGTGCGGCGTGGCAGCAGGCGGTGAACGGCCGGGTCCGGGGCGCCGCGGACAGCGCGCTGACCTCCACCGTGCTGAACTTCGCCGTCGGCACGACGGCGCTGGTCGTCGTCATGCTCGTGCACGCCGCGGCGGTGGGATTCCCCGAAGCGCTGCCGTCGGAGCCGTGGCTCTACCTGGGCGGTGTGCTCGGCTGCCTGTTCATCGCCGGGCAGGCCGTCGTCGTGCGGGTGATCGGCGTGCTCGTGCTCGCCCTCGCGGGCGTCGCGGGGCAGCTCACGGCCGCGCTCGCGCTCGACCTGCTGCTGCCGACGCACGGGCGAACGGTCGACGCCGCCACGATCGGCGGCACGGTGCTCGCCCTCGCGGCGGTCGGGCTCGCGAGCCTGCCCCGCCGAATGCACCGGCACGTCGCGGCGGACGAGCAGGCGGCGGGCGCCGGTTCAGTGCAGTGAGCTGAGGCGCCCGGCGGTCGTCGCGGACGGGCGGGTCGTGCGCGCGCCCTCGGGGCGGCCGCCCACGTAGAGCCAGCCCATCAGCCGTTCGCCCTCGCCGAGTCCGTGCACAGCGGCGACGGCGGGATGCCTCGTGTAGGGGCCGGTGCGCCACATCACGCCCCAGCCCGCCTCGTCGAGGAGGAGGCTCAGCAGATGCCCGACGCCCGCGGCGACGGCCTCCTGCTCCCAGACGGGGACCTTCGGATGCCCCTCCGTCACCGAGGCGACGATGGCGACGAGCAGGGGCGCCCGCAAGGGCTTGGCCGCGAGCTTCGCGGCGGCCTCGCCCTCGGCGCCCGCGGCGGCGGCCAGGGCCGTCCCGAGCCGGGCCCTGGCGTCGCCGCGGACGGCGATCACTCGCCAGGGCGCGAGCGACGCGTGGTCGGCCACGCGGCCGGCGGCCTCGACGAGCGCGGCGAGCTCGTCGTCGCCGGGCGCGGCATCCGTCACCTTCGGCGACGAGCGCCTCGCGAGCGCCGCCTCGCGGACCGACGCCACGGATCAGGCCTCGGGGGTGAACCCGAGGGCCAGCGAGTTCATGCAGTAGCGGTCGCCCGTGGGCGTGCCGAACCCGTCGGGGAAGACGTGGCCGAGGTGCGACCCGCAGGCCGCGCACCGGACCTCGGTGCGGACCATGCCGAGCGAGGTGTCCTCGATGAGCTCGACGGCCTCGGGGCGGACCGACTCGTAGAAGCTCGGCCAGCCGCAGCCCGAGTCGAACTTCGTGCCGCTCTTGAACAGCTCGGCGCCGCACGCGGCGCAGGTGTAGATGCCGGCGCGCTCCTCGTCGAGCAGTTCACCCGTCCACGGGCGCTCGGTCGCGGCCTCGCGGAGCACCGCGTACTGCTCGGGGTCGAGCTCGGCGCGCCATTCCTCGTCGCTCTTCTCGACGCGGTATCCCATCGTTCTCCTTCCGCCCCGGCCGCTCGGCCGGGATCGCGGGCGCCGTTCAGCCTAGTCCCGCGCATGGTGCAACCCCCGTGAGCGTGCCGCTGTTCCCCGGTCGCCGCAGGTCTGCTCGCGGGCGCGCCGTCCGGCTCGGCGTGCTCCCAGGCGCCCACTGCCTAGGATGTGCTCGAACGCGCGGCGACGGGCCGGGCGACGAGGGAGGCGGCATGAGCGACGGCGCAGCGGCCTCCCGTCCGCACCGCGAGCCGGCCGACGCGCCACCGGGCGCGTCCGGGACGACGGAGCGCAGCACGCCGGCCGACGCGCTCGGAGACCTCGACCGCCGCATCCTCGCGTTCGAGTCGCGGTCCTTCGCGGATCCCGGCGCCAAGGCCGAGGCCGTCCGCGCCGAGTTCGGCATCTCCGCCGCCCGGTACTATCGGATCCTCGGCGGCCTCATCGACTCGCCCGCTGCGCTCCGGCACGACCCCATGCTCGTCAAACGACTGCAGCGGATGCGCGATGCACGCGCCGCAGCCCGCTCGCGTCGCACCCTGTCCCTCGGCCGGTCGATCGACTGACCCGGCCCCGAACCCACGACTGGACCCCATGGCTCAGAAGTTCCCCCGCGACCGGTTCGACCGCATCCCGCACGGCATGGAGCGCGTCGGCGCGCACCGGGCGCCTCGGCGGCCCGGTCAGGGCTGGATCACGTTCGGCTGGGCCGCCCTCGCGACCGTGGTGCTCGCGGCCGCCGGCATCGTCGGCGTCGTCGTCTTCAACGACCGGCTGAACTTCGGCGACGAGCCGCAGGCGTCGCAGGCGCCCGAGCCCACCGCGACGGCGGCGCCAACCGTGGCGCCCGACATCCCCGTCACGGTGCTGAACGGCACGGCCACGGCGGGCCTCGCGGCGCGCGCGGCCGAGACGCTGCAGGCGGCCGGCATCCCCGTCGGCGCCACCGCCAACGCGAGCGAGCAGGATCTCACCGAGAGCTACGTGTACTACGCCTCGCCCGAGCTCGAGGGCGCCGCGCGGGGCGTCGCGCAGGCCCTTCCGGAGATGGACGTGCGGCTCGACCCGAAGTTCGCCGAGATCGGCACGCCGCTCGCGGTCGTGCTCGGCGCCGACTACGCGACCGCCACCGGCGGCTGATCGCGCCCGGCCCTGCGGGCCCGAATCGTTGCCATTCTGCGACATTTCGCCGCGGAACCCCTCTTGTGCGCGCCCGCCGCGTCCCTCCAATCTGGAGAAGGTCGCTCGATCCCGTGTGGAACGCCACGCATCATCCGGTGCACGTCAGCACGAAGGGGGGCCCGGTACTGGCCGCAGGCACGTGCTGACGACACACTGCAACATGGGAGCAACGCATGGCGAACGGAACCGTCAAGTGGTTCAACGCTGAAAAGGGATACGGGTTCATCACGGTCGACGGCGGCGGCCAGGACGTCTTCGTCCACTACTCCGCGATCGACATGGCGGGCTACAAGGTCCTCGAGGAGGGCCAGCAGGTCGTCTTCGAGGTCGGCACGGGGGCCAAGGGCCCTCAGGCCGAATCGGTGCGCCCCGCCTGATCTCACTCGTCCCGGATGCGCCGCCCGATGCGTCGGGCGGCGCTTCCGTGTCTCCGGGCGGCGCTTCCGTGTCTCCGGGCGGCGGCAGTCGCGACACGCGGGCGACCCGCGCCGCGCGGAGAGCGGACCGGCGTGTCCGGTCCGGCTACGATGACGCCATGCCGGGGGGAGCCGCGCGTCCCGCGCCGAGGCGCGCGGGCGTCGCCATCGCGACGTCGATCGCGGTCCTCGCCGTCGCCGCGCTCGCGGGCTGCGAGCCCGCCGGTCCGGTGCCGACCGGCACGCCGGCCCCAGGCGCGGCGGCGCGACCCGTGCCCGCCGACCCCGCCCCGCCCGTCGCGGTCGCGTTCGCGCCGCTCCGCGGGACGCCCATGGATGCCTCGGCGCTCGACCATCCCTCCATCGCGGTGAAGATCGACGATCACGAGGAGGCGAGGCCCCAGATCGGCCTGAACCGCGCGGACCTCGTCTTCGAGGAGCTCGTCGAGGGCGGGCTCACCCGCTACGCCGCCGTGTGGCACGCCGACGTGCCGGAGGAGGTCGGTCCCGTCCGCTCGATCCGGCCGATGGATCCCGACATCGTGGTGCCCTTCGGCGGGCTCGTGGCGTACTCGGGCGGCCAGGAGCAGTTCGTGGCCATGATGGAGGACACCCCGGTGGTGAACCTCGTCTTCGACTTCGACGACTCGGGCCTCTTCACCCGTGCCGACGATCGCCCGTCGCCCCACGACGTGCTGCTCGCGGCGGACGAGGCCGTCGGCCGGCACACCGAGCTGGGTCCGCCGCCGGTGCAGTTCGCCTACGGGTCCACCGATCCGCTCGCACCGCTGGGCGCGGCGGCGACGCCGACGTCGCGCATCGACGCGGTCTTCTCCGAGTCGCGGTTCCCGTCGTGGGAATGGGATGCCTCCGCGGGCGTGTGGCTGCGGCTGCAGGAGGGCCGGCCCGACACCGACGCGTCGGGCGACCGGGTGCGCGCGACCAACGTCGTGACGCTGCGCGTCGCCATCGACTGGTCGTACGGGGATGTGCCGCGCACGGTGCTCGGCGGCGCCGGCGAGGCCTGGGTCTCGGTGGCCGGGCGGACGGCCCACGGCTCGTGGTCGAAGGCGTCGCAGGAGGCGCCGATCGTGCTGAGCGCCGACGACGGGTCGCCGCTCCGGCTCGCGCCGGGCACGACCTGGATCGAGCTCGTGCCCGTCGACGGGTCGGTCGGCTTCACGCCCTGATCGCGGTCGCGCGTGCGGCATCCGCTCGCTTGCACTCTCGAATCGAGAGTGCCAGAATCGGTGTTAGCACTCGTCTCATCCGAGTGCTAACCCCAGAATCTCCAGACGTCCGGGAAGGGACGAGAGACACACATGGCAAAGATCATCGCTTTCAACGAGGAGGCCCGCCGCGGTCTCGAGCGTGGCCTCAACACGCTCGCCGACGCGGTCAAGGTGACCCTCGGCCCGCGCGGCCGCAACGTCGTGCTCGAGAAGAAGTGGGGCGCCCCCACCATCACCAACGACGGCGTGTCGATCGCCAAGGAGATCGAGCTCGACGACCCGTACGAGAAGATCGGCGCCGAGCTCGTCAAGGAGGTCGCGAAGAAGACCGACGACGTCGCCGGTGACGGCACCACGACCTCGGTCGTGCTCGCCCAGGCGCTGGTCCGCGAGGGCCTCCGCAACGTCGCCGCGGGCGCCGACCCGATCAGCCTCAAGCGCGGCATCGAGAAGGCCGTCGCGGCCGTCTCCGAGGAGCTGCTCTCGGCCGCCAAGGAGATCGAGACCAAGGACGAGATCGCGGCGACCGCGTCGATCTCCGCCGCCGACCCCCAGATCGGCGAGATCATCGCCGAGGCGATCGACAAGGTCGGCAAGGAGGGCGTCGTCACCGTCGAGGAGTCGAACACTTTCGGCACCGAGCTCGAGCTGACCGAGGGCATGCGCTTCGACAAGGGCTACCTGTCGGCGTACTTCGTCACCGACCCCGAGCGCCAGGAGGCGGTCTTCGAGGACCCGTACATCCTCATCGCCAACTCCAAGATCTCGAACATCAAGGACCTCCTGCCGATCGTCGACAAGGTCATCCAGACCGGCAAGCAGCTCCTCATCATCGCTGAGGACGTCGACGGCGAGGCGCTCGCGACGCTCATCGTCAACAAGGTGCGCGGCATCTTCAAGTCGGTCGCCGTCAAGGCGCCCGGCTTCGGCGACCGCCGCAAGGCCCAGCTGCAGGACATCGCCATCCTCACGGGCGGCCAGGTCATCAGCGAGGAGCTCGGCCTCAAGCTCGAGAACGTCACCCTCGACCTGCTCGGCCAGGCCCGCAAGGTCGTCATCACCAAGGACGAGACCACCATCGTCGAGGGCGCGGGCGACCCCGAGCAGATCGCCGGCCGCGTGGCCCAGATCCGCCAGGAGATCGAGAACACCGACTCCGACTACGACCGCGAGAAGCTGCAGGAGCGCCTCGCCAAGCTCGCCGGCGGCGTCGCCGTCATCAAGGCGGGCGCGGCCACCGAGGTCGAGCTCAAGGAGCGCAAGCACCGCATCGAGGACGCCGTCCGCAACGCGAAGGCCGCCGTCGAGGAGGGCATCGTCGCCGGTGGTGGCGTCGCCCTCATCCAGGCCGGTGCGAAGGCCTTCGGCAAGCTCGAGCTCTCGGGCGACGAGGCGACCGGTGCGAACATCGTCAAGGTCGCGATCGAGGCTCCGCTCAAGCAGATCGCCCTCAACGCCGGCCTCGAGCCGGGTGTCGTGGCCAACAAGGTCGCCGAGCTGCCCGACGGCCACGGCCTGAACGCGGCGTCCGGCGAGTACGGCGACCTGCTCGCGCAGGGCATCATCGACCCCGCCAAGGTGACCCGTTCGGCGCTGCAGAACGCCGCGTCGATCGCGGGCCTCTTCCTCACCACGGAGGCCGTCGTCGCCGACAAGCCCGAGAAGACGCCGGCTCCGGTCGGCGACCCGACGGGCGGCATGGACTTCTAGTCCAGGGCGTCAGCCGACACACGAAGGGCGTCTCCCGAGCGGGAGGCGCCCTTCGTCGTGTCTCGCGCGGTGAGGTGGCGGCAGCGAGGACCGGCCGCGTCACCTGGCGAACAGTCGCGCGTTCGCCTGTTCGACGTCGAGGTACTGCGTGGCGGCGACGCCGAGCGCCCGGTTGAGCCCCGCGAGGCTCTGCTCGACCTGGAGCTGCGTGGCGCGCCAGTCGGAGACGGCCGCCTGGAACGCCGAGGCGGCCTGCCCCGACCAGGACGACTGCAGTCCGGTGAGCTGGCCCATGAGACTCGCGACATCGGCCTGGATGCGGCCCATCACGGCGTGTGCGGACTGGGTGGCGGCCTGCACCTGCTCGCCGTCGACGTGGTAGCTGGTCATCGGGTTCCCTTCGGTCGTGGTGGGCACCACGGTAGGGAGCCCGGCGGAGATCGCCGCCCGGCCTGCCAGGGTCCGTGCGCGTTCGCGAGCCCGGTCCGGTGTGGAGGGCGGGTCGGTCAGCCCTCGGCGACGCGCTGCGGTGCAGACGGCGAGCCCGCGAGCGGCAGGGATACGCGGAAGGTCGCGCCGCCGCCCGGCGTCTCGACGACGTCGACGGTGCCGTTGTGCGCGGCGACGATCGAGGAGACGATGGCGAGCCCGAGGCCGGAGCCGCCGGTCTCCCGTGTGCGCGACGTGTCGGCGCGCCAGAAGCGCTGGAAGATCTTCTCCCGGATCTGCGGAGGGATGCCCTCGCCGTGGTCGACGACCTCGAGCATCGCGCGATCGGCGTCGTCGTCGACCGACACGCGGATCTCGATCGGGCTGTCGATCGAGGTGAACCGCACGGCGTTGCCCATGAGGTTGGTGATGACCTGGCGCAGCTTGTTCTCTTCGGCGAGCACCACGGCACGTCGCACGGTCGCGGTCGGCGCGCCGGCTCCCGCTGCGGCCTGCGCGCCAGGGTCGGCCACGGCGGCTGCTGCGGACGCCGTCGGCGCCGCGATCTCGGCAGACGGCGCCGAGCCCGGGGCGGCGGCCCCCGCGTCGACCGGTGTCGCAGGGGCGCCGGCCTTGGACCGCACGCGCCTCCCGCGAAGGCGGGCCAGCGTCGCGCCGGCGAACGACAGGTTCCCTCTCGCGCCCTTCGCCGGAGCCGGGTCGAGCTCGACCTGGAGAACGGGCGCGGTGCCCGTGGCATCCGGTGCCCGGTCCTCGGGCGCGATCACGGTGACCACGCGTCCGGGGTTCGCCGCCATGGCGTCGAGGGCCGCGTCGCGCGCGAGCGGCACGAGGTCGACCTCGGCGAGCTCCAGCGGCTTCGCCTCGTCGAGGCGGGCGAGGGCGAGCAGGTCCTCGACGAGGCCGCCCATGCGGATGGCCTCCTTCTCGATGCGGTCCATCGCCTGCCCGACCTCCTCGGGCGTCTGCAGCGCGCCCATGCGGTAGAGCTCGGCGTAGCCGCGGACCGAGACGAGCGGGGTGCGCAGTTCGTGCGAGGCATCCCCGACGAACCGTCGCATCTGCTCGATGGTGCGCGCCCGGTCGCGGAACGCGCGGTCGATGCGGTTCAGCATCGTGTTGAGCGAGCGCGTGAGACGCCCGACCTCGGTGTTCGGCGTCGCCCCGCCGAGGCGCTGGCTGAAGTCGCCGTCGGCGATCGCCGCCGCCGTGCGCTCGACCTCGCGGAGCGGGGTGAACGTCGAGGTGACCATCATCCGCGTCAGCAGCGCGCCGATGAGGATGACCCCGAAGCCGAAGCCCAGGAAGATCGTGAGGTACGCCGCGAGCAGCCGCTCGCTCTCGGCGGTGGAGATCGCGATGAGGACGGCGACGTTCGTGCCGTGGTCGACCTGCTGCACCGTGATGACCGCGCGGTACACGGGATGCCCCTCGGCGTCGGGCAGTTCCTGGACGACGTACCCGTCGCGGTTGGTCTCCAGCACGTCCATCGTGGTCAGCTGCCGGGGGATCTTCGGCGGCACGTTGGGGTTCTCGCTCGACCAGTTGTCCTCGCTCAGCGAGCCGTCGGCGTCGTAGACCGCGATGAAGACGTCACGCGAGTTCCGGAACTCCTCCCTCAGCGACCCGCCGCTCGCCATCGTCGTCAGCTTGTGCTCGACCTGGCTCTCCACGTAGTTGCGCAGCATCGCCGCGGTGCCGATGCCCGAGACGAGCAGCCCGAGGGTCAGCATGAGCACCGTCACACCCGTGATCTTGGTGCGAAGGGAGATGCGGTTCCACCGCTCGGTGAGGCTCTGATGCATGGCGGGCCGAGTCTACGGACGCTCCCTGGACCGGCGCTGTGCCGACGGCCTCGTCAGGGCTTGGACGACTTCAGCATGTAGCCGAAGCCGCGCTTGGTCTGGATGAGGGGTTCACTCGAGTGCTGGTCCAGCTTGCGGCGCAGGTACGAGATGTAGCTCTCGACGATGCCGGCGTCGCCGTTGAAGTCGTACTCCCACACGTGGTCGAGGATCTGGGCCTTCGACAGCACACGGTTCGGATTCAGCATGAGGTAGCGCAGCAGCTTGAACTCGGTGGGAGAGAGTTCGACGGGCACGTCGCCGACGAGCACCTCATGGGTGTCCTGGTCCATGGTGAGCTCGCCGGTGCGGATGACGGCGTCCTCCTCGGCGTGCATGGTGCGGCGGAGGATCGCCTTGATGCGCGCCACGATCTCGTCGAGCGAGAAGGGCTTCGTGACGTAGTCGTCGCCGCCGACCGTGAGGCCCGTGATCTTGTCCTCGGTGTCGTCCTTCGCGGTGAGGAAGAGGATCGGGGCGGTGTAGCCCGCCGAGCGCAGCCGCTTCGTGACGCTGAAGCCGTTCATGTCGGGCAGCATCACGTCGAGGATGATGAGGTCGGGTTCCTCTTCGAGCACGGCGGAGATGGTCTGGGCGCCGTTGCCGACGGCGCGGACGGCGAAGCCCGCGAAGCGCAGGCTGGTCGTCAGCAGGTCGCGGATGTTGGGCTCGTCGTCGACGATGAGGATGCGTGGTCCGTCGCTCATGTCGCCATTCTCCTGCGGATCGCCTGGATCTTTGCTGAACATTCTTCGAGTGTCGCCGGATGCCTCGCCGAGAGCGGGTCGGGTCGGCCCGGGCCGACCCGGTCCGTGGAAGGATCGCAGGCATGGCTGGTGGAGAGCGGATCATCGTCGTCGGCGGAGGCATCGCGGCCGCCAGAGCGGTCGAGTCGGCGCGAGCCGCCGGGTTCGGCGGCGATCTCGTCGTGCTGACCGACGAGCGGCGCAGGCCCTACGAGCGGCCGCCGCTGTCGAAGGGGTACCTGCTCGGCACGGATGCCTCCTCCGCGGTGTATCCGCTCGACGCCGCGTGGTTCCGCGAGCATCGCGTCGACGTCCGCACCGGAGTCGCCGTGCGCGGGCTCGATCCGGCGGAGCACACGGTGGATGCCTCGGGCGAGACACTGCGATACGATCGGCTGCTGCTCGCCACGGGCTCGTCGCCGCGCCGGTTCGCCGGTCCCGGAGCCGGGCTCCGAGGCATCCATCACCTGCGCCGGCTGACGGACGCGACGGCGCTCCGCCGCGCGCTCACTGGCGGCGGGCGCCGCGTCGTCGTGGTCGGCGGCGGCTGGATCGGACTCGAGGTGGCGGCGGCCGCCCGTCGGCACGGCAACGAGGTCGTGGTCGTCGCGCGAGGCGTGCCCCTGGCGTCCGCGATCGGCGCCGAGCTCGGAGAGAGCTTCCAGGCGATGCACGAGGGCGAGGGCGTCCGCTTCCGCATCCCCGACCAGGTGACCGCGGTCCGGGGCGTGAACGGCCGGGTCGCGGCCGTCGTGCTCGGCACGGGCGAGGAGGTGTCGGCGGACGTCGTCGTGTTCGGCATCGGTGCGACGCCGAACACCCGGCTCGCGGCATCCGCGGGCATCGACGTGCGTGACGGCGTGCTCACCGACGCGAGCCTCGCCACCAGCGCACCGGACGTCTACGCGGCGGGCGACGTCGCAGCGACCTGGAACGAACGGCTGGGGCGCCATCTCCGCGTCGATCACTGGGCGAACGCCGACGCGGGCGGGCGCCTCGCCGGTCGGGCGCTCGCCGGGGAGGCCGTGCGCTTCGACGAGCTGCCGTACTTCTACACCGACCAGTACGACCTCGGCATGGAGTACTCGGGGTACGGTCAGCTCACGGCCGGCGCACCGCCGGTGATCCGCGGCGACCTCGCCGCGCGCGAGTACGTCGCGTTCTGGCTGGCCGACGGCAGGGTCGTGGCCGGCATGAACGTCAATGTCTGGGATGTCAACGCGGCCGTCCAACGACTCATCCGCTCGGAACGCGTCGTCTCGCCCGAGGAGCTCGCCGATCCGGCCGTCCCGCTCGACGCACTCGCCGGAGACGCGGCATGACCGGCGCGCGCGGAGCGGCGGCGTCCGGCATGCGACAGACTCCTGCTCGACTCGGGCGGCGACGGATCGGCCCGCGCGAGTTCGACTTCGATCGGCAGGTCGCCGTGATGGCGATCGTGAACCGCACTCCGGACTCGTTCTACGACCAGGGTGCGACCGACGCCCTCGACCTCGCGGTCGCGGCCGCCCGCCGGGCGATCGACGAGGGCGCCGACTGGGTCGACGTCGGCGGGGCCAAGTTCGCGCCCGGACCGCCGATCCCGGTCGAGGAGGAGGCCGAGCGCGTGGTGCCGGTGGTCGAAGCGCTCGCCGACGCGGGGGTCGTGATCTCGGTCGACACGTTCCAGCCCGAAGTCGCGCGGGCCGCCCTCGCCGCCGGGGCGCACGTCATCAACGACACCACGGGACTGCAGGACGCGGCCATGGCCGACGTCGTCGCCGAGGCGGGCGCCGCCATCGTCGTCACGCACAGCCTCGCGAAGCCGCGCACCCCGTACCCGTCCCCGCGGTACGACGACGTGGTCGCCGAGGTCTGCGCCTTCCTCCGAGAGCGCGTCGCGCTCGCCGAGGCGCGCGGCATCGCACCCGACCGGATCATCGTCGACCCCGGGCACGACCTGAACAAGCACACGCTCGACTCGCTCGAGCTGACGCGGCGGCTCAGCGAGGTCGTCGCGCTCGGCCGGCCCACCCTCGTCGCGCTCTCGAACAAGGACTTCGTGGGCGAGAGCCTCGGCCGCCGCGACCGGCGCGACCGGGTGGAGGGGTCCATCGCGGCCGCCGTCTACGCGGTCCTGCAGGGGGCGCGGATCGTCCGCGTGCACAACGTGCGGGAGACGGTCGACGCGATGCGCATGATCGAGGCGATCGAGGGATGGCGGGAGCCGGTCTTCCTCGAGCACAACCGCTGACCTGCACGACCGCTGAACCGCACAACCGCTGACCCGCACAACCGCTGGACCCGCACAACCGCTGACCCGGCGAGGAGGAGCCACCCATGACGATCGACCGAACGACGCTGCTCGACGCCTACGCCCTGCCCGACCGGTCGACCCCGCGCGTCCGCATGAACTTCGTCTCGAGCCTCGACGGGGCGGTGACGCTCGACGGGCGCAGCGGCCCGTTGGGCGACGAGGCCGACCGGCTCGCGATGCAGGTGCTTCGGACGCTCGCCGACGTCGTGCTCGTCGGAGCGGGCACGGTCCGCACCGAGGGGTACGGCGGCATCCGCGTCGGCGACGAGGACGCGGCCTGGCGTCTGGAGCACGGCCTGGCCGAGCAGCCCCGTTTCGCGATCGTCTCGTCGGCGCTCGAGCTCGAGCCGGGGCATCCGGTGTTCGCGAACGCGACGACGCGGCCGATCCTCGTCACGCACGCATCCTCGCCCGGCGAGCGCCGAGCCGCGCTCGGCGAGGTCGCCGATGTGCTCGTCTGCGGCCGCGACAGGGTGGAGCCGCACGACCTCGTCGGCGCCCTGGCCGACCTCGGCCTGCCGCAGGTGCTGTGCGAGGGCGGGCCGCATCTGTTCGGCACCCTGCTCGAAGCCGGCGTCGTCGACGAGCTGTGCCTCAGCCTCAGCCCGATGCTCGTCGCCGGCGACGCGGGCCGCATCGTGCGCGGCGCGCCGGAGCACGCGCGCCCGATGCGGCTCCGGCACGCGATCCCCGCGGACGACCTGCTGCTGCTGCGCTACGCGACGGTGTGAGCCGGACGCAGCGCGGTGTGATCGCAGCTACGCCGCGGCAGCCAGCGTGTGCGCGTCGAGGATGGTGTACGAGTAGCCCTGCTCGGCGAGGAACCGCTGCCGGTTCTGCGCGAAGTCCTGGTCGACGGTGTCGCGGGCCACGAGCGTGTAGAAATTCGCGGACAGACCCGACTCCTTCGGCCGGAGCAGCCGGCCGAGGCGCTGCGCCTCCTCCTGGCGTGAGCCGAACGAGCCAGAGACCTGGATCGCGACCGTCGCCTCGGGCAGATCGACCGAGAAGTTCGCCACTTTCGACACCACCAGCACCGGGGTCGTGCCGTCGCGGAACTCCTGGAACAGTCGCTCGCGCTCGTCGACGGGCGTGGACCCGGTCAGCTGCGGCGCACCGAGCGTCTCGGCGAGCTCGTCGATCTGGTCGAGGTACTGCCCGATGACGAGGATCCGCTCCCCGGCGTGCCGTTCGACGAGCTGGCGGACCACGTCAAGCTTCGCCGGCGCGGTGGCGGCGAGCCGGTAGCGCTCGTCGTCGGCGGCGGCCGCGTACTGCAGGCGCTCGCCCTGCGGCAGGTCGATGCGCACCTCGTAGCAGGCGGCGGGGGAGATGAAGCCCTGCGCCTCGATCTCCTTCCACGGCGCGTCGAACCGCTTCGGGCCGATGAGGCTGAACACGTCGCCCTCGCGGCCGTCCTCGCGGACGAGGGTCGCCGTGAGGCCGAGGCGGCGACGAGCCTGCAGCTCGGCGGTCAGCTTGAACACCGGGGCCGGCAGCAGGTGCACCTCGTCGTAGACGATGAGGCCCCAGTCGAGGGCGTCGAGGAGCGAGAGGTGGGCGTACTCGCCCTTCCGCTTCGCGGTGAGGATCTGGTACGTCGCGATCGTGACGGGCTTGATCTCCTTGACCTGACCTGAGTACTCGCCGATCTCCTCGGCCGTGAGGGTCGTTCGGCGCAGCAGCTCGTCGCGCCACTGCCTGGCCGACACGGTGTTCGTCACGAGGATGAGCGTCGTGGTCTTCGCCGTCGCCATGGCGCCGGCACCGACCAGCGTCTTGCCGGCGCCGCACGGGAGGACCACGACCCCCGAGCCGCCCTCGAAGAAGTTGTCGACGGCCTGCTGCTGGTATCCGCGGAGGTGCCAGCCGCTCTGCTCGAGTTCGATCTCGTGCGGCGTGCCGGGCGTGTACCCGGCGAGGTCCTCGGCGGGCCAGCCGAGCTTCACGAGCTCCTGCTTGAGGGCGCCCCGCGCCCACGGCGCCACGAGGAACCCGTGGTCGTCGATCCGCTCGGCGAGGAGGGGGGCGATGCGCTTCGCGCCCGAGACTTCGGTGAGCACGGCGATGTCGTCGGATCGCAGGCGGAGCGCGCCGTCGTCGGTGCGGTCGATCACGAGCCTGCCGTAGCGGGCGACGGTCTCGCGCATGTCGACGGACACCGTCTGCGGCACCGGGAACTTGGCGTAGCGCTCGAGCGTGCCGAGCATGTCGTCGGCCGTGTGCCCGGCCGCGCGGGCGTTCCAGAGGCCGAGCCTCGTGATGCGGTAGGTGTGCACGTGCTCGGGGGCGCGTTCGAGCTCGGCGAAGATCGCGAGATCGTGCCGCGCATCCTCGGCGAGCGGGTGCGCGACCTCGAGGAGCACGGTGCGATCGCTCTGAACGATGAGGGGGCCGTCTGACATGACCTACCAGTCTACGCCCGTTCGTCGGGAGTGGGGCCAGCGGGGCGACCGCGGCTACTCGGCGGGCGCGGGGCTCACCGCGGCGATCGCCGACAGCGGCAGCGTCCGCTCGATGTCGGCCTTCTTGTCGCGGGCGCGGAGCCGGCCGTTCGCGACGCTCGCGGGCGCGAGCAGGTAGTCGGAGGTCTGACCGCCCGGCATCCGGACGGTGACGGTGAGCGTCTCCTTCGCCCGTGCGGCCGCCTCGAGCTGCCGCGCGAGCCAGGCCTGCTCGGTGGCGGGCCCGTCGGCGCCTCCCTCGAGCCGGTCGAGCAGCTCGACCAACGGATCGGACTTGGGCGGGGCCGGCGGCGACGCCGCGAGCCGGTGGCGCTTCAACCGCACGATGCGTCCGTCGGCGTCTTCGGCCGCCACCGGGTAGCGGGCGTCGGAGAGTGCCCAGAACACCACGTCGGGAGCGAACCGCGAGAGCAGGCGGTGCTCGCCGACGCGGCGGAGCGCGAGCGGCGAAAGGGACTGGTCGACTTCGAGGGTTCCGATGAGCTGTGCGTCGTCGCTCCGGATCGACGCGCGGGCCGGCGCATCCGACTCGGGGGCGGCCGCGACCCGGACGCTGCCGAACCGGCGCGCGGCCTCGTGCACGACGTAGTCGAGCGGCTGCGGCAGCCCGGTCAGCGAGATCTGCTCGAGGAAGGACCGGATCGACTCGGCCGACTCGCCGGCTGCGAGCCCGCGATTGACGGATGCCGCGCTGACGCGATAGGTCGAGGCGAGGTCACGGGCCTCGAGGTCGGCGAAGCCGCGCAGGCGCGCGTCGATCGCGGGTTCGAGCGGCCCCGGGGCGACGATCGACAGATCGTGCTGGAGGTAGACCCGGTCGACCGGCGGCGGGAAGGTCGCGGCCAGTTCCGCCGCGGCGAGGTCGAGGCGGCCGGCGACGACGAGGCGGGCCGCGGCGACCGGTTCCCCGGAGACGGCGAGGCCGAGCGCCTCGGCTTCGTCGGCGAGCCGCTCGAGTCCGGCGTCGAGCCACGCGCCCCCCGCCGGGTAGAGCCAGCGCACGTCGTCGCGGAACGCCGTCGCCGACAGCGTCTCGCTCCGGCGGGCGACGAGCTCGCGCAGCGCCGGCGGGATCCGATCGCGCCAGCACTCGGCGAGCCGGCGCCAGCGCTCGGCCGCGGGCTGCATGACCCACGTGCCGCCGAGATCGGACTCGAGCCAGTAGGCCCCGTCGCGGGCGACCAGACCGGCTTCGACGGCGCGATGGAAGAGCCGGGGGATCTGGTCGAGCTCGACGCCCGTCGCCTCCGCGAGGCGTTTGGAGTCGGGAAGCGAGAGCCCGCCTTTCGCGAGCTCGCGCGCGGGCTGCGCGCCGAGGGCGGAGACGAGCTCGGAGGTGGCGATCACCGTCGAGTAGGCGGCCTCGGCGCCTCGGCGGGCGAGGAGGGTGCGATCCACTCCGTCGACCGGGGCGAGCACCGCGGGTGCGGGCGCTGCGAGCTCGGCGGCGGTCGGCAGATCGGCGCCCAGCCGTGGCAGCAGTCGTGCGGACAGGGCGGTGGGCACGTGCTGACGCCCGTCGCCGGCGACGATCAGCAGGCGCTCGGCGAGATCGCCTTCGAGCGCGGCGAGGCGCTCGAGGATCCAGGCGGATGCCTCGAGCCGATCGAGCTCCGCGGTCAGGTCGGCGTCGTCGAACGCACCGTCGGCGCCGGCCACCGTCGCCGCAGCCGCGAGGACGGCGAGGTGCGGCCGGTCGAGCCGGCTGATGGCCTCGTCGACCGAGTCGGGGGCGAGCAGTGCCTCCGCGAGGTCGAACGGGTCGCGGATGCCGCTCGGGTCGAACTCACGCGTCGCGAGCGCACCCGCGAGCTCCTCGCGCGACATCGCGCGGAGCCTCGCGGCGAGCTCGAGCATGGGCGGCCGTCAGGCCGAGTCCCGCCGGGACTCGCGCCGGCGTCTCGTGCCGTTGATGATGAGCAGCGTCACGAGGAGCAGGAATCCGACCGGCAGCCCGATGAGCGGGAACACGAGCACGAAGGGCCAGACGCCCTGCTCCGCCCAGCCCGTGTCGCCGGCGTTGGCGAACGAGCCGATCATGACGGCGAAGAAGGCGATGATCGAGGCGCCGACGACGCCCGCCACCATGTACGCGAGCACGCGCTCGACGCGCTGGCCGGAGATGGGCGCCTGATCAGTCACCGTCCCAGCTTAGGACAGCGCGCCGACGAGCGCCCGCGACCTAGACTGGAGGGGGACGGCGCCGCGGTTCGGCGCGCCGGAACGACAACGAGCGAGGTTCATCGATGCCCACCGGCAAGGTCAAGTTCTACGACGAGGACAAGGGATTCGGCTTCATCGCCGCCGACGACGGCCAGGAGGTCTTCCTCCACGCGTCGGCCCTGCCCGCCGGCGCGACCGTGCGTTCGGGCACCCGCCTCGAGTTCGGCATCGCCGACGGCAAGCGGGGCGCCCAGGCGCTCTCGGTGCGCGTGCTCGACGCGCCGCCGAGCCTCGTGAAGCTGCACCGGAAGCCGGCCGACGACATGGCGGTCATCGTCGAAGACCTCGTCAAGGTGCTCGACGGCGTGGGCGGCGACCTGCGCCGCGGTCGGTACCCCGACAAGGCGAAGGCGCGCACGGTCGCCGCCGTGCTGCGACGCGTCGCGGACGACCTGGATGCCTGAGATCGAGCCCCACACGGTGCAGACGTCCGGCGGCGAGCCGACACAGCCCGTCGCCGACGAGGTCCTGCTCGGGTCAGTCGCCCTCGCGCAGCGGGCACTGCTCGAGAACACGCCGCCCGAGACCGTCGGGTCGGTGATCGGCCACATCGCCGAGGACGAGCACGTGCTCACCCTCCTCTTCGCCGCCGACCTCCCCGGCTACCGCGGCTGGCATTGGAGCGTCACGATCGCGCGGGTCGAGGGCGCGGAGCCGACCGTGCTCGAGACCGAGCTGATGCCGGGCGAGCAGGCGCTGCTCGCGCCCGAGTGGGTGCCGTGGTCGGAGCGGCTCGCCGAGTACCGCGCCGCCCAGGAGCAGGCCGCGGCCGAGGCGAGCGAGCGCGGCGACGAAGATGAGGGTGACGTCGACGACCTCGACGACGATGCGCTCGGCGACGCCGACGGCTACGAGGGCGACCTCGACGACCCGGAGGGCGACGACGAGTTCGACGGCGACGACCACGGCGACGACGAGTTCGACGGCATCGACATCGACGCGCTGGCCGACCCGATCGAGAGCGGCGGAGCCGACGGATTCGACGGAGCCGACGAGGACGACGCCGGTCAGGCCGCCCGGGACTGACCCGTCGGTTCCTCGCGCCCGGCGCGCATCCGGCGCAGCTGCACGACCACGAGCCCGGCGATGCCGAGGCTCGCGCCGATGATCGACATGGGCACGAGCCATCCGTAGCCCGCGTCGTCGAGCGGTTCGCGGAACCACCAGAACGCGGCGAGCGCGACGAGCCAGCCGGCTGTGCCCGCGGCGACCGCCTTCCGGGCGTCGGCGCGTGCCGGCTCGGGGCCCGGCCGGCGCTCGTCCTCGTTCAGCCAGAGCCGCATCGGCCGGTCAGTCCAGGTGCTCGAGGACGAAGTCGATGCACGCGGTGAGGGCGCGCACATCGTCGGGCTCGATCGCCGTGAACGTCGCCACCCGCAGCTGGTTGCGACCGAGCTTACGGTACGGCTCGGTGTCGACCACGCCGTTCTCGCGCAGCACCTTGGCGATGCGCGAGGCATCCGTCTGCTCGTCGAAGTCGATGGTGACGACCACCTGCGACCGGTGCGCGGGGTCGGCGACGAACGGCGTCGCGACGGCGGATGCCTCGGCCCAGTCGTAGAGCACGCCCGAGGACTCCTTCGTGCGCGCGTCGGCCCAGGCGAGGCCGCCCGACGCGAGCATCCACTCGAGCTGGCTCTCGAGCAGCAGCAGGGTGGAGATCGCGGGCGTGTTCAGCGTCTGGTCGAGCCGGGAGTTGTCGACCGCCTGCTTCAGCGACAGGAAGTCGGGGATGTACCGGTCGCTCGCCGCGATGCGCTCCACGCGCTCGACGGCGGCGGGGGAGAGCAGGGCGAACCAGAGACCGCCGTCGGAGGCGAAGTTCTTCTGTGGTGCGAAGTAGTAGGCGTCGAACTCGGCGGCGTCGACGAGGATGCCTCCGGCCGCGCTCGTGGCGTCGACGACCGTCAGCGAGCCCTCGTCGCCCGCGACGCGGCGGACGGGCGCGGCGACACCGGTCGAGGTCTCGTTCTGCGGCCAGCCGTAGACGTCGACGCCGGCGACGGGTGCCGGCTCGCTGCGCGTGCCCGGCTCGGCCGTGCGCACGTCGGGGGCGTCGAGCCAGGGCGCGGCGGCGGCCTTGGCGAACTTCGCGCCGAACTCGCCGAACGAGCTCAGCTGCGCCCTCCGCTCGATGAGTCCGAAGGCGGCGGCGTCCCAGAAGGCGGTCGAGCCGCCGTTGCCCAGGACGACCTCGTAGCCGTCGGGCAGGGAGAACAGCTCGGCGAGGCCGGCGCGGACGCGGCCGACGAGCTGCTTCACGGGCGCCTGGCGGTGCGAGGTGCCGAGCAGCCGGGGGCCCTCGGCAGACAGGTGGGCCAGCTGCTCGGGCCGGACCTTCGACGGCCCGCACCCGAAGCGTCCGTCGGCGGGCAGGAGGTCGCTGGGGATGACGAGGCTCGGCATGGCGACGAGTCTAGCGAGGGGGCGCCGCCCGCTAGGCTGGATGACGGGCTGCGACAGGGAGGGAACTGGTGACCGATCTCATCGACACGACGGAGATGTATCTCCGCACCATCCTCGACCTCGAGGAGGAGCACATCGTGCCGCTGCGGGCCCGCATCTCCGAGCGTCTCGGCCACTCCGGGCCCACGGTCTCGCAGACCGTCGCGCGGATGGAGCGCGACGGCCTCGTCGTCGTGTCCGGCGATCGTCACCTCGAGCTGACCCCTGAGGGCCGCAGCAAAGCCATCCACGTCATGCGCAAGCACCGTCTCGCCGAGCGGCTGCTCGCCGACGTCATCGGTCTCGACTGGGAGTACGTCCACGACGAGGCATGCCGCTGGGAGCATGTGATGAGCGAGCAGGTCGAACGCCGCCTCATCGAGATCCTCGGCAACCCCACGCACTCGCCGTACGGCAACCCGATCCCGGGCCTCGACGAGCTCGGGCTCCCGCCTGCTCAGCCCTTTATGACGGGCGTCCGCAACGTCGTCATCGCGCTCGACGAGACCGGCGCTCCGATCTCCGGGGTCATCCGCCGGCTGGGCGAGCCCGTCCAGTTCGATCCCGAGCTGCTCGCACAGCTGAAGCAGGCCGGCATCGTGCCGGGCGCGTCGGCCCGGTTCACCGCCCAGGGCGGCTATGTGCTCGTCGAAGTCGACGGCATCGAGGGCGGTCTCGAACTGCCGACCGAGGTCGCCGCGCACCTCTTCATCGGCGACTGACCACGGCGACGCTGCCCGTGCCGCTCGCACGGGTTCGTGAACGCACCGTTATCAGGATGTGACATTCGGGCATCCCTCGCGTATCCTCGGTCGAGTCCTCCGGCAGAAGCCAGCCGGCGGGAACGAAGATCGAGGCGCCTCCACCATGGCCCACCGCTCGATCCGGTACCCGTGAAAGCGCCGTCGTGCGCATCCCAGGTGGGGCGACCTTCGCGTCGCGGGCGACGGAGGTACCCGTTTTGGCTCGTTCCCCCCGGCGCCGCGTGAGCGGCACCAGCCCCCGCAAGTCCCGCATCACCGACATCCGCCCCCGGAAGCCCTCGCGCTCGAAGGAGATCGCGACCGCGGCGGAGATCCCGAACCCCGGCCGCAGCACGCCGGAGATCGAGGCGGCGCTGCCGTCGACCCGGCGCCTGCGCCGCGGCGGCTTCGCCAATGTCGCGGTGATCGCCGTCTCCGCCGGCATCGTCGGCACGCTCGCGATCCCGGCGTACGCGATGGCGCCCGGTTCGGTCGGCCCCCAGTTCGGTCAGACCGACCAGGCCCGGCTCACCGAGGCCGCGGCGCAGTCCGTCGAGGTCGCCGACGACGTGATCGCGGCGCCCGTCTCGAAGGACGCGTTCTCCGCGGTCACCGGCGAGGAGATCCGCGCCGCCGCCGAGGCGGAGGCCGCCGCAGCAGCGGCCGCCGCGGCCCGCGCCGCCGCCGAGGCCCAGATGACCTCCTACGCGGCGTCCTACAGCGGTCCCTCGGTCTCCGACCTGCTGGCGAATCCGCCGTACCCGAACTTCGACCTCGCGAGCGTCTACAACGTGGCGACGCAGTACATCGGCACCCCGTACGTGTACGGCGGTGCGACGCCCGCCGGCTTCGACTGCTCGGGCTTCGTCATGTACGTGTACGCCCAGTTCGGCGTCTCGATGCCGCACTCCTCCGCCGGCCAGGGCGCCATGGGCACGCCCATCGCGGAATCCGCCGCGGTGCCGGGCGACCTCGTCATCATGTCGGGCCACGACGGGTTCTACGCCGGCAACGGCATGATCCTGCACGCCCCGTACGAGGGCGCATCCGTGCGGGTGCAGCCGATCTGGACCAGCTCCTACGAGATCGTCCGCATCGGCATCTGAGCGGTGAACACCGCGTGACACGAGCCGCGAATGGCGCGCCGGAGGGTTCCGGCGCGCCATTCGTCGCGTAGCCTGTGTCGTGACGAACCGCGAACCGGGAACGGAGCGAGGGTGATGATCGACGTGCAACGCATCCATTCCACGGATGCGCGCGCGCTCTTCGATCAGCGCCGCAGCAGTCGGGCGAGCGGGCGCCGGAGTCTCCGGAGCCACCGCGAGCCGCATGCCGACGGGCACTGTCCACTGGACGGTGCCCGTTCTTCGTTTTCCGGGCAGATGCCGCCTGCGCCGCGGCATCCTCGTGGTGCGTCGTTCCGTTCACGCGGCTGGAAGCCATCCAGCACCGATCGAAAGGCACTCCATGCGCACCCTCGTGCTCAACGCCGGCTATGAACCCCTCGCGGTCGTCTCGTTCAAACGCGCGCTCCTGCTCGTCATGCACGAGAAGGCGACCGTGGTCCTGCACGACGAGGGGCATCCGGTGCTCGGCACGAGCGGCGAGTGGGAACGGCCGAGCGTGATCGTGCTGACCCGCTACGTGCGCCCGCCGCGCGTGCACCGCGTGCCGGTGAGCCGACGCGGCGTGCTGCGACGCGACGAGCACCGCTGCGCGTACTGCGGGAAATCGGCGGCGACGATCGACCACGTGCTTCCGCGGTCCCGCGGCGGACGCGACACGTGGGAGAACCTCGTCGCCTGCTGCCTGCGCTGCAACAACGTGAAGGGCGATCACACGCCGGCCGAGATGGGCTGGCAGCTGCGGTTCACCCCGCGGATGCCGCGGGATCGGAGCTGGGTGGTCCGCGGGTTCGAGCGGCCGCTGCCGCAGTGGAGCGAATTCCTGCAGGCGGCGTGATCCGTTCGTGACATCGGTGCGGGCTGTGCCCTATGGTGGTCTGAGTCCGGAGCGCCACCCCCGCTCCAAGACGAGTCAGACTCCCGTCGCACGCCACCCCCGGGTGCGGACGGGCTCCGGAGGTCCAGTACGTGAGCGGTGACGTGACGAGCGGCGCGCAGCCGTCGAGCAGGGCAGCACGCCGCGCGGCCGAAGCGGCAGAGCCGCGCCGGAGCCGCCGCCAGCCGACCTCCGATCACGCCGCCGAGGCACCGACCACGACCGCCCGCCGGGCACGCGCATCCGCAGCTGCGGCGCGCTCCGTGCCGCGCGCACCGTCCGCGGTCACACATTCCGTCCCGCCCGCCTCGGGCAGCGCGACCGTCCGACGCAACGGTCCCGCGAGGGTCTTCGCCGCCATCCTCGTCGTTCCCGCGATCGTCGGCACCGTGGCCCTGCCCGCGTATGCGATCGGGCCGGGCGCGCCTGGATTCGGGGCGTCCGACCGGTTCAGCCTCACCAAGGCCGAGGCGCAGGACGTCGACGTCTCCGCCCTGGCGAGCGGGGCATCCGTCTCGGCCGACGCGTACTCGGTGCGGACGAAGGCCGAGATCGACGAGGAGGCTGCCGCCGCCGAGCGCTCCGCGGCTGCGAGCCTCGTCAACCGGCCGGGCGCGTACTACACCCCGGCCCAGCAGGCCGAGGGCGACGACTACCCGTGGTGGAACGAGACGCCCGACGACTACGGCGGCGGCCTGTCGCCGCTGCGCTACTACTTCCGCGAATGCGTCGACTTCGTCGCCTGGCGGATGAACCGCGACGCGGGCGTCACGAGCCCGCCCTGGAAGTGGGACTGGTCGAACCTCGCCTCCGGCAGCGCGTATGCGTGGGCCGACGAGTGGGTGTCACGCGGCCGCGCCACGAGCAGCGAGCCGATCGTCGGCTCGGTCGCCTGGTTCCCGTACAACCACGTCGCGTACGTGCAGGCCGTGAACGGCGACGGCACGGTCACGATCGAGGAGTACAACCAGAACTCCGACCACTCGTACCACGTGCGCACCATCCCGGCGAGCTCGGCGATCTACCTGTACCCGCCGGCCTGACCCGAGGCGCCTCCGGCTCGGAGACGCCGCACGGCCGAGAGGCCGCCCCGCCCTCAGAGTCGGAGAACGCAGGCCGGCGCCGGCGTCGCCGCGGTCGCGGCGACGCGCACCGGCGCACCCGAGGCGCCGAGCTCGACGACGGCGACCGAATCCGAGCCCTGATCGGCGACCACGACGAACCGCTCGTCGGCGGTGAGCTCGAGGTCGCGCGGGTGCACGCCGCCCGTGGCGAGCGAGCCGAGATGCCTGAGGGTACGGGCCGAGGCATCCAGGCGCAGGGTCTGCACGCCGTCGAGGTCGCGGTCGCCGATGACGACGATGCCCGCCCGGGTGATGCGGATGGCGGAGGCACCGAACCCGCGCGCCTCGACCTCGGGCCCGAAGGGCACGGTGGCGCCCTCGACGTCCGACGAGAGGTCGATGACGCTCGCGGTGCGGTCGAGCTCGTTGGCCACGACCGCGAGATCGCCGGAGATCGCGAGGTGGCGCGGGCCGGCCCCGGCGTGGAGCGCGATGTCCTCGCCCGTATCGTGCGACAGCGTGCCGTCGGCGGAGATCCGGACGACCCGGACGCGGTCGGCGCCGAGGTCGGGCACGAGCAGCCGGTCGCGTGCGGCGTCGACCGTGACCTGGTGCGGGTGCGGCGACTCCTGCCGGTCGGCCCTCGGCCCGCTGCCGGCGAACGCGATGGAGGAGACCAGTCTCCCGTCCGCGGCGCGGTGCGCGGTGACCCGGCCCCCCGAGTAGTTCGCGGTCACCACGAACTCGCCGTCGGCCGAGAACGCGACGTGGCAGGGGTCGGCGGCCCCCGTCGGGGTGGGGCCCGCGACGGGTGAGACCCCGCCCTCGTCGATGCGCCACATGGAGACGAGCCCTTCGGCGAGCTCGTGCACGATCGCCGCCGCGCCCTCGGCCCGGCGAGCGAGGAACATCGGGTTCACGCCGACGTCGACGGGCTCGCCGAGCGCGGCGCTGCCGTCGGCCGCGACGTCGAGCGGACGGATGCCTCGTGCCGGCGACCCGAGCGCGCCGACCGTGGACGCCCCGATCCAGAACCTCGTCGACCCGCTCATCCCGCTCCCGCCTGTCCGTCGGCGCGCGTCGGGCACGCCGACGGACAGGGTATCGCGAGCCGGTAGACTCGAGCGGTCAGCCTCTGTAGCTCAATGGAAGAGCAGTTCCGTCCTAAGGAAAGGGTTGGGGGTTCGAGTCCCTCCAGGGGCACCACGCCCGGCCTCGCCGGTCATCAGCTCAGCGCGCCTCGCCGGTGCATCCGCCCGTCGGCGTCCAGCTCGATGACGGTGTCGATGCCGACCCGCTCGAGGAACGGCCGATCGTGGCTCACGATGAGCAGCGCACCCCGGTAGCCGTCGAGCGCCTCCGCGAGCTGCTCGACGCTCGCGAGATCGAGGTTGTTCGTCGGCTCGTCGAGCACGAGCAGCTGCGCGGGCGGGTCGGCGAGCAGCAGCCGCGCGAGGCCGACGCGGAACCGCTCGCCGCCCGAGAGGCCTGAGACCGGGCGGTCGACGCTGGCTCCCCGGAGCAGCAACCGGGCCAGCTGGTTGCGGATATCGCCCGGCGCGCGGTCGGGCGCGACGGAGCGGACGTTCTCGAGCGCGCTCGCCGCCTCGTCGAGCCCGTCGAGTCGCTGCGGCAGGTACCCGACGCGGTCGGTCAGCAGCACCCCGGACGGCCGACCCCGAGTCGGCTCGGAGCGGGAGACGAGCTGCTCGAGCAGCGTCGACTTGCCCGCCCCGTTCGGGCCGACGAGCGCGACCCGCTCCGGCCCCTGAACGGTGATCGTCCGGTCGCCGTCGCGGAACTCCGCGATCCTCCGGCCGCGCGGCACGTCGGGGTCGGGCAGCTGGAGGTGGATGTGCTCCTCGTCGCGCACGCGCGCATCGGCGGCGTCGAGGGCGGCCTGCGCGGTGCGCACCTTGTCGTCGAGCGTCTGACGCAGCGAGCCGGCCGACGCCTGCGCGCGGCTCGCGCGGTTGCCGGCGAGGATCTTCGGGATGCCCCCGTCCTTCTGCGTCTTCCGGGCGGTGCGGTCGCGGCGGGCGAGCTTCGTCTCGGCCTCGACGCGCTGGCGCTTCTCTGCCTTCAACGCCTGCTGGGCGGTACGGGCCGCCTGCACGGCCGCGGCCTGTTCCTGGTCGCGTTGCTCGCGCCAGGCGCTGTACGGCCCGCCGACCACCTCGATGACGCCGTCGTGCAGTTCCGCGGTCTGCTCCATGTGCTCGAGGAGCTCGAGATCGTGGCTGACGACGAGGAGCGTGCCCGGCCACTCATCGACGAAGGCGGCGAGCTTCGCCCGGGTCGGCCGGTCGAGGTTGTTCGTGGGCTCGTCGAGCAGCGTGACGGTGGGTCGGCGGATGCGCAGGCCGGTGATGGCGATGAGCATCGCCTCGCCGCCGGAGACCTCGGCGACCCGTCGGTCGAGGTCGGCGGCGGAGAAGCCGATCTCGTGCAGCGCCTCGTCGGCGCGGGCTTCGATGTCCCAGTCGTCGCCGACGGCGTCGAAGTACCGTTCATCGACGTCTCCCGCTTCGATGGCCCGGAGGGCGGCCAGGGTGGCGTCGATGCCGAGGAGCTCGGCGATCGTCGTGGTGCCCGTGAGGGTGAGCGTCTGCGGCAGGTAGCCGACGTCGCCCACGACGTCGATCTGGCCGGAGGTGGGGGTGAGGATGCCGGCGATGAGGCGCAGGAGCGTCGACTTCCCGGCTCCGTTGCGCCCGATGAGGCCGGTTCGTCCGGTGGTGAAGGTGCCGCTCACATGGTCGAGCGCGACGGTGCCGTCGGGCCAGTCGAAGGTGAGGTCGTGAAGGGTGATCGCGGATCTGGTGGACATGCATGCTCCTGCGCGCGAGGGCGCGGTCGTGCTCGGTGCGGCCGGCGGATGCCTCGGGCGAGGCCGAGGAGCGGGCGGACGAGCGGGATCGAGGGACGGCGCGATGCGCCGGGGACCGCCGCGGCGGGTGCCGGAACGGGCGGTCGGGTGAGCGGGGGAGGCCTGGCTGTGCCGCGGGGCGCGATGCGCCCGCACACGGGGGTGGCCGCCGACGGCTCGGCGGCTAGGCTCTGTCGACCTCGATCTCCATGTCGACCAGGATATCAGCCGGAATCGAGGGAATGGCCGGCGTGGGCGGCGGGGCGGGCCGCGGCTCCATCGTCAACCCGCTGCCGCCCGCGCGATGAACCGGTAGCCTGAGGCATCCGAACGGGTGGGAGTCACCGATGGGGAAGCTGACCTACGATTCGACGATGGGCGTCGACTTCGACGATCGGCTGCTGGCGCACCTGCAGCTGGTCATCGGCGCGAAGCTGCGACGCAGCGAGTCGTTCTTCTTCAGTTGGCGCGACGATCCCGCGATCGGCGATGGGCGCAGCACGCTGTGGATGCATCCGACCATTCCGCTCGTGTTCAAGTACTCCGGCGGGAGGCCGCCGTCGATCAACCGGGCGTGGGTCGAGGCCCTCATGGAGACGGCGAATTCGCCGTCGGGTCTCGTGATCGTGCCCGAGCCGCCCGACACGGCAGGATGATCCGCGGAGGTGGCGGTGTGAAACGCGTGAACGTGCTCTACGACGGGCTGCAGTACTCGATCGGACAGGCCGACGTGGAGGCGCTCAAGGCCGAGATCGAGGCCGCCCACGTCGAAGGACGGCCGAGATGGGTGACCCTGAACCTCGGCGAGGGGCGGCCCCAGCCGGCGGAGGTGCTCATGGGGCCGGGCATCCCGGTCGCGATCGTGCCGATCCCTCCCGACGACTGAGCACGGACGACGCCGCGTCGCGATCCCCGGCCGCCGGTCCGGTCACGCTTCGGGCCAGTCGAACTCGCCCTCCACTCCGGCGGGATCGGCGAGCCCGGGTGGCCCCACCACCGGGCGCGAGGTGATCGCGGCGACCCTGCGGCGCAACTCGTCGACGGCATGCTCGTCGACCAGTTCGTCGCCATCGTCGGCCTCGAGCGGCTCGCTGACGAGCTGGCTCGCCGGGCCGACGAGGAGTGTCGCCCGGCTGAGGGCGCCGCTCGCGGTGCGGACCGGGATCTCGACGGATTCGGCCGTCCGGTGCTTGGCCAGCGCCTCCGCCAGGTCCATGAGCTCCTTGGCGATGGCCGTCCCCGTGACGACCTCGCCCCCGGCGTAGTGGATGCGCTGCATGCGTCAAGCCAACGGGACGCGGTCGGCGGAGGCAAGCGGGTTGCGCGAAGGCGGGTCAACGTGCAGAGGGATGCTCCGGCGCCGCCGGAGTCCGGTCCGCCGTGGTGGCCTCCGCGCGCAGGATCTCCCGGGTTCTGGCGTCGGCGATCCGCGCGCTGACCGGGCCGATGACGACGAGGGACGCCCACGTCCACCGGCCCCAGTCCGCCCCGAACGCGTACGCGATCGGGATCGACGCGAGGAATACGGCGGGCGTCGTCATCGCGTCCACCAGGTGGACGCGGTCCGCGCGGCGCGGCAGGGGGGCCCCGATCAGGCCGTCACGGCGGGCGATGAGGAACACCGCAGACTGCGCGATCACGGCGGCCGCGATGTTCACCGCGTACACCGCGATGGCGAGCGGGGTGTCTGCGGTGCCGGGGTCGCTGATGCCCTGCGTCGAGAACGGGATGAGCACTACGAAGAACAGCGCGACGAGGTTCGCCGTGAGAATGCCCGGACTCACGCCGGTGAAGCCGGAGCCGATCCGGTGGTTCGTCCGCCAGAACACGGCGATCACGACGAAGCTCACGGCGAAGCCGAACAGCTGCCAGCCGAGGCCGCTGCCGAGCCACGCGCCGAGGCTCCACCAGTCGGAGGCGTCCGGCGGGTCGATGTTCACGACGAGGAGCGTCAGCGCGAACGCGTACACCGCGTCGAAGAACGTGAACGCGCGCGCGAACTCCACGCTCTCGCGCCGATAGTGCGTGCGGCTCACGTCCCCCACGCATCGAGCATGTCGTGGATGCCTCGGGCGAGGCATCCGACGCGCCGACCGTCTGCGAGCGGCTCAGTCCCAGTCGACCGAGTGCGTCCAGCCGGCGAGGTAGGCCCGCTCGTTCTCGCTCAAGCGCACTCCGAGGCGGGGCACCGGCTGGTCGTCGAGCTCGCAGAGTTCCAGGATGCGCCGCACGACGACGTAGCGGAGCGGCGCGTTGGGGTTCTCGAGCACCTCGCGCTGCAAGGGCCGTTCGAGCATCGGCCACCAGAGGCCGATGGGGGGCAGGATCTGGCCAGTGCGCGGGCGCTCGGGCGCCGGGGGCTCCAGGATGGTGGTCATTGGGCACGCTCCTCGTGGGTCCGGCCGGTCTCGGTGTCGCGGACGACCACCTCTTCGTCGGGGTCTGCGTCCTGCTCGGCGCGCTGGTGCTGCTCCGAGGCACGGACTGCTTCGTCGAGCTCGTCCGCCGCGGCTGGGTCCTGGGGATCCGGTGTTGACATCGTGGGCTCCTTCGTCTCATCGGGCGCATACGACGCTGGATGCGCCCACCTCGAAGATAGGTCGGGCCCGTCGCGGCCATCAGGGGATTGACCGGCCAGGAGGCGGATGCTACCCATGACGGATGGACCTCCCGGTGATGCCGCCCGTCGCCCCCATGCTCGCGAAATCGGTGAAGGAGATCCCCGACGTCGGACACGTCGAACCGAAGTGGGACGGGTTCCGCACCATCGTCTTCCGCGACGGCGAGGAGGTCGAACTCGGCAGCCGCAACGAGAAGCCGATGACCCGCTACTTCCCGGAGCTGGTCGCCGAGCTGCGGGAGCAGCTGCCCGAGCGCTGCGTCGTCGACGGGGAGATCATCGTCGCGATCGACGGCCGGCTCGACTTCGACGCACTGCAGCAGCGCATCCACCCGGCCGACAGTCGCGTGCGGACGCTCGCCGAGCGAACGCCCGCCTCGTTCGTGGCGTTCGACCTGCTCGCCCTCGGCGACGAGGACCTCACGGGGCGGCCGTTCGCCGATCGCCGGGCGGCGCTCGTCGCCGCCCTCGAGGGTGCCGTCGATCCGGTCTTCGTCACGCCGGCCACCGCCGACCTGGAGCTCGCGGGCGACTGGTTCACGCGGTTCGAGGGCGCCGGCCTCGACGGTGTCGTCGCCAAACCGCTCGACGGCACCTACCAGCCCGACAAGCGGACGATGTTCAAGATCAAGCACGAGCGCACCGCGGACTGCGTCGTCGCCGGATTCCGCTGGCACAAGTCGGGCGGCGTGATCGGCTCGCTCCTGTTGGGCCTCTACGGCGACGACGGCCGGCTTCACCACGTCGGCGTCGTCGCCTCCTTCCCGATGGCGCGCCGTGCGAGCCTGGTCGCCGAGTTGGAGCCGCTCGTCGAGGACGACCTGTCGCGGCATCCCTGGGGCGAGTGGGCCGACCAGCAGGCGCACGCGTCCACCCGGATGCCGGGCGCCGTCAGCCGCTGGAGCGCCGGGAAGAACCTGTCGTTCGTGCCGCTCCGGCCCGAGCTCGTCGTCGAGGTCGCCTACGACCACATGGAGGGCGACCGGTTCCGCCACACAGCCCAGTTCCGTCGGTGGCGACCCGACCGGGAGCCGGCGAGCTGCACCTACGAACAGCTCGAATCGCCCGACGGGCTCGATCTCGGGGAGATCCTGCCGCTCGGCGGCTGAAACCCCGCTCAGAGCACCGCGCGGAGCCCGGCGGGGTTCGCCGTGTGGTGCTCGAACACGAGGTTCGTCTCGGTGAGCGCGACCGCGGGGTTCGCCGACAGGTTCTTCAGCACGAACTGTCGCACGTGCTCGCTGTCGCGCACGCGGACGTGGATGAGGAAGTCCTCGGTGCCGCCGAGGAAGAACAGCTGCGCCACCTCGGGCTGGCGGCGCAGCTCGTCGGAGATCTGCTCCATCAGGTGCCGGGCCCCGGGACGGATCCGGACGCTGACGAGCGCCTGCAGCGTGTACCCGAGCGCGGCCGGATTGATCTCGGCGGTGTAGCGCACGATCACGCCCCGCTCGCGGAGCGAGCGCACCCGGGCGAGACAGGTGGAGGGGGAGACCCCGACCGCGCGCGCGAGTTCGACGTTCGGCGTTCGGGCGTTCTCGTGGAGGAGCGCGACGATGCGCCGGTCGATGTCGTCGAGCGCGACCCCCGCTGCGCTGATCTGCGGTGCATCGGTCACGGCGCGGCATCCTTCCGAATGATCGAATGAGATGTCGCCATCCTACCGAACATCGTTCAGTAGACCTTCCGTATCCGCGAACAAGCGGCGACCATTGAGGCATCCATCCCCGGAGCATTCGGAGACCACCATGCACGTCGGCGTGCCAGCTGAGATCAAGAACAACGAGTTCCGCGTCGCGATGACGCCGGCGGGGGTGCACGCACTCGCCCTCCGCGGGCACCGCGTCGACATCCAGGCGGGCGCGGGCGCCGGCGCCGGATACACCGACGACGAGTACGCCGAGGCGGGCGCGACCATCGTCGCCACGGCCGATGAGGCGTGGGCCGCCGAGCTCGTGCTGAAGGTCAAGGAGCCCATCGAGGCCGAGTACCACCACCTCCGCGAGGACCTGACGCTCTTCACCTACCTGCACCTCGCCGCGGATCTCCCGCTCACGCGCGCGATCCTCGACTCGGGCGTCACCGCCATCGCCTACGAGACGGTGCAGCTGCCCGACCGCTCGCTGCCGCTGCTCACCCCCATGAGCGAGGTCGCGGGCCGGCTGGCGCCGCAGGTCGGCGCCGCCGAGCTCCACGCCTCCAAGGGCGGGCGCGGCGTGCTGCTGGCAGGCGTCCCGGGGACGAGCCCCGCGAAGGTCGTCGTGATCGGCGGCGGCGTCGCGGGCGAGCAGGCCGCCGCGACCGCACTCGGGCTCGGCGCCGACGTCACCGTCTTCGACATCTCGCTGCCGAAGCTCCGCGAGCTCGATGCCCGCTACGACCACCGCATCCACACGCTCGCCTCGAGTCCGTACGAGATCGCCCGCCAACTGAAGGACGCCGACCTCGTCATCGGTGCGGTCCTCGTCCCCGGCGCGGCCGCACCCAAGGTCGTTACCGACGACATGGTCGCCTCGATGAAGCCCGGCGCCGTGCTCGTCGACATCGCGATCGACCAGGGCGGATGCTTCGAGGGCTCGCGGCCGACGACGCACGCGGACCCGACGTTCCGGGTGCACGACGCCATCTTCTACTGCGTCGCGAACATGCCGGGCGCCGTGCCGGCGACCTCGACGCCGGCGCTCACCAACGCGACCCTGCCGTACGCGCTGAAGATCGCCGACCTCGGCTGGCAGGCGGCGCTCGCCGAGGACGCCGCGCTCGCCAAGGGCCTGAACGCCACGGGCGGCCGGCTGACGAACGAGGGCGTCGCCACCGCGCACGGGCTCGAGCTCGCCTCGGCGTGAGCCGGGCGGCCGCGTCGTGGCCCGTGACCGGGCGGCGCCGGCGCGGTGCGGGCGGGGGATGCCGTCGACCCGCTAGGCGAGGGAGAGGAACAGCTTCTCCAGCTCCTCCGGATCCAGCCGCTCGCCGGCGCCGGCGTCACGGGCGCCGGGCCGGCCACCCGTCGCCTCCTCGGCGAGACAGTCGCGCAGCGCCGACGAGATGATGGCGAAGCCGGCGCGATCGAGCGCGCTCGACACCGCGGACAGCCGGGTCACGACGGTGCGGCAGTCCGCACCGGACTCGACCGCCTCGATCACGGAGTCCAGCTGACCGCGTGCGCGCTTCAGGCGGTTCGCGATACGGCGCTGCGCGTCGTCCGACGCGAGGCCGCCGCTCATGCTCCCTCGCCCATCGTCACGGGCAGCCCGGCGCGGTACCAGGCGACGATGCCGCCGTCGATGTTCCACGCGTCGACGCCCTGCTGCTCGAGGTACTGCGTCGCCTGTGCGCTTCGCCCGCCGACGTGGCACAGGACGTACACGGGGCGGTCGCGCGGCACCTCGTCGAGCCGGGCGACCAGCTCGCCGAGCGGGATGTGCTGGGCGCCGTCGATGCGCGCCTGCTCGAGCTCGGACGCCTCGCGGACGTCGAGCAGGTGGGCGCCGGCGATGGCGTGGGCGTCGGTGGGGGAGATGGACTGCATGGGATGCCTCCTGGCGTGGGTCGTGGGCGGAGTGAAGGGCGCGGCGGTCACGCGGCGCGGGCGGCGTCCGCGGCTTCGGCGGCGTGCTGACGGGCGAGCCGTCCGGCGCGCCAGGTGAGGTAGCCGCCGTCGAGGTTCACGACGTCGTGGCCGAGCTCGGCGAGCAGACGGGCGGCGGTGTGCGCGCCCTGGCCGACGCGGCAATGGACGACGACCGGCCGCCCCGCGAACTCGAGGTGCCGGTCGCGGAGCGCTTCGACGGGGATCCAGGTGGCACCCGGGATGGTCCCCTCCGCGAGCTGACCCTCCGCGCGCACGTCGAGGAAGACGGCCCCCGCGGCGATCGCGTCGTCGAGCTCGTGCCACTGGATGGTGCGGTCGAAGCCGTCGGCGAGGTTGCGGTCGATGGCCCCGAGCAGGTTCACCGGATCCTTCGCCTGGCCGTACTGCGGCGCGTACGCGAGCTCGAGGTCGGCGAGGTCTCCTGCGGCGAGCCCTGCAGACATCGCGGTGGCGATGACGTCGATGCGCCGATCGACGCCGTCGGTGCCCACGGCCTGCGCACCGAGGATGCGGTCGGTGTCGGCATCGACGACGAGCTTCAGCGACATCGGCGCGGCGCCCGGGAAGTAGGTGGCGTGCGAGAAGGGATGCGTGTGGATGACTCGCACCCGGCGGCCGCGCGCAGCCGCCGTCGCTTCGCTCCATCCCGTCATCGCGGCGGTGAGCCCCAGCACGTCCACGATCGCCGTGCCGAGGGCCGCACGCGTCGGTGCCGGCGCGCCCGCGATCACGTCGGCGACTGCGCGGCCGTGGCGGTTCGCGAGCCCGGCGAGGGCGACGAGTCGCCCGCTGCCGTCGACGGCGTCGCGCTTCTCGGCCGCGTCGCCCACGGCGAAGATCGCGGGATCGCTCGTGCGGTGGTGCTCGTCGACCGCGATGCCGCCGGATGCCCCGAGCTCGAGTCCGGCCGCGACGGCCAGCCCGACCTCGGGCACGACGCCCATGGCCGCGATCACGACGTCGGCCGCGAGGGACGAGCCGTCGTCGAGGACGACCAGCCCGGTCCGGCTCCCGGCACGCTCGAGGTCGACCGCCGTCGCCTCCCGACCGAGACGGACGTCGACGCCGCGGCCCCGCACGTGCTCGACGAGCGGTGCCGCCATCTCCGGGTCGAAGCCGGGGAGCAGCTGCGCGGAGCGCTGGACGATGGTCGTCGCGAAGCCGCGCCGGTGGAGGTTGTCGGCGACCTCGACGCCAATGTAGCCGCCGCCGAGCACGACGGCTCGCGCCGGCCGGGCACCGGGAGCCCGCTCGACCGCATCGAGCGCGGCCATGATCTCGTCCAGGTCGTCGAGGGTGCGCAGGGCGAAGACGGGCGCACCCGCCGCGACACGCCCGGGCAGGCGCGGCGTCGCGCCGGGGGAGAGCACGAGCTCGTCGTACCGGAGGATCTCGTCGGGACCGCCAGCGTCCGGCCTGACGGGGCGCACCGTCACGGTCTTCGCGCCCCGGTCGATCGCGACCGCCTCCCGGTGGGTCCTGGCGTCGATGCGGAATCGCTCGGCGAGCCGCTCGGGCGTCTGCAGCGCGAGCCCGTCGCGATCGGCGATCACGCCCGACACGTGGTAGGGCAGTCCGCAGTTGGCGAAGGACACGGCGCCGCTGCGCTCGAGGACGACGATCTCGCGTCGTTCGTCGAGCCGGCGGAGCCGGGTGGCGGCGGACATGCCGCCGGCGACGCCGCCCACGATGACGGTCCGGGGTGCGCGGGAGTCGGTCTGGTGCATCCGACGAGGGTAGCCCGATACCCCCGGGGTATCCAAAACGACGCTTCACGGCGAAGTTGCGCGGATCCGGGTCATCCGGCACGTATCCTCCCAGTGTGCCGCGGCTCGATCGGAACCCAGATGAGCAGGACCTGCTCCCTCCCGTGCCCGACGCCGTCGCCGACGACCTCACGCCTGAACCCATGAACCAGCACCTCACCAGTCCAGACGGCCTCAGCCTCGGCGACCCCGCGCTCGTGGCCGGCAACGTCGCCGATCCGGCGCGCCGTCGCTGGATCGCCGAGCTCGCCGCCGTCGGCGGACGCTCGCCCCTCGTGCGGTTCGTCGACACCCCGCTCACCCGCATCGAGCTCTCCACGACGCATCCCGGCGGCCTGCCGCAGTTCATCACCGGCAAGTCGACCCTGCTGTCCAGCCTCATCCGCGACGAGCTCGCGCTGCGCAACGCCAAGCTCGCCGCCGCAGAGATCACGCAGAAGGGGATCGAGCTCCGCTCCGTCCGCGGCATCGAGTCGGTGCACCTCGCCATCGGACTCGCGACCTGGCGCAACGACGGCGAGGAGTTCCTCGCCCCGGTCCTCCTCCGACCGCTCGCGATCCGCAGGTACGGCCGGGACTTCGAGCTGAAGCTGAAGGGGCAGCCCTTCCTCAACCCGGCCCTCGCCCGGGAGCTCCGCGAGCAGTTCCAGATCACGCTCGACGCCGACGCGTTCGTCGCTCTCGCGATCTCGAACGGCGTGTTCAAACCGCAGCCCGTGATCGACCGGTTGCGCGGGCTCACCACCCACCTGCCGTGGTTCCGGGTCGCGCCGCGGCTCGTGGTCTCGAGTTTCGCCGAGGTCGGGCCGGCGATGGCCGCCGATGCCGCCGACCTCTCGCACCCGGTCATCGACGCCATCGCCGGCAACCCGGCCGCGCGCGCCGCGCTCACCGCGGCCCGGCGGGAGCCCGCCGCCCTCGTGCCGCAGGATCAGCGTCCGCCGCAGGGCGACCGCCTGCTCCTCGACGCCGACCCCGAGCAGGAGCAGGTCGTCGCGGAGATCGAGGCCGGCGCCTCGCTCGTCGTGAAGACGTTGCCGGGCACCGGTGGGACCCAGACCATCGTCAACGCCGTCGGCGCGCTCATCGCGAAAGACCGCCGTGTGCTCGTGGTCGGCGCCCGGAAGGCCAGCCTCGACGGCATCGCGCACCGCCTCGGTCAGGTCGGACTGGGGGGTGCGGCCGTCACCACCGCCGGGCTCCGGCGCGAGCTCATCCAATCGATCTCGCGCAACGAGAAGGCGGAGCGCCCGCGCGTCGCCGACGTCGACGACGCGCTCGTGCGGCTCCGGAAGGTGCTGCTCGACTACCGCTCCGCGCTCACCCGGCGCGACCCCGACCTCGGCGTCACCGTGATCGACGCGCTCGTCGAACTGTCACGGCTTGCCCAGCTCCGGCCCGCGCCGCAGACCACCGCCAGGCTCGATCACGCGTGCCTCGTGCGGATCGCCGACCAGCGGCCCCAGGTCGCGCGCGACCTCGTCCGCGCCGCCGCGCTGGGAGAGTTCAAGTACGGCCCTGGGGACTCGCCCTGGTACGGCGCCGTGTTCGACACGGCCGCTGAATCCGAGGCGGCGCACGCCCTCGCGAAGCGACTCCACCAGTCGGGATTGCCGCGGCTCCTCGAGCGCGGCCGCGCCCTGATCGCCCAGACGAGGCTCCGCCAGTTCGAGTCGGTCGCGGAGCTCGGGGTCTTCCTCCGGCTGCTCCTCGACGTGCGCGACACCCTCGACCGGTTCCGGCCCTCCGTCTACGACCGGCCGCTCGGCGAGCTCATCGCCGCGACGAGCTCGCGCCGCGACTCGCCCGGCATGTCCGGTGCGAACCGGCGGCGGCTGCGCCGGCACGCGCTGGAGTTCGTCCGGCCGGGCGTGCACGTCTCCGACCTCAACGCCGCCCTGCGAGGCATCCAGCAGCAGCGCACGCTCTGGCAGCGCTACTCCGAGGCCGGGGCGACGCCCGGCGTGCCCGTCGGAATCGACGACGTCCACGTCGCATACCAGACCGTGTCGGCCGACCTCGCCACCCTCGATGTGCCGCTCGGCGTCGAAGGGACGCCTCGGCAGCTCGCCGCCCGCCCCATCCGCGAGCTGACGAGTCTGCTCGCCGGGCTGGCCGCCGACTCCGAGGTGCTCGCGAACCTGCAGGAGCGCACCGCGCTGCTCACCAAGCTCCGCGACCTCGGCCTCGATCCGCTCCTCCGCGACCTCTCCGAGCGGCACGTGGTCGAGCACCGCGTGGCCGACGAGCTCGAGCTCGCATGGTGGCAATCGATGCTCGAGGGCGTGCTCGCGCACGACAAGGCGCTGCTCGGCGCGAACACGCAGGTGCTCGACCGGCTCGAGGCCGACTTCCGGCTCGTCGACGAGGCGCACGCCTCGGCCGGCGGACCGCTCGCCGCGTGGCGGCTGGCGGAGAACTGGAAGGTCGCGCTCGTCGACCACCCCGACGAGGCCGACCGGCTGAAGCGGATGCTGCGCAGCGACCGAGTGCGTCCCGCCGACCTGCAGGAGCAGGTGCCGCACCTGTTCCGCGTCCTGGCGCCGGTCTGGCTCGCCTCGCCGTACGAGGTCGACCGCATCGACGACCGCATCGCGTTCGACACCGTCGTGCTCGTCGATGCGGGCGCGACGACGATCGCCGAGAACCTCGGTGCCATCCGGCGCGCCAAGCAGGTCGTGGCCTTCGGCGATCCCGTGACGCAGACGCCGACGCTGTTCGAGACCGGCATCGACGGCGGCGAGCGGGTGGGCAGCGCCGACACCGCTCACGGCGTGGACGCCCTGCACGCCGACTCCGCGCTCGCGCGGCTCGGAGAACTGCTTCCCACCATGACGCTCACCCGCAGCTACCGTGCGGGCGGCGAGGACCTCGCCGAGCTCGTGAACCGCCGCTTCTACGGGGGCCGTATCCAGTCGCACCCGTGGGCGGGCAGCTTCCTCGGCCACGGCAGCCTGCGCCTGCACTACGTCGACGGCAACGGGCTGCCCGATCCGCTCACCGGAACGGTCGAGAGCCTCGACCAGGAGGTCGCGAAGGTCGTCGAGCTCGTCATGGACCACGCGGTGAAGCGTCCGCGGGAATCGCTGATGGTCATCACCGCGAGCCCGCGTCACGCCGCCCGAGTGCACCAGGCCGTGCTCGCCGCGTTCGCCAAGCGCACCGACCTGTCCGACTTCATCCTGAAGGATCGCGCCGAGCCGTTCACCGTGCTCACGCTCGAGCAGGCCGTCGCACAGAGCCGCGACCGGGTCGTGTTCTCGGTCGGGTACGGCCGCACCCCGCACGGCCGCCTGCTGTCGAACTTCGGCGCGCTCGGCGAGCCGGGCGGCGACCGACTCCTCGCCGTCGGCATGACGAGGGCCCGCCGCTCGATGGACGTCGTCTCGGCCTTCCGGCCCGACGACATCGACGAGGAACGGCAGTCGCACGGCGTGCTCGCCCTCGCCCAGGTGCTGAGCCAGACCGAGGAACGCCAGGCCAGGGACCCCGCGGGCACGGCACCCGACGCCATGCTCGTCGACCTCGCCGCGCGCCTCGAGCGCCGCGGACTTCGGGTGAAGCTCGATTACCGCGGCAGGTTGGCCCTCGCCGTCGCGCACGCCGGCAAGGCGGTCGTCGTCGAGACGGATGCCGCCCTGGCCGGGCAGAGTCTGCGCGAGTCGCTGCGGCTGCGGCCCGACGTGCTCCGGCGGTTGGGCTGGCACTACCTCCGGGTGCACAGCTTCGAGCTCTTCGGCAACCCCGACGCCGTCGCAGGCCGCGTCGCCGCGCTGCTCGGCAAACCGGATGCGGAGCCGGCGGCCCGAGCCGCGTCGTGACCCGCGGTCCGGATGCCTCGCCGGGGTCGTCGCCCGACGAGGAAGCAACGACCGGGGCCGAGCGACGCGAGCCGCGTCAGCGGATCGAACGGGTGCCGGGTCGCTCCCGCCGCGCCCGGCTCACGCCCGCGCCGGGCAGCGATCCGTCGCCGGAGTCCGGCGACGCCGGCGTCGAGGAGCCGCCGGCGCGGCCGGCCGGGTCTCCCGACGACGAGCGCATCACCCGCGAGCGCCCGCCGCACTGGTGACCAGCGCGGCGAGTCGGGCTCGCCGCTACTCGGTGTGCCTGCCCGCGCCGCTTCGGTGCGTGGGAAGCTCGCGGTCGGCGAGCAGATCGCGGATCTCGGCGAGCAGCGTGAGCTCCGACTCGGGCTCATCGGGGTCGGGCTCGCCCGACCGGCGTTTGGCCTCCGCGCGGTCCTTCAGCGTGTTCATCGGCAGCACGAAGACGAAGTAGACGACCGCGGCGACGATGAGGAACGTCAGGATCGCCCCGAGGACCGCCCCGAAGCGGATCTCGGCCGGCGCGCCCCCGTCGAGCGTCGGGATCTCGACGATCAGGGCCGAGTCGAGGCTGTCGGCCCGGAACACGGCGCCGATCAGCGGGTTGATGAGGTTCGCCACGATGGAGTTCACGACCGCGGTGAACGCGGCGCCGATGACCACGGCGACCGCCAGCTCGATCACATTGCCACGGAGGATGAACTCCTTGAACCCCTTGAGCACGGCGCCTCCCCGATTCCCCTGCGCGTCCGCCACGTCTAGGCCACGCTAGCCGACGAGCTCGAGCCGGTCGACGCTGACGAGGAGGAGCCGCCGCCGGACGACGCGCCGCCTCCGGAGGAGGAGCCCGAGCCCGAGGAGCCCGAAGCGGAGCCCGAGCCGCCGGACGAGCCATCCGACGACCCGCTGCCCGAACCGCCACTGCGGGAGTCGGTGCGGTAGAAGCCGGAGCCGTTGAACGTCACGCCGATGGTGTTGAAGAGCTTGCGGAGCCGACCGCCGCAGACCTCGCACGTGGTCAGGGCCTCGTCGGAGAAGGCCTGGTGGATGTCGAAGGCGTTGCCGCACTCGGTGCAGCGGTAGGAATAGGTGGGCATGGCGGTCTCTCGGCTGGACGGACTGAGCGGACTGGCCGGCCGGCGGCCGGCTCAGAAGGCGACGATGCGCGTCGGCGTCACGACGCCGTTCACCGGTTGATCGTGCACCTCGCGGGGCACGGACTCGACGAACTCGCTGTCGAAGACGACGGCGTACACCGGGGGACATTTTCCCATCGACCCCAGGGTCTTGTCGAAATAGCCCCGACCCCAGCCGAGCCGCATGCCGGTCGCGTCGATGGCCGCGGCCGGCACGACGATGAGGTCGACGTCGTTGATCGCCATCGGCCCGAGCAGCTCGCCCTCGGCCTCTGGCACCCCGGTCGGCCCCATCCGCTCGGTCTGCTCCTCGCCGACGGTCCAGTCGAGCAGGCCGTCTTCCCGGGTGATCGGGAAGAGCACGCGGATGCCCCTCGCCTCGGCCCAGTTCACGAACGGGCGGGTATCGGGCTCGGTCGGCATCGACAGGTAGCACGACAGCGACCTGGCTCCGGTGGAGCCGACGAGCTCCTGGAGTCGGGCGGTGAAGCCCTCGGTCGCGAGCTCCCGCTCATGCGCCGGCATGTTCTGGCGGCGCTCGCGCAGCTCGGCGCGGAGGATGCGCTTGACCACGTCGGGATCGTCGGGCATGGCACACATCCTAGGTGCACGCGCAACGGGCACCGGCTCGTCAGGGCCGGCCGGTACGCTGTGCCGCATGACGAAACGGATCACGAAGGCAGTCATTCCCGCGGCCGGGCTCGGCACCCGCTTCCTCCCGGCGACGAAGGCCATGCCGAAGGAGATGCTGCCGGTCGTCGACAAGCCCGCGATCCAGTACGTCGTCGAAGAGGCGGTCTCGGCGGGCCTCACGGACGTCCTCATGATCACCGGCCGCAACAAGAACGCGCTCGAGAACCACTTCGACCACGTCGCCGAACTGGAGTACACCCTCGAGGCGAAGGGCGACACCGCGAAGCTCGAGAAGGTCAACGAGTCGACCGACCTCGCCGACATGCACTACGTCCGCCAGGGCGAACCGAAGGGACTCGGCCACGCCGTCCTCCGGGCCGCGATGCACGTCGGCGACGAACCGTTCGCCGTGCTCCTCGGCGACGACATCATCGACGCCCGCGACGTCCTCCTCACCCGCATGCTCGCCGAGCAGGTCGGGCGCGACGCGTCGATCGTGGCGCTGCTCGAGGTCGACCCCGACCAGATCCACCTGTACGGCGCCGCCGAGGTCGAGCCGACCGACGACCCCGACGTGGTCCGCATCACCGGCCTCGTCGAGAAGCCGGCCAAGGAGGTCGCCCCCTCGAACCTCGCCGTCATCGGCCGGTACGTCCTGAAGCCCGAGGTGTTCGAGGTGCTCGAGCACACGGCGCCCGGCAAGGGCGGGGAGATCCAACTCACCGACGCGCTCATGGAGATGGCGGGCGACGTCGAGGGCACCGGCGGCGTGTACGGCGTCGTCTTCCGCGGTCGTCGATACGACACCGGTGACAAGCTCGACTACATCAAGGCGGTCGTCCAGCTCGCGGCGGACCGCGACGACCTCGGCCCCGACCTCCGCGCCTGGCTCGCGGAGTTCGTGGCCGCACCGGCCGACGGAGGCGCTACAGTCTGAGCATGCCCGCCGCCGTCCTGCCGACGCTCCGCGACGGCGACGTCACGCTCCGGCCCATCCGGGCCAGAGACGCCAAGCCGCTCGAACGTGTACTGCTCGACAACCGCGGGTGGCTGCGTCGCTGGGAGGCGACGTATCCGGGCGGCGGCGGCGTCATCGACACCCGCGCGAGCATCCGGAGCCTCACCGCGCACGCGCGAGCAGGCCACGGTCTGCCGTTCGTGATCGAGGTCGACGGGCGCCTGGTCGGTCAGCTGAACGTCTCGTCGATCGCGTACGGGTCGCTGTCGTCGGCGACGATCGGCTACTGGGTGGCACAGGATGTCGCGGGCCGGGGCATCACGCCCACCGCCGTCGCCCTCGCGACCGATTACTGCTTCCGCACGCTGCGGCTGCACCGCATGGAGATCTGCATCCGCCCGGAGAACGGCCCCTCGCTGCGCGTGGTCGAGAAGCTCGGCTTCCGGTACGAGGGGCTGCGGCGGCGATTCATCCATATCGACGGCGACTGGCGCGACCATTTCGCGTTCGCCCTGGTCGCCGAAGAAGTCCCCGGCGGTGTGCTCGCGAGGTGGCGCAGCGGGCGGGTGCCCGAGGGGGTCGCGCAGGTCTCGCCAGATGATCGAGCGGCCGCTGCGCACCCCCTCCGTCCGGCCGATCGCTGACACGCCCCGCGCCGAGTGGAGCCGTGACGCTCGCGTGACCTAGCGTTGACCCATGGACGCGATCGGCGGGGGAGTGCTCGTGGCGGTCGCCGCCGCACTCTGGATCGCGTACCTGCTGCCGACCTGGCTTCGGCGGCGCCAGTACCTGGCGACCGAGCGGAACGCGGTCCGCCTTCAGCAGACCCTCCGCATCCTCGCCGAGACGGCCGAGACGCCCGAGGCCGTGACGGTCGAGGCGACGGCACGCGAGGTCGTCGCTCAGCAGCGCATCCTCGCCGAGCAGGCCGAGACGGCGCGCCTCGAGGCCGAGGCGGCGGAGCAGCGGGCGATCGCCGAACGTCTGCACGCCGCGGAACTCGCCGCCGCCGCGCGAGCGGAGGCCGAGGCGGCCGCGGTCCAGGCGGCGGTCGCAGCGGACGCCCCTGCCCCCGCGTGGAGCGAGGAAGGCGCCGAGCGGGCGCCCGCCGGTGCGGCCGCCCGACGACGCGCCCGTCGCCGGCTCCGCCGTGCGAGGGCGCTGTGCACCCTCGTGATGCTCGTGTCGCTCATCGTCGCGATCGTCGGACTCGTCGGGTTGGCGGCGGGCGGTTCCGCCGTGCCCGGGTTGCTGGGAGCGGCGGGAGTCGCCGGTGGTCTCACCGGCACCGTGGTGCTGTCGCGCCGCCGCGTGTCCGCCCCGTCCGTCGCGGTCGCGGCTCCGGTCGCCGAAGCGCCGCCGTTCGAGCCGTTCGAGTTCGCCGAGCCTGCGCCGGTCGCCGAGGCGGTCGACGAGGGCTGGACGCCGAACGCGCTGCCGAAGGCCCTGCATCTCTCGCGGGGCACGATCGCCGCAGCGGCGATGGCCTCGATCGAGGCGGCCGAGCAGCTGCGCAAGGCGTCGCTCGACGCGGAGCTGGCCGAGCGCGCCGCGGCGCTCGCACCCGCCGTGCCGACCATCGCGGCCCGGCAGCAGGCGCCCGCTGCCCGCGTCGGACGACCGGTCGGCGATGAGCCCGTGGCAGAGACGCCGGCGAACCCGTACGCCCGCATGGGGGTCGTCGAGGCCGCCGAGCCCGGGTTCGAGAGCCTCGACGCCGTGCTCCGCCGACGTCGCGAAGCGGTCTGATCCGCTCCGCGACGAGTGGTTCGGAGCACCCCTCCGAGGGTGATAGAGTCGATGACGGCTCGGGCCCATGGCGCAGTTGGTAGCGCGTCTCGTTCGCAATGAGAAGGTCGGGGGTTCGAATCCCCCTGGGTCCACCACGACGAAAGGCCGGCGAATCGCCGGCCTTTCGCATTCCCGCCCTCAGTCTGCGGTGATTCCCTGCGGCAGTGCCGCATCGCCGACCCCCGAGATCGCCGTCAGCGTCGGATGCCCGGCGCCGAGCAGGACCGCGTCGCTCGAGGCGTCGAACTCGCCGTCGACGTCCGCGACGGTGAGCCGCACCTCGCCCTCGCCGGGCTTGGCTGCCGTCGTCTGCACGATTCCGAAGGCCGCGAGCGTGGCCGCACGCGGGGCCAGACGACCGGTCGCGGGCGTGTTCGGCACGTTGAGGTTCAGCACCGTGCCGGGGTCGCTCTCGAGCAGCGGCACCAGCAGCGGCACGGCGACCTCGACGGCGGCCTGCCAGTGGTGCGCGTCTGGATCCATCCCCACGTCGAGCGACACCGCCAGGCCCCGCGCACCGCTCGCGCCACCGGTGAGGGCGGCGCCGACCGTGCCGGAGTGCAGGATCGCACGACCGACGTTGGCCCCGCGGTTCACGCCCGACAGCACCGCGTCGGGGCGTGTGCCGAACGCCCCGTGCGCCGCGATGAGCGCGATGAGGGCGGGCGCCGCCTGCACGGCGAAGCAGCTGGCGCGCTCGAGGCCCGCGACCTCGCGGCGTTCCATGCTGATGCGGCCGTCGGCGTCGGCGCCGATGATGGACGCGCTGCTCCCGCTCGACTCGCTCGCCGGCGCCGCCACGATCACCGAGAATCCGGCGTCGAGCGCGGCGAGGGCGAGCGCGTACAGGCCGGGGGAGGCGATGCCGTCGTCGTTGGTGACGAGGACGGTGCGCTCGAGGGTCATCGGCCGACCTCCTCGACACGGCCGGCGAGGTCGTCGGGACTCAGCCGCCCCGCGTCGTCGCCGCGGAACGGTTCGATCCGCACCTCACGGCGGAGTCGCCGGATCGCCTCGGCGTCGCCGGAACCGAGCCCGTGTCTCGTGACGTTCAACGCACCCGCGGCGGCGCCGAGCGCGACGGCGTCGGCGAGGTCGTCGCCGTCGGCGAGCGCGGCGGCCATGCCCGCGGTGAAGGAGTCGCCGGCGCCGCGGGGATCGACCGCCTCCATGCGGGGCACGTGGACCCGAGACGCGCCCGCCTCGGTGACGAGCAGGGTCGGATGCCCCGCACGCGTCACGACGACGTGCCCGGCGCCCGCCTCGCGGAGTCGTTCGGCGCCCGCCGCCAGGGAGTCGGCGGATGCCTCGTCGGCGTGGCCGGAGGCCACGAGCTCCTCGTCGCTCACCTTCACCAGGTGCGCCCCGCCGGCCACCGCCGCGTCGAGGCGTCGGCCGGCGAGGTCGACGACCACGGGTTTGCCCGCGGCTCGCAGATCCGCGGACAGGCGACGGTACACGTCGTTGGGGAGGGTGTGCTCGTCCGCGGGGCCGGAGAGGACCACGAGGTCGGCCGCCATCGCCTCACGCAGCGTCACCGCGTACAGCTCGTCGAGGTCGTGTCGGGAGAGCGGGTCGCCGGCCTGCTCCAGGATGCTCGCACGCTCGCCGCTGCGTCGGTCGCGCACGTACCCCGCCCCTCGGCCGGCCCGTCGGACGGCCGAGAGCCGGACGCCGTCGTCATCGAGCAGGTGGCCGGCGATCGTGCCGAGCTCACCCGTGAGTGTGGCGCAGAGCGTGACATCGGCGCCGAGTTCGCGGAGCATCCGTGCCTGCCAGACGCCCTGCCCGCCCGCGTGCACGTGCAGGTCGGGGCCGGCGGCGTCGTCCTCGATCGTCACGGTGACGAGCGGCGCCGGGGCGAAGATCACGACGTGTCCCATGGTGGGCCTCCCTCCGAGACGTCCCGCTCGCGAGGGATCCTCGTCGCGCGGGGCATCCGTTCGCCTTCGACGGTACGTCGGGTCGTCGCGGGCCGCACGGGGTTCCGCCTGCGGGCGCACCGGCCTATCATGGCGCTCGCCGCGGATGGGCGGATTCGGATGCGCAGGCCCGCCGGTCGGTACCGGGTCGGCGCGGAGCCCGCGCGTAGGGTGGAGCCGATGGCCACGTCACTCGACACGCATTCGATCCCGCTCACGGCGCCGCAGCGCTGGCGCGCCTACTGGGTCTGCGTCGCGGTCGCGGCGCTCACCATCCTCGACCTGACGAAGGTGAACGTCGCCCTGCCCTCGATCGAGCAGGCCTTCGGGGTGGGCTCCACCGAGCTGCAGCTGATCGTCTCGGGCTACGTCCTCACCTTCGGCCTCACGCTCGTGCCCGCCGGCCGCATCGGCGACCAGCGCTCGCGGAAGGCGATGTTCCTCATCGGCCTCTCGGCGTTCCTCGTCACGAGCGTCGTCTGCGCGCTCGCGCCGAACGCCACGGTGCTGCTCGTCGGCCGGCTGCTCCAGGGCGTCGCCGCGGGCATCCAGATGCCGCAGGTGCTGGGCCTCGTGCAACAACTCTTCCAGGGGGCCGAGCGCGGTCGCGCCTTCGGCCTGTTCGGGGCGACGATCGGCATCTCCACGGCGTTCGGCCCGACGCTCGGCGGCCTGATGATCGCCCTCGGCGGCGCGACCGACGGGTGGCGCTGGATCTTCTGGATGAACGTCCCGCTCGTCCTGGTGGCGATCGTCCTCGCGATCCGGCTCCTGCCCGGCGCCCCCGACCGGCCGGCCCGCAAGCTCGAGCTGGACCCCGTCGGTCTCGGGCTCTTCGCGGTCACCGTGGTGGCCCTCATGTGGCCGTTCCTGTTCACCACCGGAGCGCCGACCGACGACCCCGCGAGGTGGTGGACGCTCATCGTGTTCGTGCTCGCCCTCACGGGGTTCATCGCGTGGGAGCGGCACTACGCAGCGAGCGGCCGGCACCCGCTCGTTCCGCTGTCGCTGTTCTCGATCAGCTCCTATCGCAACGGCACGGCGCTCGCCACGGCGTACTTCACGGCGATGCCACCGAGCTTCCTGCTGACGACGCTCTACCTGCAGCACGGTCTCGGCCTCGAACCGGTCTACGCCGGGATGGTCACCATCGGATTCGCGCTGACGAGCGCGGTGGCCTCGTGGTGGGGCGGCACGGTCGTCGACCGGATCGGCCGCCCGCTCGTCGTCTGGGGCATCATCATCCTGATGGCCGGCATCGGCGGCCTTGTGCTCGTCGCGCTCACCACGCCGCCCGCGGTCACGCCGTGGGCCATGGCGGGCACGATGGTCGTCGCGGGCTTCGGCGGCGGCCTCGTGATCTCGCCGAACCAGACCCTCACGCTGGCCGACATCCCCGTGCGCCAGGGCGGACTCGCCGGCTCGGTCGGTCAGCTCGGCCAGCGCGTCGGTGCGGCCGTCGGCACCGCGGTGGCCTTGTCGTTGTTCTACGCGACCATCTGGCGTGAGGGTGACGGCACGGGCGAGGGAGGGGATCTCACCGCCTTCCACCACGCCTACGGGTACGGGATGGCATCGGTGGCGCTGTTCCTCGCACTGGCGCTCGCGCTCGGCCTCGCCGATCTCGGCGCGAGGAAGCGGCAGCGCCGCACGCTGGGGGCTCGGGAGGCCTGAGCCGCCGCGGGACCGTCTCAGGCGACGGGGGCGTGCTCCGGCATCGGAGCATCCGAGAACGCGTGCCGCGGAACGAACGCCAGCAGCACGGCCGCGACCGCGGCCGTGAGGCCGCAGACCAGCCAGACCGTCACGTAGCCGGAGAACGAGCCCGCCGTGCCCTCCGCACCGGACGGGGTGCCGGCGGCGAGGTGACTGGCGAGCGCGATGCCGAACACGCACGACGCGATGGCGCCGCCGACGGTCTTCACCGAGTTCGTGAGCCCCGTCGCGACACCCGTCTGGTGCGCGGGCGCCGCGGCCGCCGCCGCGGCCGGGAGCGCCGCGACGAGCGCGCCCGAGCCGACGCCCGCGATCGCCATGTTGGTGACGGTCTGCGCGTAGGTGTCGTGCAGTGGCAGGAACAGCAGGTAGCCGACGGCGACGAGCCCGGCCGCGACCATGAGCGTGATCCGCGGCGTGAGCCGTCGCGCCGCCACCGGGTAGAGCAGCGCTCCCGCGATCATCGCGATGAGGTAGACGCCGATGAGCAGCGACGTGGCGAAGCCCTGCGTGCCGAGGCCGTAGCCGTACACCTCGGGGTCGGTCCGGGCGAACGTGGACAGCGGCGCCTGCGCCCCCAGCACGCTCACACCGAAGAGGCCGGCCGTGAGGAACACCGGCCAGAGCGACGGCGAGCGGAACATGCGCACGTCGATCAGCGGGTCGGGGTGACGCAGCTCCCAGCGGGCGAAGGGCACGACGAGGAGGATGCCGATCACCACGAGCGACCAGCCGAGCGGGTGCCCGACGCCGTTCAGTCGCAGGAAGCTCAGGCCGCCGGTGAGCGCCAGCAGCGCCAGCGACACGAGCGTCAGCCCCACGGTGTCGAGGCGGCCGCCCGCGAGGTCGGGCGACTCACGCACGCCGAAGCGGATCACCACGAAGCACGCCACGACGGCGAGCGCCGGCACCAGCAGCACGACCGTCAGCGGCAGCGCATCGATGAGCGCTCCGCCGACGAGCGCGCCGGTGATCGCGCCGAGCTCGAGTGCGGCGACGAGCACGCCCGCGGCCTTCGCGGTGAGGGAGGCCGGATGCCCCGCCGCCCGTGAGCGCGACCAGATCAACGCGACCTCGAGCGGCAGCCAGACGACGTAGAACCCCTGCAGCGCCCATGCGACGAGGAAGACCGCGAACGAATCGGTGAACGGCAGCACGAGCGACGCGGCGGCGGTGATCGCGGTCGAGATGAGGAGCATCCGCTTGTGGCCGACCATGTCGCCGAGCTTCGCGAAGGCGGGCACGACGAGCGCGGACAGGGCGAGCTGCGAGCCCTCGAGCCAGTTCACGTCGGCGTCGTGGATGCCGAGGTGGCGCGCGATGTCGGTGAGCATCGGGGTGTAGTAGCCCTGGATGATCCCGCTCGTGAACTCGACGAACGCGAGGAAACCGACGATCGCGGCCAGTGGGCCGAACAGGGCTGGGCGGGGCATCCGTGCTCCTCGAGGGGTGCCGGCCGGGCCGGCGTGCGGTGGGGGTGCGCTCACCCTATCCCGCCGGCGCGGCTCCGCAGCGCGCGCCTACGCGGCCAGATGCGCGGCGGGCGTCAGCAGCGCGCCGAGCTCGGCCGCCGAGAGGGCCTGGCCGAAGGCCGGATGTCCCGGCTCGAGCGCCACGCCGTGCGCGAGCGCGCCGCCGTCGACCGGGTCGAACCCGATGGCGTCGATGAGGCGGGCGACGACGGCGCGGGCATCGGCGTCGTCTCCGACGACGGCGAGGGCCCGGCGCAGCCGCGCCCCCGGAGGCAGCGCGTCGTCCTCCATGTCGTGGTAGCCGAGGTGGTTGAGGCTCTTCACCACCCGGGCAGCGGGGTTCCGCGCGGCGTTCAGCTCGCTCGTCGAGCGGGGATCCTCGTCGACCTCGGCGATGTTGCCGTCGACCGGGGGCCAGTAGTTCATCGCGTCGACGACGATCCGGCCGTCGAAGCGGTCCCACGGCACGCTGCCGGCCTTGCCGAACGGGACGGCGACGATGACCACATCGGCGAGCTCGACGAGTTCGTCGGGGCCGACCACGCGGGCGCCCGGCGCGACGACCGAGACGAGCAGGTCCAGTGCGGTCTGCCGCGGGGAGCCGGCGATGAGCACCTCGTGCCCTGAGGCGACGAGCAGGCGTGCGAGCGCGGTGCCCACCTTGCCGGCACCGAAGATCCCGATCACCGGTCGCTCCGTCACCTGCTCCTCACCTTCTGCTCGGCCGTCCGCGCACCTCGATTGCATGCGTCTTCATCGACAACGCCGCACGGCCGTCTCGGCATTCCCGACCCGCCATCCTGGCACTGGAGGCCGCAGGCGTCCTGGGAATAGTCTCGTGGCGCCACCGGTTCGGTCATCTCGATGCAGGTGCATGTATCTCATGCGCCCGAACGACGCCCGTCGGCGCACGAGACGCCCGCCGGGGAGAGGGAGCCACCATGACGCAGCAGGTCGAATTCGGACTCGACACCTTCGGCGATGTCACCCTGGGCCCCGACGGCGAGCCGCTGCCGCACGCGCAGGTCCTCCGCAACGTGGTCGCCGAGGCCGAACTGGCCGACAAGCTCGGCCTCGACTTCTTCGGAGTCGGCGAGCACCACCGTCACGAGTTCGCCATCTCCGCGCCCGAGGTCGTACTCGCCGCCATCGCAGGCCGGACCGAGCGCATCCATCTCGGTTCGGCGGTCACCGTGCTGAGCTCCGACGACCCCGTGCGCGTCTTCCAGCGGTTCGCCACGCTCGACGGGCTCTCCGGCGGGCGGGCCGAAGTCATCCTCGGACGCGGCTCGTTCATCGAGTCGTTCCCGCTGTTCGGCTACGACCTCAGCCAGTACCAGGACCTCTTCGAGGAGAAGCTGCAGCTGTTCGCCGCCCTCCTCCCGCAGGAGCCCGTCACCTGGGCCGGGAAGCTCCGTCCGGCGCTCACCGACCAGTCCGTGTATCCGCCCGTCGAGCACGGCCGGCTGAAGACATGGGTCGGCGTCGGGGGCAGCCCCGAGTCCGTCGTTCGGGCCGCGCACTACGGCCTGCCGCTGGTGCTCGCGATCATCGGCGGCTCGCCCGCGAGGTTCGCCCCGCTCGCCGACCTCTACCGGAAGGCGCTCGACCAGTTCGGCCACGAGCCGCAGCCTGTGGCGATCCACTCGCCCGGGTTCATCGCCGAGACCGATGACGAGGCGCTCGACACGCTGTGGCCGCACTACCGGTCGATCATGGACCGCATCGGCCGCGAGCGCGGCTGGGGTGCCACGACGCGCGACCACTTCGAGAACGAGGCCCGGCACGGCGCCCTCTACGCCGGCTCGCCCGAGACGGTGGCGCAGAAGATGGCGGGGGCGATCCGGGCGATCGGCGCCAGCCGTTTCGACCTGAAGTACTCCAACGGCACGCTCTCGCACGAGTCGATGCTCGCGAGCATCGAGCGATACGCCACGCAGGTGGTGCCGCGAGTGCGCGAGCTGCTCGCCGCTCAGCCGGCCTGACGCGCGCGCCGGCGCTTCACCGATTCGCGGAACCACGCGGCATCCGGGACCCGGGCGAGGAACGTGCCGGCGATGATGGTGATGAGCACGTACCCCGTCGCGAGCGGGGCGAGCTGTGGAGCGACGCCCGCGCCGACGGCGAGCCCGGCGATCACGATGGAGAACTCGCCCCGCGGAGCCAGCGCGAAGCCGGCTCGCCACTGGCCGAGCGTGCCCACGCCGGCCTTCCGCGCGGTGTACACGCCCGTCGCGAGCTTCGTGAGGATGGTGACGACGGCGAGGGCGAGGGCCGGCAGCAGCATCGAGACGAGCTCGGCCGCGTCGGTCGTGAGGCCGAAGAAGACGAAGAAGATCGCCGCGAACAGGTCGCGCAGCGGCGTCAGCACCTGGCTGGCGTTCTCGGCCACCCGTCCCGACAGGGCGATGCCGACCAGGAACGCGCCGACGGCGGCCGACACGTTGACCTCGGCGGCGAGACCCGCGACGAGCATGGTCAGCCCGAGTACGCCGAGCAGCAGCGGCTCGTACTGGTCGGCCGGGAACAGCTTGGACACGAGGTTCCCGTATCGGAGGGCGACGAAGAGGATGACGCTCACCACAGCGACGGCGATCGCGACCGAGATGGCGCCCTGCCACAGGCTGAGGCCGATGACGAGCGCCGACAGGATCGGCAGGTAGAAGGCCATCGCGAGGTCCTCGAGCACCAGCACGGCGAGGATGCCAGGGGTCTCTCGGTTGGAGAGGCGGCCGAGGTCGCGGAGGAGCTTGGCGATCACGCCCGACGAGGAGACCCAGGTCACCCCGGCGAGGGCGACCGCCGCCACCGGCCCCCAGCCGAGCAGCAGGGCGAGCGCCGCGCCGGGGAGGGCGTTCAGCAGCGCGTCGACGAGGCCCGCAGCGCGCGCCGACTTCAGGCTGCCGAACAGCTCGCTCGCGGTGTACTCCAGGCCGAGGAGCGCGAGCAGCAGGATCACGCCGATCTCGGAGCCCGTCTCGAAGAACTCCTCGCTCGCGTCGAACGGGATGAAGCCGCCGTCGCCGAAGGCGAGGCCGAGGAGGAGGTAGAAGGGGATCGCGGAGATGCCGATGGCGTTCGCGAGTCGCCCGAGCAGACTCATGCCGAGGAGGAGCGCGCCGGCTTCGATCAGGAGCAGCGTGGTCTCGTGCATGGCGGCCCCGGTCAGTCGGGGCCGTTGGCGAGCAGACGGGAGACCCCGTCGAGTCCTTCGCGAGTTCCGACGACCACGATGACGTCGCCCGCGCGGAGCCGCTCCGCGGGGGTCGGCGAGGGGATGACGCTGCCGTCCCTGACGATGGCCACGATCGACGCGTGGGTGCGCGTGCGGGCCTTGGTGTCGCCGAGGGTCCGGTTGAGGTAGGGCGAGTCCGTGGGCAGCGCGATCTGCTCGGTGTAGAGGCCAGCGGTCTCGTCCGACAGGCTCGTGAGGCGCGAGAGCATCACCGATGCGCCGAGCACATCGGCGAGGGCTGCGGCCTCCTCGTCGTTCAGCGGGACGGAGTTGCGGCAGGCGTCGGGATCGTCTTCGTCGAAGACGCCCAGGTCGCGTTCGCCGTCGCGATGCGAGACGACGCTGATTCGGCGACCGCCCTCGGTCACCAGGTCGTGCCGGACACCGATGCCGGGCAGGTCGACCTTCTCGATGCGAATACCCACGCCCGACATCGTAACCCCGCCGGAGGGTGTCGCCGCCCGGGCTACGGGCGCGGCGCCGAGGGCGGCACCTCCGTCGGCGTCGTCCTCGTCGTCATGACGAGGACGGGGGTCCCGCCGTCGTCGTCCGTCGCGAAGGAGACGCGCACCTCGCCGAGCTCGCCGGCGGAGGTCGCGTGCGTGCCGCCGCAGGGGATCGAGGCCGGGCCGTCGGGCAGCTCGGCGACCCAGCGGCGCCGGTCGGTGAGCCCGTCGCCGTCCCGCTCGACGCGTACGGCACCGCCGTCTGCGACCCATTCGGCGAGCGTCGCGTTCACGGAGGCGGCGAGCCCGTCGAGCGCGTCGGGCGACTCGAGGCTCGCCGTGTCGAAACCGGCACGGCGCAGGGACTTGTTCAGGCGGTACCGGTCGACGGAGCCGCCGGGCCCGATGCGGGAGGACTGGATGGCCGTGCCGTCGAAGTCCGGCGCGCCGAGGGCGTCGGGCCGAGGCGTCTTGCTCCATCGATCGGCGAGCGCCTGGTTCAGGGCGAGGGAGGCGAGGTGGCAGGCCGTGTGGCCGATGGAGAGGGCCCGGCGGTAGGAGGCATCCGCTTCGAGCTCGACCGCGTCGCCGATCTCGACCGCCGCACCATCCTCGACGACGTGCGCGACGAGGAAGCTCCACCCCTCGGTGCCCTTCCGCACGGGGATGTCGGCGCCGACGTGCAGCGCTGTGCCGTCGGTGGCGGCGAGCACGGCGTCGACGATGGGCAGCTCGAGGCCGCGGACGCGGAGCACACCTCGGTCGGCGGGCTGGTCGGGCCAGCCCGCGTCGACGGGATGGATGCTCGTCGCATCGGTGAACACGGCACGGCGGCCGTCGCCGAGATCGGCGACGTGCACGACCACGGCCTGCGAGACGAGCTCGCCGGCCGGGTAGGTGACGCGCGTGTCGGCGGTGGGCAGCGCCACCGTCAGGCGCCCTGGCCGCGGCCGAGGAAGCTGATCGGGATGGCCATCGCGAGGGCGATGCAGAGGATGCCGGCGACGAAGACGATCGCCTCGAACCCGGCGACGTGCGTGGCCGTGCCCATGAGCCACATCCCGAAGAGGAAGATGCCCATGGCGATGATGAACAGGATGCCGTTCACGGTGACCTCCAGCAGCGCGAGTTGCGCCTGACCCGGTGCGGCGGCGCGATCCGCCGCCAGTCTACCGACCGGCGGGATCGGCGCGACCGGCGGGAGCAGACCGAGGCGAGCCGACGGTCGCCGACTCAGCCGCCCGACTCAGCCGCCGACCGGCCCGATCCACGCCGTCGCGACGGTCGAGTGCGCCGACTCGTCGTCCGACGGGTGGAAGATGCCCGCGAGCACATCTCGGTAGAGCCGGCCGAGCTCGTTGCCGGCGAAGTACGACGAGCCGCCCGCCACCCGCACCGCCTGGTCGACGACGTGCTTCGCGGTCTCCGTCGCCCGCACCTTCGCGCCGGCGAGCTTGGCGAACCAGAACCGTCCGTGGTCGGCGAGCGCGTCGACGTCGCGGGCGAGCGAGGTGAGCTGCGGCTCGATGCCGTCGTACGCGAGGGCGGCATCCGCGATGCGCCAGCGGATGTCGGGATCGTCGGCGAGGGGACGACCGTCATGCTTCATGGAGGTGCGGCGACGCGCCGCGGCGATCGAGAGTTCGAGCGCGCGCCCGCCGATGCCGGTGTAGACGGCTGCGAGCAGGAGCTCGAAGCAGGCGAAGATGCCGAAGATGAGCGGGTCGGCGTTGGGACCCGGGTCGAGCCGGCGCACGATCCGATCGGGTGCGGCGAACGCGCCGTCGAGCACCGTCGTGCGGCTCTGGCTCGCCCGCATGCCCATGGTGTTCCAGTCGTCGAGCACCCGCACGTCGGGGTCCTCGCGGTCGATGAAGCCGTACACGAGCTTCGGCGCGTCCTCCGACGCGGTGTCGAGACCCATCGTGCCGAGCCTGGTCCAGGCGGGCGAGAGGGAGGTGAAGACCTTCCGGCCCGTGTACCGGTAGCCGCCGCCCGCCTGCGGCTCGGCGACGGTGCGCGAGCCGAAGAGCATGAGGTCGTTGCCGGCTTCGCTGATACCGAAGCCGAAGACCTCGCCGGCCGCCGCCTCGCGCTGCAGCCACTCGAGCCCGTCGTCGCCTCGATCGCGCAGCACCTTCGCGACCCCCGTCCAGACGAGGTGCATGTTCACCGCGAGGGCCGTCGCCGGGGCGGCTCCAGCGAGCCGGATCTGGGCGCGCACCGCGTCCTCCAACGACCAGCCGAGCCCGCCGAGGTCGGCGGGCACGAGGCCGCGGAGGTAGCCCGCCTCGCGGAGCTCCGCGAGGTCCTCGTCGAAGAAGGCGTTGCGTTCGTCGTACCCGGCCGCCCGTTCGCGGATCCGGTCGATGAGGTCGTCCGTGAGCAGCTGTTCGGGAGTCACGGCGCCAGCCTACGCCCCGGCGTCCTCCCGGTGCGGCGCCGGGCGGGCCTCGTCGCCGCCGGAGGCGCCCGAGGCGTTCGGCGTCGCACCTTCGCGCCGCTGGCGTCGGGCGCCTCGGGTGGCGAGGAGCACGACGACGAGCACGACGGCGGCGATCACCGCCGCGGCGAGGAGCCAGGGCAGGAGCACGCCGAGCACGACCGCGAGGCCGGCGAAGAACCCGGTGAGCGCCTCCCAGCCCGCGACCACGCCGTCCCAGAAGGTGTCGGGCTTCGGGTCGGGAGCGGCCTGCTCGGTCACGAGATCGACCGACAACGTCGAGTATTCGACCTGGTCGACGAGGAGGGCGCGCTGCTGGGTCAGGCTGTCGAGCTCGGCCTGCCGGGTCGTCAGCTCGGATTCGATGGCGATGAGGTCGGTCGTCGTGGTGGCCTGCGCGAGGAGCTCGGTGAGCCGGTCGACGGAGGTCGTGAGCGCCTCGATGCGGGCGTCGAGGTCCTGCCGCTGCTGAGTGACGTCTGAGGCGTTCATCGAGACCTGCGTCACGGTGCCGAGCTCGCGAAGCGCATCGACCACGCCGTCGAGGTCCTCGGCCGGGACGCGCAGCACCAGCTGGGCGTTTGCGGGCTGCACGTCGGTGCCCGGCGTCTCGGTGCGGCTGTCGATGCGACCGCCCGCCTCCGTCGCGAGGTCCGCGGCGTCGTCCGCGGTGGCGATCGGGTCGTCGACGGTGATGGAGACCCAGGCCGTCGTGATGACACTGCGGTCGGCGTCGGATGCCTCGGCCGTGAGCTCGCGCGCGCCGTCGGCGGTGCCGCCTGCCGAATCCTCCGGCAGCATCTCGACCGGAAGATCGGGCTGGGCCGGGGCCGGCTCCACACTGACCGTCGAGGCATCCTGGCCGCCGGCAGTGCATCCCGCGAGGAGCAGGGCGGCGAGGCCGGCGACGATGGCGGCCGAGCGGATTCGAGGCGTCGTGGCGGAGCGCATGCGCTCAGGGTAGCGGCCGGCTCGAGGGCCGTGTCTGGACGCCCGCTGGCAGTCCGGTCACGATCGGATTGCTGTTCGCTGGGAGTCGTCGGGCGGCCCCAACGAACGTCCGCCGTCGCGCGTTCGCGCGGCGACTCAGTCGTCGTCGGGATCACGCCCGGTGCGTTCGCCGGACTCGAGCGCGCCGATCGCCGCGAGGTCGTCGCCATCGAGCGCGAACCCGAACACGTCGAGGTTCTCGCGGATCCGCTCGGGCGTCGACGCCTTCGGGATGACCACATTGCCGAGCTGCACGTGCCAGCGGAGCACGACCTGTGCGGGCGTTCGCGCGTGCTTCGCGGCGATCCGGGCGAGCACCGGGTCGTCGAGCACCCGGCCCCGGGCGAGCGGTGACCAGGCCTCGGTGCGGATGCCCCTCGTATCGTGGAAGCGCCGCAGCTCAGCCTGGGGAAGCCACGGGTGCAGCTCGACCTGGTTCAGCACCGGAGCGACGCCGGTCTCGTCGATGAGGCGTTCGAGGTGGTGCGCGTGGAAGTTCGCCACGCCGATGGATCGGACCCGGCCCTCTTCCTGGAGTCGCACGAGGGCGCGCCAGGTGTCGACGTAGCGGTCGGTCGAGGGCACGGGCCAGTGGATGAGGTAGAGGTCGAGCAGGTCGAGTCCGAGCCGAGCTATCGAGGCGTCGAAGGCGCGGAGGGTCGAGTCGTAGCCGTTGTCGTCCTTCCACACCTTGCTCGTGACGACGAGCTCCTCGCGCGCGACGGGCGCATCGCGGACCGCCTCGCCGACCTCGCGCTCGTTGCCGTAGAACGCCGCGGTGTCGAGGTGCCGGTACCCGGCGTCGATCGCGGCGAGGCTCAGCCGGCGCGCATCTCCGGGCGGCACCTTGTACAGCCCGTAGCCGAGCTGGGGGATCGACGCGCCATCGGCCAGCGTCAGGCGGGGGGCGGGGGTGAGCGGCATGGGGGCTCCTTCGCGGATGCGTCTCAGCTGGGGGTGAGCGGCACCGGCTCGGTGTCGGGGATCGGGCTCGCGTCGCGGCCGCGGAGGTCGGGATGCCACGGCCGGCCGATGGACGCCGCCACGACGCCGAGGAGCGCCAGGCCCGTCGCGGCGATGAATGCGCCCTGCGCGCCGTACCCGTCGATGAGGAACCCGGCGAGCGCCGAGCCGAGCGCGGCGCCGATGAGCTGCCCGGTGCCGACCCAGCCGTACGCCTCCGCGGTGTCGCTGAACTTCACGCTGGCCGACACGATCGCGAAGAGCACCGCGAGGGCCGGGGCGATGCCGATGCCGGCGATGAGAAGGGTGAGGGACAGCCACCAGAAATCCATCACGAACGCGGCGAGCGCGGTACCGGCGAAGACGATGAGCATCCGGCGCGCGGTCGACCAGGGACTGATGGGCACGTGGCCGAGGAACAGACCGCCGGCGAGGCTGCCGATCGAGAAGATCGCGAGGACGAGGCCCGCCTCCGCTCCTCCGTGCCCGAAGACCGCGACGACGCCGGCCTCGATCGCGGCGCACGCGCCGATGAGGAGGAACCCGACCACGGTCGCGAGCAGCACCGCCGGGCGCGCGAGCACGACGCCGAAGCGGCGCTTCGAGCGCGGGATGCGCACGCGGCCGAGCTCGGGCGACGTGATGAACCAGATGCCGCCGCCCACCATCATCACGGCGGCGAGCAGGATGCCCCAGACCGTGCCGATCTGGGTGGAGACGAACGTCGTGACGACGGGGCCGACGACCCAGATGATCTCCTGCGCCGAGGCGTCGAGGGAGAAGAGGGGAGTGAGCTGACGCGAGTTCACCATCTTCGGGTAGATGGTGCGGACGGCCGGCTGCACCGGCGGGGTCGACAGGCCGCAGACCAGGCCGATCGCCATATAGAGCGGAACCGTGAGCGGCAGCACGCCGATGGCGACGACGGAGCCCGCGCAGACGATGAGCGTGATGATGAGCACGGGCCGCATGCCGAACCGGCCCATGAGCCGGCTGGTGAGCGGCCCCGCGACCGCCTGGCCGATCGAGGTGGCTGCGAGCACGAGGCCCGCGGACCCGTAGGAGCCCGTCTGCTGCTCGACGTGCAGCAGGAACGCGAGCGAGAGCATGCCGCCGGGGAATCGGGCGGTGAGCTGCGCGGCGATGATGCGCGCGACGCCCGGCGTCTTCAGCAGTTCCGAGTAGCTCCCCACAGTCATCCCAGCCTAGCGACGAGCGGCGACGCCGCCCGACGCGCCGCCAGCGCGGTCGGCGGGAGCGGCCCTCGGATTGGGGGTGGTCGCGCGTTCGTATTATGCTCGCCCGGGCGACGGAGCCGAGAGCGATCACGCTCGTCGTCGCCCAGTCCCATCGACGACAGAGGAACCACCCGTGCACACACCCCGCCTGCTGATCCCGGCCGCGCTCGCGGCGACCACCGCGCTGCTGTTCACCGGTTGCGTCGACAACACCGGCGGAGCCGCTCCCGAGTCGGACGCGCCCGCCTCGACGATCGAGGTCGACGGGGCCGCCGCGGCGCTCCTGCCCGACGAGATCAAGGAGGCCGGCGTCCTCGTCGTCGGCACCGACGCGGCCTACCCGCCGAACGAGTACAAGGACGCCGACGGCAACCCGATCGGCTGGGACGTGGATCTCGTCGACGCGCTCGGCGCGAAGCTCGGCCTCGAGGTGCAGTACGAGATCGCGAGCTTCGACAAGATCATCCCGTCGATCACGGGCGGCACGATGGACCTCGGCATGTCGAGCTTCACCGACAACGCCGAGCGCCAGAAGCAGGTCGACTTCGTCGACTACTACGAGGCCGGCATCCTCTGGGCCGCGCCCGCAGGCGAGACCGTCGACCCGGATGACGCGTGCGGCCTGAAGGTGGCGGTGCAGGCCACCACGTACGAGCACACCGACGAGCTCCCGGCGAAGAACCAGGCCTGCCTCGACGCGGGCAAGCCGGCCATCGACATCGTGCCCTTCGACACGCAGGATGCCGCCGCGAACGCGGTCGTGCTCGGTCAGGCCGACGCGATGAGCGCCGACTCGCCCGTGACGCTCTACGCGATCTCGCAGACCGACGGCAAGCTCGAGGCCGCCGGCGAGATCTTCGACTCGGCCCCGTACGGCTTCCCGGTGCAGAAGGGCTCGGAGCTCGCGGCCGCGGTGCAGGCGGCGATGCAGTCGCTCGTCGACGACGGGACCTACGAGGAGATCCTGGCCGAGTGGGGCGTCGAGGACGGCGGCGTCGACACGATCGAGATCAACGCGGGCAGCTGAGCATGACCGGGGGCGGCGAGGCGCCGACGACGAAGGTCGTCCGGCTGCGGCATCCGTGGCGCGTCGTCGTCGCGGTGGTGCTCGTCGCGCTGGTGGCGGTCTTCGTCATCGACGCGGCGCAGCGACCGGCGTTCGACTGGCCGGCGGTCGGCAAGTACGTCTTCGATCAGCGCATCACGCAGGCGGCGGGGTTCACGCTGCTGCTGACGGTACTGGCGATGATCATCGGCATCGTGCTCGGCATCGTGCTCGCGGTGATGCGGCAGTCGCCGAATCCGGTGCTGAAGTCGGTCGCGTGGGTCTATCTGTGGGTCTTCCGCGGCACGCCCGTGTACGTCCAGCTGGTGTTCTGGGGCCTCGTCGCCACGATCTACACCTCGATCGATCTCGGCGTGCCCTTCATGGAGCCGTGGGTCTCGTTCCCCACGGAAGCGGTGCTGAACGCCTTCTGGCTCGCCGTCATCGGGCTCGCCCTCAACGAGTCCGCGTACATGGCCGAGATCGTCCGCGCCGGCCTGCTCTCGGTCGACCCCGGCCAGCACGAGGCGGCGACCGCGCTCGGCATGGGCTGGGGCAAGACGATGCGCCGCGTGGTGCTGCCGCAGGCGATGCGCGTCATCATCCCGCCGACCGGCAACGAGGTCATCTCGATGCTGAAGACGACGTCGCTGGTCTCGGGCGTGCCGTTCACGCTCGAGCTGTACATGCGGTCCCGCGACATCTCGGTCGAGATCTTCAACCCGGTGCCGCTGCTGATCGTCGCCTCGCTCTGGTACCTCGCCATCACCTCGGTGCTCATGGTCGGGCAGTACTTCCTCGAGAAGCGGTTCTCCCGCGGAGTGGGCGCCCGGCCGGACGGCGCGGGCGGACCGGGTGCCGGCGGAGCGGCGGCGACGGGTGCGACGGCCTCGATCGACGCCGACCCCATCGACCCCGACGCCGCGATCGGCAGCAAGCATGGAGGCGACGCCCGATGACCGACCACGCCACCGGCGCTGCGGCGCCGTCCACCCCCATGGTGCTCGCCGAGCACGTCTCCAAGCGCTTCGGCTCGAACGAGGTACTGAAGGACATCTCGCTCGAGGTGCGGCACGGCGAGGTGCTGTGCCTCGTCGGTCCCTCGGGGTCGGGCAAGTCGACCTTCCTCCGCTGCATCAACCACCTCGAGCGGGTCTCGAGCGGCCGGCTCTCGGTCGACGGCGCGCTCGTCGGCTACCGGGAGTCGGGCGACACGCTCTACGAGCTGCACCCGAAGGAGGTTGCGAGGCAGCGCCGGGACATCGGCATGGTGTTCCAGCGCTTCAACCTCTTCCCGCACATGACGGCGCTCGAGAACGTGGCGGAGGCCCCGGTGCAGGTGAAGGGCGTCTCGCGCGCCCAGGCACGGGCGCGCGCGCTCGAGCTCCTCGACCGGGTCGGGCTCGCCGACCGCGCCGACTACTATCCCGCGCACCTCTCGGGCGGGCAGCAGCAGCGCGTGGCGATCGCCCGCGCGCTCGCCATGGACCCGAAGCTCATGCTCTTCGACGAGCCGACCTCCGCGCTCGACCCCGAGCTCGTCGGCGAGGTGCTCGACGTCATGAAGCAGCTCGCCGCGAGCGGCATGACGATGATCGTCGTCACGCACGAGATGGGCTTCGCGCGCGAGGTGGCTGACACGCTCGTCTTCATGGACGGCGGGGTCGTGGTCGAGTCGGGCGATCCGCGCGAGGTGCTCGCGAATCCGAAGCACCAGCGGACCCAGGCGTTCCTGTCGAAGGTGCTGTGACGCCCGGGCGCTCGCCGGTTCAGCCGGCGAGCGCCTTGGCGATCCGTTGCGGGGAGACCGGCTCGGCCGCCCGCAGTTCCTGGGCGAACAGGCCGATGCGCAGCTCCTCGAGCATCCACCGGGCCCGGACGAGCCGGTCGTCCGCGTCGGGAGGGATCGGCACGGTGCCGCCCGCCTTCGTGTATGAGGAGAGCGCCCCCTCGAACTCGGTCATGAACCGGCGGTCCCGCCCGGGGTCGGCCTGCAGCTTCCGCACGCGCAGCGTGATGCCCTCGAGGTAGCGGGGGAGGTGACGGAGCCGCTCGAGGCCCGTCGCCGAGACGAAGCCCGACGGCACGAGCGCTTCGAGCTGGGCGCGCGCGTCCGCGAGGGGCGACATCAGCGCGAGGCTCGCGGCCCGGCCGATGGCCTGGTCGGCCTCTCGGGCTGCGCGCAGGATGCGGCTCACGAGCGACACGGTGTCGAACATGCGCTCCATCACGGTCGCCGAGATCGCGTCGCGGATCGCGTCGAACTCCCCTCGCGTCCAGACGAGGCCGTCGGGATGCCGGGCGCGCAGCTCGGCGTCGACGACGGCGAGAAGGCAGTCGTCGAGCAGCGCCCGCGGGCCGGGGTACGCGCTCTGCGCGAGCCGCAGCTTCTCGTCGTTCGACAGGTGATCCTGCACGTACGTCACGGGGGAGGGTGTGGCGAGTACGAGCAGCCGGCGGATGCCTCGCCGCGACGCGGCATCCCGCTCTTCGGCCGTCGCGGTGAGCCGCAGCGACACCGAGGCCCCGTCGTCGACGAGGGCGGGGTAGGCGCGGATCACGTTGCCGACCTGGCGCGTGTCGACGTGCTCGGGGAGGCGCTCCCACTCCCAGGCGGTGAGGCCCGAGCGCTCGGCGATCGCCGGTGCCGGCACGCCGGAGGCTGCGCCCGAGGCGGTGCCGGCGCGTGCGCCGGTCGGGGTGCCGTTCACCTGTCCGCCGCTGCCCGGGGCCCCGCCCGCCGCGGCTTCGGTCCGACGTCCGCGCCCGCCGTCCTCGCCCCGGAAGGTCGACGCCACCGCGCGGGCCGCCCGACCGGCGAGGCGTGTCTGCAGCGCGGCGAGATCCTTGTCGGCGCCGACGGTCCGGCCGCGCTCGTCGACCGCGCGGAAGGTGATGCGCAGATGCGGCGGGACCCGTTCGAAGTCGAAGTCCGACGGGTCGACGGGCGCGAAGGTGAGCCGGCGGATCGCCTGGGCCACGACGGAGGCGAAGTCGTCGCGCGGCTCCCCGGTCTCCGGTCCCGGCGGCAGCTCCGCGGAGATCTTCGCCGCCCACTCCGCGGCGGGCACGACCTGCCGGCGGAGCACCTTCGGCAGCGTGCGCAGCATCGCGGTGATGAGCTCGTCGCGGAGGCCGGGCACCTGCCAGTCGAATCCCGCCGGTTCGAGCCGCGGCAGCAGCACCAAGGGCACGATGACGCTCACGCCGTCGTCCTCGGTGCCCGGCTCGAAGCGATACGCGAGGCGCAGCGTCTGGTCGCCTTGCCGCCACTGTTCGGGGTAGCCGGCGTCCTCGGCGTCGGGTGCGGTGTCGACGAGATCGGCCGCGCGCATCGTGAGCAGCTGCGGCTCCCGGCGGAAGGCGCCCCGCCACCACGACTCGAAGGCGCGCGCGTCGGTCGCCTCGGCCGCGACGCGGGCGTCGTAGAACGCGAAGACCGCCTCGTCGCCCGCGAGGATGTCGCGGCGTCGGGTGCGCTCCTCGAGTTCGCCGAGCTCGCGCCGCAGTTCGCGGTTGGCCCGGACGAAGGCGAAGACGCGGCGGTCGAGCCGGCTGAAGTCCCAGTCCTCCTCGACGAGCGCATGCCGGACGAACAGCTCGCGGGCGAGCGCGGCGTCGATCCGCGAGAGCTGGATTCGCCGCTTCGGCACGATCGGCACTCCGAAGAGCGTCACCTTCTCGTCGGCGACGGCGGACCCCTGCTTGCGCTCCCACCTCGGCTCGCTCCACGTCCGCTTCACGAGCGGCCCGGCGAGCGGTTCGGCCCACGCCGGATCGATGGCGGCGTTCGTCCGCGCGAACAGGCGGCTGGTCTCGACGAGCTCGGCGCTCATGATCGCCGCCGGCGGCTTCTTCGCGAGCGCGGAGCCGGGGAACACCGCGAAGCGGGCGCCGCGTGCACCGAGGAACTCGGCCTGCTGGCGCCGGCCCTTCCGCTCGCCGTCGCGGCCGGCTCCCGCGCCCCCTCGGCCGCTCGACGTGCGTGCGTCGTCGCGCAGGCCGATGTGGGAGAGGAGACCGGCGAGCAGCGCCCGGTGGATGCCGTCGGGCTTCGGCGGCCCCGCCTCGCCGGCCACGTGCAGGCCGAGCGGCTTCGCGAGCCGGACGAGCTGCCGGTAGAGATCCTGCCACTCGCGCACGCGGAGGTAGTTCAGGTACTCGGCCTTGCAGAGGCGACGGAAGGCGCTGCCCGAGAGCTCCCGCTGCTGCTGCTCCAGGTGGTTCCAGAGGTTCAGCAGGGTGAGGAAGTCGCTGGTCGGGTCGACGAAGCGCGCGTGCGAGGCATCCGCCTGCTCCCGCCGCTCCAGCGGCCGTTCCCTCGGATCCTGGATGGTGAGCCCGGCGACGATCGCGAGGACCTCACGGGAGACCCCCTGCGCCTTGGACTCCAGCACCATCCGCGCGAAGCGCGGCTCGATCGGCAGGCGGGCGAGCTGGCGTCCGACGCGCGTCAGCCGCGGGCCGCGTCCCTCGTCGTCGGATGCCTCGAGCGCGCTCAGCTCGCGCAGCAGCTCGAGCCCGTCGCGGACACCGCGCGAATCGGGCGGCGTCAGGAACGGGAACTCCTCGATGCGGCCGAGGCCGAGCGAGGCCATCTGCAGGATCACCGACGCGAGGTTCGTGCGCAGGATCTCGGGGTCGGTGAACTCGGGGCGACGCTCGAAGTCGTCCTCGGCGTACAGCCGGATCGCGATGCCGTCGCTCGTGCGGCCCGAGCGGCCGGAGCGCTGGTTCGCCGAGGCCTGCGAGATCGGCTCGATCGGCAGGCGCTGCACCTTCGAGCGCACCGAGTACCGGCTGATGCGGGCCGTACCGGCATCGATGACGTAGCGGATGCCGGGCACGGTGAGGCTCGTCTCCGCGACGTTCGTCGCGAGGACGACGCGGCGGCGCAGGCCCGCCACCTTCGACGGCTCGAAGACGCGGTGCTGGTCGGCGGCCGACAGCCGCCCGTACAGGGGTAGCACCTCGGTCTCCCCGCCGCCTCGCCGCATCGCGTGGGCGCGCACCGCCTGCTCGGCGTCGCGGATCTCGCCCTCGCCCGAGAGGAAGACGAGCACGTCGCCGCGCGGCTCGCGATCCAGTTCGTCGAGCGCGTCGAGGATGCCCCGCTGCACATCGCGATCGGATGCCGCGGCCCCCTCGTCGTCCGCGTCATCCGAGCCCGCACCGGCGCCGGGCTCGCCGACGAGCGGCCGGTACCGGATCTCGACGGGGTAGGTGCGCCCGGACACCTCGATGACGGGCGCCGGCACGCCCGCGGCATCCGCGAAATGCCGCGCGAAGCTCGCGGGGTCGATGGTCGCGCTCGTGACGATCACCTTGAGATCGGGGCGCCGGGGGAGCAGCCGCTTCAAGTAGCCGAGCAGGAAGTCGATGTTGAGGCTGCGCTCGTGCGCCTCGTCGATGATGATCGTGTCGTACCGGCGGAGGTCCCGGTCTCGGTGGATCTCGTTCAGCAGGATGCCGTCGGTCATCACCTTGATCTGCGTGCCCTCGCTCACCCGGTCGGTGAACCGCACCTGATAGCCGACCAATCCGCCGAGCTCGACGCCGAGCTCCTCGGAGATGCGTTCGGCGATCGTCCGCGCGGCGATGCGGCGCGGCTGCGTGTGCGCGATCGACTCCCGGCCGAGCTCGAGGCAGATCTTCGGCAGCTGCGTCGTCTTGCCCGAGCCCGTCGCCCCGGCGACGATCACGACCTGGTGCTCGCGCAGCGCGCGCGCGATCTCCTCCCGCTGCGCGGAGACCGGCAGCTCGGGCGGGTAGGTGATCGTCGCAGACATAGCCCTCCATCGTACGGCGCGCGTTGATCGCGGACGGCGAACCGGCTGTCGGATGCCGCTGCCCGCGTGATGGGATGGAGACATGACGGAATCGCTCGTGCCACGCATCCAGCTCAACGACGGCTACTCCATCCCCCAGCTCGGCTTCGGCGTTTTCAAGGTCGACCCGGGCGAGACCGAGCGCATCGTGCGCGACGCGCTCGAGGTCGGCTACCGGCACATCGACACCGCCCGCATCTACGGCAACGAGGAGGGCGTCGGCCGTGCGATCGCCGAGAGCGGCATCCCGCGCGAAGAGCTCTTCATCACGACGAAGCTCTGGAACGACGACCAGGGGACCCAGTCCGTCTTCGACGCGTTCGACCGCAGCCTCGAGCGGCTGGGGCTCGAGTACCTCGATCTCTACCTGATCCACTGGCCCACGCCCGCCCAGGACCGCTACGTCGAGACGTGGAAGGCGTTCGAGCGCCTCCGCGAGTCGGGGCGGGTGCGCTCGATCGGCGTCTCCAACTTCCTGGTTCCGCACCTCGAACGGCTGCTCGCCGAGACCGACGTCGTCCCGGTCGTCGACCAGATCGAACTGCACCCGTACCACCAGCAGCCGGCCACCGCGGCGTTCGCGGCCGAGCACGACATCCGCATCGAGGCCTGGGGCCCGCTCGGACAGGGGAAGTACCCGCTGCTCGAACTCCCCGAGGTCGCTGACGCGGCCGAGGCCCACGGGAAGACGCCGGCACAGGTGGTCATCCGCTGGCACCTTCAGCGCGGCAACATCGTCTTCCCGAAGTCCAACCGCCGCGAGCGGATGGTCGAGAATTTCGACGTCTTCGACTTCGAGCTCTCCGAGGCCGAGATGGGCGCGATCACCGAGCTCGAGCGCGAGGGGCGCGTGAGTGCGCACCCCGACGAGGTGAACTGACGGCGACGATCTTCCGCCCGACCAGGGCCTCCGGCGATCTGCCGGGGGCCCTTCGTCGTCCTGGGGCGCGGTGCTCCGGAGCGCGACACGCCCGGGATGCAAGGCTGATTTGGCGCTGAGCGCGGGCGGCACGTAGATTCTTACCTGTCGCCGCGGCGGGCCGGAGAAAGCGAGAAGCGCTCCGGGCCGACGAGCGAAGATCTTAGCCAAATAACCTCGAAGGCGCATTGCGACTCGGTGATTTCAAGCCTAAGATTGAACCTCCCACCTCATCAGTGAGATCTACTTCCGAGTCGGGCTCGAAGACTGGGAACCAGCCTCGAACACGAACCGCTCGGTTCTGGTCGAGTCTGTGAGGTGGTACGGTAGACAGGTTGCCCTGGGGGCAGGTCGTGAGACTGAAACCCCGGTGCGTCCGTTTCTTGAGAACTCAACAGCGTGCACTATGTTCAATGCCAATTTTTTGAACCCTGTCCTGCTCTTCGGGGTGGGTGGGATTCCTTTGATTGATGGACAATTTGATTTTTTGAGTCAGTTGTTTCTCTGTCAGTGATTTGAACTCCCTGGCCGCCTTCGGGTTGGTTGGGAACCATTTTTTTTTGGAGAGTTTGATCCTGGCTCAGGACGAACGCTGGCGGCGTGCTTAACACATGCAAGTCGAACGATGAACTTCCAGCTTGCTGGGGGGGATTAGTGGCGAACGGGTGAGTAACACGTGAGTAACCTGCCCTGGACTCTGGGATAACCCCGAGAAATCGGAGCTAATACCGGATAGGACCCTGTACCGCATGGTGTGGGGTGGAAAGTTTTTCGGTCTGGGATGGACTCGCGGCCTATCAGCTTGTTGGTGAGGTAATGGCTCACCAAGGCGTCGACGGGTAGCCGGCCTGAGAGGGTGACCGGCCACACTGGGACTGAGACACGGCCCAGACTCCTACGGGAGGCAGCAGTGGGGAATATTGCACAATGGGCGCAAGCCTGATGCAGCAACGCCGCGTGCGGGATGACGGCCTTCGGGTTGTAAACCGCTTTTAGTAAGGAAGAAGCCGCAAGGTGACGGTACTTGCAGAAAAAGGACCGGCTAACTACGTGCCAGCAGCCGCGGTAATACGTAGGGTCCGAGCGTTGTCCGGAATTATTGGGCGTAAAGAGCTCGTAGGCGGTTTGTCGCGTCTGCTGTGAAAACTAGAGGCTCAACCTCTAGCCTGCAGTGGGTACGGGCAGACTTGAGTGCGGTAGGGGAGACTGGAATTCCTGGTGTAGCTGTGGAATGCGCAGATATCAGGAGGAACACCGATGGCGAAGGCAGGTCTCTGGGCCGTAACTGACGCTGAGGAGCGAAAGCGTGGGGAGCGAACAGGATTAGATACCCTGGTAGTCCACGCCGTAAACGTTGGGCGCTAGATGTGGGGACCTTTCCACGGTTTCCGTGTCGTAGCTAACGCATTAAGCGCCCCGCCTGGGGAGTACGGCCGCAAGGCTAAAACTCAAAGGAATTGACGGGGGCCCGCACAAGCGGCGGAGCATGCGGATTAATTCGATGCAACGCGAAGAACCTTACCAAGGCTTGACATAACCGAGAACGCCCTAGAAATAGGGAACTCTTTGGACACTCGGTTACAGGTGGTGCATGGTTGTCGTCAGCTCGTGTCGTGAGATGTTGGGTTAAGTCCCGCAACGAGCGCAACCCTCGTCGCATGTTGCCAGCACGTAATGGTGGGGACTCATGTGAGACTGCCGGGGTCAACTCGGAGGAAGGTGGGGATGACGTCAAATCATCATGCCCCTTATGTCTTGGGCTTCACGCATGCTACAATGGCCGGTACAAAGGGCTGCGATGTCGTAAGGCGGAGCGAATCCCAAAAAGCCGGTCTCAGTTCGGATTGAGGTCTGCAACTCGACCTCATGAAGTCGGAGTCGCTAGTAATCGCAGATCAGCAACGCTGCGGTGAATACGTTCCCGGGCCTTGTACACACCGCCCGTCAAGTCATGAAAGTCGGTAACACCCGAAGCCGGTGGCCTAACCCTTGTGGAGGGAGCCGTCGAAGGTGGGATCGGTGATTAGGACTAAGTCGTAACAAGGTAGCCGTACCGGAAGGTGCGGCTGGATCACCTCCTTTCTAAGGAGCATCTGGAGATCTTCGGGTCTTCCAGGCATGCCGGTTCTGAGCGAACGTCTCAGCCGGCTGCTCATGGGTGGAACATTGACATAGGCATCCAGTTCAAGGGTTCTGGTTCAGTACGCCGTTTTCGGATGGTTGGAACGATCGGGTCCGGCGGGTTGGGTGCGTGCACGCTGTTGGGTCCTGAGGGACCGGGCGCGGTCCTCGCTTTTCGGGCGGGGGCTGGTTTGGACTCTTCAGGCCTTCATTCATGCCGGCGGGTGCTGGTGGTGGTGGGGGTTCTGGCCGTCTGTTGAGAACTACATAGTGGACGCGAGCATCTTAGATCAACCCTTTCGGGGGTTGGTCACATAGGTGAGTCGCCAGGATCGGGTGCCTTCGGGTGCTTGATGTTTGGCGTATTCACTGGTCAATTTCGAACGCATCCTTCGGGGTGTGTCCGATTCGATCGAACTCATGTGATTTCAAGTTTCTAAGAGCAAACGGTGGATGCCTTGGCATCTGGAGCCGAAGAAGGACGTCGTAATCTGCGATAAGCCTCGGGGAGTTGATAAACGAGCTGTGATCCGAGGATTTCCGAATGGGGAAACCCCGCCAGGCCCTTTGGGTGACCTGGTGACTCCCGCCTGAATATATAGGGCGGGTAGAGGGAACGTGGGGAAGTGAAACATCTCAGTACCCACAGGAAGAGAAAACAACCGTGATTCCGTAAGTAGTGGCGAGCGAACGCGGAACAGGCCAAACCGGTCATGTGTGATACCCGGCAGGGGTTGCATGGTCGGGGTTGTGGGACCTTTCGGGTCGATCTGCCGGTCGACCACGGTGACGTGCATGGTATAGGCGAACCGGATTGAAAGCCGGACCGGAGTGGGTGTGAGTCCCGTAGCCGAAATGCTGTGCAGCCCGGAGAGGTATCCCAAGTAGCACGGGGCCCGAGAAATCCCGTGTGAATCTGCCAGGACCACCTGGTAAGCCTAAATACTCCCAGATGACCGATAGCGGACAAGTACCGTGAGGGAAAGGTGAAAAGTACCCCGGGAGGGGAGTGAAATAGTACCTGAAACCGTTTGCTTACAAACCGTTGGAGCCTCCTTGTAGGGGTGACAGCGTGCCTTTTGAAGAATGAGCCTGCGAGTTAGCGATCTGTGGCGAGGTTAACCCGTGTGGGGTAGCCGTAGCGAAAGCGAGTCTGAATAGGGCGATTCAGTCGCAGGTCCTAGACCCGAAGCGAAGTGATCTATCCATGGCCAGGTTGAAGCGACGGTAAGACGTCGTGGAGGACCGAACCCACTTCAGTTGAAAATGGAGGGGATGAGCTGTGGATAGGGGTGAAAGGCCAATCAAACTTCGTGATAGCTGGTTCTCTCCGAAATGCATTTAGGTGCAGCGTTGCGTGTTTCTTGCCGGAGGTAGAGCTACTGGATGGCCGATGGGCCCCAACAGGTTACTGACGTCAGCCAAACTCCGAATGCCGGTAAGTGAGAGCGCAGCAGTGAGACGGTGGGGGATAAGCTTCATCGTCGAGAGGGAAACAACCCAGACCACCGACTAAGGTCCCTAAGCGCGTGCTAAGTGGGAAAGGATGTGGAGTTGCACAGACAACCAGGAGGTTGGCTTAGAAGCAGCCACCCTTGAAAGAGTGCGTAATAGCTCACTGGTCAAGTGATTCCGCGCCGACAATGTAACGGGGCTCAAGCACGCCACCGAAGTCGTGGCATTCGCACAAATCGATAGGCCTTCGTGGTCCAGTCGTGTGGATGGGTAGGAGAGCGTCGTGTGCTGGGTGAAGCGGCGGAGTGATCCAGCCGTGGACGGCACACGAGTGAGAATGCAGGCATGAGTAGCGAAAGACGGGTGAGAAACCCGTCCTCCGGAAGACCAAGGGTTCCAGGGTCAAGCTAATCTGCCCTGGGTAAGTCGGGACCTAAGGCGAGGCCGACAGGCGTAGTCGATGGACAACGGGTTGATATTCCCGTACCGGCGAAGAACCGCCCACATGAAATCAGGAGTGCTAAGCATCCCAAGCCGCGCGGATCCCTTCGGGGTGATGCGCGGGGCGGCATGCGACCCCATCTGGTGGAGTGAGCGTATTAACAGGTGTGACGCAGGAAGGTAGCCCAGCCCGGGCGATGGTTGACCCGGGGCAAGCGTGTAGGCCGAGCGATAGGCAAATCCGTCGCTCACACAGGCTGAGACGCGATGCGGATGAAAAGTGGGTGATCCTATGCTGCCGAGAAAAGCATCGACGCGAGGTTCTAGCCGCCCGTACCCCAAACCGACTCAGGTGGTCAGGTAGAGAATACCGAGGAGATCGAGAGAATCGTGGTTAAGGAACTCGGCAAAATGCCCCCGTAACTTCGGGAGAAGGGGGGCCTGAAGCGTGAACCCACTTGCTGGGGGAAGCGTGGATGGCCGCAGAGACCAGTGGGAAGCGACTGTTTACTAAAAACACAGGTCCGTGCCAAGTCGCAAGACGATGTATACGGACTGACGCCTGCCCGGTGCTGGAAGGTTAAGCGGAACGGTTAGCTCTTCGGAGCGAAGCTGAGAAGTTAAGCCCCAGTAAACGGCGGTGGTAACTATAACCATCCTAAGGTAGCGAAATTCCTTGTCGGGTAAGTTCCGACCTGCACGAATGGCGTAACGACTTCCCAGCTGTCTCAACCGCGAACTCGGCGAAATTGCATTACGAGTAAAGATGCTCGTTACGCGCAGCAGGACGGAAAGACCCCGTGACCTTTACTACAGCTTGGTATTGGTGTTCGGTGTGGCTTGTGTAGGATAGGTGGGAGACTTTGAAGCGGGCACGCTAGTGTTCGTGGAGTCGTTGTTGAAATACCACTCTGGTCACTCTGGATGTCTAACTTCGAACCGTGATCCGGTTCAGGGACAGTGCCTGGTGGGTAGTTTAACTGGGGCGGTTGCCTCCCAAAGAGTAACGGAGGCGCCCAAAGGTTCCCTCAACCTGGTTGGCAATCAGGTGGCGAGTGTAAGTGCACAAGGGAGCTTGACTGTGAGACTGACAGGTCGAGCAGGGACGAAAGTCGGGACTAGTGATCCGGCAGTGGCTTGTGGAAGCGCTGTCGCTCAACGGATAAAAGGTACCTCGGGGATAACAGGCTGATCTTGCCCAAGAGTCCATATCGACGGCATGGTTTGGCACCTCGATGTCGGCTCGTCGCATCCTGGGGCTGGAGTAGGTCCCAAGGGTTGGGCTGTTCGCCCATTAAAGCGGTACGCGAGCTGGGTTTAGAACGTCGTGAGACAGTTCGGTCCCTATCCGCTGCGCGCGTAGGAAATTTGAGAGGATCTGACCCTAGTACGAGAGGACCGGGTTGGACGAACCTCTGGTGTGCCAGTTGTTCCGCCAGGAGCACCGCTGGTTAGCTACGTTCGGAATGGATAACCGCTGAAAGCATCTAAGCGGGAAGCCGGCCTCGAGATGAGATTTCCATCCCTTCGGGGGAGAGGCTCCCAGTAGACGACTGGGTTGATAGGCCGGATGTGGAAGCAAGGACGAAAGACTTGTGCAGCTGACCGGTACTAATAAGCCGATAACTTGACAATCACTACACCCACACGAGTTTGAACTCATTCAAGCAAAGGCCGTGTGCGGTGGCCTACGGATTGCTCGCGTCCACTCTGTGGTTCCCAACAGACGGAACCCAACAAACTCAACACAGACACACCCCCACCCCACACACACACACGTGTGACCAGGGTCGGGGCACCGAGACCACCAACCACCCCCAGGGGTGTGCTTGGTACTAGAGTTTCGGCGGCCATAGCGCGAGGGAAACGCCCGGACACATTCCGAACCCGGAAGCTAAGACTCGCAGCGCCGATGGTACTGCAGGGGCGACCCTGTGGGAGAGTAGGACACCGCCGGACATCCATTCGAGGAGAGCCGCCCAGTGATGGGCGGCTCTTCTTGGTTTAAGCGCGCGTGCCGTGAGGCCACGGGGCCCTCGCGTGTCGGCCACGCGCCGTCGTCATCGAGGCGGCCCGCGCAGCGGGCGATCGGGTCTACCGTTGACGCATGGCCCTTCGACTCCAGCACGCGGTGAGCCCGTACCTGCGGGCCCACGCGGGCAACCCCGTGGACTGGCATCCATGGGGTGCGGAGGCGTTCCGCGAGGCTGCCGAGCGCGACGTCCCCGTGATCGTCTCCATCGGATACGCCACCTGCCACTGGTGCCACGTCATGGCCCGCGAGAGCTTCGAGGACCTGGAGACGGCGCGGATCATGAACGAGCGCTTCGTCTCCATCAAGGTCGATCGGGAGGAGCATCCCGAGGTCGACGCGAGCTTCCTCGCTGCGGCCAGTGCGTTCACGCGGCAACTCGGGTGGCCGCTCACCGTGTTCGCGGACCCGCAGGGGCGCACGTTCTACGCCGGCACCTACTTCCCGCCGCGGCCCGTGCAAGGGATGCCGGCCTTCCGCGACGTGCTCGACGCGGTGTCCGAAGCCTGGCGCGACCGCCGCGGCGAGCTCGAGCAGACCGCCGGCGCGGTCGCCGAGGCGATCGCCGCGGCATCCGTCATGCCGACCGGTGCCACGCTGCCGGATCACGCCGCACTCGACGAGGCGGTCGCACGCCTGGCGGCCGAGGAAGACGCCGAGCACGGCGGATTCGGCGGCGCGCCGAAGTTCCCGGTCGCTCCCGTGCTCGCCTTCCTCGCCGCCGGCGGCGAGCAGGCTCGGCGGCTGGCGCGCAGGACCATGCGGAGGATGGGGGCCTCCGCGCTCCGCGACCCCGTCGAGGGCGGGTTCTTCCGATACGCGACGCGGGCCGACTGGACCGAGCCGCACTACGAGCGGATGCTGTCCGACAACGCGCTGCTGCTCGGCGTCACCGCCGAGCTGCTGCGCTCCTTCCCCGACGACGTCGCACTGGCCGAGACCGCGCGCGGACTCATCCGGTTCCTGCTCGAGGTCATGCGCCTGCCATCGGGCGGGTTCGCGAGTGCACAGGACTCGGAGAGCACGATCGACGGCCGGCGAGACGAAGGCGGGTACTACCGACGCGATGCCGCGGGTCGTGCCGGGCTCGAGCGGCCGCCGCTCGACCAGAAGGTGCTCACCGGGTGGAACGGGCTGGCGATCGGCGCGCTCGCGCGCGCCGGCGCGGCACTCGGCGGAGTCGATGGCGAGGCCGCGCTCTCCGCCGCTCGCGAGGCGGCCACGATGATCCTCACCGAACACGTTCGCACCGAAGGACTGATCCGTGCCTCGCTGGGCGGCGAGCGATCGACGGCGACTGCGACGCTGGAGGACACCGGCATGCTCGCCGAAGGCCTCCTCGAGCTCGCGATCGCGACGGGCGAGCCCGACTGGGCGGTGCGGGCGCGAGCGCTCGTCGACTCCTCGCTCGACGCCGCGGCCGCATCGCGAGGTGCCGGCGGAGGTGAGGCATCCGTCTTCGCTGCGCCCGGTGGTGCCGACCCGGTGCTCGCCGGGCAGGGGCTCGCCATGCCGCCCGACCCCGCCGAGGGGGCGACGCCGTCGGGGCTCACCGCGACGGCACGCGCCGCGTGGCTCCTCTTCGTCCTCGGCGCCGGCGACCGCTACCGCGACGCCGCGCGCGCCGCAATGGGCTCCGTCGCGGAGCTCGCGGTCGCAAGGCCCATCGCGTTCGGGGGAGCGTTGCGGCTCATGTCGGAGCTCGCCGCGCCGCTCGTGCAGGTCGTCACGGTCGTCCCCGACGGCGCGGACGTCGCTGACGACGAACTCCTGGCGGCGACCAGGCGGCAGGAGGCATCCGTCGCCGTGGTGGTGACCGCGTCGCAGGCGACGGCGTTCGCGGCCGCGGGCTTCGAGCTCTTCGAGGCGCGGAGCTCGCGCGACGATGCGCCGACGGCGTACCGGTGCGAGGCATTCGTGTGCGCCCTGCCGGTGACCGACGTGCGTGCGCTCGAGCAGGCGGCTCGCTCGTGAATCCGATCGAGTGGCTCTTCGACGCGACGCTCACGATCGGGGACCAGCAGATCCTGTGGCGCGAGATCGTGGGCAACCTCTTCGGCCTCGCGAGCGCGCTCGGCGGGCTGCGTCGCAAGGTCTGGGCGTGGCCGGTGGGCATCATCGGCAATGCGCTGCTGTTCACGGTGTTCCTCGGCGCGGTCTTCGACACCCCGAACCCGGTGAACCTGCTCGGTCAGGCGGGTCGGCAGCTGCTCTTCATCGGCGTCTCGATCTACGGCTGGATCGCGTGGGCCCGTCATCGCGACACCGCGGGCGACGGGGCCGCGGTGGCGCCCCGCTGGGCCGGCTGGAAAGTCCGCGTCGCCCTCGGCCTCGGAATGGTGGGCGGCACGCTCGTGCTCACGCCGATCTTCCGGGCGCTGGGCTCGTTCGAGCCGGTCTGGGCCGACGCGTGGATCTTCGTCGGATCATTCCTCGCGACGTGGGGCATGGCGAAGGGCTGGACCGAGTTCTGGCTGATCTGGATCGCGGTCGACCTCGTCGGCGTCCCGTTGCTGATCAGCGCCGGGTACTACGCGTCCGCGTTGCTCTACGCCTTCTACGGCATCTTCACGTTCATCGGATTCCTGACCTGGATGCGCGTGCAGCGCCGGGCGGCCGGGTCACGGTCCGAGAAGGTCACTCGCACGGCGTGACGCGCGCGGTCACCAGGTCGGGGTGACGCGGTCGAGCATCGACCACACCGCCGAGGAGAGGTCGGGATGGTCGAGGGCGATGTCGCGGAGGATCTCGAACTCGAACCGTTTCGCGTCGCCCGCCCGAGCCGTGGGGTGATGCGCACGAGCCCGGGCGAGGCTCCAGCGCTCGGACTGGAGCCGCTCCTCGCGCAGGGTCGCGACGACCTGCTCGTCGACGGAAGGGAGATCGGGCAGGAACACCCACGGGTCTTCGCCGAGCCGGCAGCGGAGCTCGATGAGCGCCGCGAGCTCATCGCGGGCATCCTGCCGGAGCCGCTCGAGCGTGGTCGCCTCGGCCATTCGCGACCCTCCCCTCTCGCTGGTGTCGATGCTACCCAACCTACGTGGGACGTATGACGGCGGGGTTACGGTGCACGTCGCCGCGTGACGGTCAGGTGACGAGCAGGTGTCGAGCCGAGGCCGCGACGCGATGCCGGCGGCCGGGCACGCCTGGTTGAATGGGCGGGGAGGTGGCAGATGGTCCGCGACGAGTCCACGACGAGCGACCGGTTCCCGCGACGCTGGCGGTCCGACGAGCCCGCGGCGGAGACGATCGAGCTGGTCGACCGTCTGCGCGCCGATCTCGAGGCGGCGGCGTACACGGTGGCGGGCGTCGAGACGCTCTGGGACGGTACCGGGGAGATCGGTGCGACGCATCCCGGCGACGCCCTGCGCCGCGGTCACCGCGTGCCCGCCATGCGGGCGCTCGACGCGGCATCCGGTTCGCAGCCCGCGCTCGTCGCCCTCGTCCGGGCGTTCCTGCTCGGGCTGCCGCAGCCTGCACGCGAACTCCACGCGGCGCTGCCGGCGCTGGGGCTCGCGGGCGCCGTCGAGCTCGGCCTCGTCGAGGTCGACGCGGCCGGCGGCGACGAGCTCGCCCGCCCGCTCGTCGACCTCAGGCCCTACTCCTTCGCCGACGCCGCGGGCGAGGGCGAGTGGTGGATCGCGTCGGACCCGGGCGAGCTCGCCCGCGGCGACGCGCTGCCCGAGGACCACGTCCTCGGCGTCGGTGGGGCGACGACGACGCTGAGCGGCCTCCTGGTGCAGACGCCCGCGGGGCGCACCCTCGATCTCGGTACGGGCAGCGGCATCCAGGCCCTGCACGCGGCGCGCTTCAGCGACCGAGTGGTGGCGACGGATGTCTCGGAGCGTGCGCTCGCGTTCGCACGCTTCACCGCGCGATTGAACGGCGTGACCTCGATCGAGTTCCGCGCCGGCAGCCTCTACGAGCCGGTCGCCGGCGAGCGGTTCGACCGCATCGTCTCGAATCCGCCGTTCGTCATCACGCCGCGCCGCGCGGGAGTCCCGTCGTACGAGTATCGCGACGGCGGGCTGGTCGGCGATGCGCTCGTGCGGGCAGTGCTGACCGGTGCCGTCGAGCACCTGCGGCCCGGTGGCGTGGCGCAGTTCCTCGCGAACTGGGAAGTGCCGACGGGGGCCGCCGACGGCGCCGGCCTCGAGCGCGTCGAGGGCTGGCTGCGCGACGCGGGCGCCGAGTACTGGATCGTCGAGCGCGAGCTGCTCGACCCAAGTGAGTACGCGGAGACGTGGATCCGCGACGGCGGCACTCGTCCGGGTACCGGGGAGTTCGAGGCGCTGCACGCCGCCTGGCTCGACGATTTCGCCGAGCGCGGCGTCGCGCGGGTCGGCTTCGGGTACGTGCTGCTCCGCCGGCCCCCCGACGGCGCGGCCCCGAGGATGCGTCGCGCGGAGCGCCTGCACGGTCCGGCGGCGGCGAACCCCGGCGGGCTCGGCGCCCACCTCTCCGCCGTGCTCGAGGCATCCGATCTCGTGGACCCGCTCGACGACGCCGAGCTGCGCCGCCTCGTCGTCGGCGTGGCGCCCGACGTGACCGAGGAACGCCACCACTGGCCGGGCGCCGAGGCGCCGACGGCGATCCTGCTCCGGCAGGGCGGCGGCTTCGGTCGGACCATCGACGCCGGCACCGCCCTCGTCGCCCTCGTGGGCGCGGCGGACGGCGAACTGCCGCTCGGCCTGCTCTCCGACGCCATCGCCGACCTGCTCGAGGCCGACGGGATCGCACTGTGGAGCGAGCTCGCGCCGCAGGTGCGGGCGCTGGTGCACGCCGGGATGCTGCGCCCGGTGGCGCGCTGATCCGTCTGGGGCCGGCCGCCGGGCGAGCACCCGGGCGGCGCCGGTATCCTCGTGAGGCATCCTGAAAGCGAGCCCATGCCCGACAGTCCGCTCTCCGACTCCCCGTACGAGGTCCTCGGCGTCTCGATCGACGCTGACGAGGCGACCCTCCGCGTGGCGTACCGTCGCGCGCTCCGGCAGGCCCACCCCGACACGGGCGGGAGTCCTGCGGCGTTCCACGCCGTCCAGCGGGCGTGGGTGCTGATCGGCACGCCCGAGGCGCGAGCGGCGTTCGATCGCGGACGCGGCGGGGCCTCGGGCGATGGCGGCTCGCGTGAGGCGTGGGCTCCGCCGGCGCCACGGGCCCGACGGGACTCCCGGCCGCTCGCACGATCGCACGGCCACCCGGGCGGCTTCTCGCGCGAGCGCTACCTCACCCTCATCCGCGAGTGGGTCGGCCGGGGCGTGTCGCTCGACGACCCGTACGATCCCGCGCTCGTCCGCAGCGCACCACGCGACCTCAGGCACATCCTCGCGGACGCGCTCGCCGAGGAGGCGACGGCCAGAGCACTGCCGAACCTCGGCATCGCGTACACGATCTGGCACGACCTCGCGACGGATGCCGCGGGCCCGTCGGCGCCGCCGAAGCTCGACCACCTCGTGCTCGGGCCCACCGGGCTGTTCGCCGTGCAGTCCGAGGACTGGGGCGGTCCCGTGGCGTTCAAACGGGGTGAGCTCATCGGCGAAGCGCTCGAGGGGGAGCGGCCCGTCCGGGCGCTCGCGGCGCGAGCGAAGGCGATCGGGCGGGCGGCACGGGTGAAGCCCACGGCGCTCGTCGTCGTCGTGCCCGACGAGCACGCCGCCGAGCCGCTGCAGCTGGGCGGCAGCGTGCGCGGGGCGACCGTGGCGCTGGTGCGGAGGTCCCGGCTCGTGAGCGCCATCCGCGAGGGCCTTCCCGGCAGCGCGCACCTCGGCGGCACCGAGGTGATGGAGGTGCGGTCGCGCCTGCAGGCCGTGGTGCGCTTCGCATAGGGTCGGAAGCATGCCCGCCTCCAGCACCGACGCGTACGTCTCCGATTTCGCGGAGTTCATCCAGGCCTCGCCGTCCTCGTACCATGCGGCCGCCGAGGTCGCTCGCCGGCTCGAGGCCGCCGGGTTCGAACGGCTCGACGAACGCGACGCGTGGCCTGAAGGACCGGGGCGTCGCCTCGTCGTGCGCGACGGCGCCGTGATCGCCTGGGTGCAGCCGGCGGGAGCCGGTCCGGCCTCGCCCTTCCGGATCGTCGGCGCGCACACGGACTCTCCGGGCTTCAAGCTGAAGCCGAATCCGTCGAGCGAGTCGGCCGGCCTCAGCCAGGCCAACGTGGAGGTCTACGGCGGGCCGCTCCTGAACTCGTGGCTCGACCGGGAACTCGAGCTCGCCGGCCGCATCGTGACCGCGGACGGCACCGAGCACCTCGTGCGCACCGGGCCGATGCTGAGGATCCCGCAGCTGGCCGTGCACCTCGACCGGGAGGCGAACAAGGCGCTGACCCTCGACCGCCAGCGCCACCTCCAGCCGATCTGGGCGGCCGGCGAGCCGGGCGACGTGCTCGAGCTGCTCGCCGAGCACGCGGGGATCGAGGCGAGCGCGATCGCGGGCACCGACGTGCTCGTCGCGCCTACGACGCCGCCCGAGCGGTTCGGGCGGGGCGGCGCGTTCTTCGCCTCCGGCCGGCTCGACAACCTCACCTCGGTGTACGCCGGGCTCGTCGGCATCGCGGCCGCCGCGGGGCGCGCGGCCGGGTCGTCGGGCGCCGGGTCGGCGGGCGCCGGGTCGGCGTCGGCTGGCGAGGGTCTCGCGCACGTCAGCGTGCTCGCCGCGTTCGACCATGAAGAGCTGGGGTCGGAGTCTCGCTCCGGTGCGTCGGGGCCGTTCCTCGAGGACGTGCTGGCACGGGTCGCTTCGGGTCTCGGAGCGACCGACGATGAGCGGCGGCGGGCGTTCGCGGCCTCGTGGATCGTGTCGGCCGACGCCGGGCACGCGGTGCATCCGAACTACCCCGAACGGCACGACCCCGTGACCCGGCCGCTGCTCGGCCAGGGGCCGCTGCTGAAGCTGAACGCCAACCAGCGGTACGCGTCCGATGCCCACGGCGCCGCGCTCTGGGAGGCGGTCTGCCGCCGGGCGGGCGTCGAGACCCAGCCGTTCGTGTCGAACAACACCGTCCCGTGCGGCACGACGATCGGGCCGCTGTCGGCGACCCGGCTCGGCATCCGCACCGTGGACGTCGGGGTGCCGCTGCTGTCGATGCACTCGGCGCGCGAGCTGGCCCACGTCGACGACCTCGCTGCGCTCGGCCGAGCGATGGAGGCGTTCCTGGCGGAGGACTGATCGTCCGCCGAGGCGGGGGCTCCAGTCGGCGCGCCGCCGGCGGCGCCCGGCCCCGGCCCCGGCCGCGGCGCGGGGGATGGCACGATGTCGCGGCATCCGGACCGGATTTCTCGCCAGCAGGAGGCCGCGCGCCTGCCAGGATCGCCCCATGACCACCCCAGCAGCCGTCACCAGCCCGTTGTTCGAGCACGTCGCTCCCGCCGAGGCCGCGATCGCGCACTTCCGCGGCCGGTTGGGATTCGAGACGGACCCGTCCGACGTGCGCGCCGCACTCGCCGAGGCGGCGGAGACGGGATCCCCGCTCGGCTTCGTGCTCGTCGACACCCGGAGCGACGCCGCGTGGGTGCAGGGCCATGTGCCGGGCGCCCTGCACCTGCCGACCCGGCGCATCGCCGCCGAATCGGCGGGACTGCTCGAACCGGGCACGCCCGTGGTGGTCTACTGCTGGAGCCCGGGCTGCAACGGCGCAACGCGCGCGGCCCTCGAGTTCGCGCTCGCCGGCCACCCCGTGAAGGAGATGATCGGGGGGTTCGAGTACTGGGTGCGCGAAGGCTTCCCGTTCGAGACGGCCGAGGGCGTGAGCGCGGCGCGTCCCGACCCGCTGACGAACGTCTCCTCGTCGGGCCTGACGCTCGGCGATGCGGCGGAGGGCGCGATCAGCTGCGCGTGCTGACCCTCGACGCCTCGATCAGACGAGCGTGACGAGCGGCGCGTCGGGATCGGCGGCCCATTCGTCGAGCGACCCGTCGTAGACGGCGACGGAGGTGCGTCCCGCCTGCCGGAGCAGGAGGCCGACTCCCGCCGCGGCGATGCCGCCGCCGCAGTACACGATGACCGGGCGGGCACCGCCCACGCCGGAGAGCACGGCGTCGCGCGCGTCGCCGTCGACGAACGTGCCCCGCTCGCGGTCGACGGCCGCGCCGATCGGCATGCTCACGCTGCCGGGGATGTGGCCGCGGCGCGCGCGGCGACCGGTCTCGCCCGTGAAGTCGCTCCTCGGTGCGGCGCAGACGAGCGCGGCGTCCGAGGTGCCATCGAGCACCGCGCGGACATCGGCCGCGTCGGCCCACCAGCCCGGCCGCTCGTCGAGCGAGAGATCGCCCGCGGCGCGCGGCGACTCGAACCCGGTCTCGAGCGGGTGGCCCTCGCCGCGCCACCGGCCGAGCCCGCCGTCGAGCACGGCGACGCGGTCGAAGCCCGCCGACGTGAGCAGCCACCAGAGCCGCGCCGCCCAGTGTCCGAGTGTGCTGTCGTAGACCACGACGGTGCGGGTGTCGTCGATGCCGACCTCGCGGGCGGCCTCGGCGAGGCGGTCGGTGCCCGGGCGGGTGAACGAGAAGGCGCCGAGCGGGTCGCTGAACTGCTCGAGGAGGTCGGCGAAGACCGCACCCGGGATATGGCCATCGATGAGGTAGGCGTCGAGGCCGGAGAGCCAGCGGAAGCCGGCCTCGGTCTCCGCGCCGATGACGCTCGCGTCGACGACCACGAGCCGCTCATCGCCGAGGTGGCGGGCGAGCCAATCGGGGCCGACGAGGGCGGAGGGCAGCTCGAGTGCGGTCATGCAGGCACGTTAGCGGCGGGGCACCAGACCTCGCACGGGGTACGACACGGGCCGTAATGCCGGGTGCCGGCGGCGGCTCAGCACTCGATGACGTTGACGGCGAGCCCGCCCTCGCTCGTCTCCTTGTACTTCGTCATCATGTCGAGGCCGGTCTGCCGCATCGTCTCGATGACGGTGTCGAGCGACACGAGGTGTGTGCCGTCGCCGTGCAGCGCGAGCCGCGCCGCAGAGACCGCGGTGGACGAGGCGATCGCATTCCGCTCGATGCACGGCACCTGCACGAGCCCGCCGACCGGGTCGCAGGTGAGCCCGAGGTGGTGCTCCATCGCGATCTCCGCGGCATTCTCGACCTGGCGGGGCGTGCCGCCGAGGACCGCGCAGAGCGCGCCGGCGGCCATGGCGCACGCGGACCCGACCTCGGCCTGGCATCCGCCTTCGGCACCGGAGATGGACGCGTTCTTCTTCACGAGGCTCGCGATCGCCGCGGCGGTCAGCAGGAACCGGCGAATGCCCGCGCGATCCGCGCCGGGCACGAACCGGAGGTAGTAGTGGCCGACCGCGGGGATGATGCCCGCCGCGCCATTCGTCGGGGCGGTGACGACCCGCCCGCCCGACGCGTTCTCCTCGTTGACGGCGAGGGCGAAGGCGTGCAGCCACTCCGTCGACGTGTCGCGGACGTGCTCGTCGCGGTCGTACTCTTCAAGCCTGCGTCGCACCTCGGGCGCGCGGCGGCGGACTCCGAGGCCACCGGGCAGGGTGCCCTCGGTCGCCAGCCCATGGCTCACGCACTCGGCCATCGCGTCCCAGATGGCGTCCAGGCCCGCCTCGATGCCGGCCTCCCCGTGGACGGCGACCTCGTTGTACCGGGCGATGTCGCAGAACGAGACGCCGTGCTCGTCGCAGAGCGCGAGCAGCTCGGCCGCGCTGGAGTACGGCAGCGGATGCCGCAGCGCCTCGGATGCCTCGGGCGCGTCGCCGTCGCGCCGGATGAAGCCGCCGCCGACCGAGTAGTAGGTCTCCTCGGCGATGGGAAGCGCCCGGCCGTCGGCCCACGCCTGCAGGGTGAGCGCGTTCGGGTGGCCGGGCAGTCTCGTCCGCGGTTCGAGGGAGAGATCCGACCGGCGCATCAGGACGGGATGCCGCCCGGCGAGCCGGAGCGAGGCTCCCTCGTCGCCGAGCCGGCTCCATGCGCCGCGCACCTCGTCGGGATCGCAGTCGTGCGGCTGCAGGCCGGCGAGCCCCGCGACGACGGCGTCGGGCGTGCCGTGCCCGAGCCCGGTCGCGCCGAGCGAGCCGTAGAGCGAGCAGGTGACGCGCGTGACCTGTTCGAGCAGCCCGTCGGCGGCGAGCCGTTCGGCGAACGCCCGGGCGGCTCGCATGGGGCCGACGGTGTGCGAACTCGACGGGCCGATCCCGATCGAGAACAGGTCGAGGGCCGAGACGAACGCTGTCACCCCTCAAGGGTACGCGCGGACTCGTGCACGATTGCCTCGTTCCACCGCAGATTCTTTGCGTCGGACGCGGACGCGGCGCACGATCGCGGAGCCGAGCCGTGCGCCCCGCCGGGCGCCGCCGGCCGACGGCTCAGGTCCACGCACGTAGGCTTGACGGATGCCCGGAACCGACCGCTCGCCCGTCCGCGTCCGCCTCATGCACGACGAGGAGACCGACGCCGTCGTGGACCTCGTGCTCGGGGCGTACGCCGGCGATTTCGAGCTCGCGGACGGCTATCGCGCCGACATCGTGGCGGTCGCCGAGCGGGCCGCGGAGCACCAGGTCTGGGTCGCGGTCGACGCCGTCGACGGGACGCTGCTCGGCACGGTCTCGACTCCGCGTGCGGGCCGGGCGATCTCGCCGCTCGCGCGAGAGGGCGAACTCGACTTCCGGTTCCTCGGCGTCGCGCACGCCGCCAGGCGCAGCGGCATCGGCGAGGTCCTCGTCGCACACGTCGTCGGGCTGGCGAGGCAGCGCGGCCTCGGCCGTGTCGTGCTCAACACCGGGCCCGACATGATCGCCGCGCACCGGCTCTACGAGCGGCTCGGCTTCGCGCGGCTGCCCGAGCGCGAGTACCGGTTCGAACGCGCCGACGGGTCGGGCTTCCTCATGATGGCGTACGGGATCGAGATCGGCCAGGTGGACCCGCCGGAGGCATCCGACCCGCTCGCCGACCCCGGCGAGCTCAGCGCAGCGTCTTCCGCGCGGTGATCTGACCGGTGTCGAATCCGAGCAGGTGCAGCCCGCCGTGGAAGCGCGCGTGCTCGACCTTGATGCAGCGGTCCATCACCACGGTGAGGCCCTTCGCCTCGCCGTCGTAGGCGGCCTCCTCGTTCCAGATGCCGAGCTGCACCCAGATGGTCTTCGCGCCGGCGGCGACGACCTCGTGGACGACCTGCGGGATGTCGCTGCCGCGCCGGAACACCACGACGATGTCGGGCACCTCGGGCAGGTCGGCGAGGCTCGGATACGCCGGCTGCCCCAGGATCTCGGTCGCGTTCGGGTTCACGAAGTAGAGCCGGTAGTCGCTGGACTGCTGCAGGTAGGTGCCGACGAAGTAGCTCGACCGTGCGGGGTTCGGCGAGGCGCCGACGATCGCGACCGACTTCGCCGCGCGCAGGATCGCGAGGCGCTGCTTGGCGTCGGGCCCGACCCACGTGCGCTGGGAACGGAGCAGCTTGGCGAGCGGCGAGTCGGGGGCGAGCTCGCACGAGAGGCCGTTGACGAGGCGGACGGTCTCGACCTCTTCGCCCGCCGAACCTGCAGGGTCGGCGGTCGCCGTCGCCGTCGTCGTGACATCCTCGGTGGTGGTCATCGCGTGCCTCCCGTCGCGGCCGTGAGCGCCTGGTCGAGATCGTAGATGAGGTCGTCGGCGTCCTCGATGCCGACGGAGAGCCGGATGACGCCCGGCCCGACCCCCGCGTCGACCAGCTGCTGCTCGGTGAGCTGCGCGTGGGTCGTCGAGGCGGGGTGGATGATGAGCGTCTTCGCGTCGCCGATGTTGGCGAGGTGGCTCGCGAGCGAGACCTCTTCGATGACCCGCTGGCCGACCTCGCGGCCGCCCTTCACCTCGAAGCTGAAGACCGAGCCCGGCCCCTTCGGCAGGTACTTGCGCGCCCGCTCATGATGCGGGTGGCTCTCGAGCCCGGCCCACCACACGTGTTCGATCCGAGGGTCGGCTTCGAGCCATTCGGCGACGACGCGCGCGTTGTCGACGTGCGCCTGGATGCGGTAGGGCAGGGTCTCCACGCCCTGCGCGAGCAGGAACGCCGAGTGCGGGGCGAGCGTCGGGCCGATGTCGCGCAGCTGCTCCGCGCGGAGCCGGGTGAGGAACGCGTACTCGCCGAAGTTGCCCGACCACTGCAGGCCGCCGTAGCTCGGCACCGGCTCGCCGAACAGGGGGAACTTCTCGGAGTGCCAGTGGAAGCGGCCCGACTCGACCACGACGCCGCCGAGGGTGGTCCCGTGGCCGCCGAGGAACTTCGTCGCCGAGTGCGTGACGATGTCGGCGCCCCACTCGATCGGGCGGTTCAGGTACGGCGTGGCGATCGTCGAGTCGACGATGAAGGGGATGCCGTGCGCGTGGGCGGCGTCGGCGAGCGCCTCGAGGTCGGCGATCTCGCCCGACGGGTTCGCGATGGTCTCGACGAAGATCGCTTTGGTCTGCGGGGTGATGGCCGCGGCGTAGTCCTCGGCGTCCGACGAGCGCACGAACGTCGTCTCGACGCCGAAGCGGCGGAGCGTGACATCCAGCTGCGTGATGGAGCCGCCGTACAGGTTCGCGGAGGCGACGAGGTGGTCGCCGGCGCCGACGAGCGAGGCGAACGTGATGTACTGCGCCGACAGGCCGCTCGCGGTGGCCACGGCGCCGAGGCCGCCCTCGAGGCTCGCGACCCGCTCCTCGAAGCTCGCGACCGTCGGGTTGGCGAGCCGTGAGTAGATGTTGCCGTACTTCTGCAGCGCGAACCGCGCCGCCGCGTCGGCGGTGTCGTCGAACACGAACGCGCTCGTCTGGTAGATCGGGAGCGCGCGGGCGCCCGTCACGGGGTCGGGGATGTTCCCCGCGTGGATCGCACGCGTCTTGAAGCCGTATTCGCGGTCTGCCATGCGATCACGCTAGACGTCGGCGCCCGGCCCCTGTTCGGCGGGCGTAACGCGGGGCAACGGATGACCGGCCGTCGTCTCACGGCCCGCAGGTCGGTCTCCCATCTGCCCGTCGGTGAGCCTACGGGCGGGCGGCCACGACCTCATCGGTCGAGACGACCTCGGCGAACCCGCCGCCCGCGAGGTTCACGGCCGTCGCCCTCGCGAGCTCGGCCGCCGTGAGCCGGAGGCCGCCCGGCCCCTCGAGATCGAAGGTGTGCGTCGCGTCGAGCGGAACGACCACCCGGTAGCCGAGGTTGCCGCCCATGCGCGCGGTCGTCTCGACGCACATGTTCGTCTGGATGCCGCACAGCACGAGCTCGCGGATGCCCCGCGCCCGCAGCCACCCATCGAGGTCGGGGTCGCCGTAGAACGCGGAGTTCACGTGCTTGGACACGAGCAGGTCGTGCCGGGCGGAGGCGACGACGGGCTTCAGGGCGTTGCCCGGCGTACCGGGCGTCAGCGGCGAGCCGGGCGACCGCGAGTCGTGGCGCACGAGGACGATGGGGCGCGAGGCATCCGACCACGCGTCGACGAGGCGGGCGATGTTCGCCTCGGCGTCGGGGTTGTCTCTGGCGCCCCAGACGGGGTCGTCGAAGCCCTGCTGGACGTCGATGACGACGAGGGCGGCGTCGGGGGAGAGCTGCATGCGGCCATCCTGCCCGAGGCGCGGCCGCCGGCGCCGCGCGAGGGCTGCCGACCTTCGTCGGGTTCCTGCCGCGCAGCCCAGCTAGGCTCGCCGGATGACCGCCGCGCCCGTGCTCGAACACGCCATCCTGCCCGTCGTCCCCGGCCGGGAGGCCGAGTTCGAGTCGGCCTTCGCGGAGGCGAAGACGATCATCCAGGCGATGCCGGGGTTCATCGACCTCACGCTGTCGCGCTCCGTCGAGACGCCGAACGAGTACCTCCTGCTCGTGCACTGGGACTCCGTCGAGGCGCACGAGGAGGGCTTCCGCGGATCGGCCGAGTACGGACGCTGGCGGGAGCTCCTGCACGGGTTCTACGACCCGTTCCCGGTGGTGGAGCACTTCCGCTCGGTGCACAGGGCCTGATCAGGCCCACTTGCTACCCTGAGGGCAGGTCGTCGATCGACGATCTCCGGACGAGGGAACCCAGTACCCGGAACGCGACAAGACTGGCACTCAGGGAGTGATCGGTCATGGCGTGGGTCGTGCTCATCGTGTCGGGTGTCCTCGAGGCCGTCTGGGCCACGGCGCTCGGCAAGTCCGAGGGCTTCACGAAGCTCTGGCCGTCGGTGGTCTTCTTCGGCGCGCTCGCCCTGTCGATGGGCGGGCTGGCGTGGGCCATGCGTGACATCTCGACCGGCACCGCGTACGCGGTCTGGGTCGGCATCGGCGCGGCGCTCACGGTCGTGTGGGCGATGATCACCGGCGACACGGATGTCTCGTGGGTGAAGCTGCTGCTCATCGCGGGGCTCGTGGGCTGTGTCGTGGGGTTGAAGCTCGTCGACGGCGGCAGCGGGCACTAGGGGGCCGCCGCTCGCGGCAGGGTGTCAAGAAAGCTTGACACGGTGTCGAACTCTTCGTACATTTGCGAGTGTCAAGGATTCTTGACATCTCTGAAGGAGGCTCGCATGTCGTACGAGGAGAAGGGCGTCTGGTCGTTCCTGGCCGTCGCCGTGGTCGGCTACGGGGTGTACCTGTGGCTCGTGCTCCCGCAGCTCGCAGCGCGGTCGGTCGCCGAGATCGACTACGTGTCCCCGATGCTGTGGACCATCGGCGGCGCGATCGTCGCCGGCATCCTCGCCCGCATCCTGGTCGAGATCCTGAGCCCCAGCGAGCAGCGCGGTGCCGACCAGCGCGACCGCGAGATCGACCGCACCGGTGAACGGGTCGGCAACTCGTTCATCGTGATCGCCGCGCTCGCCGCCCTGCTGCTCTGCTGGGTCGAAGCCGACTGGTTCTGGATCGCGAATGTGATCTATCTCGGCTTCGTGCTCTCCGCGCTCCTGTCGAGCGTGACCAAGCTGGCGGCGTACCGGACCGGAGGCTTCCAGTCATGGTGAAGCCCACCCGCGTCACGAACTCCATCCGTGCACTGCGCTTCGCGCACGGCGAGCTCACCCAGGCCGAGCTCGCCGCCCGCATCGGGGTCACCAGGCAGACCGTCATCGCGATCGAGCAGGGGCGCTACTCGCCATCGCTCGAACTCGCGTTCCAGATCGCCCGCGTCTTCGGCGTGCCGCTCGACGACGTCTTCCAGTACCCCGACGACGAAGGGGGCCGCTGATGGTCGCGGCGGTCCGACGGGGTGCGCCCGGCTCGGCCGAGCCGCGCGCGCCCCACATGGCGGCCGTGGCGCAGCACCGGTACGGCGGTCCCGAGGTCCTCGCGCTCGAGGAGGTCCTCGCCCCGGCAGCCGGGGCCGGCGAGGTGCTCATCCGGGTCGCGGCGGCGGCGGTCAGCGCCGGCGACGTGCTCGTCATGCGCGGCGAACCCCGGCTCGTGCGGCTCGCGTTCGGCGTGCGTCGCCCCAAGCGGCCCACCATCGGTCGGGATGTCTCGGGCGAAGTGGTCGCCGTCGGCGACGGCGTGACCCGTTTCCGCGTGGGTGAGGCGGTCTTCGCCGAGTCGGACCAGGGCGGCTGGGCCGAGCTCGTCGCGGTGCCCGAGCGCTTCGTCGCTCACCGCCCGGGCTCCGTCGACGCCGCTCATGCGGCCGCGGTGCCGGTCTCGGGCACGACGGCGCTTCAGGGCCTCAGGCTCGCCGGCGTCCGCGCGGGCAGCCGGGTGCTCGTGAACGGCGCGTCGGGCGGTGTCGGCGGGTTCGCCGTGCAGCTCGCGGTGGCGCTCGGGGCCCACGTGACCGGGGTCTCCCGCGGAGCGAAGGCGGCCCATGTCCACGCCCTCGGCGCCGACCGCGTGATCGACTACCGCACGACCGACTTCACCCGCCAGACCGCGGCGTACGACGTGGTGTTCGACCTCGTCGGCGACCGGCCGCTCGGCGCGGTCCGGCGCACCCTGGCCCCAGGCGGCACACTGCTGCTGGCCTCGGGACGCGGCGGCCGCGTGCTCGGCCCGATGCGGCGCATCCTCGCGGCCGGCCTGATCTCGCCGTTCGTGCCGCAGCGGCTCCGCATCCTCACCGCCCGGCGCAACGGCGACGACCTCGCCGAGCTTGCACGGCGCATCGACTCGGGCGAGATCCGGCCGGTCGTCGACGAGGTGGTGCCGCTCGAGCGCGTCGCCGACGCGGTCCGCCGGCTCGAGGCGGGCGACGTGCGGGGCAAGCTGGTCCTCGCGATCGGTCGGCCGGCTAGCCCCAGGTCGGCAGCCAGAAGTGCAGACGGCGGAACTCGGCCGTGATGGGGATCGCCGACCAGATGGGGTAGAACCAGACGGTCACGGCCAGCACCCAGAAGAGGTACACGGCCACGATCGCGATGCCCCGTTGGCGCCGCCACGTGCGGTCGCTCGGCCGACCGAGCACCACGCCGATCGCGATCGCGAGCCCGAGGATCAGGTACGGCTCGAACACGATCGAGTAGAACTGGAACACCGTGCGGTCGAGGTAGCCGAGCCACGGCAGGTAACCCGCCGCGAGACCCAGCAGGGCGATGCCCACCTGCCACTCCCGATACCGGGCGAGCCGGTACACGAGGTACCCGCACGCGGCGGCGGCGGCCCACCAGATGAGCGGGTTGCCGATCCCCATGATCGACTCCACGCACTGGTCGCCGCACCCGGGCACCTCGCGGTAGTACATGTTGGTCGGCCGGACCATGAAGAGCCACGTCAGCGGGTTCGACTGCCACGGGTGGTCGCCGTGCACGCCGATATGGAACGTGTACGCCGACTGGTGGTAGTGCCAGAGCGACTGCAGCCACGTCGGCACCCACTCGAAGACCCCCGTCGCCCGGTTCGCCGGGTCGTCGGCCCAGTGCCGCGCGTAGCCGCCGTCGGTGAGGATCCAGCCCGTCCACGAGGCGAGATAGACCGCCGCGGCGACGGGAACGAGGAGGAGGAAGGAGACCGGGCCCTGTTTCAGCAGGGCGCCCGAGAGCCAGAACGGCACGCCGGCCCGGCGGCGCGCGAGCGCATCTTGAACGACCAGCCAGAGACCGAACGCGGCGAGGAACCACAGCCCCGACCACTTCACCGCGGTGGCGGCGCCGAACGCCGCGCCGGCCGCGACCACCCAGGGCCGGGCCCAGAGCGCCGGGCCGTATCCGGGTTCGCGCCCGCGCGCCGCGGCCTCGGCGAGCCGGGACTCGAGCACCCGCCACGACCGGTCGCGATCGAGGACGACGAACCAGACGCCGACGAGCGCCAGGAGCATGAGCCAGGTGTCGAGCAGCGCCACGCGCGACATGACGATCGCGTTGCCGTCGACGGCGAACAGCAGGCCGGCGATGACCGCCACCACCGTCGTGCCCGTGAACCGGCGGGCCAGCATCGTCACGACGAACACCGCCAGCGTGCCGGCGAGCGCCGTCGAGGCGCGCCACCAGAACGCGTCGCCGGCGCCGAAGGCCGCCATCCCCAGGCCGATCAGCCACTTGCCGAGCGGCGGATGCACCACATAGCTCGGGTCGTCGCCGAACAGCATGGTGTCGCCCCGCGCGAAGTCGGCGTCCGCGCCCTCGGGCCACGTCGACTCGTACCCCTGATGCCAGAGAGTCCAGGCATCCTTCACGTAGTAGGTCTCGTCGAACACGATCTGCTGGGGATGCCCGAGGTTCCAGAAGCGCAGGATCGCCGCGACGAGGGTCACCGCGATCGGCGCGCCCCAGGTCCAGAGCAACCGGCGCCGAGGATCGGAGAGGACGCGCGACCACCACGCGTCGAGCCGGGTCCCGCGGGGCTCGGGGACGGCCGGTTCCGGTTCCGTGCGCTGTCCAAGGGCGGCGTCCGGGACCGTCTCCGCGGCGGCATCCGCGCCCGGCTCCGGGGCGGCGTCCGCCTCGCGCGCGCCGGCCGCCGGATCCGCAGTCATGCGCCCCACCCTAGGACAGCTGCGCCAGACTGGGAGGCATGATCATCCTCGGCGCGACCCCGATCGGCAACCTCGGCGACGCGTCCGCGAGGCTGCGGGAGGCGCTCGAGCAGGCGCGGGTCGTGGCATCCGAAGACACGCGCGTCACCCAGCGCCTGCTGGCGGGGCTCGGCATCGCGAACCGGCCGCGGCTCATCGCGCTGCACGAGCACAACGAGCGGCAGAAGGCCGATGAGCTCGTGGAGCTGGCACGCGACGCTGACCTGCTGGTGCTCACCGATGCCGGAATGCCGACCGTCTCCGACCCCGGATTCCCGCTCGTGCAGGCGGCCATCGCGGCGGGCGTCGACGTCACCGCCATCCCCGGCCCATCGGCCGTGCTCACCGCGCTCGCCCTGTCGGGCCTGCCCACCGACCGGTTCGCGTTCGAGGGGTTCCTGCCGCGGAAGTCCGGGGAGCGGGGCCGGCGCCTCGCGGAGCTCGCCGGCGACCGTCGCACGCTCGTCTTCTTCGAGGCGCCGACCCGTCTCGCGACCTCGCTCGCCGCGCTCGCCGAGGCGTTCGGCCCCGACCGTCCCGCCGCGGTCTGCCGTGAGCTGACGAAGCTGCACGAGGAGGTGCGCCGGGGCCCGCTCGGCGAGCTCGTCGCGTGGGCGGAGGCGGGTGTGCGCGGCGAGATCTGCATCGTCGTGGGCGGCGCCGCGGCTGAGGCATCCGACCCGGTCGACGCGCTCGCGCGCGTGCAGTCGCTCGCCGCCTCCGGCACTCGGCTGAAAGACGCGGCCGCGCTGGTCGCCGCGGAGACGGGGCTCGGCCGGCGCGAGCTGTACGAGGCCGCGCTCGCCGCTCGCCGGGCGTAAGGCTCGCCGGGCGGCGCATCCCGCAAGCCCTAGCTCGCCGCCGCCCTCCGCGGGACAATGGACGCACGCCCGCGACAGCGGGATGGAGGTGCGACATGTCCCACGCGGTCAGGTACTCCCGTCACGGCGGCCCAGAGGTGCTCGAGGTCGCCGAGGTTCCGACACCCGATCCCGGCGAGGGCGAGGTGCTCGTCGAAGTCTTCGCCGCGGGCCTCAGTCCGGTCGACTCCGCGGTGCGTCGTGGTGCGCACCCCGATCGATGGCCGGTCGATCTGCCCGCCCTCGTCGGCCGTGAGTTCGCGGGCGTCGTCGCCGCCACCGGCCCCGGGGTGAGCCGCTTCTCGCGTGGCGACGAGGTCATGGGCTTCACCGACGACGGTGCGCAGGCCACCCACGTCGTCGCGCGCGAGCACGAGATCGTACCGAAGCCCGCGGGCGTCGGCTGGGAGGTGGCGGGATCGCTGCACATCGCGGGCACGACCGCCTGGACGGCCGTCGAAGGACTCGGACTGGGCCCTGACGACACCGTCGTGGTGACCGCTGCGGCCGGCGGCGTCGGATGTCTCGCCGTGCAGTTCGCCCGGCTGCGCGGCGCGACCGTGATCGGCACGAGCGCCGACGCCCGCTTCGACTTCCTCCGCCAGTTCGGTGCGATCCCCCTGGCCTACGGGCCGGGACTCGCCGAACGGGCGCGGCTCGCCGCGGGCGGGCGGCCGATCACCGCCTTCCTCGACTTCCTCGGGGGCGAGGCGGCCGCGGCGGTCGAGCTCGGGGTGCCCGGCCCGCGGATCCTGACGACCCTCGACTGGGACGCCGTCGCCGAGCACGGGGCGATCCTCGTCGAACCGGGCGATGCCATCGCGCTCGCCAGAGTCGCCCAGCAGGTCGCGGCCCGACGGGTGCGCCTGCCCATCGCGGACATCTTCTCGCTCGACGACGTCGTCGACGCCTACCGCGCCCTCGACCGGCGCGACGCGCCGGGCAAGATCGTCCTCGGCGTGCGGATCGTCGGCTACCCGGGGCAGCGGATCCGGGAACCGGCGATCAAGGAGCAGGACGTGACGCTCGGGGTGCCGACGCCGCACGAGCACCTGCAGGTCGAGGAGGCCGTGCCGCCCGCGCTTGCCGACGGGAGCGTGCGCCGCAGGCGGCGGGAAACACGCGGATCCCGCCCGTAGGATTGTCGGCATGGCCGACGGCTCCTCGTTCTACATCACCACGCCCATCTTCTACGTCAACGACGTGCCGCACATCGGTCACGCGTACACGGAGGTGGCCGCCGACGTCATCGCGCGGTGGCACCGGCAGGCCGGTGAGGACGCCTGGATGCTCACGGGCACCGACGAGCACGGCCAGAAGATCCTGCGCACCGCGACCGCCAACGGCGTGACCCCGAAGGAATGGGCCGACCGGCTCGTCGAGTCGGCCTGGAAGCCGCTGCTGCAGACCGTCGACATCGCCAACGACGACTTCATCCGCACGACCGACCCGCGTCACGAGGAGAACGTCCAGAAATTCCTCCAGCAGCTCTACGACGACGGCCACATCTACACGGGCGAGTACGAGGGCTACTACTGCGTCGGCTGCGAGGAGTACAAGCAGGAGTCCGAGCTCGTCGACGGCACCGGCGAGTACGAGGGCCAGCTCGTCTGCGCGATCCACTCCAAGCCCGTCGAGCTGCTGCACGAGAAGAACTACTTCTTCCGCACCTCGGCGTTCGCCGACCGGCTGCTCGCCCTGTACGAGGAGCGGCCCGACTTCGTGCAGCCCGAGTCCGCGCGCAACGAGGTGCTCGGCTGGGTGCGCTCCGGCCTCGCCGACCTGTCGATCTCCCGGTCGACGTTCGACTGGGGTGTGAAGGTCCCGTGGGACGACACGCACGTCGTCTACGTCTGGTTCGACGCGCTACTGAACTACATCACCGCCGTCGGCTACGGGCAGGACGACGCCGAGTTCGCCCGCCGCTGGCCCGCGCAGCACATCGTCGGCAAAGACATCCTGCGCTTCCACGCGGTCATCTGGCCCGCGATGCTGATGGCGGCGGGTCTCGAGGTGCCGCGCGGGGTGTTCGGCCACGGCTGGCTGCTCGTCGGCGGCGAGAAGATGTCGAAGTCGAAGCTCACCGGCATCGCCCCCGAGCAGATCACCGAGACGTTCGGCTCCGACGCGTTCCGGTACTACTTCCTCTCGGCGATCTCGTTCGGCCAGGACGGCTCGTTCTCGTGGGAGGACCTCGCGGCGCGCTACCAGGCCGAGCTCGCGAACGGCTTCGGCAACCTCGCCTCGCGCGTGATCGCGATGATCTCGCGGTACTGCGACGGCGTGGTGCCATCGGCGGGCGAGCTCACCGCGGCCGATATCGAGATCGGGTCGATCGAGGCCCGCGCGACCGCGGGCTCGTGGGAAGCGATCGAGCGGCTCGCCGTGCACGAGGCGATCGGCGCCGCCTGGGAACTCGTCGACGCCCTCAACGGCTACCTCACGAGCGAGGAGCCCTGGGCCCTCGCGAAGGACCCGGCCAACCGGGACCGTCTCGAGACGGTGCTCGCGGTGGCGTACCACGGGCTCGGCACGCTGGCCGTGCTGCTCTCGCCGGTGCTGCCCAAGGCCACCGGGAAGCTCTGGACCGCGCTCGGCGGCGCGGGCACGGTGCAGCAGCAGCGCATCGACCGCGCCCACGAGTGGGCCGTCGGCGAGCGGGTCGCGCCGCTCGAGGCGCTGTTCCCGCGGGTCGAGGTGAGCGAGTGACGGGGCACGGCCCCGCACCCGAGCACCTGCGCACCCGATCCGACGGACGCGAGGCGGGCGCGGCGGCGTACCCGCCGGCGCCCGAGCCGCTGCCCGTTGCGGTCTACGACAACCACACCCACCTCGAGATCGCCGACGGCGCACTGCCGCTCTCGGTCGCCGAGCACCTCGACCGGGCGGCGGCGGTCGGCATCGCCGGCGCCGTGCAGGTCGGCACCGACGTGGCGACCAGCCGCTGGTCTGCCGATGCGGCCGAGCATGACGCGCGGCTCCTCGCGGCGGTCGCGCTGCACCCGAACGAGGCGCCCGAGCTCGAGGCATCCGGCACGCTCGACGAGGCGCTCGCCGTCATCGACGAGCTCGCGGCCCGGCCCCGCGTGCGTGCGATCGGCGAGACCGGGCTCGACTTCTTCCGCACCGGCGACGGCGGCCGCGGCGCCCAGTTCCGCTCGTTCGAGGCGCATATCGACATCGCGAAGCGGCACGACCTCGCGCTGCAGATCCACGATCGCGACGCGGATGACGACGTCGTGGCGACGCTCCGCCGGGTGGGCTCACCCGAGCGCACCGTCTTCCACTGCTTCTCGGGCGGAGCCGAACTCGCCGAGCTTGCGGCATCCGAGGGCTGGTATTGCTCGTTCGCCGGCAACGTGACGTTCAAGAACGCCGAGAACCTGCGCGAGGCGCTCCGCGTGGTGCCTCGCGACCGGATCCTCGTCGAGACGGATGCCCCGTACCTCACGCCGACCCCGCTCCGCGGCCGCCCGAACGCGCCCTACCTCGTGCCCGTCACGGTGCGGTTCATGGCAGAGGTGCTGGACGCCCCGCTCGACGAACTCTGCGCCGACCTCGCGTCGAACACGCTCCGCGTGTACGGCTCGTGGCAGGATGAGCCCGTGCGGAATGTCGATCCGACCGGCCGAAACCTCGACGGGGCCTAGGAGTGCACCGGCACGAGGGCGACGCCGCCCCGACCCAGCCGCGGCTGCTCGGCCCCGCCGAGATCCGCGATCTCGCCGAGCTGCTCGGCGTCACGCCCACGAAGAAGCTCGGCCAGAACTTCGTCCACGACGCCAACACGGTGCGCCGCATCGTGCAGACCGCGGGCGTGCGCCCCGGCGAGACGGTGCTCGAGATCGGGCCGGGGCTCGGCTCGCTCACCCTCGGCCTGCTCGAGGCGGGCGCCGCGGTCGTGGCCGTCGAGATCGACGGCCGGCTCGCCGAGCAGCTGCCGCACACGGTGACGCTCATGCAACCGGGCACCGAGCTCACCGTCGTCCACGAGGACGCGCTGCGGGTGACCGACGTGCCGGGCGACCCGGTGCGGCTCGTGGCGAACCTGCCGTACAACATCTCGGTGCCGGTGCTGCTGCACCTGCTCGAGCACGTGCCCTCCCTCGCATCCGGCATCGTGATGGTGCAGGCCGAGGTCGGCTACCGGCTCGCCGCCGAGCCCGGTTCGAAGGTCTACGGCGGGCCGAGCGTGAAGGCCGCGTGGTACGGCGACTGGCGCATCGCGGGGCAGGTCTCCCGCATGGTGTTCTGGCCGGTGCCGAATGTCGACTCGGTGCTCGTCGGGTTCGAACGGCACGAGGTGCCCGGCACGGAGGCCGAGCGCCGCGCCACGTTCGAGGTGATCGACGCCGCCTTCGGGCAGCGCCGGAAGATGCTCCGCCAGGCGCTCGCCGGCGTGCTCGGCGGATCGGCGGCCGCGGCCTCGGCGGTGCTCGAGCGCGCGGGCGTCGACCCCCAGGCGCGCGGTGAGCAGCTGGGCGTGGCCGACTTCCTCCGGATCGCGCGGGCCGCGGCGCAGCCCTGACCCCGGCGCGGTACGGTGGCCGCATGGGGGAGCAGCAGGAACCGAACGACGCCGCGCACGAGCCGGAGACGGATTCGGAGCCCGAGCCCGAGACCGAGCAGCCGATCACGCAGCCGACCGAGCCGGAGGCCGAGTCGACCGAGCCGGACGCCGACCCCGTCTCCGCATCGACCGAGCAGGCCGGCGACGCCGCCGTGCTGGAGGCGACCGGACGCGACCGCGACGACTGGTTCGCGGTCCTCGACGAACACCAGGCGATGGAGTGGCCGCACCGCGAGATCGCGACCTGGCTCGTGGGCGAAGGCGTCGACCCGTGGTGGGCGCAATCGCTGACGGTGTCGTACGAGCAGGCGCGCGGGCTCCGCGCGCCCGGCCAGCGGCAGGACGGCACGTTCGAGACGAGTGTGTCTCGCACGGTCGAGCTGCGAGCCGTACGGGCCCTCGAAGTGCTCGCGGGCGTGGTCGAGGCCGAGCTCGGCACGCCGCCGCTCGCCCTGAACGTCGAGGCGAAGCATCCCACCGCCCGCTTCCCGCTCGACGACGGCGAGTTCGTGCTCGCGGCGGCGAGCCCGCGCGCCGACGGCCGCGCCACGATCTCGCTCACCCGGGGGCGGATGCCCGACGGGTCGCGCCTCGCCGAGGTCAAGGCCGAGCTCCGCGAGTGGCTCGGGCGAGTCGACTGAGCGCCGTCGGCTAGCGTTGAGCGCATGACCATCGCGGCGACCGACGAGGCGGTGCACGTCCGGGCGCCCGGCAAGATCAACCTGTTCATGCGCGTCGGCGACGTCGCGCCCGACGGCTACCACGACGTCGCGACCGCGTACCAGGCCGTGTCGCTCTACGAGGACGTGCGGGCCTGGCCCGACGACCGCATCTCGGTCGGCTTCTCCGGCAGCGTCGACACGAGCGACCTGCCGACGGATGACTCGAACCTGGCCGTGAAGGCCGCGAAGCTGCTGGCGAAGACCGCAGGCGTGCCCGGCGGCGTGCGGCTCGAGATCGCCAAGCAGGTGCCCATCGCGGGGGGCATGGGCGGAGGCTCGGCCGACGCCGCGGCGACGCTCGTCGCGTGCGACGCCCTGTGGGAGACGAACCTGTCGAAAGAGGAGCTGCACGCCCTCGCGGCGAGGCTCGGCGCCGACGTGCCGTTCGCGCTCACCGGCGGCACGGCGATCGGCACCGGCCGCGGCGACCGGCTGAGCCCGGCGCTCGCCACCGGCTCGTTCCATTGGGTGCTCGCGGTCGCCGACTTCGGCCTGTCGACGCCGGCGGTCTACCGCGAGCTCGACGTGCTCCGCATCGAGCAGGCCGGCCGGCCGGGCAGCTGGAGCGCGCCGGCGGGCCCTCCCGTCGTCGAGGCGAACGTGCTGCAGGCGCTCCGCGCGGGCGACCCGCTGAAGCTCGCGGCGGCTCTGCACAACGACCTGCAGGCCGCGGCCGTGCGGCTCGCTCCCGCGCTCGGCGAGCTCATCGACCTCGGCGAGCAGGCCGGCGCCCTCGCCGGCATCGTGTCGGGTTCGGGCCCGACGGTCGCCTTCCTCGCCGACGGCGCAGACGACGCGATCGCCCTGCAGGTGGCGCTCTCGGCGGCCCGCGTGACGGCCGTGCACGCGCACGGCCCCGTGCACGGGGCTCGCATCCTGCACGGCTAGGCTCGTCCGGTCATGGCACACCTCCTCGGCGCCGAGCGCCTCCACCTCGAGTTCCCGACCCGCACCGTCTTCGACGAGGTCACCCTCGGTCTCGACGAGGGCGACCGGGTCGGCGTCGTCGGCCGCAACGGCGACGGCAAGTCGACCCTGCTGAAGCTGCTCGCCGGCCGGATCGAGCCCGACTCCGGCCGGGTGACCGTGCGGCGGGGCATCCGCATCGGCATGCTCGACCAGGCCGACGCCGTCGACCCGCAGCTGACGGTCGCGGAGGCCGTCGTCGGCGGCATCGACGAGCACGTGTGGGCGGGTGATCCTAAGGTGCGCGATATCCTCGCCGGGCTCCTCGCCGACGTGCCGTGGCAGGCCAGCGTGGGCGATCTCTCGGGCGGCCAGCGTCGCCGCGTCGGTCTCGCCGCGCTCCTCGTCGGCGACTGGGATGCGATCTTCCTCGACGAGCCGACGAACCACCTCGACGTCGAGGGCATCGCCTGGCTCGCCCGGCATCTGAAGAGCCGGTGGCCGGCCGGGCAGGGCGCCGTCGTGGTGGTCACCCACGACCGCTGGTTCCTCGACGAGGTCTGCACGGACACCTGGGAGGTGCACGACGGCATCGTCGAGCCGTTCGAGGGCGGGTACGCCGCCTACGTGCTGCAGCGCGTCGAGCGTGACCGCAGGGCCGCCGCCTCCGAGGCGAAGCGCCGCAACCTCATGCGCAAGGAGCTCGCGTGGCTCCGGCGGGGGGCGCCGGCGCGCACGGCGAAGCCGAAGTTCCGCATCGAGGCGGCGAACCAGCTCATCGAGCAGGAGCCGCCCGTCCGCGATCGCGTCGAGCTCAGCCGGCTCGCGGTCTCCCGGCTCGGCAAGGACGTCGTGGACCTCCTCGATGTGGGCGTCGAGTACCCCGCGACGGAGGGCGGCACCCGCACGGTGCTCCGCGACATCGAGTGGCGCATCGCGCCGGGGGAGCGGACCGGCATCCTCGGCGTGAACGGTGCAGGCAAGTCGACGCTGCTGGGGCTCGTGACCGGCGCGGTGCAGCCGACGAGCGGCCGCGTGAAGCGCGGCAAGACCGTGCGCTTCGCGACGCTCAGCCAGGAGCTCGCCGAGCTCGCGGAGTGGGGAGACGAACGCGTGAGCGCGGTCGTCGCGGCGCAGCAGCGCAGCTACACGATCGGCACGGGATCGAAGGCGGTCGAGCTGACCCCGGGGCAGCTGCTCGAACGGCTGGGGTTCACGAACGCCCAGCTCGCCACACCCGTGAAGCAGCTCTCGGGCGGCCGGAAGCGGCGGCTGCAGCTGCTGCTGATCCTCCTCGAAGAGCCCAACGTGCTGATCCTCGACGAGCCGACCAACGACCTCGACACCGACATGCTCGCGGCGATCGAGGACCTCCTCGACTCGTGGCCGGGCACGCTGCTCGTCGTCAGCCACGACCGCTACCTCGTGGAGCGGGTGACCGACCAGCAGTACGCCATTCTCGACGGGCATCTCCGGCATCTGCCCGGCGGCGTCGACCAGTACCTCGACCTGCGCCGCCAGGGCGAGGCGGCGGGCGTCGCGAGGGCCGCCGCCGAGCGGAGCGGCAGCGGGACGGGCGGTGGCGCGGCCGTCGCAGCGGATGCCTCGCCGGCCGGGGAGCCGGCGCTGTCGGGCGCCGACCGCCGGGCGGCGGAGAAGGAGCTCGCCTCGATCGATCGCCGCCTGGAACGGCTCCAGGCGGAGATCGCCGCTCAGCACGAGAAGCTCGCACGGCACGACCAGTCCGACTACGTGGGGCTCGGGGCGCTGGGCGACGAACTCTCGGCGCTCGAGGCGTCCGTGGCCGAACTCGAAACGCGCTGGCTCGAAGTATCCGAGCGTTTGGAGTCATAGGGTCGCAGGATCTGTGACGCTTCGTGACCACGTGGTGATCCGAGCGCAGATCCTTCACGTACGGTGGAACGGCACCCGCGATCGCGGCATCGACGCCCCCACCGACACCCTCCGTGGCGGAGCCATGCCTGCCCACGCCGACCAGCGGCCCGATCGCGTGCGCCACCGAGAGAGGAACCCCATGTCACGCCGCATCACATCCCGCCGTCTCACCACCGCCATCGCCGCTCTCGCGACGGTGCCGCTCGTCGCCGCGCTCGCCGCGTGCGCGTCGCCCGCGTCCGGCGGGTCGGATGCCTCCGGCTCCGACGACGTCGTCCGCATCGGCGTCGTGGGCAAGGGCGACCCCCAGTGGGCCGCGTTCGAGGAGGCCGCGGCCGACGAGGGCATCACCATCGAGATCGTCGACTTCGGCGACTACGCCCAGCCGAACCCCGCCACGACCGAGGGCGAGCTCGACCTCAACCAGTTCCAGCACATCGTCTACCTCGCCGACTACAACGTGTCGGCCGGTGAGGACCTCACCCCGATCGGCTCGACCGCGATCTACCCGCTCGGCCTCTACTCGACGAAGTACGACTCCGTCGACGACATCCCCGACGGCGAGACGGTCGCCGTGCCGAACGACGCCTCGAACCAGGCCCGTGGCCTCCTCGTGCTGCAGTCGGCCGGCCTCATCGAGCTGAAGAGCGGCGGCACGATCTTCTCCGACCTCGCCGACGTCGACGAGGCGAAGTCGAAGGTCAAGGTCACCGCGCTCGAGGCCTCGCTCACGCCCACGTCGCTGCCCGACGTCGCCGCGGCGATCATCAACAACGACTTCGTCGGCGACGCGGGGCTCTCCTTCGACGACGCGATCGCGCAGGACGACCCCGAGGACCCGAACGCGCTGCCCTACGTCAACATCTTCGCCACCCGCGCGGAGGACAAGGACAACGAGACCTACCTGAAGCTCGTCGAGATCTTCCAGACCGACCCCGAGGTGCAGGCCGGCCTGCTCGAGGCCTCCGGCGACACGGCGGTCGCGGTGACTACCCCGGTCGCCGACCTCGAGGAGTCCCTCGCCAAGGTCGAGGCCGACACGAAGGCCGCGAAGGGCTGACCAGTCCGATCGCTCGTTCGAGCGATCGCCGCACGAACGGGCGGTGGCGTCGGGATCCGGCCCCACCGCCCGTCGGTGCGTGTGAGGTCGGTGCGTGAGAGAAGGAGCATCCAGATGGCGCTCGTCGCCCTGAAGAACGTCACCAAGACGTACCCGCCGAGGGCCAAGGGCGGGCACGAGGTCGTCGCCGTCGACGACGTCACCCTCGAGGTCGAGGCGGGCGACGTGTACGGCATCATCGGCTACTCGGGTGCCGGCAAGTCCACGCTCGTGCGGCTCGTGAACGCCCTCGAGCCGGCGACCTCGGGCAGCATCCGCGTCGACGGCCGGGAGATCACCGGCCTGCCGGAGCGCGAGCTGCGCGGCATCCGGCTCGGCATCGGCATGATCTTCCAGCAGTTCAACCTGTTCAACTCCAAGACGGTGCACGCGAACGTCGCCTACCCGCTGCAGGTCGCCGGATGGTCGAAGTCCGAGATCGCCGCCCGCGTCGCCGAGCTGCTCGAGTTCGTGGGCCTGCGGGACAAGGCGCGGAACTACCCCGACCAGCTCTCGGGCGGGCAGAAGCAGCGCGTGGGCATCGCCCGCGCGCTCGCCACGTCGCCCCGGCTGCTGCTCGCGGACGAGGCCACGAGCGCGCTCGACCCCGAGACGACGCAGGAGGTCCTCGACCTGCTGAAGCGGGTGAACCGGGAGTTCGGGGTCACGATCATCGTGATCACCCACGAGATGGACGTCATCCAGTCGATCGCCACGAAGGTGGCCGTCATGGACGGGGGCCGAGTCATCGAGAACGGCGACGTGTTCGACGTCTTCTCCGACCCGCAGAACCCCTCCTCGAAGCGGTTCGTGTCGACGGTGATCAAGGGGGTGCCCTCGCCCGCCGAGCTCGCGGTGCTGCGCGAGCGCCACGAGGGGCGGATCGTGACGATCTCGTTCCGCGACGGCGACGCGTCGCAGGCGCAGGTCTTCCTCGAGCTCGCGAACGCGGGCCTCGACTTCGAGCTGGTCTACGGCGGGATCAACGACATCCAGGGCCGCGCCTTCGGGCACCTGACCCTCGCGATCCGAGGTGCGGCGAGCTCGATCGACGCCGCGCTCGCCTCGATCGCCGACCGCGCCGACGTGACGGAGGCCCGCTGATGGATCGCCTGTTCGAGCTCGGCAGCGAGTTCTGGGTCGCCGCCGCCGAGACGCTGTACATGGTGGCCCTCACGCTCCTCATCGGCGGCTTCTTCGGGCTGCTGCTCGGGATCGTCCTCTACTCGACGAGACCCGGCAGCCTGCTGTCGAACCGGCCTGTGTTCACCATCGTGAACGTCGTCATCAACTTCTTCCGGCCGATCCCGTTCATCATCTTCCTCGCGGCGATCCAGCCGCTCGCGCGGTACGTGATCGGCGTCGGCATCGGCAACAACGCGCTGATCTTCTCGCTGTCGATCGCGTCATCGTTCGCGATCGCGCGGATCGTCGAGCAGAACTTGATCACCGTGTCGCCGGGCGCGGTCGAGGCGGCGCGCGCGATGGGTGCCGGGCCGTTCCGCATCCTCCGCACCGTCGTGATCCCCGAGGCGCTCGGCCCGCTCATTTTGGGGTACACCTTCGTGCTCGTCGCGATCGTCGACATGACCGCGATGGCGGGCTTCATCGGCGGCGGCGGGCTCGGCAACTTCGCCCTCGTCTACGGGTACCGCCAGTTCGAGCCGGCGATCACGTGGGCCGCGCTGCTGCTCATCGTGGTGTTCGTGCAGGGGCTGCAGTTCTTCGGCAACTGGCTCGCGCGGAAGGTGCTGCGGCGCTGAGCCGCGGCCGCCGGCACCCGCGCCGACGGCCCGGCAGACGGATGCCCCGGACCGCTCGGTCCGGGGCATCCGTGTCGATCGACGGGGTCAGTGGCCGCTGCCGACTCCGGTGAGCTCGTTCGGGACGTGCGGCAGCTCCGCCGTGCGGACGACCTCGGCGGCCTCCAGGTCGACGACGTGCACCGCGGATGCCTCGGGGTCGGTGACGAGCACGCGGTGGCCGTCGACCGTGATCGTCGGCCGTGGCGACTGCCAGTCCATGGGCTCGGTCCACGGCTCGACCACGGGGATCCGGTTCACGACCGCGCCGGTCGCGGGGTCGATGACGTGGATGGCGCCGTCGGTGCCGAGGACGAGGGCCTCACCGTGGGCGCCGCGCGCCAGGGACCGGAACGTGTAGCTCGTGCCGAGGTCGACGAGGCGGAGGGCGGTCGCGGGATCCGCGCTCGCCGTGTCGATGAGCGCGATGCGCGTGGGACGCTCGAGTTCGGCGTCGGGGTCGGTCTTGTAATCGCCGAGGACCACTGACGACTCGGGGCTGCCGGCCTGGTTGCCGATGCGGCCGTAGGCGTCGGGGGCGGCGATCTTCGTGAACGCGCCGTCGCGCCAGACGACGGCGCCGTCTTCGCAGCCGAGCACGACCACGCCGCCGGCCGCGACGGTCTCGCCGTGCACGCCGGGGCAGGCGTCGGTGCGGGCGATCTCGGCGCGGTCGGCGTCGAGCACGATCGCCCCCGAGCGGGAGTCTTCGGTGCCGACCGTGGTGAGCAGGCCGCCGTCCTCGAGGGCGACGGCGACGCCGTGGTGGGCGGCGGCGCTGCGGTACGTCTCGGTGTCGACATCGTCGACGGCGTCGGCGTTGCGGAGGTCGTCGGACTCGAACAGGGCCACCTCGCCCGTGCCGTCGGCGAAGAGGGCGGTCGTGCCAGCGTGCACCGTGACGTGGCCGGGGTGCTCGGCGGGGAACACGAGATCGGTGAGCTCCGGCGCCTCGGCGTAGAAGTGGTCGTGGTCGCCGTGCTCCTCGACGGTCACGCCGGTGTCGAGCACGCGGAAGCCCTCGTCGGTCGAGACGAAGACGCGGCGGCCGTCGCCCGCGGGGTTCACGCGGAGGAAGCCCTCCGCGGGCAGGTCGGCGACGACCTCGAGCGTGTCGCCCTCGAGGACGAGCACACCGCCGTCGTAGGTCGCCACGAGGCGCGTGGCGGCGACCTCGGTCTCGCCCGTCGTGTCGGTGCCGGAGCCGGATGCGGTGGAGGGCTCGGCGCGGCCGCCGGCGCAGGCGGTGAGCGCCAGAGCGAGCGCGGCGGCGCCGGCGCTCGCCGCGAGGAAAGTGGTCGGTCGGGATCGTCGGATTGCGGTCATGGCGGCCACCGTATCGTTAACGATAATCATTCTCAAAACGGCGCCGGCACGAATTCGGCCGACCCCCGCGTTCCACGAGACGGCGGTGCGCTCAGTCGAACCCGAGGCTGAGCTTGCGGAGAAGTCCCGCGAGCCGCTTCTGCTCGGCCGCGGGCAGGGTCTGCAGCAGCTCCGCCTCCGCGTCGACGAGCCGCGTGATGGCCGCATCGACCCGGGTGAGCCCCGCCCCGCTCATCTCCACGAGGATGCCGCGGCCGTCGCGCGGGTCGGTCTGCCGGGTCACGAGACCCCGCTCGACGAGCCGGTCGATGCGGTTGGTCATCGTGCCGCTCGAGACGAGCGTCTGCTGCAGCAACGACTTCGGCGACAGCCGGTACGGCGAGCCCGCCCGGCGCAGCGCCGACAGCACGTCGAACTCCCACGACTCCAGCTCCGACCGGGCGAACGCCTGCTTCCTCGCCCGGTCGAGGTGCTTCGAGAGGCGGGCGACGCGCGAGAGCACCTGCAGCGGCGCGAAGTCGAGATCGGGTCGCTCGCGCTCCCAGTCCTCGACGATGCGGTCCACCTCGTCTGCTTCGGTCACCCGTTCATTATGGTCGCGCCGGAGCGGTGGAGCGGGATGCCGCGGCCCGCGGCATCCCGTCGCCGCATGGCAGACTTGAGGGCGCGCGAGCGGCGGGTCGACCCGCCCGGCCCGCGCGGTCCGCCATGGTGTAACGGCAGCACGACAGCCTTTGGAGCTGTGAGGACCAGGTTCGAATCCTGGTGGCGGAGCATGACCGATGAGAAGCTCGCGATCGTCGTCCTCGCCGCAGGGCAGGGCACCCGCATGAAGTCCGCCCTGCCCAAGCTGCTGCACCCGCTCGCCGGAGCGCCGATCGTGGCGCACGTGCTCGCCACCGCCCGCGCCCTCGACGCCGCCCGGGTGCTCGCCGTCGTCCGCCACGAGCGCGACCTCGTCGCCGCCGCCGTCGAGGCCGAACTGCCCGGCACGGTCATCGTCGACCAGGACGACGTGCCCGGCACGGGCCGCGCCGTCGAGCTCGCGCTCGACGCCCTCGGCGACTTCGACGGCGAGGTGCTCGTGCTGAACGGGGACGTGCCGCTGCTGAACGCCGACACCCTCGCCGGGTTCCTCGCGCAGCACCGCGGCACGGGCGTCGCGGCATCCGTGCTGTCCGCGCACTACGCCGACCCGAGCGGCTACGGGCGCATCGTGCGCTCCGGCGACGGCGCCTTCGACCGCATCGTCGAGCAGAAGGACGCCTCCGAGGCCGAGCTCGCACTCGACGAGATCAACGCCGGCATCTACGCGTTCGGCGCCGGGGCACTCCGCGACCAGCTCGCGAACCTCACCACCGACAACGCGCAGGGCGAGAAGTACCTCACCGATGTCATCGGGCTGCTCCGCGCGGCCGGGTCCGAGGTCGAGGCGCTGCCCGTGTCCGAGCCGTGGCTCGTCGCGGGCATCAACGACCGCGCCCAGCTCGCCGAGACCGCCGCCCGGCTGAACGCGCTCATCGTGCGCGGCTGGCAGCTGAACGGCGTCACGATCGAAGACCCGGCGACGACCTGGATCGACCTCGCCGTGCGCATCGAACCCGACGTCACGATCCGCCCGGGCACCCAGCTGAAGGGCGCGACCGCGATCGCCACCGGCGCCGTCGTCGGCCCCGACACGACCCTCGTCGACTGCGAGATCGGCGCGAACGCCGAGGTGAAGCGGACCGACGCCACGCTCGCCGTCATCGGCGAGGGCGCGTCGGTCGGCCCGTTCGCCTACCTGCGCCCCGGCACCGTGCTGGATGCCTCGGGCAAGATCGGCACCTTCGTCGAGACGAAGAACGCCCGCATCGGCCGCGGCAGCAAGGTGCCCCACCTGTCGTACATCGGCGACACCGAGATCGGCGTCGAGTCCAACGTCGGCGCCGGCTCGATCACGGCCAACTACGACGGCGTGAACAAGCACCGCACCAGCATCGGATCGCACGTCCGCACGGGCTCGCACGGCGTCTTCGTCGCGCCCGTTACGATTGGAGACGGCGCGTACACGGGAGCCGGCACGGTCGTCCGAAAGGATGTCCCCGCCGGGGCGCTCGCCATCAACGTCGCGCCCCAGCGCAACATCGAGGGTTGGGTCGAGCAGCACCGCTCGGGCACCGCGGCCGCGGAAGCGGCAGCGGCGGCACGGGAGGCCCGGGAGACCGACGTCGACTGACACCGGAGCCGGTGGGAAAAGGACAGCACATATGTCGGGAATCGAGACCACCGGATCCAAGAGGCTCGTCCTCGTGTCGGGGCGGGCGCACCCCGCCCTCGCCGAGCAGATCGCGGCCGAGCTCGGCAGTGAGCTCGTGCCGACCGATGCGCGCACCTTCGCCAACGGTGAGATCTACGCCCGGTACGACGAGTCGGTGCGCGGCGCCGACGCGTTCGTGATCCAGTCGCACACCTCGCCGATCAACGAGTGGCTCATGGAGCAGCTCATCATGATCGACGCGCTGAAGCGCGCGTCTGCCAAGCGCATCACCGTGGTCTCCCCGTTCTACCCCTACGCCCGGCAGGACAAGAAGGGCCGCGGCCGCGAGCCCATCTCGGCCCGCCTCGTCGCCGACCTGTACAAGGCGGCCGGCGCCGACCGCATCATGTCGATCGACCTGCACGCGGCGCAGATCCAGGGCTTCTTCGACGGTCCCGTCGACCACCTGTTCGCAATGCCCGTGCTGCTGAACCACTTCAAGGAGCAGCTCGATCCCGCGACGCTCACCGTCGTCTCGCCCGACATGGGCCGGGTGCGGGTCGCCGACATCTGGAGCGACAAGCTCGGCGCGCCGCTCGCGATCATCCACAAGCGCCGCGACCCGCTCGTGCCGAACCAGGTCTCCGTGCACGAGATCGTCGGCGACGTGCACGGCCGGGTGTGCCTGCTCGTCGACGACCTCATCGACACGGGCCGCACCATCGTCAAGGCCGCCGAGGCGCTGAAGGCGAACGGTGCGATCGGCGTGGTCGTCGCCGCCACCCACGCGGTCTTCTCCAACCCGGCGACCGAGATCCTCCAGTCCGACTTCATCGACGAGGTGGTCGTCACCGACACGCTGCCGATCGCCGAGGAGAAGCGCTGGGACCGCCTCACGATCCTGCCCATCGCGCCGCTGCTCGCGCGGGCGATCCACGAGGTCTTCGAAGACGGCTCGGTGACGAGCATGTTCGACGGCGCCGCGTAGGAGTCCGCATGTCGCAGGCCATCACGACCCCGCGCCCCTGGCTCGCGAGCTACGCCGATGGCGTCCCGCACGACATCGACGATCCCACCGGGTCGCTGTACGACCTCATCCGGGAGTCCGTCCAGGCCTACCCCGACCGGCCGGCGCTCGAGTTCTTCGGCCGCACGACGACGTACGCCGAGCTCGGCGCCGAGATCGAGCGGGTCGCAGAGGGCCTGCGCATCCTGGGCGTGCAGAAGGGCGACCCCGTCGCGCTCGTGCTGCCGAACTGCCCGCAGCACATCGTCGCGTTCTACGCGGTGCTCCGGCTCGGCGGCATCGTGGTCGAGCACAACCCGCTGTACACGCCGCGCGAGCTCCGGCACCAGTTCGAAGACCACGGCGCGCGCATCGTGATCGCCTGGGACAAGGTCGTCGACACCGTCCAGGCCTTCCCAGCCGACGTCCGGGTGCAGGAGATCGTCTCGGTCGACGTCACGCGGGCCATGCCGTTCGGCACTCGGCTCGCCCTGCGGCTGCCGATCGCGAAGGCGCGCGAGTCGCGCGCGGCGCTCACGACGAAGGTCCGCGGCACCACGCGCTGGGAGGAGCTCGCCCGCTCGGAGCCCATCGATCCGCACATCATCGCGCCCGAGGCATCCGATGTCGCGCTGATCCAGTACACCAGCGGCACGACCGGCAGCCCCAAGGGGGCGACGCTCACGCACGCGAACCTGCTGGTGAACGCCGCGCAGGCGCGCGCGTGGGTGCCGCAGGTGCCGCGGGGCAACGCCGTCGTGTACGCGGTGCTGCCGATGTTCCATGCGTACGGGCTGACGCTCTGCCTCACCTTCGCGATGAGCATGGGCTCGCGGCTCGTGCTGTTCCCGAAGTTCGAGCCCGACCTCGTGCTGAAGGTCGTGAAGCGGCATCCCGCGACATTCCTGCCCGCGGTGCCGCCCATCTACGACCGGCTGACGAAGGCCGCCGCCGCCGAGGGCGTCTCGCTCGAGGGCATCGAGATCGCCATCTCGGGTGCGATGCCGCTCTCGGCCGAGGTCGTCGAGCCGTGGGAGGCCGCCACCGGGGGCTATCTCGTCGAGGGCTACGGGCTCTCGGAGTGCTCGCCGGTGCTCATGGCGAACCCGGTCGCGCCGAACCGGCGCGCCGGCACCGTCGGCTTGCCGCTGCCGTCGACCGAGTGCCGGGTCGTCGACCCCGACGATCCGATGACGGATGTCGCGCCCGGCGCCGAGGGGGAGCTCGTAGTCCGCGGGCCGCAGGTGTTCACGGGCTACTGGAAGAAGCCCGAGGAGACCGAGGCGGTCTTCGTGGCCGACCCCGACGGCGGTGCGCCGTGGTTCCGCACCGGCGACATCGTGTCGATCGACGCCGACGGCTTCGTGCGCATCGTCGACCGCATCAAGGAGCTCATCATCACGGGCGGCTTCAACGTCGCCCCGAGCGAGGTCGAGGAGGCGATCCGCCAGCACCCCGACGTCGAGGACGTCGCCGTCGTGGGCCTGCCCGACGAGCACTCGGGCGAGCGGGTGGTCGCGGTCGTCGTGTCCCGCGAGGGCGCGACGTTCGACGAGGCCGCGATCCGGGCGTTCGCGCGCGACGGGCTGGCCGCGTACAAGGTGCCGAAGCGGGTCGTGCAGGCCGACGACCTGCCGCGCTCGCTCATCGGCAAGGTGCTGCGGCGCGAGGTGCGCAACTCCCTCCTGAACGGCTGACGGTGGCCTTCCTGTCGCCCGACACCGCGGCCGCGCTCGAGCGGCTGGCAGCGCTCGAGCGAGGCGGCGCGGTCGACCCGCTCGACCGGCTGCGAGGCATCCGGGAACTCGCCGTCGCGTTGGAGGCAGACCCGGCCGCGCTCGACGCCGCCAGGGACGCGCTCGCGAGCGGCGCCGACTGGGAGACGATCGGGAAGGCGGCGGCGCTCAGCGCCTCGGCGGCCAAGTACCGCTGGGCGGGCGACGATGCCGCGATCGCCGAGCGCCAGGAAGCGAGCCGCCGGCGGAAGCGCGATCGGCCGTCGAGCCGGCCCACCGACCTGCCGGGGCTCTCGGTGTCGGAGGCGGCGGCGAAGCTCGGGGTGACGCCGCAGGCGATCTACCAGCGGGTCTCGCGCGGGCTGCTGCGCGCCGAGACCGTGCAACTGCCCGACGGGCGCACGTACAAGCGGGTCTTCCCCGACGAACCCGTCGACGGGGGCGCGGCGGGCTGACGCCACGGCGAGCACGGGCGGCCGTGTGCGACGTCAGACGCCGCGCTCGCCGGGAAGCGGCGCCGCCGGCACCGACGGCACGAGGCCGAGGTTCGCGATCACCCGGTCGCCGCCCGGCCGTTCGGCGGTGCAGATCCAGCCGGGGCCGGCCGGCCCGAAGACCTCGAACGACACACGTGAGCCGGTGGCGTGGTCGTCGAATCGTGCCACGGTGATCCGGCAGGCGCGGTCGGCCGAGCTCTGCGCGACGGCGGCGAGCGACAGCACGAGGGGGGCGACCATCGCGACGAGCGCGACGACGACGACCCAGCGGAGCATCCGCTGACGGCGGGCGCCGCGCACCGGACCGGCCGCGTCGTCGGCGCCGTCGTCGGGACCGCCCGGCGCGAGCTCGGGCGGCAGCCCGCCGCCGCTCACGTCGCGCTCCGTTCGACGAGCACCGAGGCGACGCCGCCCGCGGCGGCGAGCACGGCGGCGGCCGTCACCCCGGCGAGGGCGCCGCGCGGCGGCGTGATGGTCAGCTCGGCGCCCGCGAGCTGGCGACGGCGGACCGCCGCGATCACGACGACCGCGCCCGCAGTGCCGAACAGCAACACGCCCACCGCCACGAGCCACGGCTCCCCGGCCACGAGGCCGGCCCGCAGCGACAGCAGCGCGTTGGCCGCGACGGCGAAGGCGGTACGGCTCCACGACAGGGCCGTGCGCTCGGGTTGGAGACCCGGGTCGGCGGTCGCGGCGAGGCGGAAGGGCGGCATGGCGACGGATCAGCTCGGCAGGAGGAGGAAGACCGTGAGGACCGCGGCCGTCACGAGGCAGACCACGGCGAGCACGACGATCACCCAGCTGTACGGCAACGGGCGTCCGTGGCGGATCGCGATCTCGTTCGCACGCCACCTCGTATACGCGAGCACGCTGAGGATCGCCGCCATCACGCCGAGGACGACCGCGAGGATCACGACGGCCGAGCGCGGCCCGAGCCCGACGGTGAACTGGTGCAGCAGCACGCCGCCCGCGAGCAGCGCGAGCGCCGTGCGGATCCAGGCGAGGAAGGTGCGCTCGTTCGCCAGGGTGAACCGGTAGTCGGGATCTTCGCCCTCACGTCGCCAGGCCGGCTCGCGCATGCCCACCCCCTCGTCGTCGGAGGGCGACGGCCCGGCGGTGGCGACCCGCCGGCCGGGCGTCGCCCGTCAGCGGCAGCCTAGTGCGACGACGGGGTCGTCTCGATTTCGGAGCGGTCGCCCGACCAGAGGGTGTGGAACACGCCGGGCTCGTCGACCCGCTGGTAGGTGTGCGCGCCGAAGAAGTCGCGCTGACCCTGGATGAGCGCGGCGGGCAGGCGCTTCGCGCGCAGCCCGTCGTAGTACGCCAGCGAGGAGGAGAACGCCGGAGTCGGGATGCCCGCCTGCGCGGCCGTCGCGACGACCCGGCGCCAGCTCTCCTGCGCGCCGGCGACGGCGTCGCGGAAGTACGGCGCCACGACGAGGGCGACGAGTCCCGGGTCCTCGGCGTAGGCCTCGGCGATGCGGTTCAGGAAGCGGGCGCGGATGATGCAGCCGGCGCGCCAGATCTTCGCGATGTCGCCCTTGTGGACGTCCCAGCCGAACTGCTCGGCGCCGGCGACGATCTCGTCGAAGCCCTGCGAGTACGCGATGATCTTCGACGCGTACAGCGCTCGGCGCACGTCCTCGATGAAGGCGTCGGCGTCGTCGACGGTCCAGTCGCCCGAGGGGCCGGGCAGGTCGGCCGCCGCGTCGCGCTGCGCGCGCTTGGACGACAGGCTCCGCGCGAAGACGGCCTCGGCGATGCCGGAGGTCGGCACGCCCAGGTCGAGCGCGTTCTGCACCGTCCACGCGCCCGTGCCCTTCGCGCCCGCGGCGTCGAGGATGACGTCGACGAGCGGCTCGCCGGTCTTCGCGTCGACCTGGCGGAGCACCTCGGCCGTGATCTCGATGAGGTAGCTCTCGAGCTCGCCGGTGTTCCACTCGGAGAACACGTCGGCGATCTCGGCGGGCGACTTGCCGGTGCCCTGGCGGATGAGGTCGTACGCCTCGGCGATGAGCTGCATGTCGGCGTACTCGATGCCGTTGTGCACCATCTTCACGAAGTGGCCGGCGCCGTCGGTGCCGACATGCGTGACGCACGGCTCGCCGTCGGGGGCGACTGCGGCGATGGTGCGGAGGATCGGCCCGAGCGTCTCGTACGACTGGGCGGTGCCGCCGGGCATGAGGGACGGGCCGTTCAGCGCGCCCTCCTCGCCGCCGGAGACGCCCATGCCGACGAAGTGGATGCCGGTCGGCGCGATCTCGGCCTCGCGGCGGATCGTGTCGTGGAAGTTGGCGTTGCCGCCGTCGACGATGATGTCGCCCGGCTCGAACCGGCTCACGAGCTCGGAGATCACCGCGTCGGTGCCCTTGCCCGCCTGCACCATGATGACCGCCGTGCGGGGCTTGGCGAGCGAGGCGACGAACTCGTCGTAGCTCTCGCTCGCGACGAACCCGGCCTCGGGGTGCTCGCCGGTGAGGGTGCGCGTGCGCTCGGGGGAGCGGTTGAAGACCGCCACCGTGTTGCCCTCGCGGCTGGCGAGGTTTCGGGCGAGGTTGGAGCCCATGACGGCGAGGCCGACGACCCCGATGTTCGCGCTGGCGGTTTCAGGCACTGACAACTCCTCGTGCAGAAGGCGGATTCGCTTCCCAGCGTAGTGTCCGCACCCTCACCGTTGCGCCCTGTTGCCGTGAGCCGGGTCCGCCCGTCGCGGGCTCGCGGGCGGCTGCGTGCGCGCGGCGACCCATCAGGTAGACTGACCCACTGAACTTCGGCGAGGGATGCCTCGCGCCGGGCGTGCCCGGCGAGGCATCCGTGATCGACGCGGTGGAAGGCTCACGGCACTTCCTCACGCTCCAGCGGCTGCGGCCGTGCGTTCGAGTTGAAGACACACCCATCATGAATCGGGCCGGTGAGCCCTGAAGGAGGTCCGCAATGGACGAGGACAACAAGATCGAGGCCGGCGTCCGCGAGTCGTTCGGCAAGGGTGCGGCGCGCAAGCTCCGCGCGGCCGGCAAGGTCCCCGCGGTGCTGTACGGCCACGGCACCGACCCCAAGCACCTGACGCTGCCCGCGCACGAGACGGGCCTGCTCATCCGCAAGGCGAACGCCGTGCTCGACCTCCAGATCGAGGGCAAGAGCCAGCTCGCGCTCGTCAAGGACGTCCAGAAGGACCCGGTGCGCCAGATCATCGAGCACCTCGACCTCATCGTCATCAAGCGCGGCGAGAAGGTCCAGGTCGAGGTCCCGGTGCACGTCGAGGGCGAGCCCGCGGCCGGCACCATCGCCGACCTCGACGCGCACACGCTGCTGCTCGAGGTCGAGGCCACCCACATCCCCGAGAACGTCGTCGTCTCCGTCGAGGGTCTCGAGGAGGGCGCCCAGATCCACGCCGGCGCCGTCGAGCTTCCGAAGGGCGCGACGCTCGTGAGCGACGCCGAGACGCTCGTCGTGAACGTGCACACCCCGCAGAAGGTCGACCTGGGCGAGGAGCCCGCGGCCGAGGAGGCCGCCGAGGCCGAGGCGCCCGCCGAGGAGTCGGCCGAGTCCGCCGAGTAATCCACTCGCATCCCTCCGGCCCCGGGCCCGCCGTCGCGGCGGACCGGGGCCGGTTGCGTCGGCGGCGTCGGGCGACCCGCGTCCGCCGACCACCCGGGCCGCCCGGGTACCCTCGATGAGGGCCCGCATGGGTCCGATTCCCCCGATCGGAGTGCGATATGGCGTGGTTCCGCCGGGCGCACGCACGGAAGGACCTGGCGATGGCCGAGAACACCTGGCTGGTCGTGGGCCTCGGCAACCCCGGCGCCCAGTACGCGGGCAACCGCCACAACGTCGGCCAGATGGTCGCGGACGAGCTGGCGACCCGGCTCGGCGCGGCGTTCAAGAGCCACAAGACCCCGTCTCGGATCGCCGAGGGCTTCGTCCGCCCCGGCGGGCCGAAGCTCGTGCTGGCGAAGCCGAACAGCTACATGAACACCTCCGGTGGCCCGGTCTCGGCCCTCGCGAAGTTCTACGGTGTGCCGGTCGAGCGGCTCATCGTCGTGCACGACGAGCTCGACATCCCCTTCGACACCGTGCGTCTCAAGCGCGGCGGCGGCCACGGCGGCCACAACGGGTTGCGAGACATCCAGAAGGCGATGGACTCGCCCGACTTCACGCGCGTGCGCGTGGGCATCGGGCGCCCGCCCGGCCGGCAGGACCCGGCCGACTTCGTGCTGAAGGACTTCGCCGGGCCCGAGCGGCAGACCCTGCCGAACCTGCTCGCCGACGCGGCGGACGCGGTCGAGGCGATCGTGGAGGACGGGCTCGTGGCCGCGCAGCAGCGCTTCCACGCTCCGGCGTAGGCGCGTCTCGCCCGCTCAGCGGACGAATCCGGTGTGCAGCCGGCCCCCGGCAGCGTTCAGCTCCGCGAAGGCCGCCGCGGCGAACGCATCGACCTCGCCCGCGAGATACGGGTCGACGAGGCGCGCAGCCCGCTCGGCGTCCCACGCCCGCAGTTCTCGGGCGAGGTGTTTGCCTGCACCCAGCCACCGGTGATTCGTCACCAGCGCGAGCTCGGCGACCCGCTGCAGCAGGGTGTCGGCGACGATCCGTCGCTCGAGCGGGTCGGCGGTGTCGGCCAGGTCGTCGAGCAGATCGGTGATCGCGTAGCGCAGCAGGTCGATCTCGTGCGGTGCGGGCCGGGGTCCGCTCGCCATGATCGGGGCCCACACTCCGCGGAGCGCATCGAGCCGGCGGTCTCCGCGCAGCGTCCGGCCCTGCAGCAGCATGCGCACGATCACCGGCCGCCACTCGGCAACGCCGCGACGCGCCCAGTGGTCGAAGCCCTCGGGTGTGTAGGCGAAGACCTCGATCGCCTCGCCCTCGTGCGCGAATGTCGCGGCGAGACTGTCGGCACCGTCGCCCAGGAACCCGTCGTCACCGAGCAGGAGCAGATCGATATCGCTGGTGGGCGTGCGCTCGCCGCGTGCCGTGCTGCCCGCGACGATCACGCTCGTCGCTCCGGGGAAGCGCTCCGCGGCGAACCGCCCGACGAGCCCGTCGTACACGTCCTGCATGGTTCAGATCAGGCCGCGGAGGAAGTCCTCGGGGCTCGTGCCCGCCGCCCTCGCACGCTCGACCAGCCGCGTGTGCTCCTCGGTCGTCAGTTCGAGCGTCATCGTCAGCCAGTCGGCCGCCGGGTCGTCGAAGTCGAACAGCGCGGCATCCGCCGTGAGCGGGGACTCGTCTGCGGCCGGCTCGGCGAGGGTCGCGCGTGCGGCGTCGGCCTCGGCGGCGGTATCGGCCTCGGCGGCGGTATCGGCCTGCGCTGCCGCGTCGGCCCGCGCCGCGACGTCGGCCTCGGCGACCGCCTCGACGACCTCGGCCGGGGCGTCGACGGCCTCGCACGCGCCCGTCCAGCCGGGGCCCGCGGGGATCTCCGCGCCGCGCTGGTAGGCCGTCGCGACCGCACGGGCGCGCGCGTCGGCCGCCTCGTTGAGCTCGTGGCCGACGTGCCCGCGCACCCACTCGAACCGGTAGCGCCGACCCGCCAGTGCCGCGTCGAGCTCCTGCAGCAGGTCGACGTTCATGACCGGCTTGCCGTCGGCCTTCCGCCAGCCCTTGCGCTTCCAGCCCGCCATCCACTTGGTCACGGCGTTGATCACGTACTGGCTGTCGCATTGCACGAGCAGCTCGTCGTCGAGGTGCGCGGTCGCGCGGAACAGCTCGAGCACGGCCTTCAGCTCGCCCTGGTTGTTCGTCGCGTGCTTCCACCCGCCCGCGGCCCAGCACCCCTCGTCGACGTACCAGGCCCAGCCCGCCGGGCCCGGGTTGCCGAGCGCGGATCCGTCGGCGGCGGCGATGATCATGCGGGTGGGTCCTTCCGTCGGCGGGTCGTGCGGCGCCCATGCTACCGGCGTGCGCCGACGGGGGAGCGACCTCGCGGCGGGGCAGCCGGAGCCGGGCGTGTCGGCGGCGGCGCGTAGACTGCTCCGGTGAGTCTGCAGGGTCTAGCCACCGCGCTGTCGCGCGCCGACACGGTCGACCGGGCGCTCGCCGAAGCCCTCCGCAGCGCCGATTTCTCGGCGCCGACCGGGCTCGATCCCGCGTTGCTCGCGGGCCTGCTCGAACGTCGCTCCGCCGCGGGTCTCCCGCCGGCGATGCTCGTCATCACGCCCACCAGTCGTGAGGGGGAGGCGCTGCGCGCCTCGCTCGCCCCGTACCTGCCCGGCGCCGAGCTGCTCGAGTTCCCCGCGTGGGAGACGCTGCCCCACGAGCGGCTGAGCCCGTCGGCTGAGACGGTCGGCCGTCGGCTGCACGCCCTCCGCCGGTTCCGCGAGTGGAGTGCCGCGCGCGAGGCCGGCGATGCGGGGCATCCGCTCGTCGTCGTGGCATCCGTGCGCGCCGCGCTGCAGCCGCTCGCCGACAACCTCGGCGATCTCGAGCCGATCGTGCTGACCCCCGGTGGCCGCGGCCACGACCTCGCGCGCATCGCCGAGCAGCTCGTCGACCTCGCGTACGCGCGCGTCGACATGGTCTCCCGACGCGGCGAGTTCGCCGTGCGCGGCGGCATCCTCGACGTCTTCCCGCCGACCGCCGACCACCCGGTGCGGGTCGAGTTCTTCGGTGACGAGGTCGAAGAGCTGCGGGCCTTCTCCGTCGCCGACCAGCGTTCGCTGCCCGAGCCCGTCGACCGCGTCGAGCTGGCGCCCAGTCGTGAACTGCTGCTCACCCCCGGGGTGCGGCAGCGGGCGCGCGAGATGCAGCACGAGTTCCCGACGCTCGCGGGCATGCTCGAGAAGCTCGGCGAGGGCATCCCCGTCGAAGGCATGGAGTCGCTCGCGCCGGCGCTCCTCGACCGGCTCGTCCCGCTCACGCACTACCTGCCGACCGGCGCCGCGGTGGCCGTCGTCGAGCCCGAGCGGGTCGCGAGCCGCGCCGCGAACCTCGGCGAGACGAACCGCGAGTTCCTCGCGGCGGCCTGGAGCGCGGCGACGCTCGGCGCCGAGGCGCCGATCGACCTCGCCGCGGGCGACTTCCTCACCGTCGGGGCCCTGCGCGAGGCCGCCCAGTTCAGCGCCCCCGGCGAACCCGACCCGCAGCGCGTGTGGTGGACCCTGTCGGCATTCGACGCGGGTGAAGCCGGCGAGGACGCCGCCGCCGATCCCGCCTCGGGCGGCTCGTCCTACGTCAGGCTCGCCGCGTCGGCGATGCCGAGCTTCCAGGGCAACGTCGACGGCGCGGTCCAGCACGTGGCCGGGCGACTCCGCGACGGGTGGAGCCTCGTCATGGCCGCCGCCGGGCTCGGACTCGTCGAGCGCGCCCGCGATGTGCTCGCCGAGCACGGCCTCGCCGGCCGCATCGTCGACGAGGTGCCCGCCGAGCTGGAGCCCGGCGTCGCCTACCTCGTGCAGGCCGATGCGGCGCGAGGGTTCGAACTCGCGGAGGCGAAGCTCGGGCTCATCGCCGAGGCCGAGTTCTACGGGCGCAGCGCCGGCTACGACGCCCGTCAGGGCAAGAAGCTCGCGAGCCGCCGCCGCAACGTCGTCGACCCGCTGCAGCTGAAGGCCGGCGACTACGTCGTGCACTCGACGCACGGCATCGGGAAGTTCGTCGAGATGGTGCAGCGCGAGGTCGCGACGGGCACCCGCCCGAAGGGCCCGAGCCGAACCGCGGGCATCCAGCAGCAGCCGACGGCCGTCCGCGAGTACCTGGTGCTCGAGTACGCGCCGTCCAAGCGCGGTCAGCCGGGCGACCGGCTGTTCGTGCCCATGGACCAGCTCGACCTGCTCTCGCGCTACGTGGGCGGCGAGGCGCCGTCGCTGTCGAAGATGGGCGGCAGCGACTGGGCGCAGGCCAAGGGCCGGGCGCGCAAGGCCGTCCGCGACATCGCCGTCGAGCTCGTGAAGCTGTACTCGGCCCGCATGGCCGCCAAGGGGCACGCGTTCGGGCCCGACACGCCCTGGCAGCACGAGCTCGAAGAGGCGTTCCCGTTCGCCGAGACGCACGATCAACTGCAGACCATCGACGAGGTGAAGGCCGACATGGAGCGGCCCATCCCGATGGACCGGCTGCTCGCGGGCGACGTCGGCTTCGGCAAGACCGAGGTCGCCGTGCGCGCCGCGTTCAAGGCGATCCAAGACGGCAAGCAGGTCGCGATGCTCGTGCCGACGACCCTGCTCGTGAAGCAGCACCTCGACACATTCGCCGAGCGATACGCCGGCTTCCCCGTCCACGTGCGCCCGCTCAGCCGGTTCCAGACCGACAAGGAGGTGCGCGAGACCCTCGCCGGCCTCGCCGACGGCACCGTCGACATGGTCATCGGCACGCACCGCATCCTCACCGAGCAGGTGAAGTTCAAAGACCTCGGGCTGCTCATCATCGACGAGGAGCAGCGGTTCGGCGTCGAGCACAAGGATGCGCTGAAGAAGCTGAAGACCAACGTCGACATCCTCGCGATGAGCGCCACACCCATCCCGCGGACGCTCGAGATGGCGGTCACGGGCATCCGCGAGATGTCCACGCTCGCGACACCCCCGGAAGACCGCCACCCGATCCTCACGTACGTCGGCCCGTACACCGACCAGCAGGTCGCGGCGGCCATCCGGCGCGAGATGCTGCGCGAGGGCCAGGTCTTCTTCGTGCACAACCGGGTCTCCTCGATCAACCGGGTCGCGGCGCAGCTGGCCGAGCTCGTGCCCGAGGCGCGCATCGCCGTCGCCCACGGCCAGCTCAACGAGCACGTGCTCGAGCAGATCGTGAACGACTTCTGGGAGCGCAAGTTCGACGTGCTCGTCTCGACGACGATCATCGAGACCGGCCTCGACATCTCCAACGCGAACACGATCATCATCGACCGGGCCGACAAGTACGGCCTGTCGCAGCTGCATCAGCTGCGCGGCCGTGTGGGGCGCGGGCGCGAGCGCGCGTACGCCTACTTCCTCTACGACCCGAACAAGCCGCTCTCCGAGACCGCGCACGACCGGCTCTCCACCATCGCGACGAACAACGAGCTCGGCGGAGGCATGCAGATCGCCCTGAAAGACCTCGAGATCCGCGGTGCCGGCAACCTGCTCGGCGCCGAGCAGGCCGGCCACATCGCCGGGGTCGGGTTCGACCTGTACCTCCGGATGATCGGCGAGGCGGTCTCGGCGTTCCGCGGCGAGGTCGCCGAGGGGCAGACCGAGCTCCGCCTCGAGCTGCCGGTCGACGCGCACATCCCCGAGGAGTACATCGGCAGCGAGCGCCTGCGCCTCGAGGCCTACCAGAAGCTGTCGGCCGCGAGCGGCCCGGCGGCGAAGGAGGGGCAGATCGACGCGGTGCTCGAAGAGCTCGTCGACCGCTACGGCGAGCCGCCCGAGCCGGTCGAGCACCTCGTGTCGATCTCGCGGCTGCGTCGCCAGGCGCAGCTCGCCGGGCTCAGCGACCTCATCGCGACCGGCACGAAGCTGCGGATCGCCCCGGCGAAGATCCCCGACTCGCGGCGGGTGCGCCTCGAGCGGCTGTATCCGGGCGCGAAGCTGTTCGCGCAGAACGACGTGATCCTCGTGCCGTTCCCGACTCCGGGCGGCGAGGCCCCGGGCGATGCCGACCTGATCGAGTGGGTGTCGCGCCTGCTCACCGCGATCTTCCCGGTCGAGCCGGCGCCGCCCGCCGAGCCGGCGGCGAGCGCCGCGACGACGGCCTGAGCAACGACCCGGCCAGCCGAGGTCTGCGGCGCTACGGCGCCAAGTGCCCCCACTCGGCGAGGAACTCCTCGACGCTCATGCGGTCGAGGTCGGCGCGGATCTCGAGCAGGAGCCGATCGGCCTCCTCGAGCGACCCGGCCGGGGTGCGGAGCACCGGGGCATCCGTCTCGCGGCGCACGACGACGAGATCGGCGACCGACGGGCCGCCGAGCCCGGTCGCCTCGCCGAGGGTGAGCACCGCGAAATGGAGCGCCTTGCGCAGCCCGCGGTGGCGGGGCGGGCGCAGTTCGGCGGCGAGGTGGCGGCTGGCCGGGTCGTCGGAGCGCACGGACCCAGTCTGCCTCACCGGGAGAAGGCGCCGCCGACGCCCGCACGAGCGCCGCGCTGCCGCCGGTAGTGCCGGGAGCGAGCCGAGACGGCGATCGCCGACACCACGATCGCGACGCCCGAGCCGAGCAGTACGGCGAGCGTGCCCTCGTCGGCGACGCCCGGGTGGCGGGCGAAGGCGAGCTCGTTCATCAGCAGCGACACGGTGAAGCCGACGCCGCCGAGCGCGCCCACGACCGCGAGGTCCGCGAAGGTCAGCGGCGTGCCGGAACGCCGTCGCGCCACGAGGCCCGAGAGGCCGCCGACGAGGGTGATGCCCACGATCTTGCCGACGGGGAGGCCGACGAGGATGCCCCAGAACGCCGGGTCGAGTTCGGAGGGGCTCACCTGCGGGACGGGCACCATCGCGGCGGTGAGGGCGAACAGCGGCAGGATGACGCCGTTGGACCACGGCTCGAGCGTGTGCGCCGACCGGCCGCCGGGGCGGCGCGCCATGACGAGGCCGAGCGCGACGCCGGCGATGGTCGCGTGCACGCCCGACTGGAAGACGAAGTACCAGGCGAGGACGCCGAGGATGACGAGGAGGGCGACGATCGGCCATTGCGGGCGGCGGGCGAGGATCCACGCCGAACGCGGCTTCATCACGCGGCTGACGGCACCGAACAGGGCGATCGCGATGCCGGCCAAGCCGAGGGCGGCGAGGTCGACGTCGGCGGTGAAGAAGAACGCGATGATGAGGATCGCGATGAGGTCGTCGATGACGGCGAGGGCGAGCAGGAACACGCGCACCCGCATCGGCAGCCAGCGTCCGAACACGGCGAGGATGCCGAGCGCGAACGCGATGTCGGTGGCGGTCGGGATGGGCCAGCCGTTGGCGGTCTCCGTGCCGCCCGCGAACGCGAGGAACACCAGGGCGGGAACGACGACGCCGCCGACGGCCGCGATCGCGGGAAGCAGCGCCTTCGACAGCGAGTTGAGCTCGCCGATGACGAGCTCGCGCTTCAGCTCCACGGCGACGATGAAGAAGAAGATCGCGAGCAGCCCGTCGCTGATCCAGTGGCCGACCGAGAGCTCGAGGCCGAGCCACGGCAGGTCGAGGTGGGCGTGCTTCAGCTCGACGAGCGCCGACCCGAACGGCAGGTTGGCGAGGAGCAGGCCGAGGCTGGCCGCGGTGAGGAGGAGGATGGCGGCGAGCCGCTCGGATCGGAGGACGTGCATGTGGCCCCTGTTCGGTCGGCCCGGTCTGGCGTCGACGCACCGGGTCGCTGACGGATGTCGGCGCTCGCGCGCCGGCCGACCAGACTTCCCGGCTCCCCGGGCGTCAGTCTACCGGCGGGCTCCGGCGACGTAGGCTGGCCGCATGTCGGATGCCGCGAACCCTGCCCCCGGCGAGCGCGGTGCGAGCCCGCACCCGGGGCTCGACGAGCTCGTCGCGACCGTCGCGCTGCTGCGCGCCCCGGGCGGGTGCCCGTGGGACGCCGAGCAGACGCACGAGAGCCTCGTGCAGTACCTCGTCGAGGAGTGCTGGGAGCTCGTCGAGGCGATCGAGGCGGGCGATCGGGCCGAGATGATCGAGGAGCTCGGCGACGTGCTCTACCAGGTGCTGTTCCACGCCGATCTCGCGGCGCACACCGACGGCGAGCGGTTCGACATCGACGACGTCGCCCGGCATATGACGGCGAAGATGGTGGCGCGGCATCCGCACGTCTTCGGCGACCGCGAGGCGGCGACCGCCGAAGACGTCGTCGCATTCTGGGACGAGCTGAAGGCCGACGAGAAGCCGCACCGCACGAGCGTGCTCGACGGGGTTCCGAGGGGCATGCCCGCGCTGGCGCTCGCTGCGAAGATGCTCGGCAAGGCGGAGAAGGCGGGCGTGCACGTCGCGCCGGGTGCGGATGCCGCGCCGCGGCCGTTCCCCGACGACGAGGCGGGCCTCGGGGAGGAGCTGCTCCGCCTCGTCGCGACGGCGAGGTCGCGGGGGCTCGACGCCGAGCGGGCGCTCCGCGGTGCGCTCCGCGGGCTCGAGGACGAGGTGCGAGCCGCCGAGGCGAGCGGGGCGGCCGGGGCGGCCGGGGTGGTCGACGCGCCTCGCGGCGCGGCGACCTGACCCGACCGCCATCGACTCGGGGCCGCGGCCTGCGTCAGCCGCGCCCCAACCCGTCGCGCCACGACGGGTGCGCCGGCCGCCAGCCGAGCCGACGCGCCGCGGCGTTGTCGGTCACGCGCGCGGGTCCGCGCGACCCGGTCCGCGGCGTCCCGGCGAAGCCGGCCCGGCGCGCGAGCACGGCGGCCCACTCGTCGAGCTCGGTCGGGTCGTCGTCGACGAGATCGACGACGCCGGGCGGCCAGTCGAGTGCGGCGACGACGCCGGAGGCGGCGTCGTCGACGTGCAGCCAGTTCGTGGTCGGTGCGATGGCGTCGACGACGCCGTCGCGGGCGAGCGCGGTGAAGGCGCCGTCGGCGGCGTACCAGGTGCCGGGGCCGTAGAGCAGCCCGAACCGCAGCACGACGCCGCCCGGGTGGGCGAGCGCGGCGTGTTCGAGCGCGGCGACCGGCGCGTCGTCGGGCGCCCACGAGATGCTCTCCGCGATGATCCGGCGGGCCCCGGCCGTCGTTGCGCGCGCGAAGAGCGCCGGCGCGCCCTCCTGCCGCAGCCGGGCGTTGGCCGCGTAGTCGAGCGAGGCGAGATCGGTGGCGAGGAAGACGACGGTCGTCGGGCGCACGGCGTCGAGGACCTCGTCGATCGAGTCGGGGTCGAGCACATCGAGCACCGCGCCGTGCGCGCCGTGTCGCTCGACGGCGGCCAGCCGGCCCGTGCGACGGGTCGTGCCGTGCACCTCGTGCCCGGCGGCCACGAGGGCGCGGGTGGTCGGCGCGCCGAGCACGCCCGTCGCGCCGACCACGAGGACGCGCTCCCGGCCGGCAGGAGGTGTGGAGGGGGCGGCGGAACCGGCGGCGGAGGCTCGCCCGGCCGCGGTCCGCTCCGCGTTCGAATCGCTCACGCCGCCGATCCTTCCACCGAGCGGCGGTAGAGCGCGACGATCTCATCGGCACCGAGTTCGGCGCCCGTGCGCTCGGCATGCTCCTGGACGACGGCGGCGAACGCCCGCTCCGCGGCCGGGTCGAGCACCACCCCCGTCTCGCGCTCGAGCAGGTAGCCGATGCCGCCCTTGCCCGACTGGCTGTTGACCCGGACGACGGCCTCGTAGCTCCGGCCCACGTCGGCCGGGTCGATCGGCAGGTACGGCACGTCCCACGGGGCATCCCGTTCGTCGAGGCCGAGCTCGGCGGCGCGGGCGGCGTGGTGCGCGAAGCCCTTGCGGATCGCATCCTGATGCGTGCCCGAGAAGGCGGTGTGCACCAGGTCGCCCGCGTAGGGGTGGCGCACGTGCACGGGCAGGCGGTTGCAGTGCTCGACCGTGGCCCGCACCTCGTCGAGCCGCGAGAAGTCGATCATCGGGTCGACGCCCTGGGCGTGCAGGTTCAGGCCGAGTGTCACGAGGTCGACGTTGCCCGTGCGCTCGCCGTTGCCGAAGAGGCATCCCTCGACCCGCTGCGCGCCCGCGAGCACGGCGAGCTCGGCGCAGGCGACGCCCGTGCCGCGGTCGTTGTGCGGGTGCACCGACAGGATGACCCCGTCGCGCCGGGGGAGGTTGCGGTGCATGTGCTCGATCTGGTCGGCGTAGACGTTCGGGGTCGCGACCTCGACCGTGGCGGGCAGGTTGAGAATCACCGGGCGATCGGGCGAGGCGTCCCAGATGTCGGTGACGACGTCGGCGAGCTCGAGCACGAAGTCGGGCTCGGTGAGGTTGAAGACCTCGGGCGAGAACTCGAACCGCACGCGCGCGTCGTCGCCCGCGGCACGACGCACCCGCGCGCTCTCCTCGGCGACGAGCGCCGCGAGCTCCTGCCGGTCGCGGCGCAGCACGCGGTCCCGCCAGGCGGGGGCGGTCGCCACGTAGAGGTGCACGACGACGTCGTTGCGGATGCCTCGGATCGACTGCATCGTGCGCTCGACGAGCTCGCGCCGGGCCGGGGCGAACACCACGAGGGTGACGTCATCGGGGGCCTCGTCGGTCTCGGCGAGCAGGCGCACGAAGTCGTAGTCGGTCTGCGAGGCCGACGGGTAGCCGATCTCGATTTCGGTGTAGCCCATGCGCACGAGCTCGCGGAAGAAGCGCAGCTTGCGCTGGGGGTCCATGGGCTCGGCGAGCGCCTGGTTGCCGTCGCGAAGGTCGACGGGCACCCAGAGCGGCGCGCGCTCGATGCGGGCCGACGGCCACCGGCGGGCCTCGGGCTCGGGCACGGGGACGCGCGCGAACACGTCGCGGTAGCGGTGCGACGGCATCGCCGAGGGGCGCTGCCGGTTCCAGCGCGGCGCGGCCGGAAGGGTCGGCGCGGCCGGAACGGTCGGCGCGGCGGTGGACGGGGTGGGTTCGGTCATGACGGATGCTCCTTGCCTGGTGTCGGACGACCGGCCTGGAGACGAACCCCGCGTCGAGGCAGCCGGTCGGTCAGCCCTCGCCGCGGCGGCGAAGGAGGAGGAGACCGTGGAACTGCATGTCGGGTAGGCTAGCGCAGGTCAGGTTGTCAGACAAGTAGGGATGCCACGTGGTGAGACTCGCGCTCCGGTCGCTACCCGTCCAGGCTGCGGAGCAGCTCGAGGCGCGCATCGTCGCGGGGGAGTGGCCGGTCGGCTCGCGGCTCCCCGGCGAGACCGCGCTCGCCGCCGAGCTCGGCGTCGCTCGCTCGACGGTCCGCGAGGCCCTGCGCATGCTCGTCGTCCGCGGCCTCGTCGAAAGCCGCCAGGGCGCGGGCAGCTTCGTGCTGCGCGAGCACGCCGACCCCGACTGGGCGCTCGCCGTGCGCCGCGCCCGGGTCGAGGAGGTGCTCGAGGTGCGCGAGGCGATCGAGGTGCAGGCCGCGCGGCTCGCGGCCCGACGCCGCGACGACGACGACCTCGCGCGCCTGCGCGACGCGCTCGAGGCCCGCGCCGCCGCCGTCGTCGACGGCGACGACACCGCGTACGTCGATGCCGACCTCGCCGTGCACCACGGCATCGTTCTGGCCGCGCACAACGATCTGCTGGCCGCCCTCTTCGACGAGGTGCGGCCGAGGCTGCGTTCGGTCATGCTCGAGATGCTCGCGCTCGGCTCGGCCGATCCCGCGTACCGCGCCGACCAGGCCGAGCACGAGGAGCTCGTCGCGGCGATCGCCCACCGCCGCGACGAGGAGGCGGCCGCGCTCGCCGAGGCGCACTTCGCGGCGATCAGGCGACGGCAGCGCTGACGGCCGGCGTCGCACGGGGTTCCCGCCGCGCATCCGGCGCGCGCCGGACTGGAAGAATGGTCGGCATGGCCGCTTCCGTCACCCCGCCGCGCGGCATGCGCGACTTCCTGCCCGCCGAGAAGGCCCGCCGCGAACACGCCCTCGGCGTGATCCGCCGCGTGTACCGCTCCCACGGCTTCGACGAAATCGAGACTCCCGTCATGGAGGAGGCCTCGCGCCTGCACGCCGGCCTCGGCGGCGACAACGAGAAGCTCGCCTTCGCGGTCATGAAGCGCGGCCTCACTCCCGACGACCTCGCCGCGGCCGCGGCATCCGGCGACGCGCTCTCGCTCGCCGATCTCGGGCTGCGCTACGACCTGACGGTCCCGCTCGCGCGCTTCTACGCCACCCACCAGGCGGCGCTGCCGCCCGTGTTCCGCTCGATCCAGATCGCACCCGTGTGGCGGGCCGAGCGACCGCAGAAGGGGCGCTACCGCCAGTTCGTGCAGTGCGACATCGACATCATCGGCGAGCCGGGCCGGCTCGCCGAGCTCGAGCTGCTCACCGCAACGGTCGCGGCCCTCGACGAGCTCGGACTCGCCGGCTGCGTCATCCGGCTGAACGACCGGCGCATCCTCGCCGGCATCCTCTCGTCCTGGGGTGTCCCCGAGGACCGCCGCGAGCGCGCCCTCATCACCATCGACAAGCTCGACAAGATCGGCCCCGACGGGGTCGCGATCGAGCTGCGCGAACTCGGCGTGACGGAGGCGGATGTCGCGGACGAGCTGCGCGCGCTGGCGGGCGCGGACTGGCACCTCGCCGACGGCGTCGTGCCGCCGCCCGCGTGGCTCGACCTCGACGCGTACGCCGACCTGCGGGAGCTCCGCGACGCCCTGCCCGGCGCGGCGATCGAGTTCGACCCGACCCTCGTGCGGGGCATGGGCTACTACACGGGCACCATCTTCGAGATCGCCCACCCCGACTTCGGGTACTCCCTCGGCGGCGGCGGCCGGTACGACCACATGATCGGGCGGTTCCTCGGCCGCGAGGTGCCCGCGTGCGGCTTCTCGATCGGGTTCGAGCGCATCGTCGACCTGCTCGCGGTGGCCGACGCCGACCGTCCGCGCGCCGTGGTCCTGGTCCACGACGCCGACGTCCCGGCCGCGACGCTGATCGCGCTGAAGACCGAGCTCGTCGCGTCGGGGGCGCGTGTGCGGCTCGAGCGGCGGGCGAAGAACCTGCGGGCCCTGCTCGACCGGGTGACGGCCGACGGCTTCGACGCGTTCGCGACCGTCGACGCCGGGACGACGGATGCCTCGTCGCTGTCGTTCCGCGACCTCGGCGCGTAACCGGCCCCCGCGCCACCCCTAGACTTGCTGGCGGATCACGACGGAGTCGTCCGAAGCCAGTTCCCATCACAGAGGAGATCACTGTGGCATTCATCGAAGCTGTAGGCGCCCGCGAGATTCTGGACTCCCGCGGCAACCCGACCGTCGAGGTCGAGGTGCTGCTCGACGACGGTTCGCTCGCGCGCGCGGCGGTGCCCTCCGGCGCCTCGACCGGCGCGTTCGAGGCGTACGAGCTGCGCGACGGCGACGCCGACCGCTACCTCGGCAAGGGCGTGCAGAAGGCCGTCGACGCCGTGCTCGACGACCTCGGTCCCGCGATCGAAGACCTCGACGCCGCCGATCAGCGTCTCGTCGACGCCGCCCTCATCGAGGCCGACGGCACCGAGAACAAGAGCCGCCTGGGCGCCAACGCTATCCTCGGCGTGAGCCTCGCGGTCGCGAAGGCCGCCGCCGACTCGGCCGACCTGCCGCTGTTCCGTTACCTCGGCGGCCCGAACGCGCACGTCCTGCCCGTGCCGATGATGAACATCATCAACGGCGGCGCGCACGCCGACACCGGGGTCGACATCCAGGAGTTCATGGTGCTGCCGATCGGCGCGCCTACCTATTCCGAGGGCCTCCGCTGGGGCGTGGAGACCTACCACGCGCTGAAGAGCCTGCTGAAGTCGAAGGGCCTGTCGACCGGCCTCGGCGACGAGGGCGGCTTCGCGCCCGACTTCGAGCACAACCGTGCCGCGCTCGACTTCATCTCCGAGGCGATCGGCAAGGCCGGCTTCACGCTCGGCACCGACATCGCGCTCGGGCTCGACGTCGCGGCGACCGAGTTCTTCGACAACGGCGTCTACCGCTTCGAGGGCAAGGACCGCACCTCGGCCGAGATGAGCGCGTACTATGCCGAGCTCGCCGACGCCTACCCCCTCATCTCCATCGAGGACCCGCTGGCGGAGGACGACTGGGAGGGCTGGGCCAAGCTCACCTCGACCCTCGGCTCGAAGCTGCAGCTCGTGGGCGACGACCTGTTCGTCACGAACCCCAAGCGCCTCGCCGACGGCATCGCGCGTCACGCGGGCAACTCGATCCTCGTGAAGGTGAACCAGATCGGCACCCTCACCGAGACCCTCGACGCCGTGAAGCTCGCGCAGCGCGCGGGCTACACCGCGGTGCTCTCGCACCGGTCGGGTGAGACCGAGGACACCACGATCGCCGACCTCGCGGTCGCGACCGACTGCGGCCAGATCAAGACGGGCGCGCCCGCCCGGAGCGAGCGGGTCGCCAAGTACAATCAGCTTCTGAGGATCGAAGAAGAGCTCGGCGACGCCGCGGTGTACGCGGGCCGCTCGGCGTTCCCGCGCTTCACGGCGTAACAGGCCCCGGAGGCATCGGGACGGGGGCGGCCGAACGGCCGCCCCCGTCCGTCGTTCCGGGCCGACAGCTGAGGAGGCGAGATGAGTGCAGCACCCCGGCGCCCGTCCGACCCCTCGCGACCCGGCCGGAAGGCGACCGGCGCCCGGCGCGCCGAGTCCGAGCCGGCGAAGCCGCCCCGCCGCGAGGCCGCCCCGGCGAAGGCGCCTCATGGGCCGGCCGTCGGCGCGGTGCGATCGGGCTGGCTGAGTGGCATCCGGCTCTCGGGCTTCTCGGTCATCATGATGGGCGTCATCGTCCTCGCCGTCGTCGTCCTCGCGCCCACCATCGCCGCCTTCGCCGAGCAGCGCCGGCACATCGCCGAGCTGCGCGCCGAGGTCTCCGCCCAGGAGGCCGAGGTGCAGGAGCTGCGCGAGCAGCGCGAACGCTGGAACGACGAGACCTTCATCATCACCCAGGCGCGCGAGCGCCTCTCGTACGTGCTGCCGGGGGAGGTCAGCTACCTCGTGATCGACGATCGCACCGAGGCCGCGAAGGCGGAGACCGGCGCGCCCGTCTCGGCCGAGGTCACCGAGCGGAAGGGCGACTGGATGCGCACCCTGCTCACCTCCGTGATGACGGCGGGCCTCGCGCCCGACGCGGCAGGAGCGGGCGGATGACCCGGCCGCCGTTCGAGCCCGTCGCCGAGCGCGACATCCGCATCGTGTCGGCCCAGCTCGGCCGCCCCGCCCGCGACGTGGTCGGCATCGCCGCCCGGTGCGTGTGCGGCGCCCCGACGGTCGTCTCCACCAAACCGCGGCTGGCCGACGGCACCCCGTTCCCGACGTTCTACTACCTGAGCCACCCGGTGGCGACGGCGGCGATGAGCTCGCTCGAGGCGGGCCAGCTGATGGTCGAGTGCAACGAGCTGCTCGCCGCCGACCCCGAGATCGCGGCGGCGTACGCCCGCGCGCACGACGACTACCTCGCCGACCGTGCGCACTACGGCGAGGTCGCCGAGATCGCCGGCGTCTCGGCCGGCGGCATGCCGACCCGGGTGAAGTGCCTGCATGCGGTCGCCGCGCACGCGCTCGCGGCGGGGCCCGGCGCGAACCCCATCGGCGACCTCGCGCTCGCCCGCTCCACGTGGAGCCCCGACGTGTGCCAGTGCCCCGACTACGGGCTGGGTGACGAGGAGCCGTCGGCGTGACCCGGCGCCGCCTGCTCGGCACCCTCGCGACCGTCGCTGCGACGGTCGCGCTCCTCGGCGTCGGAGCGGCCCCCGCCCACGCCGACCTCGTCCGCGACCACGAGTACTGGCTCTCCGAGTACGGCTTCACCAACGCCTGGACCACCTCTCGCGGCAGCGGGGTGAAGGTCGCCGTCATCGACACGGGGGTGAACGGCAACGTCGCCGAGCTCCGCGGCGTCGTCGTCGACGGCACGGATGTCTCCGGCATCGGCTCGGCCGACGGTCAGACGCCGGTGGGCTCCGACGACGAGCACGGCACGATGGTGGCCTCGCTGCTGGCGGGCCGCGGCACGGGGGAGGGCAACGGCGTGATCGGCGTCGCGCCCGAGGCATCCCTGCTGTCCGCCTCGGTCGCCTTCGGCACCGAGACGGGCGCGGCGAAGTCGAACGACGACCAGATCGCCGAGGCGGTGGTCTGGGCGGTCGACCACGGGGCGGATGTCATCAACATGTCACTGACGCGGAACACGCGCGACTGGCCCGAGAGCTGGGACGCGGCGTTCATGCACGCGTTCGAGAACGACGTCGTGGTCGTCGCCGCGGCCGGCAATCGCGGCAGCGGCACGAGCGAGGTCGGCGCGCCCGCCACGATCCCCGGCGTGCTCACCGTCGCGGGCGTCGACCGCGAGCAGAACGCGAGCTTCGACGCGAGCTCGCAGGGCATCACGATCTCCGTCGCCGCGCCGAGCGAAGACCTCGTCGGTGTGCTGCCCGACGGCAGCTACTCCATCTGGGACGGCACGAGCGGCGCGGCACCGCTCGTCTCCGGGCTGGTGGCGCTCGTGCGGGCGGAGTTCCCCGACCTCGACGCGGGGAACGTCATCAACCGCATCATCAAGACGGCGCAGCCGAAGGGCGACACCGTGCCGAGCCCCCTCTACGGGTACGGGCTCATCGACCCCGTCGCCGCGCTCACGGCCGAGGTCGCCGCGGTCGACCAGAATCCCGCCGACCAGCTGGCGGACTGGATCCGGCTGCACCGGCGCGCGGCGGGCGAGGCGACGCAGACCCCGCAGGCGCCCGAGACCATCACCCCCATCGCCGACCCCGTCCTGCCCGGCTCCGACAGTGCGAAGACGCTGCTGCCGACGCCGTGGACCCTGGCCTACATCACGGTGCCGCTCTCGCTGGTCGCCGGATTTGGTACGCTAGCAGCGCTGTTGGGCATCGGCGCCACTCGGCACACCAAGCGGACTGCACGCAGTCGCGAGCAGTGATCGCATACCTGAGAGTTCAAGGAGTCCATTCACCGTGCCCAAGATTCTGATCGTCGGCGGTGGCTACGCGGGGTTCTACACGGCGTGGAAACTCGAGAAGTGGCTTCGCCCCGGCGAAGCCGAGGTCACGGTCGTCGATCCGCTGCCCTACATGACCTACCAGCCGTTCCTCCCCGAGGTCGCGGCCGGGTCGATCGAGCCCCGCCACGCGGTGGTCGCGCAGCGCCGGCACCTGAAGAAGACCAACGTCATCACCGCGAAGGTCACCCGCATCGACCACGCGTCGAAGACCGCCACGATCACGCCCGAGGTGGGCGAGCCGTGGGAGTTCGCGTACGACGTCGTCGTGGTCACGGGCGGTGCGGTCTCGCGCACCTTCCCGATCCCCGGCATCGCCGACCAGGCGATCGGCCTGAAGACCATCGAGGAGGCCGTCGCCGTGCGCGACCGCGTCCTCACGAACTTCGACAAGGCCGCGGCGCTGCCGCCCGGGCCCGAGCGCGAGCGGCTGCTGACCTTCGTGGTCGTCGGCGGCGGCTTCGCCGGCATCGAGGTGTTCGCCGAGCTCCGATCGTTCGCGAGCGCGCTGCTGAAGTACTACCCGCAGCTCACCTTCGACGAGACGCACTTCCACCTCATCGAGGCGATGGGCCGCATCATGCCCGAGGTCTCGCTGCCCACGAGCCACTGGGTCATCAAGCACCTCGCCCAGCGCGGCGCCGAGATCCACCTCGACACGCAGCTCACGAGCGCCGTCGACGGCCGCATCGAGCTGTCGACCGGCGAGAGCTTCGACTCCGGCCTCATCGTGTGGACCGCCGGCGTCATGGCCAACCCGGCGATCGTGCGCACCAGCGACCTCCCGGTCGAGGAGCGCGGCCGCATCAAGACCCGCGCCGACCTCCGCGTGGGCGATGACGACGACTTCGTCGCCGACGCCTGGGCGGCCGGCGACATCGCCGCGGTGCCCGACCTCACCGGCGGCGGCGTCGGCGGGTACTGCGTGCCGAACGCGCAGCACGCGGTCCGCCAGGGCAAGCTGCTCGCGAAGAACATCGTCGCCGTGCTCCGCGGCGAGGAGCCCAAGGAGTACTTCCACAAGAACCTCGGCGCGGTCGCCGGCCTGGGCCTCGGCTCGGGCGTGTTCCAGTCGGGCAAGCTCGCCATCAAGGGCCTGCTCGCGTGGTTCGCCCACCGCGGCTACCACGGCCTCGCCATGCCGAGCTGGGAGCGCAAGTTCCGCGTGTTCTGGGGCTGGTGGAACAACTTCTGGCTCGGCCGCGACATCGTCTCCCTGTCGGCCACGCAGCACCCGCGTGCCGCGTTCGAGGCGTTCGCCGCACGCCCGAAGCCGCCGGCCGCCGAGGCTCCGGCCCCGTCGGTGCCCGCCTCGTCCGCGAAGGCCGATGCGAAGACCGCCGCCGCTGTCGAGGCGAAGTCCGCCGACGGCGCGAAGGCCGAGGCCGTCGCGGCGAAGTAGCGCCCGCTCAGTAGTCTGGAACGCGGTGGTGCCCTCGGGCGTCACCGCGTTTCCGGTTCTCCGGGCCGTGCGGCACGGTCTGCGCGGCACGGCGACCGAAGCGGCTCCCGTAGCCCAACGGCAGAGGCAGGCGACTTAAACTCGCTTCAGTCTGGGTTCGAATCCCAGCGGGAGCACCTGGTCGCGCCGCGCCGTCAGCGCAGATGGTCGAGCCGGCGCAGGATGAGCCCCTCACGGAGGGCCCAGGGCGAGACCTCGAGCTCGGAGACGCGGAACGCCCGCATCGCCTCGCTCAGCACGACGGCGCCCGCGACGATCTGGAACGTGCGATCGGTCGTGATGCCCGGCAGGGCGGGGCGCGCCTCCGCGGGGATGCGGGCGAGCCGCGGCGTCCAGTCGTCGAGCTCCTTGAGCGAGAGCACCGCTCGCTCGGCGGCGCCCGGGCCGTCGCTCGTCGTCCCGGCCAGTCGCGCGAGCGAGCGGATCGTCTTGGACGAGCCGACGATGTGGTCGGCACGCGGCTTCATCGGGAAGTCGGAGACGACCTCCGCGAGCACCTCCCGGGCATGGCGTCGCAACCGCGCGACCTGCTCCTCCGTCGGCGGGTCGTCGGGCAGGAACTCGACGGTCGAGCGCCCGGCACCCAGGGGAACCGACAGCGCCACCTCGGGATCTTCGTCGAGTCCCTGCGCGATCTCGAGCGAGCCGCCGCCGATGTCGAAGAGGAGGATCCGGTCGGCGGACCAGCCGAACCAGCGGCGGACGGCGAGGAAGGTGAGCCGGGCCTCGTCCTCGCCCGAGAGCACCTGCAGTTCGACGCCGGTCGCGCGGGCGATCTCGGCCAGCACGGCTTCGCCGTTCGCCGCCTCTCTGATCGCCGAGGTCGCGAACGGCAGCAGGTCTTCGATGCCGTCGGCGCGAGCGGCCTCGACCGCCGTGCGGATCGCGTCGACGATGCTCTCCACACCGGCCTCGCTGATCGACCCGTCGGGCTCGAGGTAGCGCATGAGCCGCAGCACCGCCTTGTGCGAGGCCGCCGGGATGGGGCGCGCGCCGGGGTGCGCGTCGACGACGAGCAGGTGGACGGTGTTCGAGCCGACGTCGAGGACTCCGAGACGCATGATGCGAGGGTAGCGACCTTCGTGCATACTGGTGCGACTGGGACGAATGTCCCACTTCGTGCGGCGACGGGGTCGGAAGGAGCGAGATGACGCGTATCCCGGCTCCCGAGCGTCGTGAGGCCCTCGTCGAGGCCGCGCTCCGCGTGGTCTCACGGGAGGGCATCGCGCGCGCCACGACCCGGCGCATCGTCGCCGAGGCCGGGATGAGCCTCGCGAGCTTCCACTACGCGTTCGACTCCCGCGACGAGCTCATCGACGAGCTCATCCGCACCGTCGTCGCGCGTGAGCAGCAGGCGGTGGTGCCCGAACTGCTGCCCGGAGTGTCGCTCCGCGAGCTCCTCCAGACCGGCATCGAGCGCTACCTCGCGCATCTCCGGTCCGACCCCGCGCACGAGCAGGCCATGCTGGAGCTCACCCAGTACGCGTTGCGCGACCCTGAGCGGCATCCGCTCGCCCTGGCGCAGTACGCCAGGTACACCGATCTCGCGGTCGACGCCCTGGAACGCGCCGCCGCGCACTCCGGTGCCACCTGGCGGGTCCCCGTCGACCAGGTGGCGCGGGTGCTCGTCGCGTTCACCGACGGCCTCACGATCACCTGGCTCGTCGACCGCGACGACGAGGCGGCGCGCCGCGTCGCCGCTGCGGCCGCCGACGCCCTCTCGAGAATGGCGGATGCCCCATGACCGACCTCGACGCCGCGACCGCTCCGGCCGGCGGGGCCTTCGACGAGCCCACGCGCCGGGTCGGCGCGGGCTGGATCGCCGCCTTCGCCTCGGCGTGGCTCGGCATCTGGATGGCGCAGCTCACGCCCGTGCAGCTGCTCCTGCCGGCGCAGATCGACGCGGTGCTGCGCCCGGAGCAGTGGACCGACAGCGTGCTGGCGTTCGGGGTCGTCTCGGGGGTCGCGGCGGTGTTCACGATCGTGGCGTACCCGGTGACCGGTGCGCTCTCCGATCGCACCGCGTCGCGGTTCGGCCGGCGCCGGCCGTGGATCGCACTCGGCGCGCTGGTGTTCGCCGCGTCGCTCGTGGTGCTCGGCTTCCAGACCGAGCTGTGGGCGATCGGTGCGGCCTGGGTCGCGGCCACGATCGGGTTCTGCGTTGCGACCGCCGCGCTCACGGCGACGATCTCCGATCAGGTGCCGGTCGATCAGCGCGGATTCGTCTCCGGCTGGATGTCGGCCCCGCAGTCCGTCGGCATCATCGTCGGACTCGTGATCGTGACGATGCTCATCACCGGCGCCGAGGCGGGCTATGCCGTGCTCGCCGGCGCGCTCCTCCTCCTCGTGCTGCCGTTCCTGCGCGTGCCCGACCGGCCGCTCGCGGGCGGAGAGCGCCGACGGGTCACAGCACGTGGCATCCTCGCCTCCCTGTGGATCAGCCCGCGGGCGTATCCCGACTTCGGCTGGACGCTCACGAGCCGCGTGCTCGTGTCGATCGGGAACGCGCTCGGCACGAGCCTGCTGCTGTACTTCCTCATGTTCGGGTTGCGCGACCCGAACGCCGAAGACGACCTGCTCGTGCTGACGCTCGTCTACATGGTGTTCGTGATCATCGCCTCACTGGTGTTCGGCCGACTCTCCGACCGGCTCGGGCGCCGCAAGGCTTTCGTGTTCGTAGCATCCGTGCTGCAGGGGGCGGCCGCGCTGCTGCTCGCGCTGGTGCCCGATCTCACGACCGCGATGATCGCCGCCGGCCTGCTCGGCCTCGGCTACGGGTGCTTCCTGTCGGTCGATCAGGCGCTCGCGACGCAGGTGCTGCCCGACCCGGCGGCCCGCGGCAAGGATCTCGGCATCATGAACATCGCCACGGCGGTGCCCCAGGCCGTCGGACCGCTCATCGGCGCGCTCGCCGTCGTGTGGACCGGTTCGTTCACCCTCGTGTTCGTGCTGAGCGGCGCCTGCGCCGTCGCCGGCGCGATCGCGGTCTCCCGAGTCAGGAGCGTGCGATGACCCTCGACCTCGCCTCACCGTCCGGTGCGTCGCAGGCGGATGCCTCGCGCCCGGCGACCTGGTCCGACCCGGCGGCCTACTGGCCCGAGCTGACGCGCGCGACATGCGGCCTCGACGCGCCGGTGGGCGTGCTGCACCTCGGCGCACTGCGGCACAACGCGGCCGATATGGCGCGCCGCGCGCACGGCCGGCCGATCCGGGTCGCCTCGAAGTCGATCCGCGTGCGCGCGGTGATCGAGGCACTGCTCCGGCTGCCGGCGTACCACGGCGTCCTCGCGTACACGCTCGCCGAGGCGATCTGGCTGGCGTCCAGCGTCGACGACCTCGTCGTCGGATATCCGACGGCCGAGCGCGAGAGCCTCCGCCGGCTCGGCACCGACCCCGACCTCGCCTCGCGGATCGCGATCATGGTCGACTCGCCTGCGCAGCTCGACCTCGTCGATGCCGTCCTTCCCCCCGGCCGCCGCGAAGAGGTGCGCGTCTGCCTCGAGCTCGACGCCTCGTGGAAGGCGCCGGTGCTCGGGCATCTCGGCGTGCGCCGGTCGCCCGTGCATGCGCCGGCCGACGCCGGCGCGCTGGCCGCCTACATCGCGGAGCGGCCCGGGTTCCGCCTCGTCGGGGTGATGGCGTACGAGGCCCAGATCGCCGGTGTCGTGAACCGTCCCGAGGGGCGCCCGGTCGAGGGCGCCGTGAACCGGTGGATGCAGTCGCGTTCGATGCCCGAGCTCGCCGAGCGTCGTGCGCTCGCCGTCGAGGCCGTGAGACGGCACGCCGACCTCGAGTTCGTGAACGGCGGCGGCACCGGTTCGCTCGAGTCCACCGCGGCGGATGCCTCGGTCACCGAGATCGCCGCCGGGTCGGGCATCTTCGGCGGGCATCTCTTCGACGGCTATGCGCACTTCACGCCCGCACCGGCTGCGGCCTTCGGCCTCGACGTCGTGCGGCGGCCCGGGCCCGACCACGCGACGGTGCTCGGCGGCGGCTGGATCGCCTCCGGCCCGCCGGCGCACGACCGGCTGCCGAAGCCCGTCTGGCCCGAGGGGCTCGAGTACGTGGCGCGGGAGGCGGCGGGCGAGGTGCAGACGCCGCTGACGGGCGACGCCGCCCGGTCGATGCGGGTGGGCGACCGGGTGTGGTTCCGTCACACCAAGTCGGGCGAGCTCTCGGAGCACCTCGACGCCTTCCAGCTCGTCGACGACGGCGAGATCATCGACGAGCTCCCGACCTACCGGGGAGAGGGGAAGACGTTCCTGTGACGGCGAGCGGAGCACTGTGGCGCAACTGGGGCCGGAGCGAGCAGGTGCGTCCGCACCGGGTGGAGCGGCCGGCGACCGTCGAGGCGGTGCAGCGCGCGGTCTCCGCCGCCGCGGCATCCGGGTTGCGGGTCAAGCCGGTCGGCGCGGGTCACAGCTTCACCGGCATCGCCGTGGCGCCCGACGTCCAGCTCGATCTCGGCGAGCTCACCGGGGTGCTCGACGTCGACGAAGGCGCCGGCCGCGTGCGGCTCGCCGCGGGGACGCGACTGCATCAGCTGCCGAAGCTGCTCGCCCCGTACGGCCTCGCGATGGCGAACATGGGCGATATCGACCGGCAGACGATCGCCGGTGCGATCTCGACCGGCACCCATGGCACGGGGCTCGGGTTCGGGGGCCTCGCCACGCAGGTGGTCGCCGCCCGGCTCGTCACGGGGTCGGGCGAGGTGCTGGAGGTGAGCGAGACGAGCCGCCCCGAACTGCTGCCCGCCGTCCGGCTCGGTCTCGGCGCGCTCGGCGTCCTGGTCGACGTCACACTGCAGCTCGTCCCGCGCTTCGTCCTCCACGCCGTCGAGCAGCCCGAGCCGCTGGACGCCGTCCTCGACGATTGGGAGCGGCGGGTCCGAAGCGCCGACCACTTCGAGTTCTACTGGTTCCCGCACACCGACACCGCCCTCACGAAGACGAACACGAGGTTGCCCGGGGACGCGCCCCGCGACCCGCTCGGCCGCATCTCGCGGTGGGTCGACGACGAGCTGGTCGCCAACGGCGCCTACCGCGCGATCTGCGCGCTCGGGCGCACCGCGCCGGGCGTCACCCCGTTCTTCGCGAGGCAGGTCGACAAGCTGACGGGGGACCGCGAGTTCACCGACTTCTCGCCCGCGGTGTTCACGACGAACCGGTCCGTCCGGTTCCGGGAGATGGAGTACTCAGTGCCGCTGGATGCGGTGCCGGCCGCGTTCCGCGAGGTCTGCGACCTGATCGAACGGCGCGGCTGGCGGATCAGCTTCCCGATCGAGGTGCGGGCGGCCGCACCCGACGAGAACTGGTTGTCGACCGCCTACGGCCGCGAGTCGGGGTACATCGCCGTGCACCGCTACTTCCGCGAGGATCCCGCCGAGTACTTCGGGGCGGTCGAGGAGATCATGCTCGCCCACGGCGGTCGCCCGCACTGGGGGAAGATGCACTCGCTGGGCGCCGAAGCGCTCGCCGAGCGCTACCCGCGCTTCGACGACTTCCTGGCGGTCCGCGACGAGCTCGACCCCGAACGGCGGTTCGGCAACGCGTACGTGGAACGCGTGCTCGGCGGCTGACCGGCCCTGATTCCGGGCCGCACGCTTCCTGCCAGTCCCATGGGAAACCCGGGGGCACGCGGACGCCCTCGGTAGGATGAGAAGACCGTCCGAATCACCCCCATCGCGTGCAAGGAGCCCGGCCATGGAATGGCTCATCCCCGTCCTCATCGTCGTCGCGCTGGTGGTGATCGTCGGCATCTATCTGTGGGCGACCTACAACTCCCTGGTCACGCTGAACGTCCGCGTCGACGAGGCGTGGAGCGACATCACGGTGCAGCTGAAGCGCCGCGCCGACCTCATCCCGAACCTCATCGAGACGGTGAAGGGCTACGCGGCGCACGAGAAGTCGGTGTTCGAGAACGTCACCCAGGCGCGTGCCGAGACGCTGCAGGCGCAGGGCCCGGCCGAGGCATCCGCAGCCGAGAACCACATGCAGCAGGCGCTGAAGTCGATCTTCGCCGTCGCCGAGGCGTACCCGCAGCTGCAGGCGAGCCAGAACTTCCTCCAGCTGCAGGCCGAGATCGTCGACACGGAAGACAAGATCCAGGCGTCGCGCCGGTTCTACAACGGCGGCGTCCGCGAGCTGAACACGAAGATCAAGGTCTTCCCGAACACGCTGTTCGTGCGCGGCCTCGGCTTCCACGAGCGCGACTTCTTCGAGGTCACCGAGGCGGCGGCGATCGCCGAGCCGCCCCGCGTGCAGTTCTGACGCCGGAGCGCTGACCGCACCCGATGTACCGCGCGATCGCCAAGAACAAGCGCAACACCGTCTTCACGATCCTGCTGTTCCTCGCCATCATCGGCGGCCTGGGCTGGCTCGCCGCAGCGATCTACGGTGATCTCACGATCGTCATCGTGACCTTCGTCGTCGCGATCGGCTACGCCCTCATCCAGTACTTCACGGCCGACAAGCAGGCCATCGCGATGTCGGGGGCGATCGAGATCCGGTCGAAGGCGGAGCATCCCCGGCTCTGGCGCACCGTCGAGAATCTGTCGATCGCGACGGGCACGCCGATGCCGAAGGTGTACGTCATCTCGGACCCGGCGCCGAACGCGTTCGCCACCGGACGCGACCCCGAGCACGCGATCGTGGCCGCCACGACCGGGCTCCTCGAGATCATGGACGACGCGGAGCTCGAGGGGGTCATGGCCCATGAGCTCGGCCACGTGCGGAACTACGACATCCGGCTCTCGATGATCGTCTTCGGGCTGGTCGTCGCCATCGGTTTCATCTCCGACCTGCTGGTGCGCATGGCGTTCTTCGGCGGCAACCGCAACAACAACGCCAACCCGATCGTGCTCGTCTTCGGCATCGTCGCGATGCTCGTGGCGCCGCTGGTCGCCTCGCTCGTGCAGCTCGCGGTGTCGCGCCAGCGCGAGTACCTCGCCGATGCCACGGGCGCGATGACCACGAGGCATCCTGACGCGCTCGCCCGGGCGCTGCTGAAGCTCGAGGCCTACGGCCGCCCGATGAAGCGGCAGAACACCTCGATGGCGCACCTCTGGATCGCCGACCCGCTGAAGCCGGGCGTCATCGACCGGCTGTTCGCCACGCACCCGCCGATCCCCGATCGCGTGAAGCGGCTGCAGGAGATGGGCGGCGGCTTCTAAGCGGGCGACCCGACGGATGCCCCGAGCTCGGCGGCGAGTGCGGGGGAGAGGTCGCCCCGCCCCGCGAGCACGACGTCGTCGAGCCCCTGCCACTGGGCGGCCGCCCGCAGCATGGGCGCGAGCCGCGCGGCGGTCTCGGCGGGCGCGGTCGGTTCAGCCCAGGCCGACTGGACGCGCAGCACCCCGGCCTTGCGGTCGCTCTTCAGGTCGACCCGGCCGACGACGTCGTCGTCGATGAGGAGCGGAAGCGAGTAGTAGCCGAACTTCCGTTCGGGCTCGGGGGTGTAGATCTCGATGCGGTAGTGGAAGTCGAACAGGCGCTCGGTGCGGGGCCGGAACCAGACGACGGGGTCGAATGGCGAAAGGAGCGCCGCGGCGTCGATGCGCCGGGGACGCCGCGCATCGCGGTGCACCCACGCCGGAGCAGGGCGGTTGCCGGTCTGCCAGCCCGGCACGGTGACCGGCTGCAGGACGCCGGCGTCCACCAGGTCGGCGATGGCGGGCTTCACCTGGGCGCGCGTGGTGCGCCAGTAGTCGGCGAGATCGGCCTCGGTCGCGATGCCGAGCGCGGAGGCCGCGCGGGCGACGAGCTCGCGGAGCGCGTCGGCGGCGAGCACCTCGAGGTCGAGCACCTCGGCGGGCAGCGCCTGCTCGGGCAGCGCGTAGACCCGTTCGAACCTGCGCCGCTCGACGCAGACCACCTCGCCGGTGCGGAACATCCACTCGAGCGTGCGCTTCACGTCGGACCAGCCCCACCAGGGCCCGCGGCGCTCGTTGGCGTCGTGCTCGATCTCGCTCGCCCGCATCGGGCCCTTCTCGCCGAGCTCGGCGATGAGCCAGGTCGCGAGCTGACGGTTCTCGGCGACCCAGCCGCCCCAGTCACTGCCCTTGCGCCGGTACTCGTCGCGGCGGAAGGCGAAGAGCGGCCACAGGTCGCGCGGGATGTAGGCGGCCTGGTGCGCCCAGTACTCCATGAGGCGCCCGCGGCGCCCATTGGCCATGCGGTCGAGCAGCTCGCGGTCGTAGCCGCCGAGGCGGCTGAACGCCGGGAGGTAGTGGCTGCGCTCGAAGACGTTCACGGAGTCGATCTGGAGCAGCCCCAGCCGGTCGACGATGCCCGCGACCTGCCGCGTGCCGGGGGTCGTGCCGACCTGAGGCCGTCCGAATCCCTGCGCCGCGAGTGCGATCCGTCGGGCGAGGGCGGGGCTGATGCGCTCGGCGCGGGCATGCTCGTCCATGGTGTCCCGAGCGTAGCGCGGGCTCCCGACACCGCATGCCGGCGACGGAATCCACCCGCCCTAGACTGGAGCGATGACGGACTCGAAGGGGCGGGCTCGGGCCAGGTTCGTGAGGCGTCGCGGGCGTGAGACGCCCTCGGGTGAGGCCGCGGGCACCGTGGCGCCCGTCGTCCGCACCGACGTGGCCGAGGCGGTGCCCTACGGCATGCGGCTCGCCGCCGCCTGGTCGTGGCGCCTGCTCCTCGTGGGCGGCGTGCTGGCGGTGGTGGTCTTCCTCATCATCCAGCTCCGGCTCATCGTCATCCCGGTGCTCGTCGCCGTCCTCCTCGGCGCCCTGCTCGTGCCGTTCTCGCAGTTCCTCCAACGGCATCGCTGGCCGAAGTGGCTCGCCGTGACCGTGGCGATGCTCTCGGCCCTCGCGGTCGTCGGGGGACTGCTCACCCTCGGCATCACGCAGATCGTCCGGGGCTCCGACGAGTTGGCTGCGCAGTCGCTCGTCGCGTGGGAGGACTTCCGGGAGTGGCTGCTCGAAGGCCCCTTCCACATCACCGAGGCGCAGCTGAACGACGCCGTCGCCCAGGTGGTGACGGCCATCCAGGAGGACACGGGGGTGCTCTTGAGCGGAGCCCTCTCGGTCGGCTCGTCGCTCGGGCACTTCCTGGCCGGGCTGCTGCTCACGCTCTTCGCAACCCTGTTCATCCTCATCGACGGGCGGGGCATCTGGAACTGGCTCGTCGGCATCTTCCCGCGGCGTGCCCGCGCCGCCGTCGACGGCGCAGGGATCGCCGGCTGGACGACCCTGCAGAACTTCGTGAAGGTGCAGATCCTCGTCGCCACGATCGACGCGATCGGCATCGGGCTCGGCGCCTTCCTCCTCGGCCTGCCGCTCGCCGTGCCGATCGCGATCCTCGTGTTCCTCGGCTCGTTCATCCCGATCGTCGGCGCCGTGGCCACCGGCGCGCTCGCGGTTTTCGTCGCGCTCGTCTACAGCGGGCTCTGGCCGGCCGTCATCATGCTCGCCATCGTGCTGCTGGTGCAGCAGGTCGAGGGCCATGTACTGCAGCCGCTCATCATGGGCACGGCCGTCAAGGTCCACCCGCTCGGCGTGGTGCTCGCGGTCGCGACCGGTTCCCTGCTCGCGGGCATCCCCGGCGCGCTGTTCGCGGTGCCGGTGGCGGCCGTGCTCAACGTCATGATCGTGTACGTCGCGAGCGGCGTGTGGAAAGCCGAGGCGCCCCCGGGCGCGATCGAGGTCCGCTCGCCGCTCTGGCGGACGGTGCCACAGAAACCGCCGGCCTTCGGACGAGGAGACGCACGCACGTGACACAGGGGTACGCGGGGCCGACGCTCGCCGAGTTCGAGCAGGCGGCCCAGACTGTGGCGGCGGTCGCACGCCGCACCCCGATGGAGTCCTCCCGGTTCCTCGCCGGCGAGCTCGGGGTGCAGGTCTTCCTGAAATGCGAGAACCTGCAGCGGACCGGCTCGTACAAGCTCCGCGGGGCGTACAACCGCATCTCGGCGCTGAGCGACGAGGAGCGGGCGCGAGGCGTCGTGGCGGCCTCCGCGGGCAACCACGCGCAGGGCGTCGCGTTCGCCGCTCGAGAGCTCGGCATCCGGGCGACGATCTTCATGCCGGTCGGGGTGACGCTGCCGAAGCTCGACGCCACGCGTGCGTACGGTGCCGAGGTCGTGCTCAGCGGCGACTCGGTCGGCGAGACCCTCACGGCCGCGGCCGCATTCGCCGAGGAGACGGGCGCGGTCATCATCCCGCCGTTCGATCACCACGACGTGATCGCGGGGCAGGGAACGCTCGGGCTCGAGATCCTCGAGCAGGCACCGGATGCCGCGACCGTCGTCGTGCCGATCGGCGGCGGGGGACTCGCGGCCGGCATCGCGAGCGCCGTCAAGCAGCGCGCGGCCGAACAGGGCCGGCGCATCCGTGTCGTGGGCGTGCAGGCGGAGAACGCCGCGCCCTACGTCGCGTCGATCGCGGCGGGCCTGCCGCGCGAGGTGCCCGTCGTGCCGACGATCGCCGACGGCATCGCGGTCTACCGGCCCGGCGAGCTGAACTTCGAGATCATCCGCGAGGCGGTCGACGACGTCGTCACCGTCACGGAAGACGACATCGCGCGGGCGCTGCTGGTGCTGCTCGAACGGGCCAAACTCGTCGTCGAGCCGGCCGGCGCGGTCTCGGTCGCCGCCCTCATGACCGGCAAGGTGGTCTCCGAGGGCCCCGTGGTGGCGCTGCTCTCGGGCGGCAACATCGACCCGCTGCTCATGCAGCGCGTCATCGCGCACGGGCTCGCGGCATCCGACCGGTATCTGACGCTCTCCATCGGCATGCCCGACCGGCCGGGGCAGCTCGCGCGCATCGCCGAACTGCTGGCGGGCGCGAACGCGAACGTGGTGGAAGTGCTGCACACCAGGCACGGCTCGGGGCTGCAGATCTCCGAGGTCGAACTCGAGGTCTCGGTCGAGACCCGCGGGCCCGATCATCGCGCCGAGGTCGTCGAGGTGCTCCGCCGCGCGGGCTACGAGCCCGTCGTGCGCACGAAGTAGGGGCGGCGAAGCCCGGCCGGGCGCCCGCCGATCTCGATGGGGTGGGCGCCCCGGCGGACTGCTACTGGCCGCCCCAGGTCTCGACCTTGACGATCTCGACCGCGATCTCGCGCCCGTTGGGCGCGGTGTACGTCGCCTGCTCGCCGACCTTCAGGCCCAGGATCGCGGCGCCGAGGGGCGACTGCTCGCTGAACACGTCGAGCTCGGAGTCGCCGGCGATCTCGCGGCTGCCGATGAGGAAGGTCTCCTCGTCGCCCGCGATGACGGCGGTGATGACGGTGCCGGACTCGACGATGCCCTTCGACGCGGGCGCCTCGCCGACCTGCGCGGTGCGGAGCAGCTCGGTGAGCTGGCGGATGCGGGCCTCCTGCTTGCCCTGCTCGTCCTTCGCGGCGTGGTACCCGCCGTTCTCCTTGAGGTCGCCCTCCTCGCGAGCGGCCTCGATGCGCTTGGCGATCTCCTCGCGGCCGGTCGTCGACAGCTGCTCGAGCTCGGCGGCCAGTCGATCGTAGGCCTCCTGGGTGAGCCAGGTGACGGTGGCTTCCTGCGCCATGGTGCACACTCCTGTGGTCAGACGTGTCCGAATAGACGTGTCGCCCCGGTGACCACCGAGGCGAAGCTCCTATTCTACGTGAGCCAGCAGTGCTCGACCAAACCCGTGTTCGCCTCCTGAGCGACCCGCACGGTCTCGGTGAAACTGCGCGTGTACCGGTCGGAGGCGGGGATCTCGACGACCTTCCAGCCGACCACGGTGAAGTCCTCGTTGAGCGCTTGCACGACGCAGGCGGTGTCGTTGCCGGCCGGGACCGAGAGACGCCAGCTCACCTCGACCGCACGCTCGTCGTTCATCAGGGTGTGGCCGGTGCCCGCGACCTCCACCGTCGGCTTCTGGCCGTCGAGCCCGGCCCAGACGACCCATGCGACGAGGATGACCGCGAAGACGACCCCGCCGATGAGGAGCATCCACCGATCGCGGCGACGGCGACTCGGGGTGCGGCCGTAGCGCTCGGCGATCGCATCGGGCGCGAGGCTCACTCCCGGCTCCCTCCGGATCGGATCGACTAGGCTTTCCCCCAGCCTAACCCGGCTCGGGAAGGCTCTCTCCCAGCGAAGGAACCGCCCCTCGTGCACCAGCTCGCCCTCTGGATCGTGACCGCCTCCACCGAGGACGAGTTCGACCCGAACGACGTCACGCCCGGGGTGATCGGCTTCGTCCTGACCATCCTCGTGATGATCGCCGTGCTGCTGCTGGTGCTCGACATGGTGCGGCGGATCCGACGGGTCAACTACCGGGCCGAGGTGCGCGAGCAGCTCGAGGCCGAACGCCAGGCTGCGGAGGCCGAGCAGGCCGGCGACGCCGACGGCGAGTCGGTCGACGGGGGAGACGACCGCCCGAAGGGCTGACGCTCCACCCGGCCGGGCTTCACCCCACGTGGTACGCGGGGTCGAGCGCGATCAGCAGGGTGGCCGTCCAGTGGCACATGAAGGCCAGCACGGTGCAGACGTGGAAGATCTCGTGGAAGCCGAAGTGGCCGGGCCACGGGTTCGGCTTCTTCACGCCGTACACGACGGCGCCGATCGTGTAGAGCACGCCGCCGACGATCACGAGCACCATCATCGCGACGCTCGCCGCGAGGAGGTCGCCCAGGTACATGACGGCGGCCCAGCCGAGGAGCAGATAGATCGGCACGTACAGCCACCTCGGCGCCGTGATCCAGAACACCCGGAACCCGATGCCGAGGAGGGCCCCGCCCCAGACGACGCCGAGCAGCAGCCAGCCCTTGTCGGGCGGGAGGGCCAGGATCGCGAGCGGGGTGTACGTGCCCGCGATGAGCAGGAAGATGTTGGCGTGATCGATCCGCTTCAGGATCACCTTGGTCCGCGGCCGCCAGTCGAACCGGTGGTACAGGGCCGAGTTGCCGAAGAGCAGCATCGACGTGAGCATGAACACTGCAGACGCCCACTTGGCCGGCGCGCCGTGCGCGAGCACGATCAGCACGATGCCCGCGGCGATGGTCACCGGGAACGTCCCGGCATGGATCCAGCCGCGCCACGTCGGCTTCAGCTCCGCCGGATCGGCGACCGAGGCGTCGAGCAGCGGGATGTTCGGCAGGTCGGGGCCGCCCCGGTCGTCGCGGGCGACCGCGGCGTCGCCGGCATCGAGCTCGGACACCGGATGCCCGAGGTGCTCGGCGACGTCTTCGGGGCGGCGGCGGCGGTCGGTGGAAGCCATGGGGAAAGCGTAAGCGCAGGCGGTCACGGCATGCTGTGAGGCGGAGGTAGCGTAGTGCCGTGCAGAACAGCGATCGGTCCCGAGGTCGCGGCATCCTCTACCGGCTCTACGAACGCCGGCTCCGCAACGACCTCGGCGACGCCGCCGCGATTCCGCGGCACGTGGCGATGATCATCGACGGCAATCGTCGATGGGCGAGGCAGCTCGGCTACGACTCGGCCGCCCACGGGCACCGGGCCGGCGCCGCGAAGGTGCGGGAGTTCCTCGAGTGGTGCGACGACCTCGGCATCCAGGTCGTCACGCTCTACCTGCTCTCGAGCGACAATCTGTCGAACCGGGAGTCGGCCGAGCTCACCGACCTCATCGAGATCATCGCCGAGCTCGCCGAGGAGCTCAGCCACTACCGAGACTGGCGGGTGCAGCACGTCGGCAGCGATCAGGGGCTCCCCGGACCGCTCGTCGCGGCGCTCGACGCCGCCGAGCAGCGCACGGCCGACAAGCGAGGGCTGCACGTCAACCTCGCCGTCGGCTACGGCGGGCGCACCGAGATCACCGATGCGATGCGCGCCATCGTGGCCGCCCATCACGCGGAGGGACGCAGCCTCGAGGATCTCGCTGAGCGCCTCACCCCCGAGCTCATCGGCGAGCACCTCTACACGGGCGGTCAGCCCGATCCCGACCTCGTCATCCGCACCTCCGGCGAGCAGCGCCTCAGCGACTTCATGCTCTGGCAGGCCGCCCACAGCGAGTTCTACTTCGTGGAGGCCCTCGGACCCGACCTCCGGCGCGTCGACTTCCTGCGGGCGATCCGCGACTACTCGAAGCGGCACCGCCGCTTCGGCGGGTGACATCCCGTCGCTCGTGTCTGCCAAGATATGCCTCGGAGAAGGGGGCACTCTCAGGTGACCATCGAAGACTTTCAGGCCGGGTTCGGCGAAGAACCCGGATACCTCGACTACGGCCGGGTCGGCCCGCTGTCGCGCGCGGTCGTCGAGGAGACGACCGCGTTCGGGCTCGTGCTCGAGCGCGCGAGGCACGGCAGCATGGACGCGTTCGGGGAGCAGGACGCCCGGGTGCGCGCCGCGGCGGCGGCGGTGACCCGGTTCCCCGCCGAGCAGATCGTGTTCCAGCCGAACGCGACGCAGGGCCTCATGCACGCCATGTTCGGGCTCACGGGCACGGTGCTGCTCTCGCCCGACGAGTTCCCGAGCCTGCCCATCGCCGCGGTCCGTGCCCAGGAGGCGCTGCACGTCGTGCAGCCGGCCTGGCTCGAGACCGACCACGGCAAGGTCACGCCGGCCGGCATCCGCGACCAGCTCGAGCAGAACGTGGCCGCCGTGGCGGTGAGCCTCGTCGACTCGCGTACGGGCTACCTGTGCGATCTCGAGGGCATCCGTCAGGTCATCGGCGACCGGCTGCTCATCGTGGACGCCATCCAGGGCTTCGGCGTCGTCGACGCGCCGTGGGAGGCCGCCGACATCATCACCACCGGCGGTCAGAAGTGGTGCCGCGCCGGGTGGGGTACCGGCGTGCTCGCCCTGTCCGAACGCGCCCTCGACCGGCTCACGCCCGTGTTCTCCGGATTCACGGGCACCGAGGAGTCCGAGCCGTGGGGCTACGTCCCGCCGCCCGCCGACGGCGCCTCCGCCTACCGCGTCTCCAACCCCGACCCGATCGCCGAGGCCAGGTTCGCCACGGCCCTCGAGGAGATCGACCGCGTCGGCGTCGCCGAGATCAGCCGCGCCATCGCCGAACGGGTGAGCCTCGTCATCGAGCTCGCCGACGAGTTCGCGATCCCCGTCTCGAGTTCGCGCGACGAGCAGGAGCGCGCCGGCATCGTCGTGCTCTCGCCGCCCGTCGAACAGGTCACGCTGCTCACCGCGTCGCTGCACAACCACGGCGTCACCGCGACGACGCGGCTCGGCTCCGTGCGCCTCAGCGTGCACGCGGCGACGAGCCCCGAGACCCTCGACATGCTCCGCGCCGCGTTCGTCTCGTACGCGACCGCCGCCACCTACTGACGCCGTCGGCAGGATCCGCCGGCGCCGCTGACCGAGGCGGTCGCGCCGATGCGATCGGATGCCTCCGACGAGGCATCCCGCCGCTCGGTGCCGCTTCGTGAACGAGCCATGACGCCCCGCGTGTCGCTGCCACGGATTCGCCCCCGCGGACGTACCGTCGGCACATCGGGCAAGTCGCCCGATCGAGTCGGCTCGTGAACCGCTCGTGGGAGGATCGCCGGCCGGCGCGAAGAGCCGAGCGGAAGCGCTCGGGGCGGGAGCGGTCGTGGCAACAGGTGCAACTTCCCAGTCCGACGGTCGGCAGACGGGCGCGCAGGCGCGCTCGCGGGTCGCGTCCTCACACGCGGCGGCGCAGGCCGAGCGGACCTATGTGCTCGACACGTCGGTGCTGCTGAGCGATCCCCGGGCGCTATTCCGGTTCGCCGAGCACGCCGTCGTGCTGCCCGTGGTCGTCATCACCGAGCTGGAGGCCAAGCGGAACGACCCGGAGATCGGGTACTTCGCCAGGCAGTCGCTGCGGATCCTCGACGAGCTGCGGATCGAGCACGAGCGGCTGGACTTCCCGATCCCGGTCGGCGACGGCGGCTCGCTGCGGGTCGAGCTCAACCACTCGAGCCCGTCGGTGCTGCCGAGCGGGCTGCAACTCGGCGACAACGACTCCAGGATCCTCGCGTGCGCCGCCAACCTCGCCAACGACGGGGTCGCCGTCACCGTGGTCTCCAAAGACCTGCCGCTGCGCGTCAAGGCCGCCGCGATCGGCATCGACGCCCAGGAGTACCGCGCCGAGCTCGCCGTCGACTCCGGGTGGACGGGGATGGCCGAGGCCACCCTCGGCTCCAACGACATGGCGAAGCTCTACGAGCACGAATCGCTCGTCGTCCGCGAAGCCGTCGGGATGCCGGTCAACACCGGGCTCGTGCTGCATTCCGACCGCGGCTCCGCCCTGGCCCGCGTCACGGGTGACGACGGCGCCGTCCGCCTCGTCCGCGGCGACCGCGAGGTCTTCGGAGTGCACGGCCGGTCGGCGGAGCAGCGACTCGCGATCGACCTCCTGCTCGACCCCGAGATCGGCATCCTCTCGCTCGGCGGCCGCGCCGGCACCGGCAAGTCGGCCCTCGCGCTCTGCGCCGGCCTCGAAGCCGTGCTCGAACGCCAGCAGCACAAGAAGATCATGGTCTTCCGTCCGCTGTACGCCGTGGGCGGCCAGGAGCTCGGCTACCTGCCGGGCGACCAGGTGGAGAAGATGAACCCCTGGGCGCAAGCCGTCTTCGACACGCTGGGCTCGGTCGTCTCCGACAACGTGCTCGACGAGGTCGTCGACCGGGGCATCCTCGAGGTGCTGCCGCTCACCCACATCCGCGGCCGGTCGCTGCACGACGCGTTCGTGATCGTCGACGAGGCGCAGTCGCTCGAACGGAACGTGCTGCTCACGGTGCTGAGCCGGATCGGGCAGAACTCCCGCGTCGTGCTGACCCACGACGTCGCGCAGCGCGACAACCTCCGCGTCGGCCGGCACGACGGCGTCGCGTCGGTGATCGAGACATTGAAGGGCCACCCGCTGTTCGCGCACGTGACGCTCACGCGCAGCGAGCGGTCGGCGATCGCCGCGCTCGTGAGCGAGATGCTCGACGGGGCGGAGCTGGCGTGACGGGCTGATGGCGAGGGTTCCGCCGATCCGCTCCGACGCGCTCGACGGGGCGTCCTACGATCCCGAGCGCCGGGTGCTCACCGTGCAGTTCGAGTCGGGCTCGGTGTACGAGTACTTCGACGTCGAGCCCGAGCTCGCGCTCGAGCTCGAGGCTGCGCAGCCGCACCCGTGGCGTGTCGTGGGGGAGCGCGTGAAGCAGCACCGGTTCCGCCGTCTGAACTGACGGCGTCGGGATCCGCGGTCGGGCGGCGGGGCACCCTGCGCCCGGCGGCGGCGACGGCGATGCTCGCTCGTCGGGGCGCGCGCGTCACCCGATGGGCGGCGGCGGCGTGGTGCCGGCGTCGCCGATCGAGGTCGTCAGCACCTCGAGGGCGTCGATGAGCGCCGCGGTGGCGTCGGCGCCGAGCTCGGCGCGCAGACGCCGGTCGAAGGCGACCGCGTCATCGCGCATGCGGGTGAAGGCGGCGCGGCCCTCCGCCGTGAACTCGATGCACTGCACCCGACGGTCGTCGGGGTCGCGCGTGCGCTCCACGAGGCCGCGATCCTCGAGGTTGCGCAGGTGATGGGTGAGGGTCGCGTCGCTGATGCCGACCGCGCGCGCCAGCTCTCGCTGGGTGGGGTGGTCGGCCCCGTCGAGCGCGAGGAAGATGAACCACGTCGCGCGGTTCCCGCCGTGGTCGGCGAGGATGCGCTCGAACTCGCGGTGCACGACCTGCGTGGCATCCCACAGGGCCATGCCGATCGGTCGGACGCCTCGGGTCTTCATAGCCGGAAGTCTAGGCCATTCGATGCAAAAACATTTGATATCAAATCGTTTGATGTCTAACGTTATCGACACCACCAGAGATCGCTCCGGAAAGGACCCAGACGGATGACCCGCTCCGACATCGCCGCATCACCCCTCACCGACCGCCTCCCCGCCGTGCTCGGGGATCGCCTGATCACCGCGGCGCACGAGGAGTTCGCACCGCTCGCCGCGACCACGTTCACCGGCGACGACCGGACACCCGAGGTCATCGCCCGGCCTCGCAACGCAGCCGAGACCGCCGAGGTCGTGCGACTCGCCGCCGAGGGCGCCATCCCGTTCGCCGTCCGCGGCGGAGGCCACGCGTACCACCGCCGATCGAGCGTCGCCGGCGGACTCGTCCTCGACACCCGGCTCCTCGACGGCATCGACCTCGACCCCGACGCCCGGATCGGCCGCGCCGGCGGCGGCGTGCTGGCCGGTGCCTACACCACGGCGGCGGGCGCGTTCGGGCTCGCGACCGGGTTCGGCGACACGGGCAGCGTCGGCGTCGCGGGGCTCACGCTCGGCGGCGGCATCGGCCACCTCAGCCGACGCGACGGGCTCGCGATCGACAACCTGCTCGCCGCCGAGCTGGTCCTCGCCGACGGCCGCGTGGTGCGCGCGAGTGCCGACGAGCACGACGACCTGTTCTGGGCGCTGCGGGGCGGAGGCGGAAACTTCGGAGTCGTGACCGCCCTCGAGTTCCGGCTGCACCCCACGGCGACCATCGTCGGCGGGTTCCTCGCGTTCGAGTCGTCGCCCGACGTCCTTGCGGCGCTCGTGCGGGCCGGTCAGGAGGCGCCCGACACCCTCTCCGTCATGGTGAACGCCATGCTGGCGCCGCCCGCGCCGTTCCTGCCCGTCGAGGTGCACGGCCGCCCGATCGTCGCGGCGCTCGTCTGCTTCTCGGGCGCGCCCGAGGACGCCGATGCCGTCCTCGCACCGTTGCGCGCGGCAGGCACCCCGATCGCCGACCTCGTGCGCCCGCAGGCGTACCCCGAGCTCTTCGCGGGACCGCCGGCACCGTCCGGGCTGCGCGCGAGCATCCGCACCGGGTTCCGCGACGAGCTCGACCCGGCCTGGGCCGCCGCCGCGCTCGACGCGATCGGCACGGCGGCCACGCCGGGCGCGATCGTCAACGTGCGGGTGATGGGCGGCGCCATCGGCCGGGTCGATGCCGACGCCACCGCGTTCGCGCACCGCGACCGCGGGCTCATGGTCACGGTCGTCGGGTCGCAGCCCGACCCGAACGGCGCCGACGGACGCGAGTGGGTCGACGCCACGGCGGGCCGGCTGGGCGTCGCGACCGGCGGATCGTACGTCAACTTCATCGGCGACGACGACCCCGACGGGGCTGCGGCGGCCTACCCCGAGGCGACGCTGCAGCGGCTCGCCGAGGTGAAGCGCCGGTACGATCCCGAGAACCTGTTCCGCTCGAACCACAACATCGCGCCCCAGGGCTGAGCGACGCCGGGCATCGGCGCAGACGACGGATGCTCCGTGCCGACCAGCGGCACGGAGCATCCGTGTGCGGGCGACGCCCTACTTCGCCTGCGGCGGACGCGTCATCGACAGCAGGTCGAGCGCCTGGTCGAGCTGCTCCTCGGTGAGCTCGCCGCGCTCGACGTAGCCGAGGTCGATCACGGCCTCGCGCACGGTGATGCCCTTGGCGACCGAGTGCTTGGCGATCTTCGCGGCGGCCTCGTACCCGATGAGCTTGTTCAGCGGGGTCACGATCGACGGAGACATGCCCGCGAGCGCCGCGACGCGCTCGCGGTTCGGCTCGAGCCCGGAAACCGTCTTGTCGGCGAGCACGCGGACCGAGTTCGCGAGCAGGCGGATGGACTCCAGGAGCGCGGTGCCCATGACGGGGATCTGCACGTTGAGCTCGAACGAGCCCGACGCGCCGCCCCACGCGACGGTGGCGTCGTTGCCGATGACCCGTGCCGCGACCATGAGCACGGCCTCGGGGACGACGGGGTTCACCTTGCCGGGCATGATCGACGAGCCGGGCTGGAGGTCGGGGATGAAGAGCTCGCCGAGGCCGGTGTTCGGGCCGGAGCCCATCCAGCGGAGGTCGTTGCAGATCTTCGTGAGGCTCACCGCGATGGTGCGGAGGGCGCCGGAGGCGTCCACGAGGCCGTCGCGGTTGGCCTGCGCCTCGAAATGGTCGGCGGCCTCCACGATCGGCAGCTCGGTCTCCTGCTGCAGCAGCTCGATCACGAGCTGCGGGAAGCCGGCCGGGGTGTTGATGCCCGTGCCCACCGCCGTGCCGCCGAGCGGCACCTCGGCGACGCGGGGCAGCGCGGTGCGGACCCGCTCGATGCCGAGGCGGATCTGGCGTGCGTAGCCGCCGAACTCCTGCCCGAGGGTGACCGGCGTCGCGTCCATGAGGTGCGTGCGGCCCGACTTCACGAGATCGGCCCAGGCCGCAGCCTTCTCCTCGAGCGCGACGGCGAGGTGGTCGAGCGCGGGGATGAGCTCGTCGATGAGCGCAGCGGTGACGGCGATGTGCACCGACGTCGGGAACACGTCGTTCGAGGACTGCGACGCGTTGACGTGGTCGTTGGGATGCACGTCGCGGCCGAGCTTCTGCGTCGCGAGGGTCGCGAGCACCTCGTTCATGTTCATGTTCGAGCTCGTGCCGGAGCCGGTCTGGTACACGTCGACCGGGAAATGCTCGACGAAGCCGTGACGGCCCGCGATGACGTCGTCGGCCGCCTCGACGATGGCCTGGGCCAGGTCGGCCTCGAGCACGCCGAGCCGGGCGTTCGCCTGCGCCGCCGCCTTCTTGATGCGCGCGAGGGCGGCGATCTGCGCCGGCTCGAGGCCGTGCCCCGAGATCGGGAAGTTCTCGACGGCGCGCTGGGTCTGCGCCCGGTACAGGGCGGACGCGGGCACCCGCACCTCGCCCATCGTGTCGTGCTCGATGCGGTAGTCGGCGGCGTTGTCCACCACGTGCGTGTTCCCTTCGCTTGCGTTTGGCTTCGGCGTGCTGCCGGATGCCTCGGCCGTTCGCGCGGCGCGGACGCTGAGCGTCAGATGCGGCCGACGACGACGTCGGTCTCGGCGCGGCCCTCGACGAGCCGGTAGTTGGCGCCGACGACTGCCAGCCTACCCGCTGCCACCGCGTCGCTGATCATCTCGCTGCGCTCGAGCAGCTCGTGCACGGTGTCGCGCAGGTGCTCGCGGCCGACGAAGCCCGCGTCGACGTGCGACGTGTCGACCGGGGCGCCGTCCTCGGTGCCCGTGACCCGTCGGACGGCGGGGACGATGCGCTCCACGAGTCCCGCGATGTAGGGCGGAAGCGGCGCCGCGTCAGCGGCCGTCGAGTCGATCGCGGCCCGGACCGCGCCGCACTCGTCGTGGCCGAGCACGAGGATGAGCGGGACGCCCAGCACCCCGACGGCGTACTCGAGCGAGCCGATGATCGAGTCGCCCATCACCTGGCCCGCGTTGCGGACGACGAATGCGTCGCCGAGGCCGAGGTCGAAGATGATCTCGGCGGCCAGGCGAGAGTCGCTGCAGCCGAAGATCGCGACGCGGGGGGTCTGCCCGACGGCGAGCTCCGTGCGTCGCTCGACGTCCTGATGCGGGTGCGAGGGCTTGCCCGACACGAAGCGATCGTTGCCGAGGCGGAGTTCCCTCCAAGCCTCGGCGGGGGTCACGGTGCGCTGCTGCGCGTCGTTCACGGGCGCTCCTCTCGCTGCCGGCGCTACTCCTGCGCGGCGATCGTGGGGGTGAGTGCCTCGGCGAGGATCTCGAACTCGTCGGGCGTGGCGGTGCCGAGCAGCACGAAGGTCGTGCCGTTCGCCTCGGTGGTGAGGCCGTACCGCGCGTTGCCCACGTCTTCGGAGGATTCGCGGTTGTCGTAGACGGTCCAGTCGACGCCGTCGATCGTCGTGGTGCCGGTCGCGAGCGTCCGGGCGAGGAGCCCGGCGACCCACGTGGGGTTCGCGCCCTCGGCCTGCGAGAGGCCGATGTACTCGTCGCTCGGGGTGAGGTAGCCGACGTACCAGGCGGTCACATCGTCGACCTCGCTGCGCCGGATCTCGGCGGCGTTCGCGCGCCATCCTTCGGGCAGCTCGGGCACCGCGAGCGGATCGCCCATCGAGGCCTGCGCCTGCTCCGCGGTGCCCGCGACATCGACGTCGCGCTCGATCGGCGTGTCGCTCCGCGGCACGATGAGCACGATCACGAGGACGACGATGAGGCTCGCGCCGAGCGCGAGGACGAGGTTCAGCACGGTCTGGCGCTGACGGTGCTTGCGGCTGTTCTCGGCCTTGCGGGCCGCCGTCTCCTCGGGCGTCTCGGGGCGGCCGAGCTCGGCGACCACCCGCGGCGGACGGGAGGAGGCCATCAGCCGGCCTGCTCGTCGCTCGGACGGGAGCCCGCGCGGGCCGCCTCGAGGCGGGCCTTCGCGCCGACGAGCCACTCCTCGCAGCGGGCGGCGAGCGCCTCGCCGCGTTCCCAGAGGGCGAGCGACTGCTCGAGCGTCGCCGACCCCTGCTCGAGCTCGGCGACGACCTGCACGAGCTCGTCGCGCGCCTGCTCGTAGCTGAGCTCGGCGACATCCGCGGGGGTGGGCATGACAGCCATTCTATTCGGCGCCGCCGACGGCCTCCGCCGCCGCGGGGCGGTGATCGGATGCCTCCCCCTCGGACACCGCCGCGAGCGTGCCGCCGGCGAGCGTCAGGGTGAGGGCCTCGCCGGCCGGGGCATCCGACGCCTCCCGGAGCACCCGGCCGTCGGCGCCCTGCGCGATCGCGTACCCGCGGTCGAGCGTCGCCTGCGGCGACAGCGCCCGGAGGTGCGTGCGGAGCGCGCTCACGCGCGCCTGCTGGCGCTCGAGCTGGCGCTCCACGAGGTCGGTGCCGCGGGCGACCCACCGGGTGAGCTCCTCGGCGCGCCGGTCGATGATCCAGTCGGGCGTGGCGAGCGAGGGCCGCGACCGGAGGTGGGCGATGCGATCGGTCTCGCGCGTGAGGATGGCCGACAGGCGCATGCCGAGCCGCGCGCGAGCGTGCTCGACGCGCGCGAGCTCCTCCGTCACATCGGGCACCACGCGCTTGGCCGCATCGGTCGGCGTGGAGGCACGCAGGTCGGCGACCTCGTCGAGGAGCGGCCGGTCGGCCTCGTGGCCGATCGCCGACACGATCGGGGTGGATGCCGCGGCCGCGGCCCGCACGACGCGTTCATCGCTGAAGCCGAGGAGGTTCTGGAAGTCGCCGCCGCCGCGCGCCACGATGATGACCTCCACCTCGGGGTCGGCATCCAGACGCTCGATGGCGCGCACGACCTCGGGCACCGTGCGATCGCCCTGGACGGCCGCGTACACGGTGCGGAACTCCACGGCCGGCCACCGCAGGCGGGCGTTGCGGAGCACGTCCTGCTCGGCGTCGGAGTCGCGACCGGTCACGAGCCCGATCACGCGGGGGAGGAAGGGCAGCGGGCGCTTGCGGTCGAGCGCGAACAGGCCTTCGGCCGCGAGCTGGGCGCGCAGCCGCTCGAGTCGTTCGAGCAGATCGCCGAGGCCCACGTGGCGGAGGTCGTAGACCTGCATCGTGAGCGAGCCGCCCTTGACCCACCAGCTGGGCTTCACGAGTGCGACGACACGGTCGCCCTGCTTGAACTGCTCGGTGAGTCGCGCGCGCACCGACGACCAGATCGTGAACGACACCGTGGCGTCGACGTCGCAGTCTTTGAGCTTGCCGTACACGTTTCCCGCCGACACGCCCCACTGGGTGAGCTCGCCCTCGACCCAGACGGTGCCGAGCCGGTCGACGTACTCCTTGAGCTTGCCCGAGAGCACCGACACGGGCCACGGCGTCTCGCGCGTGGTGGGGCCTTGGGCCAACGGTCGCTCCCAGCCGCTCGTCATCTGCCGCCGCGTAGGATGGGCACCGTGACGAGCACGACGGAAGCCCCGCGGATCGGCCTCGGCATGCCGAGGATCCCGAGCGTGCGAGGCCGGCTCAAGGATATCCCCGTCCCCGGACGCAAGCGCGTGCTGCTCGCGGCGCCCCGCGGCTACTGCGCGGGCGTCGATCGGGCGGTCGTCGCCGTGGAGAAGGCCATCGAGCACTACGGCGCCCCGGTGTACGTGCGCAAGCAGATCGTGCACAACATCCACGTCGTCACCGAGCTCGAGAAGCAGGGCGCCGTCTTCGTCGACGAGGTCGACGAGGTGCCGGAGGGTGCGCACGTGGTCTTCAGCGCCCACGGCGTCTCGCCCGCGGTCGTGAACGCCGCGGCCGATCGGGGCCTGCACGCCATCGACGCGACGTGCCCGCTGGTGACGAAAGTGCACCGCGAGGCGGTCCGCTTCGCGCGCGACGACTTCGAGATCCTCCTGATCGGTCACGAGGGCCACGAAGAGGTCGAGGGCACGGCGGGCGAGGCGCCCGACCACGTCACGCTCGTGAACAGTCCCGACGACGTTCCGAACATCGAGGTCCGCGACCCCGACAAGGTGGTGTGGCTCTCGCAGACGACGCTGTCGGTCGATGAGACGATGGAGACGGTCCGGCGTCTGCGCGAGCGGTTCCCGAATCTGCAGGACCCGCCGTCCGACGACATCTGCTACGCCACGCAGAACCGCCAGGTCGCAATCAAGAAGGTCGCGCAGGACGCCGATCTCGTGATCGTCGTCGGCTCGGCGAACTCCTCGAACAGCGTGCGGCTCGTCGAGGTCGCGCTGGAGTACGGCGCGAAGGCGGCCTACCGCGTCGACTTCTCATCGGAGATCAAGCAGGAGTGGCTCGAGGGCGTCGAGACCATCGGCGTCACGAGCGGGGCGTCCGTGCCCGAGGGGCTGGTGCAGGAGGTGCTGCTCGAGCTGGCCGACGCGGGGTACGCCGACGTCGCCGAGGTGAAGACGGCCGAGGAGGACCTCATGTTCTCCCTGCCGAAGGAGCTCCGCCGCGACCTCGCGGGCAACCGCGACGAGCGGGCCCTCGGCGGTCGCACGCGCGCCGCGAACGCCTGAGCGGGGTCAGCCGCGCCGAGCGCGCGTGATCGCCCCGCTCACGGCGCGGGGGTCGGCACCGAGCTGAGCGTCCGGTAGAACTCGGGATCGCTCGCGAAGACCACCATGCCGACGACGAGCACGACGATGAAGGCCGCCACCCCGGCGAGCACCGGCACCCACCAGGCGAGCCGCCCCTGGCGCATCCGCGCCCGAGACCACAGCAGGGCGCCCAGCCACAGCCCGAGCTGCAGCGCGACGCCGAGGCCGATCGCGACGGGCACCACGGGGCCCGGGGTGAACGATGCCGGCGGCTCGGTGCCGAGCACGGCCGCGGACAGGCGCGCCGATTCGAGCACGCTCTGCGGCAGCACGAGCAGCGAGAACGCGTTGTACAGCGCCCCGAGCGCGCCGAAGACGAGCAGCGCGATGGTCCAGCCTCGGTCGACGGGATGCGCCGCCGGTGCGCCGTCGGGGAAGCCGGAGGCTGCGGGCGCCGCCGTCGGCGGTGTCGCGGGCTCAGCCGCGGACTCGCGCTCGGCGGGCGGCTGCCAGCTCCAGCCGGGAGGGGCGTACTCGCCGTAGCGCGGACGGGGCCGCTCGTCGGCCGGTCCTCCGCCGGGAGGCGTCCCGTCGGCGGATGCGTCGGGCGTTCGAGCGGCCTCGTCCTGCGACATCCGGTGCCTTACGCCGTGATCGACTGCCCGGCGGAGCCGAGCTGACGGGTGGACTCGCCGACGCGCGCCGCCATCGCCGACTCGGCGACCTTGCCCCACGCGCGCGGGTCGTACTGCTTCTTGTTGCCGACGCCGCCGTCGACCTTCAGCACGCCGTCGTAGTTGGCGAACATGTAGCCCGCGATCGAACGCGTAAAGGCGTACTGGGTGTCGGTGTCGATGTTCATCTTCACGACGCCGTTGGCGACCGCCTCGGCGATCTCCGCGTCGGTCGAGCCGGAGCCGCCGTGGAAGACGAGGTCGAGGGGCTTCGGGCCGGTGCCGTACTTGGCGGCGAGGCCGTCCTGGATCTCCTTGAGCAGCGACGGGCGGAGCTTGACGTTGCCCGGCGCGTAGACGCCGTGCACGTTGCCGAAGGTGAGGGCGGCCATGTACCGGCCCTGCTCGCCGAGGCCGAGCGCCTCGACGGTCGAGATCGCGTCCTCGAGGGTGGTGTAGAGCGCCTCGTTCGAGCCCTCGTGCTTGACGCCGTCCTCCTCGCCGCCGACGACGCCGATCTCGACCTCGAGGATCGCGTTGATCGCCTTCATCCGGGGCAGGATCTCCTTGGCGATCTCCAGGTTCTCGTCGAGCGGCACGGCCGAGCCGTCCCACATGTGCGACTGGAAGATCGGGTTGCCGCCGGCCTTCACGGCCTCCTCCGACGCCTCGAGGAGCGGGAAGACGAAGTCCGCGAGGGCCGGCTTCGGGCAGTGGTCGGTGTGCAGCGCGACCGTGATCGGGTACGACTTCGCGACCTCGTGCGCGAAGCGGGCGAAGGCGAGCGCACCGGTGGCGCGGGCCTTCACGGTGTGGCCGGCGAAGTAGTCGGCGCCGCCTGTGGTGACCTGGATGATGCCGTCGGAGCCCGCCTCGGTGAGGCCCTGCAGCACCGCGTTGAGGGTCTGCGACGAGGAGACGTTGAACGCCGGGAACGCGAAGCCCTTCGACTTCGCGGTGTCGAGCATCTCGGCGTACTGCTCGGGGGTGGCGATGGGCATGGACGCTCCTTCGAAGACGAGGTGGGTTCGCGCACGAGTCTAGCCAGTCGCGAGCCCGCCTCGAATCGGCCGGAACCGGTGGCCGGCGCGCGGCCCGGGGGCCTCGGTGCGGCCCGTCGCCCGTAGCGGCGCGAGGATGGAGGCATGCACGAGCGACTCGCCGACGGCTTCCTCCACGCCTGCGCGGCCGCGGCGCGCACCGCGCTCCCGCTCGTCGGCGCCGGCGACGGCGACGCGGTCGACGGGGCGGCCGTCGCGGCGCTCCGCGCAGGGCTCGACGACCTGCCGATGTCGGCGCGCGTCGTCGTGGGCGAGGGGGAGAAGGACGGCGCGCCCATGCTCGCGCCGGGGGAGCGGCTGGGTCGCGGCGGTCCCGATGCGCCGGCGTTCGACCTCGCGATCGATCCGGTCGACGGGACGCGCCTGGCCGCGGCGGGCCGTTCCGGAGCGCTCGTCGTGGTGGCGGTCGCGCCGCGCGGCGCACTCGCCGACCTCGCCGCGGCGCACTACCTCGAGAAGCTCGCGACGTGGCTGCCCGCAGCACGTCAGGCGGATGCCTCGGGCGACGGCCCCGCGCCGCTCCTCGAACGTCTGCCGTGGCTGGTGCACCGGATCGCGGCGGCTCGCCAGGTCGATGCCGGGCAGGTGGTCGTCGCGGTGCAGGACCGGCCGCGGAACCGGGCCTACGCGGACGCCGCCGCCGGGGCGGGCGCTCGCGTCGAGCTGTTCGAACACGGCGACGTCGAGCGGACGTTCCGGGCGGCCCGGCCCGGTCACGGCATCGACATCGTCGCCGGCATCGGCGGCGCGCCGGAGGGCGTGCTTACGGCGGTCGCCGTGCGCTCGCTCGGCGGCGACCTGCGGGTCCGGCCCGCCCCGCAGTCGGAGGCCGAGGCAGGGCGGATCCTCTCGGCTGGGATCGCGCCCGATCGGGTGCTCGGCCTCGACGACCTCTGCGCCGCGAGCCCCGGCGAGGAGACGGTGTTCGTCGCCGCGGTCACCCAGGCCGACGTCGGGGTCCCGTTGACCGGTGCGACCCGTCGCGGGCGAGGCATCCGCGTCGCGGCCTGGACGTCGGCTCGGCCCGCCGACGCGGTGACCATCGACTTTCCCGACGGTTAAGAACGCCCGATCTTGCACGGACGTGCGGGCCTCAGGCGGGCTCCGGTGAAGGCCCCGCGGCTAGGCTCGAATCGGTGGGAGACCCCGCCGACCGGCCCCGGAAGGACCTCGAAGGTGAGCACCGACGACAGCCTCTACCTGCACCCCGACCGCAACATCGCCCTCGAGCTCGTGCGCGCGACCGAAGCCGCCTCGATCCGCGCCTACCCATGGATCGGGCGGGGCGACAAGATCGGAGCCGACGGCGCCGCCGTCGACGCGATGCGTGCCTTCCTCGGCACCGTGAACTTCGACGGCGTCGTCGTGATCGGCGAGGGCGAGAAGGACGAGGCGCCGATGCTCTTCAACGGCGAGCGGGTCGGCAACGGGCGCGGACCCGCGTGCGACATCGCCGTCGACCCGATCGACGGCACCTCGCTCACCGCAGCCGGGCGGCAGAACGCCCTCTCGGTGATCGCCGTCGCCGACCGCGGCACCATGCTCGACGCGTCGAGCGTCTTCTACATGGACAAGATCGTGACGGATGCCTCGGGCAAGGGCGTCGTCGACATCCGCAAGCCGATCGGCGAGAACCTCCGCGCGCTCGCCGCGGCGAAGGGCAAGCAGGTCGGCGAGCTCCGCGTCGCCGTGCTCAACCGGCCTCGGCACGAACAGCTCATCGCCGACATCCGCGAGGCCGGGGCGGGCACCCGGCTGATCAGCGACGGCGACGTCGCGGGCGGCATCAACGCCGCCCGGTACGAGTCCCGCATCGACATGTGCGTCGGCATCGGCGGCAGCCCCGAGGGCATCACGACCGCGTGCGCGATCAAAGCGCTCGGGGGCTTCATGCAGGGCCGGCTCGCCCCGAAGGACGACGCCGAGCGCGCCCGCGGCGAGGCGGCGGGGCTCGACTGCGACCGCGTGTACGAGCTCGACGACCTGGTGCGCAGCGACAACACCTTCTTCGTCGCCACCGGTGTCACCGACGGCGAGCTCGTCGACGGCGTGCGGAAGAAGGGGCCCGTCATCCGCACGGAGTCCATCGTGCTCCGAGGCCGCTCCGGCACGATCCGCCGCATCGTCGCCGACCACCTCGTCGAGAAGTGGCTCGACGAGGGCGACCGCTGACCCAGCCCTCGTCGCGCGGTCGTGGTCGACGGCGTGGGCGGCATCCGCGATGATGAGCGGATGACTCGCGCCGAGCGTCTCCCGCGCGCCCTCCGACCGTTCGGCTCCGGGCAGTACCGCCTGCTCGTCGCCGCGCTCGCCGCATCGCTGCTGTCGTCGGGCGCCTGGCTGGTCGCCGCGGTCTGGCAGGTCGTCGAGCTCGGCGGCTCGCCGATCGACCTCTCCCTCGTCGCGACGGGGTCGGCCCTCGGGCTCGTCGCCGCTGTGCTCGTCGGCGGTGTCGCAGCCGATCGCATCCCGCAGCGGCGGATCCTGTTCGTCGTCGAACTCGTCCGCGGCGGCGCGTTCGCGGTCGCGGCGCTCCTCGCCGGCACAGGCATCGTCGAGGTGTGGCACATCGCTGCGATCTCGTTCGTCCTCGGCGTCGCCGACGGGTTCTTCTACCCGGCGTACTCGGCGTGGCTGCCGTCGCTGCTGCCAGCCGACCACCTCCTCGCGGCGAACGGCATCGAGGGGGTGCTGCGACCGGCCGTCATGCAAGCGGCGGGCCCCGCACTCGCGAGCGCGCTCATCGCGGTGCAAGCGCCGTGGCTCGCGTTCGCCGTCGTGGCGGTGCTGCAGGCCGCTGCGGCCGGCGTGCTTGCCCTGATGCGGACGACCGCCGTCCGCCGCGACTTCGAGGTCACGGACGCGCACCCGTTCCGTCAGGTGGTGGGCGATTTCCGCGACGGGTTCGCGTACCTCGTACGCACCCGGTGGCTGTTCGCGACCCTGGTGTTCTCGATCGTGCTGGTGTTCCTCATCATGGGCCCGATCGAGGTGCTCCTCCCGTTCGCGGTGAAGGATCAGACGGGTGGCGGCGCCGGCGCCTTCGCGCTCGTGCTCGCCGCGTTCGGGCTCGGCGGCGCGGTCGGCTCGCTGGCCGTGGCCTCGCTGCCGCTTCCGCGGCGCTACCTCACGCTCATGATCCTCGCGTGGGGGGTCGGCTGCGTGCCGCTCGCGATCATCGGCTTCACGTCGTGGCTCTGGGTCATGGTGGTCGCCGTCTTCATCGTCGGCGTGCTGTTCGATGGGGCGCAGGTCGTGTGGGGCACCCTGCTGCAGCGCCGAGTGCCTCCGGCGATGCTCGGCCGCGTCTCGAGCCTCGACTTCTTCGTCTCGCTCGCGCTGATGCCGATCTCGATGGCGGTGGCCGGCCCCGTGGGCGAGGCGATCGGGCTCGCACCGGCGTTCCTCATCGCCGGGCTCGTCCCGCCGTTCCTCGCGCTGGCGACGCTCGCGTTCGCCCGGCTCGGCCGGGACGAACTCGCGCACCCGCTCGATGCGGCGCCGCCGGATCCGACGATCGTGACCGGGCCGGAGGCCGCCGCAGGATTCGAGGCGCCGGCCGACGAGCGGCAGCCCGGGGTGCCGGGCGAGGAACGGCAGCCCGAGGCACCCGAACGCTGAGGGTGGCGGCCGGGGCCGGCACGTGGAAGGCTGACGCCACCGGATGAGGGGAGTCCGCAATGGTGGAGATCCGCGACGCGTTCCCCGGGTTCAGCGTGAACGACGTGAAGGCCGCACGGCGGTTCTACCGCGAGGTGCTGGGACTCGGGGTCGCCGATGAGATGGGCGGGCTTCGGCTGACGTTGCCGTCTGGGCAGTCCGTGTTCGTGTACCCGAAGGACGATCACGAACCCGCGTCGTTCACCATCCTGAACTTCATGGTGGGTGACATCTCGCAGACGGTCGACGACCTGAACGCCGCGGGCGTGGTGACGAAGATCTACACCGAGGGCTTCGCGTTCGGCACGGATGAGCGCGGGATCAACTGGGGGTCGAAGTCGGGTATGGGCCCCGACATCTGCTGGTTCAAGGATCCGGCGGGAAATGTGCTGAGCGTCATCCAGGAGTAGCAGTTCGCCGCGCGGAGGCGCAGCGCGGCGCAGGCCGCAGCCGAAGCCGGCCCGCGTCGGGGCCCGAGGCCGGGCGCGCTCGAGCGGCGCTCAGATCGAGCGGATCTCGGGGTCGATGTCGGCGATCAGCGTGTCGTGGTGCACGACGATCTCGGCTTCCACATCGACCTCGACCTCGAGGTCGGCCTCAGCCTCGAGCTCGCCCGCCGAGGCGGCGGCGGCCGTGAACTCGTACGCCGCCAGTTCGCGCGGGCTCTCTTCGATGCCCTCGAGGGTGGCGAGCACCTTCGTCTCGTCGAGCGCCTTGAGCTTGCGGGCGGTCGGCAGCACGCGCGACTCGAGCGAGCCGACGAAGGTGTTGTAGTCCTTCACGGTGCGCTCGATCGTGCGGCCCAGCTTTTCGATCTGGCCGGCGGTCGTGGCCAGGCGCGAGTAGAGCTCGCGGCTGAGGTCGAAGAGAGTCTGCGCCTCCTTGGTGAGCACGTCCTGCTGCCAGCTGAACGCGACGGTCTTCAGCACCGACCAGAGCGTGACCGGCGAAGCGAGCGCGACACGCTTCGCGAACGCGAACTCGAGCAGCGACGGGTCGGCCTCGAGGGCGCTCGAGATGAGCGACTCGCTCGGGATGAAGGCGATGACCATCTCGGGCGAGGCGCCGAGGCCCTCCCAGTAGGTCTTTCCGCCGAGGGCGGTGATGTGGTCGCGCACGGCCTTGACGTGCTGCTTCATGAGGGTTTCGCGGCGCGCACCGTCGGCGCCGGTCGCCGTGGCGGCGATCTGGCTGGCTTCGAGGTAGGCGTTGAACGGCACCTTCGCGTCGACGGCGATGTGCTTGCCGCCCGGCAGATGGATGACCATGTCGGGCCGGCCTGCGCCGGCGTCGGTCGTGATCGACCGCTGCGTGTCGAAGTCGACGCGCTCGATGAGCCCGGCCGCCTCGACGACGCTTCGCAGCTGCGTCTCGCCCCACACTCCGCGCGTGCTGTTCGACCGGAGCGCAGAGGCCAGCGACTCAGCCGTCGAGCGCAGGCGCTCCTCGTTCTCGGCGGCGATCTTCAGCTGCTGGCTGAGCTCGCCGTGCTGCTGATGGCGCTGCGTCTCGAGGGCGGTCACCTTGGACTGCATCTCGGTGAGCGTCTGCTTGACGGGGGCGAGGGCTTGCAGCACCTTGCTCTCCGCCGCCTCGCGCGCCTCGCGCTCCTGCTGTTCGGCCCGCTGCCGCTCGACGATCTCGCGGTACTGCTGCCTGGCGGACTCGATCTGCTCGCGGAGCCCGGCCGTCGTGGCGTCGAGCGCAGCGAGCTCCGCGCGCAGCTCGGCCTGCACCTGCTGCTCCTCGGCGCGGATGCGCGCCTGCTCCGCCGCGTGCGCGGCGTGGACGCCGGCGAGCTCGGCGTGGTGCCGCGCCTCGACGAGCGCCGGGTCTTCGGCCGGCGGCATCGCCGAGCCGGCCTCGGTCGCGCGGCGCGAGGCGACGAACCAGGTCGCGAGGGCGCCCAGGGCGCCGCCGACGACGAGGCCGATGACGAGCAGCAGGATCTCCATGCCGACGAGTGTCGCAGCCGCCGCCGACATCCGCGCGGAACCGGCGCGGCGCGGGCGAACCCCGTCGACTACTGCAGCGCCATAGGCCCGTGCACCGCGGCTCTCCGGCGGGAGGCCGCGACGCCGAGGGCGCCGGGGCGCACGGCGGTGCGGCGGGCCAGCCGGTCGAGATCGTCGACCTCGTGGCGCTTCGCCGCGTGCACCACGATCGCCGCGCAGGCGAGTGCGTCATCGAGCGCGTTGTGGTGCGAGAAGTCCTCGAAGCCGGCGGCCATCGCCGCCGACGGCAGCCGGTACGAGTCGAGATGGTAGGTCTTCCGCGCCACCTGCAGGCTGCAGAGGTAGGCGTGATCGGGGACGTCGATCGCGAACGCCTCGCACGTCTTCTGGATGACGCCCATGTCGAAGCCCGCATTGTGCGCGACCAGCCAGTCGTCGCCGGCGAACGCGCGGAAGGACGGCATGAGCTCGGCCCACGTCGCGGCATCCGTCACCATGTCGGGCGTGATGCCGTGGATCCGCACGTTCCACTCCGAGAACTCGTCGTGCGGGAACGGCGGCCGCAGCAGGTGGTACGCCCGGTCGACGACGCGCCCGTCGCGCACCTTCACCAGTCCCACCGAACACGCGGACGCTCCGGACGAATTGGCGGTCTCGAAGTCGATCGCGGTGAAGTCCACTGGCATGTCCCGCATCGTGCCACGTGCCGCCGACGGTTGACGGATGCCTCGCCGCGGGCGTGGAATGGGCGCGAGGACCCGCCCGGAAGGGAGGCCGAAATGGCCGAGGCATCCGACCCATCGCTCGTCACCGACCCCGCCGACCCGGCGACCCGGCGGTCGGCGAGATCGTTCGGCCTCGCGGCATCCGTCTACCAGACGGCCCGGCCGGGGTACCCGGCCGAGGCGGTCGCGTGGCTCATCGGCGATGCCGAGCGCGTGCTCGACCTCGGCGCGGGCACGGGCAAGCTCACCGAGGCGCTCGTCTCCCTCGACCGCGAGGTGATCGCCGTCGACCCCGTCGAGGAGATGCTCGAGGAGCTGGAGGTGCGCGTCCCCGGCGTGCCCCGCATCCTCGGCGTGGCCGAGGACATCCCGATCGAGGACGACTCGGTCGACGCCGTCGTCGCCGGGCAGGCGTGGCATTGGTTCGAGGCCGACCGTGCCGTCGCGGAGATCGCGAGGGTGCTGAAACCCGGCGGAGTGCTCGGACTGGTCTGGAACAGCCGCGACACCCGCGCGGGGTGGCTGCACGAGGCCGGTGAGCTCATGCACGAGCGGCACGACGCGAGCGTCACGTTCGAATCGTACGTCCGCATCGGCCCGCCGTTCGGGGCCATCGAGGAGCATCAGGTCGAGTGGGTCGAGACGATGACGCGCGCGCGGTTCCTGGACCTCGTCCGCTCGCGGTCGGCCTTCATCACCGCCGGCGAGGCCGAACAGCAGTCGACGATCGCGGCGATCGAGATGCTGCTCGCCACTCATCCCGACGTCGCCGGCGCCGCTGAGCTCGCGGTGCCCTACGTGACCCGCTGCTTCCGCGCCCGGCTCGGCGGCTGAGCGATCACGTGCGCGACTCGCCGTCGACGCGGTCGAGCCAGTCGACGAGCAACGCGTCGAGCAGCGTCGGCCGTTCGATCTGCAGGTTGTGACCCGCGACGTCGAGCACGGCGAAACTCGCGTGCGGGTAGTGCTCGAGGAGGTCCCACTGGTCGAGGTAGCCCGTCACGTTGTCTTGGCGGCCCGTCACGATCAGTGTCGGCGCGAGGAGTGGCCCGTCCGACTCGGGCGGGCTCGTCAGCGCATACGCCGACCGGATGCGCGCCACCGCTGCCTGGTCGGCGCGCGAGAGTCCCGGGGCGATCTCGGCGCGGAACCGGCGCCAGGTCTCGGGCGACTGGACGACCGCGATCTCGGTGAAGTCCGCCGCCTCGGCCGGGTCGAGGCCGGCGACGAGCTCAGGGTCGGACCGGCGGACCTCCAGCGGCGGTACGCGTCGATCGTGCGACTCGACCGCGGTGCCCATCGGGCAGATGAGCGCCAGGCCGAGCACTCGGTCGCGCCTCCGGTTCGCGATCGCCCGCGCGAGATATCCGCCGAAGGACTCACCGACGAGAAGGAACGGCGCATCGCCGATCGCCTCGTCGAGGAACTCCTCGACGCGCGCGAGCACGTCGTCGGTGCTCGAGACGCCGTCGCCGGGTGAGCGGCCGAGCCCCGGCAGGTCGGGATACAGGCGGCGGATGCCGCCCCGGGCGGACAGCACGGGCTCGAGGCATCCGCTCATCAGCTCATGGTCGACGGGGAATCCGTGCAGAGCGACGAGCGGGACGCCGTCGCCGCGATCGAGGGCGTTGAGACGGTGGGTCACGTCCGCCACAGTAGGCGCCGCCGCCGACATCGGGTGCACGGGTCGCGGCAGGTAGGCTAGACGCCCGTGGCACTCACCATCGGAATCGTCGGCCTCCCCAACGTCGGCAAGTCGACGCTGTTCAACGCTCTCACCAAGAACCAGGTGCTCGCGGCGAACTACCCCTTCGCGACCATCGAGCCGAACATCGGCGTGGTGAACCTGCCCGACCCGCGGCTCGAGGTGCTCGCCGGCATCTTCGGCTCGGAGCGCATCCTGCCGGCCACCGTCTCGTTCGTCGACATCGCCGGCATCGTCCGCGGCGCGAGCGAGGGCGAGGGGCTCGGCAACAAGTTCCTCGCGAACATCCGCGAGGCCGATGCGATCGCGCAGGTCGTGCGCGGCTTCAGCGACTCCGACGTCGTGCACGTCGACGGCGCCGTCGACCCGAAGGCCGACATGGAGACCATCAACACCGAGCTGATCCTCGCCGACCTCGAGACCCTCGAGCGCGCCATCACGCGCTATGAGAAGGAGGTCAAGGGCAAGAAGCTCGACCCGTCGGTGCTCGCCGCCGCCGTCGAGGCTCGTGACGCCCTGCAGGCCGGCACGCCGCTCTCGGCGACCAAGATCGACCTGGAGCCCGTCAAGGAGCTCGGTCTGCTCACCGCGAAGCCGTTCATCTACGTCTTCAACGTCGACGAGGACGTGCTGACGGATGCCTCGAAGAAGGCCGAGCTCGCAGCGCTCGTCGCGCCGGCCGAGGCTGTCTTCCTCGACGCGAAGATCGAGTCCGAGCTCATCGACCTCGACCCGGCCGACGCGGCCGAGCTGCTCGCCTCCACCGGGCAGGAGGAGTCGGGCCTCGACCAGCTCGCGCGCGTCGGCTTCGACACGCTCGGCCTGCAGACCTACCTCACCGCCGGCCCCAAGGAGTCGCGCGCGTGGACCATCCGCAAGGGATGGAAGGCGCCGCAGGCGGCGGGCGTCATCCACACCGACTTCGAGCGCGGCTTCATCAAGGCCGAGGTCATCTCGTTCGACGACCTCGTCGCCGCCGGCTCGGTCGCCGAGGCCCGCGCCAAGGGGAAGGCCCGCATGGAGGGCAAGGACTACGTCATGCAGGACGGCGACGTCGTCGAGTTCCGGTTCAACGTCTGACGAAGCACCGGGGGACCGCGCGCCCTCTCGTCGGCACGGCTGGCTGATCCTCGAGGCCACGCGATCGCACCATGAGGGACCGACGAGTTCCCCGCTCAGCGACCCCGCGGCCGATGCGTGAGAGCTCCCGCAGACCGCGCCGCCGGCGCCAGTCGTCGGGCTACCGCCACTGTCTGGTTCAGACGATCGCCGTCCTTGCCCATACACTGCGAAGTGCGAATGCCTTGGGGGAGGTGCGGCCGAGGGGGCCGCTCGCGTGAAGGAGGGGGGCCCGCATGGGTCGGAAGACGCTGCTGCTTGCAATCGCACTGACTGCAGCCTGTCTGTCGGGAATCGCCGGAGCCGCTCCGGCGATCGGGGCCACATGGGGCGCGCCGTCACCGCATATCGCGCCGAGTACGGACGCGGCCGACGAGCCCCCGCCACCCGCTGAGGAGAGTGATCCGTTCGCCACGGATCCGTCGGCGACGGATCTGCCGGCGACGGATCCGCCCCCGACCGTGCCGGTGCCGACGGTGCCGGCGCCGGCGCCCTCGGCCCCCGACGAGGTAGCTCCCTCGCCGGAACCGACGGTGGTTCCCCCTGGCGATCCCGGGACGACCTCAGATGGGGCGACGCTCCGAGCCGCCGCTACCGTCATCGAGCCGTTCGGGGCTGGAACGCACCGCCTCGCCGGTGCCGATCGGTTCGCCACCGCGGTCGCGATCTCGGGCCGGTTCCAGCCGGGTGTGCCCGTCGTCTATCTTGCGACCGGCCTCGACTTCGCGGATGCCCTCGCGGCGGCGGCCGCCGCCGCGAGGCAAGGCGGACCGCTCCTGATCACGACGCCCGACGTGCTGCCGGCGGTCATCCGCGACGAACTGATCAGGCTCGCACCAGCACAGATCGTGGTCGCGGGCAGCGAGCTCGCGATCTCGCCGGCTGTGTTCGCCGAGGTGGCGACGCTCGCTCCCGTCGTGCATCGGATCGGCGGAGCGGACCGCTACGAGACCGCGGACCTGCTCATCGACGGGGCGTTCCCGGTGGCAACGCAGGCGTATGTGGCCACCGGCCGGGCGTTCCCCGACGCTCTCGCCGCGTCTGCTGCAGCCGCGGAGATCGACGCCCCCGTCTTCCTCATCGACGGACTTGCCGCAGTCGTTCGCGATGAGAGCATCGCCCTCATGCGCTCGCTCGGCGTGCGAACAGTCCGCATCGCCGGCGGCGATGCCGCTGTGGGAACTGCGCTCGAACGCGACCTCGACGCAGCTGGATTCGCCGTCGTGCGCCATCAGGGTGCCGATCGGTACCAGACCGCCGCAGCCATCAACGAGGCAGTGTTCGGCGACGAGGCCTCGATCCCGGCGGCCTTCTTGACGACCGGAGGCGACTTCGCGGACGCGCTCGGCGGCGCTGCGCTTGCCGGCGGCATCGGCTCGCCGATCTACTTGGTCCGGACCGAGTGCGTGCCGCCGGAGGTAGCCGACGCGCTCGTGGGCCTGGCGCCCAGCGCCAGGGTCGTCCTCGGCGGGCTGGAGTCAGTCGGCGAGCCCGTTGCGCGCGGCATCGAGTGCGCCGTCGTGTGGACGAAGCCCGCGACCGGCCGCATCACCGACGGTTTCGGTCCGCGCGCCCCGATCTGCACGCCGGGCGGGTGTACGCAGTCGTTCCACCGCGGCACCGACATCGCCACCGGATGCTGGGCGCCGATCCGCGCCGCCTCCAGCGGCCGTGTCGTGACGGCTGGCGTCGTCGGAACCTACGGCAACTTCGTGAAGATCGATCACGGCAGCGGCATCCAGACCGGCTACGCGCATCTGTCCAACGGTGGCGTCCTGGTGCGCGTCGGGCAGTACGTTCAAGTCGGAGATCAGATCGGCTGGTCCGGAGCGACGGGGGCGGCCACCGGCTGCCACCTCCACTACGAGGTCTACGTGAACGGCAGCCAGGTCGACCCGGTTCCCTTCATGCTGTCGAGGGGGGTGATGCTCGGCTGATCGAGGCGCGACGTCCCCCGCGCGACGGCCAATCGCGCACCGCCCCCGTCCAGGGCGGATCAGTCGGGCGTCGTCTCCGAGCGCAGACGCGGCTCCGTTCGCCGGCGCGGGGTGAACCCGGCCTTGTCGGCGTAGAAGGAGCGGATGCGGTCCATGTCGTGCGAGACGTCGCCGGTGAGCTCCATCGTCGGGCCGAGCCCCGTGGTCATGGTCGTGCGATCCACATAGCCGAGGGTCACCGGCATCCCGGCGTCGCGGGCGATGCGGTAGAAGCCCGACTTCCAGTACTCGTTCGCCCCCCGCGTGCCGTCGGGCGTGACCACGAGGCCGAAGACCTCGCCGGCCCGCACACGCGCCACCACCTCGTCGACGACGCGTCCGGCATCGGCTCGGTCGACGGGGATGCCTCCCAGCCGACGCATGATCGGACCCCGCCAGCCCGCGAAGAGGCTCTGCTTGCCGAGCCAGCGCACGTCGATGCCGAGCTGCCAGGCGATGGCGAGCATGAGCACGAAGTCCCAGTTCGAGGTGTGCGGCGCGCCCACGAGCACGGTGGGGCGCGTCGGCGCCGGTTCGGTGACCAGCTTCCACCGGCTGCAGGCCCAGAAGAGGCGGGAGACGAGTCGACGGAGCATCCGGCCACGGTACGCGACCGCGTATGGCGGCCGCGGCATGCGCACGCGACGCGTCAGGCCTCGGGCAGATCGTGGCAGACGACGTCGGTGATCCAGGCGTCGGCGTAGTCGTCGTGGCCGTACACGAGCGGGACCAGCTCGCCCGCGCCGATCGCGGTGAATCGGAGGGTCCGCGTCTCTTCGGGCTCCATCACGCTCGGGTCGGATGCGAAGCCGACCCACACGGTGAGGACGTTGCAGTCGGCTTCGGGGAAGATCGCTCCCTCCCAACAGCCCTGCTCGAACTCGACGGGGCAGTCGGCCGCGAACCGTCCGTCTGTGTAGTACTCGAGCTCGGCCGGGAACGTGAACGCGGTCGCACCGGAGCCGTAGTGGATGACGCCGTCATCGCCGGTGCCGTCGCCGCCGACCGGTGCCGCAAGGGTCATCCGGTCGAGCACGGCCGGGAGGGCGAAGGCGATGCCCGCCGCGAGTCCCAGGACGAGCACGGCTGCGGTCGCCGCGATGCCCGCGATCCATCCGCCCGACAGCCCCCGGGACGGCCGCGGAGGCTGCGTGAACGCCTGCTGCGGCGCGATGGTCTCGAGCAGCACGCGGCGGGCTTCTCCGAGCGTCTCGGCCCAGCCCACGGCCGCGCGCCGGCCTTCGTCATCCGGGTAACGCGACGGATGTCTCGCCCAGAGCTCGGCCCGGAACGCCTCCTCGACGGTCGTCGGGGTGAGCGGGGCGACGGGGTCGAGGCGCAGCAGGGTGCGCGCGGTGTTCGGGTCCACGCCGTGATCATATGGCCGCGGTGAGTGGGGCGTACAGCGGCCGGGGTGATCGTCATGGCCGCGCCCGACGCCGCGGACCGTGACGGCGTCGGCGGCCTGTGCGATGCTGACGGCATGCCCGAATCACCGGAGGTGCAGGCACTCGCCGAGGAGCTCGACGAACGGCTGCGCGGGCGCACGATCACCGGCGTCGACGTCCTGGAGTTCCGCGCGGCGAAGACCAGGTCGCGTCCGCCGTCCTCGCTCGAGGGCGAACGCATCGCCGGGGTGACCCGTCACGGCAAGCTCCTCGACGTCGCGGTCGAGGCCGGCGCGCACCTCGTCGTCTCTCTCGGTCGTCATGGCTGGGGGAGATGGGCCGACGAGACGGCGGATCCCGCGCCCGGCGAGCGTCCGCCCGCACTCGTCTCGATCGGCTTCGACGAGGGGCCCGCGCTCGAGCTGACCGACGCCGGCGGCTGGGTCTCGCTCGGGCTCTGGGTCGTCGACGACCCCCGCGAGGTGCCCGCGATCGCGAAGCTCGGCCCCGACCCCGCCGACGAGTCGTTCACGCGAACCGACTTCGACGAGGCGTTCGTCGGTCGGCGCAAGCAGACGAAGGCCGTGCTGCAGGAGCAGGAGTCGCTCGCCGGCATCGGCAATGCGTACTCCGACGAGATCCTCCACCTGGCGAAGGTCTCGCCGGTGGCGCACGCCTCGACCCTGACGGGCGAGGAGCTCGACCGCCTGTTCGCCGCCACGACGGGCGTCGTGCGAACGGCGATCGCCGAGCGGCGGGGCATCCCCATCGACCAGCAGAAGGCGGCCAAGGTGGCCGCGATGCGCGTGCACGGCCGCACGGGCGAGGCGTGTCCCGTCTGCGGTGACGAGATCCGTGATTTCTCCTTCGCGAGCACCACGGCGCAGTACTGCCCGACCTGCCAGACCGGCGGCGAGCGGCTGCCGTTGCGTCCCGCGTGAGCGCCGGTCGCCGGGGGCGCTCGACGCAGCTCGGCCGCATCGGCCATCATGGGGGACGATGACGACTGACACCGCCCGGCTGCTCCGGGCCTACGACGACCAGCTCCGCACCGACGCCGAGACGCCCAGCGCGATCGCCGTCACCCGATCCGGGCCGCTGCGCCTCGTGACCTTCGCCGGTGGCCGCGGGTTCGTTACCTACCGCGACCTCGGCGGCGCCGACGCGGCAGAGGTGGCCAGGCTGGTCGAGACCGCGGTCGCCCACTACCTCGCCGACCCCGCGATCGACCGCGTCGAGTGGAAGACGCGTGGACACGATCACGCGCCGGGCCTGCACGACGCCCTTCTCGCGAACGGGTTCTCGCCCGAGGAACCGGAGTCGATCATGGTCGGCGAGGCGACCGCGCTCCTCGCCGAGGTGGAGCTTCCCGCCGGCACCACGCTGCGGAAAGTCACCGAGGAGGCCGACGTGCGGGCTGCGAGTGCGATGGCCGACATCGCGTTCGGCGACGCCGTCGACCCCGGACAGGCTGACGCACTCCTGCGCCGCCTGGCTCGGGACGACGGCATGGAGATCTGGGTGGGCGAGGTCGACGGCGAGATCGTCACCACCGGCCGCTTGGAACCGGTGGCCGGGACGGAATTCGCCGGGATCTGGGGTGGTGCCACTCTGCCGGCCTGGCGCGGGCGCGGCATCTACCGAGCCCTCACGGCCGCTCGGGCGCGGTCGGCGATCGCCGGGGGCAAGCGCCTCATCCACAGCGATTCGACCGAGTACTCCAGGCCGATCCTCGAGCGCTCGGGTCTCGTGAAGGTCTCGACGACGACGCCGTACCAGTGGCGGCGGCCGCAGGCCGCGTGAGGGCAGCCGGCGCCGGCTCAGGCCGCGTGCGACCGGTCGTCGACGCGGACTCGGCTGACCGCCTCGGGCGCTGAGGTGAAGCGCCCGGCGCGGCCGTCGGTCGTCACGTACTGCACGCGGATGCCTCGCCCGATGCGCGCCAGCTTCGTGACCTCGTACTCGCGCCCCGAGGTGTTGACGAGCGTGTCGCCGACTCGCAGGTAGCGAGTCTGTCGCAGTTCGATGGCCTCCATGCTGAGAGTGTCTCAGCAGCCACTGACATCGCGACTGCGCCCCCGGTGCGGATCAGGACCCCGGAGCGACGCACTCCACATCCTGGATCCAGCCGAATCGGTAGTCGTCGTCCGCGAAGGTGACGTAGGTGGGGCTCCCTGATTTCGCGTCGTCGAATGTCAGCCGCTCGACCGCGTCGGGGACCGTGGCGGTGTACTCGTCGGTGTACCCGACGGTGACCACGAGGCGTGCGCAGTCGGCTTCCGGAAGAACCGCCATCTGCCAGCAGCCCCGGACTTCGTCGGGCGGGCAATCCTGCCAGAGCCGCCCGTCCGAATAGACCTCGAGGCCCGCCGGGAAGCTGTAGGCGGTGTAGTCGGCGTCGTACCGGTCGGTGGCGATCTCCGACTGCGCCTCCTGTCGTTCAGCCGCGGTCGATGCGGCCGAAACGGCTGCGGAGGCGAGGAAGAGCCCCGCCGCGAGGACCGCACCCAAGCCGGCGATCGACCCGGCGACGATCCCGACGACCACCCAGGGGCGCCGCCTGGCGCGCGGATCGCCCGGGGTCGGGGCGGGCGGGGTGGCCGGCGTGCCGGCGTTGATCAGGCTCTCGCGCGCCGCCGACAAGGTGCGGGCCCACGCCTCGGCTTCGCGTCGCTCCTCGCCCTCCGGGTATCGGGAGGGATGGCGGTCCCAGGTCGCCGCCAGATACGCCGCGTCGATCTCATCGAGCGTGACCGGGTGGTCGGGCGGGAGGCGCAGCAGCGCGCGTGCGGTGTTCGGGTCCACAGCGCGATCATAGGGGGCCGCCTGCCTGTCGGTGACACCCGCCATCGCAGCGGGGAGAGATGGAGATTTCGGGCGGGATGTCGGTGGGCGGGTGCAGGATGGAGGGGTGCCTGAGCTGCCCGAAGTGGAGGCGCTCGCGCGGTTCCTCCGCGAGCGCGCGGTGGGCCATGCCATCGCGTCGGTCCGGCTCGCGTCCATCTCGGCGCTGAAGACGTTCGATCCGCCCGTGCAGGCGCTCGAGGGTGCGGTCGTCGACGGGGTCGCCCGGCACGGCAAGTTCGTCGACCTCGACGCGGGCGGCGTCCACCTCGTCTTCCACCTCGCGCGGGCCGGATGGCTCCGCTGGTACGAGGAGGTGCCTGCGACACCGGTGAAGCCCGGCAAGTCGCCGCTCGCCCTGCGGCTGCGGTTCGACGACGGGGCCGGGTTCGACCTCACCGAGGCGGGCACCAAGAAGTCGCTCGCCGTGTATGTCGTCCGCGATCCCGCGGAGGTGCCGGGCATCGCCCGCCTCGGGCCCGACCCGACCGCGCCTGGCTTCAGCCTCGACGACTTCGCGGCGGTGCTGGCCGGTCGGCGCACGCAGGTCAAGGGCGTGCTGCGCGACCAATCGGTGTTCGCGGGCATCGGCAACGCCTACTCCGACGAGATCCTGCACGCGGCCCGGATGTCACCGTACGCGTTGGCCGCGAAGCTCTCACCCGAACAGGTCGAAACGCTCTACCGGGCGATGCGCGAGACCCTGGCCGAGGCCGTGGAGACGGCTTCGGGCCGGCCGCCCGCCGAGCTGAAGGACGCGAAGCGGCGCGGCATGCAGGTGCACGGCCGAACAGGAGAGGCCTGCCCGGTGTGCGGCGACACGGTGCGTCAGGTCATCTTCGCCGACTCGACGTTCCAGTACTGCCCCACGTGCCAGACGGGCGGAAAGCCGCTCGCCGATCGGGTGCTGTCCCGGCTCGTGAAATAACGAGGGTATGCGCAACGCGCCGACGCCGGTCGGCGCGTCGCGGATACTCGCACGGATCCGCTGCTCGGCCAGGATGAACGGATCAGCTGGCGCGTTCAGGTGCGCGGATCGCCGTCGGTGCGGCGGCCCTCCTCAGGACGGACCGTCGTCGCGTCGGCGCGCGAGTCGCCGACCGCGGCGTCGTCGGTCGCGCCGGCCGCATGGCGCGGCACGCCGCCGTCCGCAGTCCGGTCCGACCGGTCGCGATCGGCGGTGACATCCGGGTCGAGGTCGTCCGCCTTCCTCAGCCGCGCGTCCGTCTCGTCCCGCAGCTGCGCCGCCTCCGCGCCGCGCGACTCGCTCTCGCGCGCGAGCCGGTCGGCTTGGAGCTGAGCGGCGCGGGCATCCGCCTCGGCCTTCGCCGCTGCGGCGGCGGCCTGCGACGCCGCCACGTCGTGCGCGGCGGCGCGCTCCTGCGTCTGCTGCGCTTCGGCGCGGATCTCTGCGGCCTTGCGGCGCTGCTGCTCGGCTCGCGCCTCCCGTGCGCGTCGCGATGTCAGGGCCACGACGATCGCGATGATGACGATGACGACGACGATCGCGACGATGATCCAGATCACGGTGCTGGTGTCCATGGCTGTCCGCCTCCTCGGTCGGGTTCCCCGACAGTCGACCGCGGATGTCCGCGGCGCGGCAACGGGTTGCGTGGGGCCCTCGGTTGCGCCATGATCCCTGCGATCATGAGGGGGTGACGTCTCCCGATGTGCGCTGGCCGCGGCCGGCGGGTCCGCTCGTCCTCCGGCCCGCGACCGATTCCGACCTCGACGAGGTCCTGCGCTGGCGCAACCGCCCCGAGGTGACGCGATGGTTGCTCCGGACGGAGGTCGACCCCGACGCGTTCCGGCGCGTCTGGCGCGAGCGGGCCGTCGACCCGACCGACCATGCGGCCGTCGCCCTGCTCGGCGATCGGGTCGTGGGTACCGCCTCGTTGCAGGTCGTCGACGCGATGGGCCAGATGCACGTCGATCCCGGACCGTGGCGAGGTGCCGAGGCCGAGCTCGGCTACCTCGTCGACCCCTCCCACGCGGGTCGCGGATTCGCCACGGCCATCGCCGGTGCGATGCTCGACCTTGCCTTCGGCGAGCTCGGCGTGCACCGCGTCACGGCCGGCTGCTTCGCCGACAACAGCGCATCCTGGCGCGTCATGGAGAAGCTCGGCATGCGCCGCGAGCAGCACGGCGTGCAGGATTCCTGGCATGCCGAGCTCGGCTGGGTCGACGGGTACACCTATGCGATGCTCGCCGAGGAATGGCAGCGGAGCCGGCGCACCGCCACTGGTGAGGGCGCCGCGTGAGCGCAGATCCGCTCGTCGCGCGCCTGCGGGCGGCGGGGTGCGTGTTCGCCGAGGAGGAGGCTGCCCTGCTCCGTGGCGCCGCCGCCGACGATGCGGCCCTCGAAGCTCTCGTCGCGCGCCGCGTCGCGGGGGAGCCGCTGGAGCCCCTGCTCGGATGGGTGGAGTTCAGCGCGCTCCGGATCGAGGTGGTGCCCGGCGTCTTCGTGCCGCGGCGTCGCACCGAGGCGCTGGTGACCGAGGCGGTGCGGCTCGCACGCGAGGTGGCTTCGCCGGTCATCGTCGACCTCTGCTGCGGCGTCGGCGCGATCGGTGCGGCCGTCGCGGCCGGTGTTGCGCCGAGGCCGTTGGGCCGCCTCGTCGCCGCCGACATCGACCCGCTCGCAGTCGAGGTCGCCCGGCGCAACCTGCGTCCGTTCGGTGGTGAGGCCGTGGTCGGCGACCTGTTCGCCGCGTTGCCAGGGGAGCTGGCTGGATTCGTCGACCTGCTCGTCGTGAACGCGCCGTACGTTCCCACCGCCGACATCGGATGGATGCCACGCGAGGCGCGCGAGCACGAACCGATGCGCACGCTCGACGGCGGGACCGACGGATTGGACGTGCACCGGCGGGTGGCCGCCGGTGCACGTGATTGGCTGGTGCCGGGCGGGCGGGTGCTCATCGAGACCAGTGAGGCGCAGGCCGGGCGGACCGCCGACGCGCTCGCCGAGGCGGGTCTGACGACCCGGATCGGGGTCGATGCTGAGCGGGGCGGCACCTACGCCGTCGGGACGGCGCCGCGCTGACGCCGACCACGTCCGGCGTGCGGTCGTTCCAGACCGGTGACGCGGCCTGTCACGACGGACGCCGCGCGGCGAGGATGGCCGACACCTCGTCGTCGCTCGTCTGAGTGAAGTCGAGGTAGTGCATTCCGACGGCCATGAACCCGGTGGGCGTCGCCAGGCACACGACGTCGTCGGCCTCGGGCACGGCGGCGTCGACGCCGGGCGGTCCGACCGGAGCGGCGAGGACGACCCGCTCGGCGCCGAGCGCCCTCGCGATGCCGCAGGCGACCCGCGCAGTCGCCCCGGTCGCGACTCCGTCGTCGACGATGACGGCGGTGCGCCCGCGGAGATCGACGGCGTGCCGGCCGCCTCGGAACCGTTCGACCCGCGCCGCGACTTCCGACCGCTCACGCCGTTCGATCCGATCGAGCTCGTCGCCGCTCGCATGCGCCGCCCGGCGCAGTTCCGCATTCCAGACGGCTGCCGCATCCTCGCCCACCGCCCCGATCGCGACCTCCGGCTGCCCGGGCATCCCGAGCTTTCGTACGACGAGCACGTCGAGCGGGGCGTCGAGCGCTCGCGCCACCTCGTCGGCGACGGGCACTCCGCCGCGCGGCAGTCCGAGTACCACGGGCCGGTCGAGCCGGCCGTCGCTGGCAAGGTCGGCGAGCCGGGCACCGAGCCTCCGGCCGGCGTCCCGCCGGTCGCGGAACCGCTCCATGGGCGACATCCGAACCGAGTTCGGGTGACGCGTCAACCCCCTGTCTCCCCGCTCTCCGAACCGGTAGTGTCGCAGCCACGACGGGAATCGGAACGTGGTGCTCGGAGGGCCTCGCGCGGGGGTGCGGGACGTCATCGAGATCACGGTGGCCGGTCGGGGGACCGGCTCGGCGGGCGGTGCTGGGGGCATCGCCCGCCCTTTCCCGTGCCCGGATCGTGCAACGGGACGTTCGAGTCGAGGAAGCATCGCCTACACTGATGGAACCTTCCCCCTGAGCGGGGAACCCGTTCAGACCGGGATCGGCGGTGCCCCCCTTGATGCCGCCGGTCGGCTTGGAGTGTCCCCGTGGGTCGTCACAGCATCGCTGCTCCGGCGAGTAAGCCGGGCCGCCGCGCCCTGATCCTGTCCATCGTCGCTGCCGTCGCGGTCGTCGGCGTCGTCGCATCCGGGGTGTACCTCTGGGTCGGCGGCCACCTGAACCCGCTGTTCGCGGCGGCGGAGCCGGGCTGTGAGACACCCGACGAACTGCTGATCGTCGCCGACACCTCGATCGCTCCGGTGCTCTCTGACGTCGCGGCGGAGTTCGACGCGTCGGGCGACCTGTGCGTGAGCACGGAGGTGCGGGCGCAGGATGCCGCGGACACGGCGGCCGTCGTCGCCGGCGGCGGTCTCGATGCCGACGCCTGGGTGCCCGATTCCAGCGTCTGGATCGACCGCGTCGCGGCGACCGCGTCCTCGCTCGGCCAGCCGGCGCCCGCGGTCGAGGCTCGGGAGTCCGTGGCGAGCTCGCCGGTCGTCTTCGCCGTCCCGGCCACCCGCGCCGAAGAGGTCGTTGCGGCCGAGCCCGCGAGCTGGACCCGGGTGCTCACGGGCACCCTGCCGGCGATCATGCCCGACCCGGAGGCATCCGCGTCGAGCCTCGCCGGTCTGCTGGCGCTCCGCGCCCACGCGTCGCCCGCCGATCCGCGCGCCTTTCCCGGCGCGATGATCGCGCTCGGCAAGGCGATCCCGGCATCCACGAGCGCAGCGTTCAGTGCGGTGTCGTCCGCGCCGCAGGCGAGCGTTGTGATCACCAGCGAGGCGCAGCTGGCCGCGTACAACCTCGACGACCCCGCGGAGCAGCTGGTTGCGGCGTACCCGGCCGACGGCACCGTGTCGCTCGACTACCCCTTCCTCGTGCTGGCGCCGGAGGACGGCGGTGCGGATGCCGCGTCCGAGAGCGAGACCGCCGAGCCCGGCGACGCCGCCGGGGAAGCCACCGGAGACGGAGCGGACGAGGCCGCGACGCAGCCCTCGCACGCCGAGCTCCTCGACCGCTTCGAGCAGGCGGTCCGCGACGCGAGCGACCGGTTCCTCGCGGCCGGGTTCCGCGCGCCCGACGGCAGCGGCGAGCTCGACGTGGCGGGCGTGGGCGCGACGGCCGCTCCGCCGGCGGCCCCGCTCGACGGCGCCGCCCAGCTCGAGATCCTCCGCGCGTGGGGTGTGCTGACGCTCCGGTCGCGCATGCTCGCCGTGATCGACGTGTCGGGCTCCATGGAGGAGCCCGCCGAGAACGGCTTGCGTCGCATCGACATCTTCCAGCAGGCCGCCATCGGAGCCATGTCCAAGTTCTCGGGCGAGGTCGAACTCGGGGTATGGGTCTTCTCCACGGCGCGGAACGGCGACCTCGACTACGAGGATCTCGCGCCGATCGCCCCGCTCGCCGACCAGGCGCACACCCAGGGCATTCAGCAGATCATCGGTTCGCTGCCGGCCCGCCTCGGCGGGGCGACCGGCCTCTACGACACGACGCTCGCGGCGGTCCAGCGCGTGCGTGAGACGTACGACCCGGAGAAGGTCAACTCGGTGCTGCTCATCACCGACGGCAAGAACGAGGACGAGAACGGCATCTCCCTCGAGCAGCTGCTCGGCGAGCTGCAGAAGATGAACGACCCGGCGAAGCCGGTGCCGGTCATCATGATCGGCTTCGGTCCCGACACCGACCTCGGCGCGATGCAGCAGATCGCGAAGACGACGGGCGGGGCGGCGTATTCGGCCTCCAAGCCGGAGGATCTCGGTCTCGTGCTCGTGGACGCCCTGACGCAGCGCACCTGCCGGCCGAACTGCGGCTGAGCGGAAGACGGAGCGGGGCCCGGTGGCGAACCACCGGGCCCCGCTCCGTGCGTGGGTTCGTGTCGTCGGAAGGGCGCGACGCGTCAGTGTCCGACCGGCGCGCCTTCGGCCATGTCGGCCGGCTTCCGCACGAACAATGCGCCGACGATGGCGGCGATCGAGATGATCGCCCCGACCGTGAAGGCACCGCGGATGCCCGCGGCCTGAGCGGCGAGGTCGCCCGCGCCGGCCGCGGCGGCCGCGGTCTCCCTCGCCGCCATGACGGTGATGAAGAGCGCGGTGCCGACGGCGCCGGCCACCTGCTGGATGGTGCCGATGATGGCGGAGCCGTAGGAGTAGAACCGGGGTTCCACCGACCCGAGCGCCGAGGTGAACAGCGGCGTGAACATGAACGCGAGCGCGACCGACATCACCAGGTGCAGCCCGAGCACGAGCCAGAGCGAGGTGTCCTCGCCGACCATGGTGAGCGACCACAGCACGGCACTTAGCACGACGCTCGCCGGCACGAGCAGCGGCGTGGGCCCGAACCGGTCGAAGAGCCGCCCGACCGTCGGGCCGAGCAGCCCCATGAGCAGGCCGCCGGGAAGCAGCATCAGGCCGGTCTGCAGCGGCTCGAGCAGTAGCACGCGCTGCAGGTAGAACGGCAGCACGATGATGGTGCCGAACAGCGACGCCATGAGCACGACCATCATGCCGACCGAGATCGAGAAGTTCTTCGACCGGAAGGTGCGCAGGTCGAGCAGCGCGCGGTCGCGGCGCTGCAGCAGCAGCTGCCGCCAGATGAACGCGCCGAGCGCGAGCCCGCCCACGACGAACGCAGCCGGCAGCGCCCACGCAGGGGTCGCCGACGCGTCACCGCCGCCTTCGCCGCCGATGAGGCTCAGACCGTACACGAGGCCGCCGAAGCCGAACGCGGACAGCACGACCGACCAGAGGTCGATCGGCAGCTTCCGCGGCTCGTTGACCGTCTCGACCTTGCGCGCCCCGATGACGAGCATCACGACCGCGATGGGCAGGACGAGCCAGAACATGAAGCGCCAGCTGAGCGTGTTGAGGATGATGCCCGAGATGGTGGGGCCGACGGCGGGCGCCACCGACATCACGATCGAGACGCGGCCCATGAACCGGCCGCGGTCGCTCGGAGCGACGACCGTCATGAGGGTGGTCATGAGCAGCGGCATCATGATCGCCGTGCCGCTCGCCTGCACGACGCGGGCCGCGAGCAGCACCTCGAAGCCGGGAGCCAGCGCGGCGAGGAGCGTGCCGGCCGAGAACAGGCTCATCGCGGTGATGAAGATCGGCTTCGTCGGGAAGCGCTGCAGCAGGAAGCCCGTGATGGGGATGACGACGGCCATGGTCAGCATGAACGCCGTCGTCAGCCACTGGGCGGCCGTGACGGAGATGTGGAGGTCGTCGACGAGGTGCGGCACCGCGACGCCCATGATCGTCTCGTTGAGGAAGACGACGAAGGTCGCGGCGAGCAGGAGCCAGATGACGCGGGTGTTGCGGGCGCCGTGGTCGGGCTGGTGGGCCCGGACCGCGGCGTCCTCCGCGGCGGCGCGCGGGCTGTCGGCGAGGTGGGTGGGTTCGGCCGACGTCGAGCCGGAGGGCTCGAGGTCGACGGAGTCGAGGTCGGATACGGCGCGTTCGGTCACGGAGCGGTTTCCCATCGGTCGCGGCGCTCGACGGCGCCGGGCAGTCACGGCGTCGTCGGAGTGAGGGTGGGTGGAGCGAGACGGAACGGGCGGGCTCGTGGCCCAGTCGTTCCGGTAGACAGGCACAACCTCGTGGCGAGGAGGTGCTATTCCCGTTCGCGGCGAAGGATAGGAACGTATGCAGTTCGTGCGCGCGCGAGGCGGGGATCAGGGAGCGGGCGCGGGCCCGTCGGTCGGCGACGGCTCGGGGAGCCATCCGTCGAGCAGGCCCTCTTCGGGAGCGAGCTCGGTCTCTTCGCGGCGCTCGCGTTCGGCGTCGTCGCGGGCCAGGCCGGCCCGCTCGGCGTCGGCCGCGTCGCGGGCCTCGGAGTCTCGGTCAGGCGTCTGGTCGGTCATGCCGCCACGATACCGCGCACGGCCGACACTGCTCTGGCCACCGCGTCTGCGGCGAGCGAAACCTCCTCGGCCGTGGTCTCCCGGCCGAGGGTGAACCGCACGGCCGTCTGCGCCAGTTCGGCGGGCACGCCCATCGCGGTGAGCACATGCGAGGGCTCGTCGCGTCCGGCGGCGCACGCCGAGCCGCTCGAGGAGAGGACGCCGTCGCGTTCGAGCTCGAGCAGCACCGCCTCGCCGGCGGCGCCGGGGAAGACGAACGACGCCGTGCCCGGGAGCCGGGCCACCCGGTCGCCGGTCAGCTCGGCGCCGGGGATCTCGGCGAGCACCCGGTCGACGAGCGCCTCGCCGAGGGCGCGGACCCTGGCCGAGGCATCCGCTCGTTCCTCCTCCGCGAGGCGCAGCGCGGTCGCGAACGCCACGGCACCCGCGACGTTCTCCGTGCCGGATCGGCGACCGCGCTCCTGGCCGCCGCCGTGCAGCACGGGCTCGATCGGCAGCCGTCCGCGCACGATCAACGCCCCCGTGCCCTTGGGCGCGCCGACCTTGTGTCCGGCGAGCGAGAGCGCGTCGGCACCGAGCCCGTCGAGGCCGAGCGGCAGCCATCCCGCGGCCTGCACGGCGTCGGTGTGCACGGCCGCGCCGGCCGCGTGCGCGATGCGTGCGAGCTCGGCGACCGGCTGGACCGTGCCGACCTCGTTGTTCGCCAGCTGGACGGACACGAGCGCGGTGTCGGGCCGGATGACCCGGGCCAGGGCATCCGGGTGCACGAGGCCGCCGCGGTCGACGTCGACCACCGACACCTCGAAGCCGTGCCGGCGCTCGAGGAAGCGTGCGGACTCCAGCACCGCCTCGTGCTCGATCGCCGAGACGACGACGTGCCGCCCGCGGGGTGTCGCGAGCGCGAGCCCCTTCACGGCGAGGTTGTCGGCCTCGGTGCCGCCGCCCGTGAAGACGGCGTCACCGGGCCGTGCCCCCACGACCGCGGCGACCTCGGCCCGGGCCCACTCGAGCGCCCGGGCCGCCTCGTCGCCGAGGCGATGCCGGCTCGACGGGTTGCCGAACGCGCCCGTGAGGTAGGGCCACATCGCCTCGAGCGCCTCGCGGCGGACCGGCGAGGTGGCGGCGTGGTCGAGGAAGATCACCTGGGGCTCCGTTCAGCCGATCGCGATGTCGAGTCCGAGGTCGAGCGAGCGCACAGAGTGGGTCAGCGCGCCCACCGAGATGACGTCCACGCCCGTCGCGGCGATCTCCGCGACCGTCTCCAGCGAGACGCCGCCCGACGCCTCCACGATGGCGCGGCCGGCGATGCGGGCGACGCCCTCGCGCAATTCGTCGGGTGTGAAGTTGTCGAGCATGACGGTGTCGGCTCCGCCGGCGAGCACGGCGTCGATCTGGTCGAGCCGGTCGACCTCGACCTCGAGGTGGGCGGTGTGCGGCATCCGCTCACGCGCGGCGCGGAGGGCGCTCGCGAGGTCGACGCCGCCGGCGGCGAGCACCGCGAGGTGGTTGTCCTTCGCCATCACCGCGTCGGAGAGGCTCCGGCGGTGATTGCGGCCGCCGCCGTCGCGGACGGCCTGCCGCTCCAGGCTGCGCAGGCCCGGCGTGGTCTTGCGGGTGTCGACGATGCGGGCGGTGGTGCCCGCGACGGCGGCGACGTAGGTCGCGGTGAGCGTCGCGATGCCGGACATCCGCTGCACGAGGTTCAGGGCGACGCGTTCGGCGCGGAGGATGCCCCGCGCCGGGCCGGTGACGCGCGTCAGCACGGCTCCGGCGTCGAAGCGGTCGCCGTCCGCGGCGAGCGGCTCGACGGCGATGCGCGGGTCGGCCAGGCGGAACGCCGCGGCGAAGACGTCGACCCCCGACAGCACGCCCGCTTCACGCGCGACCAGGTCTGCCGCGGCGGTCGCCGTCTCGGGGATGAGGGTTTCGCCCGTGAGGTCGCCCCACGGGGCGTCCTCGTCGAGCGCGGCGCCCACGATCCGTTCGATCTCGCGTCGGTCGGTCATCAGGCGGCCTCCAGCTCGGGTGCGGTGGATGCCCCGGCCGGGGCATCCGATCGGAAGTGGGCGCCGACGCTCTCGCGACGTGCCAGGGCGGCGTCGACGGTGAGCCGGGCGAGGTCGAGCAGGTTGCGGTCCTCCGCACTCGCCCGGTCGACGGGGTCCGGCGCGCGCCAGGCGGCGAGCCGGGCGGATGCCTCGGCGAGACCCGCCGCGTCGCGTTCGAGGCCGGCCCGGGTCCACATGAGCTGCTGCAGTGCGGCGCGGTCGACCGTAGGCGCCTCCGCCCGGATCGCAGCCGGGGCCGACCGTCGGGCCGCGTCTGCCGGATCGCTCGAGTCCGCGGCGCCGGCCTGGCGGGTGGCATCCTCAGCAGCGGCTCCGCCGGCTAGCGCGCGTGCCGCTCGGTCGGCGAAGACCGCGGCCTCCAGCAGCGAGTTCGAGGCGAGCCGGTTCGCGCCGTGCACGCCCGTGCGGGCGCACTCGCCCACGGCGAGCAGGCCCGGAAGGCTGCTCCGGCCGTCGAGGTCGGTGATGATGCCGCCCATGGCATAGTGCGCGGCCGGGATGACGGGGATGGGTTTCCGCGACCAGTCGAAGCCGGCATCCCGCGTCACCCGGTCGAGGCCGGGGAACCGGCGGGCGAGGAACGCGCCGCCGAGGGCGGTCGCGTCGAGCAGCACGGCGGAGCCGCCCTGCTCGGCCATACGACGCCAGCTCGCCCGGGCGACGACGTCGCGAGGAGCGAGTTCCGCGCGCGCGTCGACGGCGGGCATGAATCGGATGCCCCGCGCGTCGAGCAGTACCGCCCCCTCGCCGCGGACGGCCTCGGAGATGAGCGGCGTGCCCGGCGCCGCGAGCGCTGTCGGGTGGAACTGGGTGAACTCGAGATCGGCGACCGCCGCGCCCGCCCGCCACGCTGCGGCCACGCCGTCGCCGGTCGCGACGGCCGGGTTCGTCGTATGCCGGTAGAGGCATCCGCTGCCGCCCGTCGCGAGCACCACGGCGTCGGCGCGATGCTCGGCGACCGTGCCGTCGGCGTGCAGGATCGCCGCGCCGGTCACGCGGCCGCGCTCGACGAGGAGGTCGACGAGCATCGCCCGCTCGACGATCGAGACGGCGCGGCGGCGGACGGTGGCCACGAGCGCCTGCTCGATCGCCGCGCCGGTCGCGTCGCCGCCCGCATGCACGATGCGGGCGCGGGAATGCGCGGCCTCGAGCCCGCGGTCGAGGCCCGACTCGCCGCGATCGAACTCGACGCCGAACCGGATCAGGTCGCGAACGCGCGCCGGGCCCTCGTCGCAGAGCACGCGGACGGCGGCGGGGTCGCCGAGACCGGCGCCGGCTTCCAGCGTGTCGCGGAGGTGCCGCTCGACCGAGTCGTCGGGGAAGAGGGCCGCGGCGATACCGCCCTGCGCGTAGCGCGTGCTGCCCTCGGCGAGGTCGGCCTTGGTCACGAGCTCCACGCGGTGCCCGGCGTCGGCGGCGCGCACCGCGGTCCACAGCCCCGCGATGCCGCCGCCGACCACCAGGACGTGCCCCATGTCAGGCCCCGGCGGCACTGGTGGTCTGTGCGCCCGGCTTGGCTGCGAGCATGCGCTCGAGGGCGACGCGTGCCGGCGCGGCCACCGCGTCGGGCACGGTGATGCGATTCACGACGCGGCCGGCGACGAGCTCCTCCAGCACCCAGGCGAGGTAGCCCGGGTGGATGCGGTACATCGTCGAGCACGGGCACACGACCGGGTCGAGGCAGAAGATCTCGTGCTCGGGATGCTCCGCCGCGAGGCGCTGCACGAGGTTGATCTCGGTGCCGATGGCGAACGTCGACCCGGCGGGTGCGGCCTGGATGGCCTTCACGATGAAGTCGGTCGAGCCCGCGGCATCCGCGGCGTCGACGACCGGCATCGGGCACTCGGGATGCACGATGACCCGCACGCCGGGCTGCGACGCCCTGGCCGCCTCGATCTGGTCGACGGTGAAGCGCTTGTGGACCGAGCAGAAGCCGTGCCAGAGGATGACGCGGGCGTCCTCGAGGTCGGTCGCCTCGTTGCCGCCGAGGGGTTTGCGCGGGTTCCACATCGGCATCCGCTCGACGGGCACGCCCATCGCCTTCGCCGTATTGCGGCCGAGGTGCTGGTCGGGGAAGAACAGCACCCGCTGCCCGCGCTCGAACGCCTGCTCGAGCACCGTGCGCGCGTTGGAGGACGTGCACACGATGCCGCCGTGCCGGCCCACGAAGCCCTTCAACGCGGCGCTGGAGTTCATGTAGGTGACCGGGATCACAGGCACCCGGCCGTCGGCGTCGACCTCGTCGAGGCCGCCGTAGACCTCGGCGAGCTGCTCCCAGCATTCCTCGACGCTGGACTCGTCGGCCATGTCGGCCATCGAGCAGCCGGCCGCGAGGTTCGGCAGGATCACGGCCTGCTCGGGGCGCGAGAGGAGGTCGGCCGTCTCGGCCATGAAGTGGACGCCGCAGAAGACGATCGCCTCGGCGTCGGGGCGGGTGAGCGCCGCGTTCGGGAGCTGGAAGGAGTCGCCCACGAAGTCGGCGTGCCGGATGACCTCGTCGCGCTGGTAGAAGTGACCGAGCACGACGACGCGCTCGCCGAGGGTCGCTTTCGCGGCCTCGATGCGCGCGTGGAGTTCGTCATCCGACGCACGGCGGTACGCCTCGGGCAGCGAGCCCTGGCGCGGCGAGCCGGCCGGGATGACGTCGCCCATGGACGCGCCCGGCCCGTAGCCGGCCGGGCCGGCGTCGAACTCCCACGGTCCGCGGGCGAGCTCGGGGGAGCACGCCGCGCCGGCCGCGGCGCCCGTCGAAATGAGACGGATGCTGCGATCGACGGATGCCGCGTCGCGGAGCTCGTCGGCGGTGATGGTCATGGCCGTGGCCTTTCTTCTCGGAGCGCTTGGTCCGCCCGGAACGGCTCGTCCGCCAGGAACGGCTCGCCGGTGCGCCGACCTGCGGGTGCGGTGTCGTAGCGGTAGAGCTTCGGCGGCCGATGCGGGGTGCCGGCGACGACCTCCCCGGTCTCGCGCAGGCCGCCCGACGCGAGCATCGTGCGCCGGAAGTTCGCGGGGTCGAGCCCGCGCTGCAGCACGGCCTCGTACACGGAGCGGAGCTCGGCGAGGGTGAACGTCTCGCCGAGCAGCGCGTGGGCGATCTCGGAGTACTCGACCTTGGTGCGCAGGCGCCAGAGCGCGTACTCCACGATGCGCCGGTGGTCGAAGGCGAGCTCGGGCAGGTGGTCGGCGGGCACCCAGCGCACGTTCGGGCCGGTCGCGGCCTTGGCCGCTTCGTCGCTTCGTACGAGGGCCCAGTAGACGACGGAGACGACGCGCTCGTCGGGGGAGCGGTCGACCTCGCCGAAGGTGTACAGCTGCTCGAGGTAGGTGGGGGCGAGCGCCGTGGTCGCGCGGAGGGTCCGGGCGGCGGCGGCCTCCAGCTCTTCCGCCGCGGGCAGCCAGCCGCCGGGCAGCGCCCATCGGCCGAGCTGCGGCTCGCGGGTGCGGCGGACGAGCGGGATCCAGAGTGCCGGCCGCCCGCTCGCGTGGTCGGGGCGGAGGGCGAAGATCACGGTGGACACGGCGAGCCGGATCTCGGGCACGGGTCTGGCCACGGGACACCTCGCCTTCCGATCGGGGAAACCGAACCTTCGAGTCAGCCTGACTCGAAGTGGGGATGCGCTCAGCTTACAGTCATCCCGACCAGAACCGGGAATCGCCGCGATCGATGGGCCCGGGGCATCCACCCGCTAGACTGACCGGACAATCTCACACCGGGCCATCGACGCGTCGCGGGAGAGCCGGCAGCCCAGCCATCGGCAGGGCCGGCCGGCACCGAAGGAGCAAGCCTCCCCGCCAATCTCTCAGGTCACACACCGCGATGACGAGGCCGCTCTGAAAAGTGGATCGAGCAGGCTCTGCCTCGTCCCGCCCAAGGTGAAAGCGCCCGAGCCCGACCGCTCGGCGTGAAACTCTCAGGCCCATGACAGAGGGGGAGTTCTCAACAGCGGCATCCGCCGCGCGATTCGCGCGACCCAGGAGAACTCGTGACCACATCAGGCCCCACCCGGGCGCGGCTCAGCCCGCTCGACGCCGTGCACCGCGCCGCCGGCGCATCGTTCACCGACTTCGCCGGCTGGCAGATGCCCGTGCGGTACTCCTCCGACCTCGCCGAGCACAAGGCCGTCCGCGAGCACGCCGGGCTGTTCGACCTGTCGCACATGGGCGAGATCTTCGTCGTCGGCGCCGAGGCCGGCGCGGCCCTCGACCACGCGCTCGCCGGCAAACTCTCGGCGATCGCCGAGGGCCAGGCGAAGTACTCCCTCCTCCTCGCCGAAGACGGCGGCATCATCGACGATCTCGTCGTCTACCGCACCGGCGACGACCGCTTCATGGTGGTGGCCAACGCCGCCAACCGCGAGACCGTCGCGGCCGAGCTGACCGCGCGGGCCGACGGGTTCGACGCCTTCGTCTCCGACGAGAGCGACGACATCGCGCTCATCGCCCTGCAAGGTCCGGACGCGCTCGCCGTGCTGCTCGAGACCGAGGGCTTCGGCGTCGACGGCCCCGGCAACGACGACGAGGACTTCGACCGCACGCTCACCGAGCTGAAGTACTACCGCGCGTTCGCCGCGACCTTCGACGGCGAGCCGGTGCTGGTCGCCCGCACCGGCTACACCGGCGAGGACGGATTCGAGCTCTACCTCGCGCCCGAGCGTGCGGCCCGGCTGTGGGAGGCGCTCCGCGAGACCGGCGGGCCCCGCGTCGTGCCGTGCGGACTCGCGAGCCGCGACACCCTCCGGCTCGAGGCCGGCATGCCGCTGTACGGGCACGAGCTGACCCGCGACACCCTGCCCGTGCAGGCCGGTCTCGGCCGCGTCGTCGCGCTGTCGAAGGACGGCGACTTCGTCGGCCGCGCCGCCGTCGAGCGCGGCCCCGGCGAGGATGCCCCCGTGCTGGTCGGCCTCACCGCCGAGGGTCGCCGGGCTCCGCGCGCCGAGTACGAGATCTACGACGGGCCCGGCGAGGACGCCGTGCGCGTCGGCGTCGTGACGTCGGGGGCGCTGTCGCCGACGCTCGGCCACCCGATCGCCCTCGCCTACGTCGCGCCGGGGGCCGCCGAGCCCGGCACCACGCTGCACGTCGACGTGCGCGGCACGCGCGTGCCCGCCGCCGTCGTCGCGCCGCCGTTCTACCGCCGCTCCGCGTGAGCCGCGGCATCCCGTCAGCCACCACCGACCCAGCACGCCGTCAGCCGCGATCGAGGAGACACCCATGACCGACGTCACCGCCCTGCAGTACACCGAAGAGCACGAGTGGGTGCGCCTCGACGGCGACACCGCCGTCATCGGCATCACCGACTACGCCGCCGAGAAGCTCGGCGACGTCGTCTACGTCGACCTGCCCGCCGCGGGCACCGCCGTCAGCGCCGGCACCGTCGTCGGCGAGATCGAGTCGACCAAGTCGGTCGGCGAGCTCTTCGCCCCCATCGACGGCGAAGTCGTCGAGGCGAACCAGGCCGTGATCGACTCGCCCGAGCTCGTGAACTCCGACCCGTTCGGCGAGGGCTGGCTGCTGAAGATCTCCGCCGGCGAGCTGCCGAAGCTGCTGAGCCACGCCGAGTACCGCGCCCTCGTCGGCGAGTAAGGAACGACCCGCCCGATGAGCACCTCCTCGACGTACGACCTCGACGCCTTCGGGCGCCGCCACATCGGCACGACGCCGGCCGACCAGCAGCGCATGCTCGATGCGCTCGGCTACGACTCGCTCGACGCCCTGATGGATGCCGCCGTGCCGACCTCCATCCGCATGCGCGAGGTCGTCGACTCCGCGATCCCGGCCGCGGCGACCGAACGCGAGGCGCTCGCCGAGCTGCGGGCACTCGCCGAGGCGAACACGGTGCGCACGTCGATGATCGGCCTCGGCTACTCCGGCACGATCACGCCGGCCGTGATCCAGCGGAATGTGCTCGAGAACCCGAGCTGGTACACGGCCTACACGCCGTACCAGCCCGAGATCAGCCAGGGCCGGCTCGAGGCGCTCATCAACTTCCAGACCATGGTCGAGGACCTCACCGGCCTCGACATCGCGAACGCGTCGATGCTCGACGAGGGCACGGCCGTCGTCGAGGGGATGCTCCTCGCCCGGCGCGCCTCGAAGTCCGCGTCGAACCGCTTCGTGGTCGACGCGGACGCGCTGCCGCAGACCCTCGCGCTGCTCGAGTCGCGCGCCGACGCCGTCGGCATCGACCTCGTCGTCGCCGAGCTCGGCGAGCACACCGATGTCGCCGCGCTCGGCGAGCACTTCGGGCTCTTCGTGCAGTACCCCGGGGCGTCCGGGCGGGTCTGGGACCCGGCATCCGTCATCGCGGCCTCGAAGGCGCAGGGCGCCCTCGCCGTCGTCGCGGCCGACCTGCTCGCGCTCGCGCTCATCACGAGCCCCGGCGAGCTCGGCGCCGATGTCGCGGTCGGCACCTCGCAGCGCTTCGGCGTGCCGATGGGCTTCGGCGGTCCGCACGCGGGATACATGGCCGTCCGCAAGGGGCTCGAGCGGCAGCTGCCGGGCCGCCTCGTCGGGGTCTCGGTCGACGCGGCCGGACACCCGGCCTACCGGCTCAGCCTGCAGGCCCGCGAACAGCACATCCGCCGCGAGAAGGCGACCTCGAACATCTGCACCGCCCAGGTCCTCCTCGCCGTCATGGCGTCGATGTACGCCGTGTACCACGGGCCGCGAGGCATCCGGCACATCGCGGTCTCGACCGCGCAGAAGGCGCGGGCACTCGCCGGGGTGCTGACCGGGTACGGGCTGACGCTCGCGAACGAGGGCTACTTCGACACGCTCGAGGTGCATGTGCCCGGCCTCGCCCGCACGGTGGTCGAGCGCGCCCGCGACCTCGGCCTGCACCTGTGGGAGACCGACGAGGCGACCGTGCACGTCGCCGTCGATGAGACGACCACCCCCGCGCAGCTCGCGCTCGTCGCGCGCGCGTTCGGGCTGCCCGACGAGACCGAGGTCGTCGTCGAGGTCGCCGAGCAGCCGGCCTCCGTGCCCGCCGCGCTCCGGCGCACGTCGTCGTACCTCACCCACCCCGTCTTCAACACGCACCAGTCCGAAACGCAGATGATGCGGTACCTGAAGACGCTCGCGGACCGCGACTACGCCCTCGACCGCGGCATGATCCCGCTCGGGTCGTGCACCATGAAGCTGAACGCCGCGACCGAGATGCAGGCGGTCACGTGGCCGGCGTTCGCGGAGCTGCACCCCTTCGCGCCCGAGGCCGACGTGGTCGGCTCCCTCGGCCTCATCGAGCAGCTCGAGACCTGGCTCGCCGAGGTGACGGGGTACGACACCGTGTCGCTCCAGCCGAACGCCGGCAGCCAGGGCGAGCTCGCGGGCCTCCTCGCGATCCGCGGCTACCACCTCGCGAACGGCGACACCGAGCGCGACCTGTGCCTCATCCCGTCGAGCGCCCACGGCACCAACGCGGCCTCCGCGGTGCTCGCCGGGATGCGCGTCGTCGTGGTCGCCACCGACGAGCTCGGCAACGTCGACCTCGCCGACCTCCGCGCCAAGATCGCCGAGCACGCCGACCGTATCGCCGCGCTCATGATCACCTACCCGTCCACCCACGGCGTGTACGAGCACGACGTGCGCGACGTCTGCCAGGCGGTGCACGACGCCGGCGGCCAGGTGTACGTCGACGGAGCCAACCTGAACGCCCTCCTCGGCTTCGCCCGATTCGGCGACTTCGGCGGCGACGTCTCGCACCTGAACCTGCACAAGACGTTCTGCATCCCGCACGGCGGCGGCGGCCCGGGCGTCGGCCCGGTGGCGGCGAAGGCGCACCTCGCGCCGTATCTTCCGGGTCACCCCCTCGCGCAGCGTGCGGACCACGCGGGCGGCGTCGTGCACGGCGGCGGCCCCGTGTCGGCCGCGCCCTACGGCAGCCCCTCGATCCTGCCGATCTCGTGGGCGTACGTGCGCATGATGGGCGCCGAGGGCCTGCGGCAGGCCACCGCCTCCGCCGTCCTCGCCGCAAACTACGTCGCCGCGCGACTTCGCGAGCACTTCCCGGTGCTGTACACGGGCGAGCACGGCCTCGTCGCGCACGAGTGCATCCTCGACCTGCGCCCGCTCACGGCCGCGACCGGCGTGACGGTCGACGACGTCGCGAAGCGGCTCATCGACTACGGCTTCCACGCGCCGACCATGTCGTTCCCCGTCGCGGGCACGCTCATGGTCGAGCCCACCGAGTCGGAGGACCTGGCCGAGCTCGACCGGTTCGTCGAGGCCATGGTCGCGATCAAGGCCGAGGCCGACGCCGTCGGACGAGGCGAGTGGCCGGCCGAGGACAACCCGCTCCGGAACGCGCCGCACACGGCCGAGTCGGTCATCGCGGGGGAGTGGACGCACCCGTACACGCGCGAGCAGGCCGTCTACCCCGTGCACTCGCTCGTGCGGAACAAGTACTGGGCCCCGGTGCGGCGCATCGATCAGGCGTACGGCGACCGCAACCTCGTCTGCGCGTGCCCGCCGGTGGAGGCCTTCGCGTAAGACGGTTGCCGGCCGCGGGCCGTGCCGAGGCCCGCGGACGGTTCAGGCGCGGACGGGGCGCATCCGGACCGTCGCGTGCCGCCCGCGTTCGGTGAGGACGCGGGCGGCGCGGCGGCGCGCCTGCTCGGTGGCGCGCCGCTCGGCGGCGGCGAGCTCCCGCTCGTCCGGGGCGAGGAGGTGCTCGGTCGCGTGGTGGGCGAGGAGGCCGGCGGCGTAGGCGTGTGCGAGGTCCATGGATCGAGGCTCGCCCCGGCTGCGCTCCGCCGGAACCGGGCGGTCACGCAGTCCGCCCCCGGGAGTACACTGAGGATCTCTCGGTTAGGGGGCCGCGAATGATCTCCGTCGATCTCGTCGCCGTACTCGCGAGCGTCGCCTTCGTGGGCGCGATCGTCGGGTCCACCCTGCTCGCCTCGGACGGGCTCGGGCTCGACCGACGGGCCGCGATGCTCGAACGACGCGATCCCGGCACCGCCGAGGCGCTCCGCCGGGCCGGCGCGATCGGCGACTACTCGCGCGGCGGCATCTTCGGCGACGAGGCCTTCGCGGCGGTGTGCACCCCGACGAGACGATCGGCGCTCGACATGGCGCGCGTGCGCGCCACCGACTCCGACCTGCGCATCGAGCCGCCCGAGGAGGCGCTGCCGCCGATGCCCGCCACGGTCGTCGCGCTGGCCAGCGGGACGCACGTCGCGACGAGGCATCCGTCGCCCGCCGGCTCGCCCGCCGGCCCGGCGGCACCGCGTCCCGCGGCACCAGCGGTCACGCCGACGGGGGAGCGAACAGCGCCGGCCACCACATCGCCGCGAGCGGATACCCGATGAAGGAGACCAGGTCGAGCACCCAGTGCGCGACGACCAGCGGCATCGTGCGGCCCCACCGCGTGTAGCACCAGCCGAAGACGATGCCCATCGCCACGTTGCCCGCGAACGGGCCGAAGCCCTGGTAGAGGTGGTACGTGCCCCGCAGCACGGCGCTCGAGAGGATCGTCGCCCACGGCCCCACGCCGAGCTCCCGCAGTCGCGTGAAGAGGTAGCCCACCACGATGACCTCCTCCGTGAGCGCCGCCTTCAGCGCGGCCAGCACGAGGATCGGGATGGTCCACCAGTGCGCGTCGAGCGGCGCGGGCACGACCGCCACGGTGAACCCCAGCGCGCGCCCGGCCGCGTAGAGCGCGAGACCAGGGACGCCGATGACGGCGACGAGCGCGAGTCCGGATGCCGCATCGCGACCCGGCCGGGTGAGGTCGAGCCCGATGCGTCGGAAGGGGTCGACGCCCGGCCGCCACAGCAGGTACAGCACGAGCGCGACGACGGCGAGGCCGAACACGACGTCGAGGAACTGGTAGGTGAAGTCGAGCCACTCGCGGCTCGACCGCGACTGATTGATCGCGGCCGACTGCTGCGACAGCGGCGTGTCGGCCGTCAGGCGCGCCACGATCGAGACGATCGAGTACACGGCGGATGCCCCGAGCGACAGCGCCAGCACGATGGCGACCTCGATCCGCAGGCGAACGGCCCTCTGCATGCAGGAATCCTCGCATGGAGCGGCCGCACGCAAGAATCGTGCGCGCCGCGACGGAATCGACCCGACCCGCGAGTGCCTCAGGTTTCGCGTCGGTAACGGTTTGCCATTGGGTTTGGACTCGGACCTCGCAGGTTCGTAGTCTCGGGGTACCCGCGCGCGCACTGCCATAAGCCGTGTCGTCGTCGCGCACATCTCACAGGAGGAACATTGAAGATCAAGAGAATCGGCGTCGCCGCCATTGCTCTTGCCGCCGCCGGCGCGCTGACGCTGGCGGGCTGCACGAGCGGCGGCACCGAGCCCACCGAGGGTGCGAGCTCGTCGGCCGTCATCACCACGAACGGCTCCGAGCCGCAGAACCCGCTGGTCCCGACCAACACCAACGAGGTCGGCGGCGGCAAGATCCTCGACGCCATCTTCGCCGGCCTGGTCTACTACGACGCCGAGGGTGCCGCGCACAACGACGTCGCGGAGTCGATCGAGACTGAAGACGCGCAGCACTACACGATCAAGCTCCGCGAGGGCCTGACCTTCTCGAACGGCGAGCCCGTCACGGCGAACTCGTTCGTCGACGCCTGGAACTACGGCGCCGACACCGCCAACGAGCAGCTGTCGCAGTACTTCTTCGAGTCGATCGAGGGCTTCAGCTACGACGAGTCGGTGCCCGAGCTGCCCGGCCTCGTGGTCGTCGACGACACCACGTTCGAGGTCACGCTCAAGCAGCCCGAGTCGGACTTCCCGCTCCGCCTCGGCTACTCGGCGTTCTACCCGCTCCCCGAGTCGGCCTTCGAGGACCTCGAGGCGTTCGGTGAGAACCCGGTCGGCAACGGCCCGTACATGCTCGACGGTGAGGGCGCCTGGAAGCACAACGAGGAGATCAACCTCGTCGTGAACCCCGACTACGACGGTCCCCGCACCGCGCAGAACGGCGGCCTCGACATCATCTTCTACGCCACGCAGGACGCGGCCTACGCCGACCTCCAGTCGGGCGCCCTCGATGTGCTCGACGCCATCCCCGACAGCGCGCTGGAGATCTACGAGGACGAGTTCGAGGGCCGCTCGGTCAACCAGGCCGCCGCGATCTTCCAGTCGTTCACCATCCCGGGCCGCCTCCCGCACTTCTCGGGTGAGGAGGGCCAGCTCCGCCGCGCCGCCATCTCGAAGGCGATCAACCGCGAGGAGATCACCGAGGTGATCTTCGCCGGCACGCGCACCCCGGCGCACGACTTCACGTCGCCGGTCATCGACGGCTACTCCGAGGACATCCCCGGCGCCGACGTGCTCGACTTCGACCCCGACGCCGCGAAGGAGCTGTGGGCCCAGGCCGACGCCATCTCCCCGTGGACCGGCACCTTCCAGATCGCGTACAACGCCGACGGCGGCCACGCGAGCTGGGTCGACGCCGTGTCGAACCAGCTGAAGAACAACCTCGGCATCGACGCGTCGGGCGCTCCGTACCCGACCTTCGCCGAGGCGCGCACCGAGATCACCAACCGCACCATCCAGACCGCGTTCCGCAGCGGTTGGCAGGCCGACTACCCGGCGCTGTTCAACTTCCTCGGGCCGCTGTACGGCACGGGCGCGGGCTCGAACGACGGTGACTACTCGAACCCCGAGGTCGACGCGCTCCTCAAGGAGGGCCTCGCCGAGACCGACATCGACGCCGCCAACGAGAAGTTCCAGGCCGCGCAGGAGATCCTCTTCAAGGACCTCCCCGCGATCCCGCTCTGGTACTCGACGGTCAACGGCGCGTGGAGCGAGGCGGTCGACAACGTCGAGTTCGGCTGGAACTCGGTGCCTCTCTACCACGAGATCACCAAGAGCGAGTAATTCTCGATCGAAGACCGCCTGGGGTTAGACTCTCAGACGGCCGTGGGGCGGCAGCCGGTAGGTTGCCGCCCCACTCCCACGTATCCGCGCGGTGCGCGTTCGGCGTAGCATCGTGTGGTCACTCGCATCACGGTGAGGTTTCTTCCAACATGTCCTATTCCGCGGAAAGCGGGGCCTGATCCATGGCCGGCTACATTCTGCGCCGACTGCTCCAGGCGATCCCTGTCCTGCTCGGCACCACGTTCCTGATCTACTTCATGGTCTTCGCCATGCCGGGTGACCCCATCGTCGCCCTGTTCGGCGACAAGACACCGCCCCAATCGGTCATCGACAACCTGCGCGAGCAGTACAACCTCGACAAGCCGTTCATCGTCCAGTACTTCATCTTCCTGGGGGGCATCTTCCAGGGCGACTTCGGCACCTCGTTCTCCGGCGAGCCCGTGTCCGACATCCTCGCCCGCACCTTCCCGGTGACGCTGCAGCTGGCGATCATGGCGGTCATCTTCGAGATGGTGGCCGGCATCACGATCGGCCTCGTCTCCGGCCTCCGCAAGGGCGGCATCTTCGACGCGAGCGCGCTCGTCGTCAGCCTGATCCTCATCTCGCTGCCGATCTTCGTCGTCGCGTTCGTCTGCCAGTTCGTCTTCGGCGTGCAACTCGGATGGTTCCCGACGACCGTGGGCAGTGGCGCCCCGCTCGGCGACCTCGTGCTGCCCGCGATCGTCCTCGCGACGATCAGCTTCGCCCAGATCGTCCGACTGACGAGGGCGTCGGTCATCGACACCCAGGGCCAGGACTTCGTCCGCACCGCCGCGAGCAAGGGCCTGTCGCGCAGCCGCATCGTCCCCGTGCACGTCCTCCGCAACTCGCTCATCCCGGTCGTCACCTACCTCGCCGTCGACTTCGGCGTGCTCATGGTCGGCGCGACGGTGACCGAGGGCATCTTCAACGTGCCGGGCGTCGGCCGCACCCTTTACCAGGCGATCATCCGAGGCGAGGGACCGACGGTCGTCTCCTTCGTGACCGTCATGGTGCTGATCTACCTCGTGGTGAACCTGCTGGTGGATCTGCTGTACGCCGTTCTCGACCCGAGGATCCGCTATGCCAAGTAACACCAGACCCGATCAGCAGCACTTCGTCGCGGCCGTCGAGGACACCCCGCTCGTCGCCGTCGACTCCGTCAAGGCCGAGGGCAAGCCGTCGAACCTCTGGCGCGACGCCTGGGCCGACGTGCGCAAGCGCCCGATGTTCTGGATCTCCGCCGCGCTCATCCTGCTCGTGGTGGTCGTCGCCCTGTTCCCCGGCCTGTTCACGCAGACCCCGCCGAACAACGACTGCCAGCTCGCCAACTCCAACGGCGGGCCGACGGCGGGGCATCCGCTCGGCTTCACCAAGCAGGGCTGCGACATCTACTCGCGCATCGTGCACGGCACGTCGACGTCGCTGTCGGTGGGCCTCATCGTGACGTTCCTCGTCGCTGTGCTCGGCATCGTCTTCGGCGCGCTCGCCGGCTTCTACGGCGGCTGGGTCGACTCGGTGCTCTCGCGCCTCGGCGACATCTTCTTCTCGATCCCCTACATCCTCGCCGCCGTGGTCATCATGTCGGTGTTCTCGCAGTACGCGAACGTGTGGGTGATCTCACTCGCGATCGGCATCTTCGCGTGGCCGGCGACGGCCCGCGTGCTGAGAGCCGAGATCCTGAGGGTGAAGAACTCCGACTTCGTGATGGCGGCCACTGCGCTCGGCGTCTCGCGCTTCCGTATCCTGCTGCGCCACGTGCTGCCGAACTCGATCGCGCCCGTCATCGTGATCACCACGATCTCGCTGGCGTCGGCGATCGTCGCGGAGGCGACCCTGTCGTTCCTCGGCGTCGGCCTGCCGCCGTCGACGATGTCGTGGGGCAATGACATCTCCGCCGCCCAGACCAGCCTCCGGACGGCGCCGCAGACGCTCATCCTCCCCTCGATCGCCCTGTCGGTGACCGTGCTGAGCTTCATCATGCTCGGCGAGGTCGTCCGCGACGCGCTCGACCCGAAGGCGAGGGCCCGTCGATGAGCGACATCTCGAACGGACAGCACGTGCAGCAGCCCACCCACGGGGAGCGTCCGCTCCTCGAGATCAAAGACCTGCAGGTCGCCTTCAACACCCAGGAGGGCAAGGTCACCGCGGTCGACGGCGTGAACATCACGCTGTACCGGGGCCAGAGCCTCGCCATCGTGGGGGAGTCGGGCTCCGGCAAGTCGACGACGGCGCACGCGATCATCAACCTCCTGCCCGGCACCGGCCACATCGCCGGCGGTCAGATCCTTCTCGACGGCCAAGACCTCACGAAGGCGTCGAAGAAGGAGATGGAGTCGATCCGCGGTCGCAAGATCGGCTTCGTCCCGCAGGACCCGATGTCCAATCTCAACCCGGTGTGGTCGATCGGCTTCCAGGTCGAGGAGGCCATCCAGGCCAACGGCATCGCCTCCGGCCGCAAGGCCGTGAAGCAGCGCGCCATCGAGGTGCTGAAGCAGGCCGGCCTGCAGGACGCCGACCGGCGCCTGCGGCAGTTCCCGCACCAGTTCTCGGGCGGCATGCGTCAGCGCGTGCTCATCGGCATGGGCCTCGCGGCCGACCCGCAGCTGCTCATCGCCGACGAGCCGACCTCGGCGCTCGACGTCACGGTGCAGCGGGTCATCCTCGACCACCTCGAGTCGCTCACCCGCGAGCTCGGCACCACGCTGCTGTTCATCACGCACGATCTCGGCCTCGCGGCCGAGCGTGCCGAGCAGCTCGTCGTGATGTACAAGGGCAAGGTCGTCGAGTCGGGTCCGTCGGTCGAGATCCTGCAGAACCCGCAGCACCCGTACACGCAGCGTCTCGTCGCCGCCGCGCCGAGCCTTGCCTCGCGCCGGATCCAGGCGTCGGGCAGCATCCACGCCGCCGAGACGGCGATCGCGGAGGAGGCGTCCGACGCCGCCGGCGAGGCGATCGACCTCATCGCGACCGCTGAGGCACGTGCCGAGGCCGTCGAGGCCGCGGCCGCCGCGCCGCCCGCGATCGTCGTGGAGAATCTGACGAAGGTCTTCAAGATCCGCGGCTCGGGCGACTTCAAGGCCGTCGACGACGTGTCGTTCCAGATCGCCCGCGGCACGACCACCGCACTGGTGGGCGAGTCGGGGTCGGGCAAGTCGACCGTGGCGAAGATGCTGCTGAAGCTCGAGGATGTCACGAGCGGCAAGATCCTCGTCGGCGGGAAGGACCTCGCGTCGCTGTCCGGTCAGGAGCTGTTCCAGCTCCGCAGCCGCATGCAGCCGGTCTTCCAGGACCCGTACGGCTCGCTGAACCCGCTCCGCAACATCGGCAACACGATCGCGGAGCCGCTGTTCACGCACAAGGTCGGCGACCGCAAGTCGCGTCGCGAGCGTGTGTACGAGCTGCTCGACCAGGTCGCGCTGCCGCGCACGCTGGTCGGCCGCTACCCGAACGAGCTCTCGGGCGGCCAGCGGCAGCGCATCGCGATCGCGCGTGCCCTCGCCCTGAAGCCCGAGATCGTCGTGCTCGACGAGGCGGTCTCCGCGCTCGACGTGCTCGTCCAGGCGCAGATCCTGCGTCTGCTCGCCGACCTCCAGGCCGAGCTCGGGCTCACGTACCTCTTCATCACGCACGACCTCGCGGTCGTGCGCGTCATCGCGGACAACGTCTGCGTCATGCAGAAGGGGCGCATCGTCGAGGCGGCGTCGACCGACGAGGTCTTCGACCACCCGAAGGAGCAGTACACCAAGGATCTGCTCGCGGCGATCCCGGGGGCGAACATCCCGCTCGGCGCGTAGCGGCGCACGTCTCGAACGCCCGGTCCGGCTCCATGCCGGACCGGGCGTTCGGCGTTCTCGCGGCAACGCGCGCTAGGCTGGACGGGCGCGCACCGTCATCGTCGGCTTCCGCGCTCCCACAGACTCCCATCCAGCGCACCCGCGCGGCCCCGGCGAGCCGGCTCCCGGCCCGCCGCCGACGGATGCCCCACCGCGAGGACACCACCCATGGCCAAGGCCACCCGCAACGACCTGCGCAACGTCGCGATCGTCGCCCACGTCGACCACGGCAAGACGACCCTGGTCGACGCCATGCTGAAGCAGACCCACTCGTTCGCCGATCACGCCCACGTCGACGAGCGCGCCATGGACTCCAATGAGCTGGAGCGCGAGAAGGGCATCACAATCCTCGCGAAGAACACCGCGGTGGAGTACAACGGGGCGCACGCGGCATCCGGCCCCGTGACGATCAACGTGATCGACACGCCCGGCCACGCCGACTTCGGCGGCGAGGTCGAGCGCGGCCTGTCGATGGTCGACGGCGTGGTCCTGCTCGTCGACGCGAGCGAGGGCCCGCTGCCGCAGACCCGGTTCGTGCTCCGGAAGGCGCTCGAGGCGCGGCTGCCCGTGATCCTCCTGGTCAACAAGACCGACCGCCCCGACGCGCGCATCGACGAGGTCGTCGCCGAGAGCCAGGACCTCCTGCTCGGCCTCGCTTCCGACCTCGCCGACGACGTGCCCGACCTCGACCTCGACGCCATCCTCGACGTGCCCGTCGTCTACGCCTCCGGCAAGGCCGGCCGTGCCTCGACCACGAAGCCCGAGAACGGCCAGCTCCCCGACAGCGAAGACCTCGAGCCGCTGTTCGAGGCGATCCTGCAGCACATCCCCGCCCCGACGTACGACGACGAGGCGCCGCTGCAGGCGTGGGTGACGAACCTCGACGCGTCGCCGTTCCTCGGCCGCCTCGCGCTGCTGCGCGTCTTCAACGGCCGCATCAAGAAGGGCCAGACGGTCGCCTGGGTGCGCCACGACGGCTCGCACTCCAACGTCCGCATCACCGAGCTGCTGAAGACGAAGGCGCTCGAGCGCCACCCCGCCGAGGAGGCGGGACCCGGCGACATCATCGCCGTCGCGGGCATCGAGGAGATCACGATCGGCGAGACGCTCGCCGACCCCGAGGACGTGCGCCCGCTGCCCGCGATCCACGTCGATGACCCCGCGATCTCGATGACCATCGGCACGAACACGTCGCCCCTCGTCGGCAAGGTGAAGGGCCACAAGCTCACGGCGCGCATGGTGAAGGACCGCCTCGACCGCGAGCTGGTCGGCAACGTGTCGCTCAAGGTCCTCGACATCGGCCGCCCCGACGCGTGGGAGGTGCAGGGCCGCGGTGAGCTCGCGCTCGCGATCCTCGTCGAGCAGATGCGCCGCGAGGGCTACGAGTTGACCGTGGGCAAGCCGCAGGTGGTCACGAAGACCGTCGACGGCAAGGTGCACGAGCCCTACGAGCACCTCACGATCGACGCGCCCGAGGAGTACCTCGGTGCGATCACGCAGCTGCTCGCGGCGCGCAAGGGCCGCATGGACGGCATGTCGAACCACGGCACCGGCTGGGTGCGCATGGAGTTCATCGTGCCGAGCCGCGGACTCATCGGCTTCCGCACGGAGTTCCTCACGATCACGCGCGGCACGGGCATCGCCAACGCGATCTCGCACGGCTACGACGAGTGGGCGGGCGCGATCACGACGCGCAGCAACGGCTCGATCGTCGCCGACCGCGCCGGCGTCGTCACGCCGTTCGCGATCATCGCCCTCCAGGAGCGCATGACCTTCTTCGTGAACCCGACCGAGGAGGTCTACGAGGGCATGGTCATCGGCGAGAACTCCCGCGCCGACGACATGGACGTGAACATCACGAAGGAGAAGAAGCTGACGAACATGCGTTCGTCGACGGCCGACACCTTCGAGTCGATGACGCCGTCGCGCCAGCTGACGCTCGAGGAGTGCCTCGAGTTCGCCCGCGAGGACGAGTGCGTCGAGGTCACCCCCGAGAAGGTGCGCATCCGCAAGGTCGAGCTCGACGCCACGGCGCGCGCGCGTGCCGCGTCGCGCCTGAAGAAGCAGGGCTGAACGCCGGCGCGCTATCGACGACGTGACGGATGCCCCGTGCCGGACGGCGCGGGGCTTCCGTGCGTCCGGCGGCTCCGAACGCCGTTCGGTACGTTCGCATGGATGGGATGCCCATGCAGCGGGCAGGTTCTTCTCAGGGTCGATGCGTACCGTGGCGGGGTCCGTTACCGGTTCGTGATCATTCGCGTCCCCCAGATCGCGGTACCGACGCCCCCGACCCCCGCGCTTCCCCCCATATGAGCACCAGCCCCCACGGCCGCCGCGCGGCCGCGCGCCCCCGCGCCCTCACCCTCCGCACCCCGACCCCCGCACCGGCCTCCGACTCGGCCCGGCGCTCGACGGGCGGCCGCCGAGCAGCGCCGTCCGGTCGATCCCGGCCCGTCGCCCGCCCGGCCGTCGCCCGCCGCTTCACCCCGCGCGACGGCCTCGCCGCGCTCGCGATGACCTTCGCCGGTGGCCTGCTCTTCGTGACGAGCGTGCCCGCCCTGGCCATCACCGCGACGGCGGAGGCTCCCGTCAACAACGTCTACGAACCGGTCGTGGCCGACGAGATCGTCGCCGCCCCGCAGCAGCTCGAGCCCGCGGCCGACGCCGGGCCCGTCGCGCTCGCGCCGGAGGCGTACGCCGTCGAGGCGGCCCCGCCGCCCATCCAGTCGAGCGTCGCCAGCCTCGGCACCGTCTCGCTCGTCAAGTCGGATGCGATCGTCTGGCCCGTCGTCGACCCGTCGCGCACGAGCTCGGGCTTCGGCCCGCGCGAAGCGCCATGTGCGGGCTGCTCGACGAACCACGACGGCGTCGACTTCACGCCTGGCGCCGGCACCCCCGTCATGTCGATCGCCGACGGCGTCGTGGTGCTCGCCACCGAGAACGGCGGCGGGCTCGGCGTCAACGTCGAGGTGCAGCACAACATCGACGGCGAACTCATCACGAGCTCGTACGCCCACATGCAGTACGGCTCGCTCGCGGTCACCGTGGGTCAGCAGGTCACCGCGGGGCAGCAGCTCGGACTCGTCGGCTCGACCGGCCAGTCGACCGGGCCGCACCTGCACCTCGAGATGTTCGGCGCCGACGGCGTGCGCTTCGACGGGATGGCCTGGCTGCACGCTCGCCTCGGCTGAGCCGGCTGAGCCGGCCGAGCCGGGTGAGCCGGCCGAGCCGGGTGAGCCGGCCGATCCGGCCGAGCCCGCTCAGCCGGTGGCGGAGTCGGTGAACCGCGGTTCCCGCTTCTCGAGGAACGCGGCGACGCCCTCGCGCTGATCGGCCGTGCCGAATGCGTCGCGGAAGCCCGCGATCTCGAGTTCGGTGGCGGTCGCCGTCGGCGTGCCCGCCGCAGACACGAGCACGCGCTTCGCGAGCGCGACCGCGGAGGCGGAGTTCGCGGCGACGAGGTCGAGCGTCTCCCGGGCGCCGGCGAGGAGCGCGTCGCGGTCGGCGAACCGCTTCGCGACCAGGCCGATGGCGACCGCCTCGTCCGTGCCGATCTGACGACCCGTGTAGATCAGCTCCTTCGCGCGGGCGGCGCCGACGGCTCGGGGCAGGCGCACGGTGCCGCCGAAGCCCGGGATGAGGCCGAGTTTGACCTCCGGCTGGCCGAAGCGCGAGGCATCCGTCGCATAGATGAGGTCGCACGCGAGCGCGAGCTCGAGCCCGCCGCCCAGCGCGAACCCGTCGACGGCGGCGATGACGGGCACGGGCAGCGCCTCGACGGCGGCGGCGACGGCGTGGCCGCGCTCGGCCGTCTCGGTGCCCTGCTCGGGTGTGAGCCCGGTCATGGCGCGGATGTCGGCGCCGGCGACGAACGCCCGGCCGCCTTCACCCGCGAGGATGACGCCCGCGAGGTCGCCGGGCTCGTCCGAGAGCTCGGCGAAGACCCGGGCCAGCTCGTCGAGCACCTCGGGGGAGAGGGCGTTCAGGCTCTTCGGCCGGTCGATCACGACGGTCGCGATGCGGCCGTCGCGCTCCACGCGGACGGCGGGCGACGGCTGCTCGTCCGCGGGGCGGGCGGGGGACTGGTCGGTCATCGTCGATCCTCTCCGGTCGGTCGGCCGCCGGGCGTGCGGCCCCCGTTCACGGTACGCCATGCGCGCCGCCGGCTCACGGCGGGCCGCGATCGCCCGACTAGACTCGCGGGATGTCCGATCTGCGCTCCAGCGGCCGCAATCCGTTCGTCGTGGGCATCGTGGCGTTCCTCGTCGGCGCCCTCTACGGCGCGGTGGGCACCATCGGCCATCGGCATCAGCTCCGCGTCGGCGAGCTGGTGATCCCATGGGGCATCGCGGCCGCGCTGATCGGCGTCGCGGCTCTGCTCGTCGGCCTCCGCCTCCTCCTGCCCGGGCGGCTCGCCGCCGCCGCGGCGGGCGTCGGCGTGATCGGCGTGGTCGCGCTCCTCTCCCTGCCGGGGCTCGGCGGCACCATCCTCATCCCAGCCACGATCGAGGGCACGGTCTGGGCCGTCGCTCCCGCGGTGATCGGGGTGCTCGTCGTCGCGTGGCCGACGATGTCGACGCTTCGTCGCACGACGACGCACGCGGCATCCGGCGACCCGGCCGCGGCATAGACTGGATCCTGTCAGCCGCTTCGAAGGGACAGCGCCCACCGTGACCTACGTCATCGCCCTCCCGTGTGTCGACGTCAAAGACCGCGCGTGCATCGACGAGTGTCCCGTCGACTGCATCTACGAGGGCGAGCGCTCGCTCTACATCCACCCCGACGAGTGCGTCGACTGCGGCGCGTGCGAGCCCGTGTGCCCCGTCGAGGCCATCTACTACGAAGACGACCTGCCCGACGAGTGGGCCGACTACTACAAGGCCAACGTCGAGTTCTTCGACGAGATCGGTTCCCCCGGCGGCGCGGCCAAGGTGGGCGTCATCCCCAAGGACCACCCGATCATCGCCGCCCTCCCGCCCCAGGGGCACTGATGGGGCTCGGGCCGCTGCCCGACTACCCGTGGGATTCGATGGGCCCGTACCGGGCCCGTGCTGAGGCACATCCCGACGGGCTGATCGATCTGTCGATCGGTTCACCCGTCGACCCGACGCCCGAGCTGATCCGCTCGGCCCTCGCCGACGCGACGGATGCGCACGCCTACCCGGCGACGGCCGGCACGCCGGCGCTCCGCCGGGCGATCGTCGACTGGTTCGCGCGGCGTCGCGGCGTGACGGGGCTCGACGAGGCATCCGTGCTGCCGACCATCGGCTCGAAGGAGCTCGTGGCGCTGCTGCCGTTCCTGCTCGGACTCGGCGCCGGCGACGTGGTCGTCCACCCTCGGGCGGCATACCCGACGTACGAGATGGGCGCGGTGTTCGCGGGGGCGACGGCGTTCGCGTCCGACGATCCTGCCGAGTGGCCTGCGGCGACGCGGCTGATCTGGCTGAACAGTCCCGGGAACCCCGACGGCCGCGTGCTCGGTCTCGACGAGCTGCGAGCAGCCCGCGCCCGCGCGCGCGAGCTCGGCGCGTGGATCGTGGGCGACGAGTGCTACGCCGAGCTCGGCTGGGAGGGGGAGTGGGCGACGGGCGCCGTTCCGAGCCTGCTCGACCCGCGGGTCACGGGCGGCGACCTCGAGCGCACGCTCGCCATCTATTCGCTCTCGAAGCAGTCGAACATGGCGGGGTACCGCGCCGCGTTCATCGCCGGATGCCCCGCCTCGATCGAGCGGCTCACGACGGCGCGCAAGCACGCCGGGCTCATGCTGCCGGCGCCGCTGCAGGCGGCGATGACCGTCGCCCTCGGCGACGACGAGCATGTCGCAGCGCAGAAGGACCGGTACCGAGTCCGTCGCGACCTGCTGAAGCCGGCGCTCGAGGCGGCCGGGTTCCGCATCGACCGGAGCGAGGCCGGGCTCTACCTGTGGGCGACCGAGGGGCGCGACGCGTGGGACTCGATCGGTCGGCTCGCCGATCTCGGCATCCTCGCGGGCCCCGGCCACTTCTACGGGGTGCACTTTCCCCAGCACGTCCGGCTCTCGCTCACGGCGACCGACGAGCGCGTGGCATCCGCCGCCGCCAGGCTGGGCACGTCGGCGCGGTGATCTCCGCGGCACGGCCCGGCGACAACCGGACGCAGGCCGGCCGGCGCATCCGGCCGACTGTGCGAACAGGCAACGGACGCCCGGTTGCCTTGGCGGATGCCACAGTGTGCCGCGGGCGCGTCTAGGCTGTAGTGGGCCGATGGCGCCGCCCGGGCGCCCGGCAGGAGAAGGTGACCGCGCAAGTGACGATCACAGGAGGCGCCGTGAGCGACGTCGAGAACCCCGCGGGAGGGCAGAGCCCCCTCACCGCGACGCTGAACTTCCCCGGCGGCACCGCGGAGTTCCCGATCCGGACGGCCGTCGAGGGCAACTCGAGCCTCGACCTGTCGACGCTGACCCGGCAGACCGGGTTCACCGGCCTCGACTACGGCTTCGTGAACACCGCGTCCACGCGCTCCGCGATCACCTACATCGACGGCGAGCAGGGCATCCTCCGCTACCGCGGCTACCCCATCGAGCAGCTCGCCGAGCACTCCACCTACCTCGAGGTCGCCTGGCTGCTCATCTACGGCGAGCTGCCCACGGCCGACCAGCTCGCCGAGTTCGACGAGAAGATCCGCCGGCACACGCTGCTGCACGAAGACCTCAAGCGGTTCTTCTCCGCGCTTCCGCACACCGCGCACCCCATGGCCGTGCTCTCGAGCGCGGTCTCGGCGCTGTCGACGTACTACGAGGACTCCTCCGACCCGCACGACCCCGATCACGTCGAGCTCACCACCGTGCGCCTGCTGGCCAAGCTCCCCGTGATCGCCGCCTACGCGCACAAGAAGAGCATCGGCCAGGCGTTCCTCTACCCCGACAACTCGCTGTCGTTCGTCGAGAACTTCCTGCGGCTGAACTTCGGCAACCTCGCCGAGCCGTACACGATCGAGCCGACGCTCGCGCGGGCGCTCGACCGGCTGCTCATCCTCCACGAAGACCACGAGCAGAACGCCTCGACCTCGACCGTGCGTCTCGTCGGCTCGACCGGCGCGAACCTCTACGCGTCCATCTCGGCCGGCATCCAGGCGCTCTCGGGCCCGCTGCACGGCGGAGCGAACGAGGCCGTGCTGCAGATGCTCGCCCGTATCCAGGACTCGGGCGAGGGTGTCGCGAAGTTCGTCGAGCGCGTCAAGCGCAAGGAAGACGGCGTGAAGCTCATGGGCTTCGGGCACCGGGTCTACAAGAACTACGACCCGCGCGCGAAGATCGTCAAGCAGTCGGCCGACGCCGTGCTCGAGGGCCTCGGCGTGAATGACCCGCTGCTCGACATCGCGAAGGAGCTCGAGCAGTTCGCCCTGGAGGACGACTACTTCAAGGAGCGGCGGCTCTACCCGAACGTCGACTTCTACACCGGCGTCATCTACAAGGCCATGGGCTTCCCCACGCGCATGTTCACCGTGCTGTTCGCCATCGGCCGGCTCCCCGGCTGGATCGCGCACTGGCGCGAGATGAACCTCGACCCGCAGACGAAGATCGGCCGCCCGCAGCAGCTGTACACGGGCGAGGCGGAGCGCCGCTACCCGGGCGCGTAGCGCGAGGCATCCGATCGCCGAAGGGCCGCACCACCACGGTGCGGCCCTTCGTGTGTCGCCGGTCGCGAACGGCGAAGGGCGGCGAGCGGCGGCCTCCGCGGTGTCACTGCGCGGGCTGCAGGGTCAGGGTCGCGCGCGCGGCGCGCTCGACCGCCTCCGCGCTGAAGGGCCAGTCGAGCAGTTCCCCGCGCTGCCAGCTGGGCGCCTGGTCGGCGTAGTGCGGGTGGAACGCATGGCCGGACGCGCCCGTGAGGTTCACCCAGCGGGAGCGGTCGAAGTCGGCGAGGTCGACGATCATGCGCATCGAGGGCACCCAGTGCACGTCGTAGCCCTCCGACGCGTCCCAGCCGATGGCGTTCGCGATCGCCGAGCCGCCGCCGACCTCGTACGGACCGCGGTTGAAGAGCCACTCGATCGGGGCGATGCCCGACTCGCCGAAGCTCTGGTTCGTCAGCGTGAGCGTGTGCAGGCGCCCCCACCGCCAGCGCTCGGCGTCGCCGCCCATCCGCCGGCTCGCCTCCTGCCAGGCCGCATCGAGGGCAGCGGCGATCACCGCGTCGCGTCCGGATGCCCCGGTGTCGGCGTCGCTCCACCACGCGGCGTCGGGCTCGTCGAGGAGACCGCCGACGACGGCGAACCAGCGGTCGCCGCCGGCAGGGTGGGTGCCCTCGGGGAGCCCGCGGAACATCCGGTCGAGCAGGGTGCGCCAGAAGACGGCGAAGTAGGCGGCCTCGGCGCTGTCGACGTCGGCGCGCGCGTCCCAGTCGGCGAGCAGCGCCTGGCCCTTCGCCGCATCGCCGTCGAGGTCGAGCTCGGCGATCACCGGCAGGAAGGCGGCCGCGTTGGCATCGGCCGTGTCGAGCTGGATGTCGGCGAGGTCGTCGGCGGTGATCGGCTCGCCGTCGGCCAGGAGGCCCTGGATGCGTCGTTCGATGGCCTGCGCCCGGTAGCCGAGGTCCCAGTCCTGCGTGAGCATCGGGCCCGACGCGGACGAGACCGCGTTGTTCGCGGTCACGAGGTAGCCGCGCTCGGGGTTGAACACGCTCGGCAGTTGATCGAACGGGATGGTCCCGGCCCAGCCGTTGCCGCTCGTCCAGCCGGGCAGGGGGACGGTGCCGTCGCCCGAGAGACGAATCGGGATCTCGCCGGGCGCCTGGTAGCCGATGTTGCCGTCGACGTCGGCGTAGACGAGGTTCTGCGCGGGCACGTCGAACTGCGACGCGGCGAGACGGAACTCCTCCCACGTCTGGGCGCGATCGAGGGTGAAGATCGCGGCGGGGGTGGTGCCGGGGGTGAGCGCCGTCCACTGCAGGGAGAGCTCGAGCCCGCCCTCGCCGACGCCGGCGGCGGCCGGGTACTCGTCGCCGATGCGCGCGAAATCGCCGCCGAGGTCGGTGACGATGGGGCCGCGGGCGGTGGAGCGGACCGTGATCGTCTCCGGCTCGCCGCCTGCGACCTCGATGGTCTCCTCGCGGAGCGTCAGCGGCCGCAGGGCACCGTCGAGCTCGTACTCGTCGCCCTGGACCTTCTCGAGGAAGAGGTCCGCCACGTCGGGACCGAGGTTCGTGAAGCCCCAGGCGATGCGCTGGTTGTGCCCGATGATGACGCCCGGCAGGCCGGCGAAGGTGTAGCCGGCCACGTCGAAGCTGCAGTCCTCGTCGAGCTCGGCGCAGCCGATGGCCTGCTGCGTCCAGACGGACGGCATCGCCGCGCCGAGGTGCGGGTCGTTGGCGAGCAGCGGCATGCCGGTGTCGGTGAGCGCCCCCGAGACGACCCACGAGTTCGAGCCGATCTCGTTGCCGGCGGGGCCGATGAGGGCCGGCAGGCCGTCGAGGGTCGCGCGGAGCGCGGCCACTGCGCCGGCGTAGCCGGAGGAGACGCCGGCGGCCGCGGCATCCGCGCCCGCATCGCCTGCCGCGGCATCCGCGCTGTCGCCGTCCGCTTCGTCGGCCGGCGCGGGCGCAGGATCGCCCTCGAGGATCGTCGGCATCTCGCCGTACGCGAAGCGGGGGTGGAGCCGCTCGACCTCCTCCGGCGGCAACTCGGTGGCCAGCAGCGCACGGTCGATCTCGTCCTCGAGGTTCGACCGGAGGTCCCAGGCCATGGCCTTCAGCCACGCGATCGAGTCGACCGCGCCCCACGGCTCGGGCCGATACCCGGGGTTCTGCAGCGCGAGCACGCCGTACTCGAGCGAGAGGTCGACGCCCTGCCGCTCGTCGAGATAGGCGTTCACTCCCTCGGCGTAGGCGTCGTAGTAGCCGCGCGTGGCCTCGTCGAGCAGCGCGTACTCCTGCTCCGCGACCCCCCGCCAGTCGAGGGTGCGGATGAACGCGTCGGTGGCCACCTGCGACTGCCCGAACAGCTCGGCGAGCCGGCCCGCGGTCACATGCCGCCGGAAGTCCATCTCCCAGAAGCGGTCCTGCGCGTGCACGTACCCCTGCGCGAGGAAGAGGTCGTGGTCGTTCGCCGCCACGATGCGCGGGATGCCGGCGTCGTCGCGCGTCACCGTGACGGGCTCCCTGAGCCCCGGCACCTCCATCCCGCCGTCGGTCGTGGGGAATGAGCGCTGGACGACCCACCACCCGAGTCCGGCCCCGGCGGCCGCGATCACGAGCACCGTGATCAGCAGCCCGACGAGGAACGACACCCACCGGCGCCGGCCGGTCCGAGGCTCGTCAGTGCCCACGTCACTCCTTCGTGCGTCGCATGGCGACGGCCGCCACCCGGCGGCCTGAGGGAATCACTGTACCCGACCCGGACCGCCCCGGAACGGCGGCCTCAGGCGTGCAGCGCGGCGTTCAGCGCGACGCCCGCTCCGGAGCGCTCGAGCACCTCCACCTGACCGGTGAGCGAGTTGCGCCGGAAGAGCAGATTAGGTACGCCCGACAGCTCGACGGCCTTGACGATCCGCGGCGTTCCGCCCGCGCCCCCGAGGAGGGAGACCTTCGTGCCGGCGGTGACGTACAGCCCGGCCTCGACGATCGAGTCGTCCCCGATCGAGATGCCGATGCCCGAGTTCGCGCCGAGCAGCGCGCGCTCGCCGATGGCGACCCGCTGCGTGCCCCCGCCCGAGAGCGTGCCCATGATGGATGCCCCGCCGCCGATGTCCGACCCGTCGCCCACGACGACGCCCTGCGAGATGCGGCCCTCGACCATCGAGGCGCCGAGGGTCCCGGCGTTGAAGTTCACGAATCCCTCGTGCATGACGGTCGTGCCCGGCGCGAGGTGAGCGCCGAGCCGCACCCGCGAGGCGTCGGCGATGCGCACCCGCTCGGGGGTGACGTAGTCGAGCAGGCGCGGGAACTTGTCGAGCCCGGTGACGTGGATGCCGGCGCGCTGCAGCGCGGGACGGAGCCGCTCGAGGTCGGCGGGCAGCACCGGCCCGGCGTTCGTCCAGGCGACGTTCGGCAGGTGCGCGAAGACCCCGTCGAGGTTCACGGTGTTGGGCCGGGCCAGCAGGTGCGAGAGGAGGTGGAGTCGCAGGTACGCGTCGGACGTCGACGCGGGAGGCGTGTCGAGGTCGATCTCGACGGTGACGACCTCGATCGTCACCGCGCGTCGCTCGTCGGCCCCCGCCGCTGCGACGAGCGCGGCGTCCGGCGCGTGGTCGTCGGGCTTCGCCCCGAGCGCGGGCGCCGGGTACCAGGTGTCGAGGACCGTGCCGTCTGAGGCGATCGTCGCGAGACCGTGGCCCCAGGCGGGGCGAGCAGGGGCGGAGGCGGTGGCGTTCGCGGGCATGCGACCAGCGTAACGAGGCCGCGAAGCCCGTGACGCGGCATCCGTAGACTGACGTCATGGCCGAACCGACTGCGCCCGCGCTCGACCTCACCGCCGACTCCGTCGCCATCACGCAGGCGATCTGCGACCTCCCCAGCGTGTCCGGAGACGAGGCGGCGCTCGCCGACGCGATCGTCGCCGCGCTGGCGGATGCCCCGCACCTCGAGGTCATCCGCGACGGCGACACCGTCGTCGCCCGTACGAACCTCGGGCGCGAGCGCCGGGTCGTCATCGCGGGGCACCTCGACACGGTGCCGATCAACCGGAACCTGCCGACCCGGTTCCAGACGATCGACGGCGAACGCCACCTCTGGGGCCGCGGCACCGTCGACATGAAGGCGGGCGTCGCGGTGCAGCTGAAGCTCGCGGTCGAGCTCGCAGCCCCCGCGTACGACATCACCTGGATGTGGTACGACCACGAGGAGGTCTCGGCCGAGCTCAACGGGCTGGGCCGGCTGGCCAGGCACCGGCCCGACCTGTTCGCCGGCGACTTCGCGATCCTCGGCGAACCGTCGAACTCGCGGGTGGAAGGCGGGTGCAACGGCAACCTCCGCGTCGAGCTGCGCGCGTATGGCGTGCGCTCGCACTCGGCGCGCAGCTGGGTCGGGGAGAACGCCATCCACAAGCTGGCGCCCGCGCTCGAACGGCTCGCGACGTACGAGCCCGCGACCGTCGAGGTCGACGGCCTCGCCTACCGCGAGGGCCTGAACGCCGTGGGCATCACGGGCGGCATCGCCGGCAACGTCATCCCCGACGAGGCGATGCTGCACGTCAACTACCGGTTCGCGCCGAACCGTTCGGTGGCCGAGGCGATCGAGCACATCCGCGATCTGTTCCCCGAGTACGAGCTCACCGTCGTCGACGAGGCCGAGGGGGCCCGGCCGGGTCTCGACGCGCCGTTCGCGCAGCGCTTCGTCGAGGCGGTGGGCGGTCCCGCGCACCCGAAGTACGGCTGGACGGATGTCGCGCGGTTCAGCGCCATGGGCATCCCCGCCGTGAACTTCGGCCCCGGCGACCCGCTCAAGGCGCACGCCGACGACGAGCGCGTCGCGACCGACCAGATCCTCTCCTGCGAGCGAGCGCTGCGTGCCTGGCTCACCGACGCCGTCTGAGGGGCGCCCCGAGGCGGGCACGGGCGCGGTGACGACGCGAGAGCCCGACCCGTTCCGCGTGCACCGCTGGTCGCCTCGGGTGCGCTGGCGCCTGCTGCCGTGGTGGGGACGGGTCGTCGTCGTGTACGCGTCGGCCCGGGCGGTCACGACCCTGTTCCTGCTCGTCCTCGCGGCAGCGCAGGGCCCGAACGCGTGGACGGGTGCGTCCCCGGGGCTGTTCGCGTACTCGAATCTCTGGGATGCCAGGTGGTACGCCCTCATCGCGCACGCCGGCTATCCGAGCGAGCTCCCGCTCGACGACGCCGGCCACGTCGCGGAGAACGCCTGGGCGTTCCTGCCCGTCTACTCGGCCGTGGTCCGGCTCGTCACCCTCGTCGGGGTGCCGTGGGACGTGGCATCCGTGCTCGTCTCGCTCGCCGCCGGGCTCGGTGCGGCGCTCGTGCTCCACCGGCTGATGAGCCGCTTCCTCGAGCCCGACCGGGCCCTCTTCGCCGTCGTGCTCTTCTCCATCGCGCCGGTCGCGCCGATTCTGCAGCTCGGGTACGCCGAGTCCCTCGCCTTCCTCTGGCTCGCCCTCGCCCTGCTGCTGCTCGTCGACCGTCGATACGGATGGCTCGTCCCGGTCATCGCGCTCTGGGCGTTCACGCGGCCCGGGACCCTCGCCTTCGCGCTCACGCTCGGACTGCATTGGATCGTGCGGTTCGCTCGGCGCGAGACCGAGCCGTTCCCGGTCCGCGAGCGGGTGACCGTCGCCCTCGTGGCCGCGTTCGCCGGCATCGCCGGACTGGCGTGGCCCGCGATCGCCTGGGTCGCGACGGGTGATGCGGCCGCGTACTTCGACACCGAGCTGGCGTGGCGCGCCGCGTACATCGGGTACGGCGAGCTCGTCCCGTTCACCGCCTGGTTCCAGGCGGCGGTGTGGTGGACCGGATTCGTCGGGCTGCCGACCTGGTGGGGCGTCGCCGCGGTGATCGTGCTGGTGCTCGGATTCGCCGTCATGCTCTTCCTGCCGGCGGTCCGGCGCCTCGGCGTCGACATCCGGCTGTGGCTCGCGAGCTACGGGCTGTACCTGCTCGCCGTGTTCTTCCCGCAGTCGAGCACGTTCCGACTCCTCGCCCCGATGTTCCCGCTCGTCGGGGCGCTCGCCGCGCCGCGAGCCAGGTGGTACCGCTGGTCGATCGTCGCGGTCTCGCTCGCGCTCCAGTTCGGCTGGCTGTGGCTCTGCTGGGCCATCGTCGGCCGCGACTGGTCGCCGCCCTGAACCGGCGAGCGCTCTCCACAACGCGCGCAGCGATTTCCCAGCCTTCGCGTTCGCGGGGGATAATGGAGACTCAGCCACGAAAGGGGTAGCTCAATGGCGGCCATGAAGCCACGCACCGGAGACGGGCCTATGGAGGCTGTGAAGGAGGGGCGACTCATCATCGTGCGCGTACCGCTCGAGGGTGGGGGGCGACTCGTCGTCTCGGTGAACGACGCTGAGGCCAAGGAGCTCTACGACGTCCTCGGCGGCGTCGTGAACCCCGCCTGACGCGGGGTTCGGTGTCCGGGCCGCCCGGCCCGCCGGTGCAGACCGGCGGCCGGGCGGCCCGGACGCTCAGCGGATCGCGGTGGGTGCGGACGCGCCGAGCTCCGTCACGGACCGACCTGCCGTCTGCGCGGCGGGGCCGGTCAGCGCGTGCGGCCGCGCGCTAGGCGCCGAGCTTCACGATCTGCAGCAGTCCGTCGCCCGCCGGCGAGATCGACGTGACCACCGCCGACGAGCCCGCGAGCTCGCCGATGAGCGTGCGGAACGCCGTCGCGGTCTCGTCGCGCTTCGCCGGATCCGCGACCCGGCCCTTCCAGAGCGCGCGCGCGACGATGACGCTGCCCTTCGCCTTCGCGAGCCGCAGGCCGTGCTCCACGTACTCGATGACGTTCGGGGCGTCCGCGTCGAGGAAGACGAGGTCGTAGCTCGCCTCGTTCATCCGCGGGAGCACCTCGCTCGCCCGGCCCGTGATGAGGCGGACCCGCGCGGGCGCGATGCCAGCGTCCGCGAAATGCTGCCGGGCGTGCTGCTGGTACTCGGTCTCCGTGTCGATCGACGTCAGCAGTGCCGTGGGCGCCGCCTGCAGCAGCCACAGCCCCGAGACGCCGATGCCGGTGCCGACCTCGATGATCGACTCTGCCCGGGACGCGGCCGCGATGACGGCGAGCTGCGCCCCCACCGCGGGCGAGACGGGCTCGACGCCGAGCTCGAGGGACTGCTGGCGCGCGCGGGCGATGATGTCGTGCTCGACGACCGACTCGTCGACGTACTTCCAGTTCAGGTCGTGTTCGGACACGTTGCGGCTCCCTGCAGTGACTCAACCCCCAAGGATAGGGGCGCGAACCCCGTCGCTGCGGACGCCTCGCCGCCCTCTATCCTGGAGGGGTGTTCGGTCTGACGTTCGAGAAGCTCCTCATCATCGGGGTGATCGCCGTCTTCCTCCTCGGCCCCGAACGCCTGCCGCACTACGCGGCGAAGCTCGGGCAGCTGGTGCGCTCCCTGCGAGATCTCGCCAACGGCGCCAAAGACCGGATGCGCGACGAGATGGGCCCCGAGTTCGACGACGTCGACTGGAAGAAGCTGGACCCCCGCCAGTACGACCCGCGTCGGATCATCCGCGAGGCGCTCTCCGACGTCGACCCGTTCGCCGAGCCCGAGCGGCCCGTCGTCGCGAGAGCGTCGGTGAACGAGAACTCCGCCTACCTGCAGCGCAAGCGCAAGCGGGAGGCGCTCGGCGCCGGCGAGATGGCACCGTACGACTCGGAGGCGACCTGACCGGCGTCCGTCTTCCGGACTCCGGCGGGCCGGCATCTCGCTGGCTCTGACCTCTGACCTCTGACCTCTGACCCGGCCGGCGCCGCTGGCGTCGCTCGAATCGATTCGATACAGTCGTGGGCGGTGACTTCCCCCGCGCCCGTCGTGGAGCCCCCACCCGTCCTCACACCCACGCCTCCACCGAGAATCCACATGGCCAGAACCCTCACCACCGGCGCGCCGTGGCGCGTCATCACCGTCTTCGCGGTGCCCCTGCTCATCGGCAACGTCGTGCAGCAGCTGTACCAGATCGCCGACGCGATCGTCGTCGGTCGGCATCTCGGGGTCGACTCCCTCGCCGCCGTCGGGGCGACGGGCAGCCTGCTCTTCCTGCTGCTCGGGTTCGCCTGGGGGGTGACGTCGGGCTTCGCGATCCCGACGGCCCAGGCGTTCGGCGCCCGCGACCACGCCGCCGTGCGGCGCTCGGTGGCCATCGGCACGCTGCTCACGGGCGCCATGAGCGTCGTGCTCACGATCGGCGCGCCGCTGCTCGCCGGACCCGCGCTGCAGCTCATGCAGACGCCGGAGGAGCTGCTCCCCGAAGCGACGGTGTTCACCCAGGTGAGCTTCCTCGGCTCTGCCGCTGTCATGTTCTTCAACTACCTGTCGGCGATCATCCGCGCCGTCGGCGACTCGCGCACCCCGCTCGTCTTCCTCACGCTCGCGTGCGCGCTCAACGTCGCGCTGGTCCTCGTGATGGTCGGCGTGCTGGAGTGGGGCGTCGCGGGCGCTGCGCTCGCGACGGGCGTAGCCCAGGCGGTCTCCGTCCTGCTCTGTCTCGAGTACGTGCGCCGACGCCTGCCGATGCTGCATCTGCGGCGCGAGGACTGGCGATTCTCCCGGGCCGAGTTCTCCGAGCACCTCCGCGTCGGCCTCCCTATGGGGTTCCAGGCCTCGATCATCGCGATCGGCACGCTCACGGTGCAGGTCGCGCTGAACGAGCTCGGCGCCGGCGCGGTCGCCGCCTATACGACGGCCTCGCGGGTCGACTCGCTGGCGGTGGCGTTGCTGCAGTCCATCGGCCTCGCCGTGTCCATGTTCGCGGCGCAGAACCTCGGCGGCCGCCGGCCGGATCGCATCCGTCGCGGCGTCGTGCAGGCCGTCTGGATCTCGATCGGCGTGAGCGTCGTGCTCGGCGCCGTCCTGATCGCCTTCGGCGCCGACCTCGTGCGACTCTTCGTCGACGAGGGCTCCGACGCCGTCGTCGCGGACGCGGCGACGATGCTCGCGGTGAACGGATTCCTGTACGCCTCGCTCGGTGTGCTCTTCGTGCTCCGCGGGGCCCTGCAGGGGCTGGGGCACACCCTCGTGCCGACGCTCACGGGCGTCGTCGAGCTCGTGATGCGCGTGCTGGCCGCCATCGTGCTCGGCGCGGCGTTCGGCTTCGTCGGCGTGGTGTGGAGCAACCCGCTCGCCTGGCTCGGCGCGGTCGCGCTGCTCCTGCCGGCGTACCTCCGCGAGCACCGCAAGCTCGGGCGCATGCGCGTGGAGCCGCGGACCGCGACCCCGACGACGCCGATCGCGGTCGTCGGCCCCGTCGACGGCTCGATGACGGTCGACGCCGTCGTCACGGGGGCCATCCCGGTGCAGGCACCGGTCGACGCGGTTCGGTCGCCGTTCCGGCGCCGTGCGGCCCGGGCGGCCCGCCAGCGGTCGAAGAGCCGCTGAGGCCCGACCCCGGTCAGGCCAGACCCCGGTCAGGCCCGGCGGATCGCCTTCAGCACCCGGGCGAGCAGCAAGAACGGTCCGGCGAGCACGCGGAACTCGCCTCCCGTCCGGGGCAGCTGAAGCAGCCCCGTCGCCCGCGACACCGTGACGGGCTCGACGAACCGCAGCAGCCCTTCGCGGCCGTTGCGCCGGCCGACCCCCGACGCCTTGACGCCGCCCATCGGCGCGGCCACCGAGGAGAACGAGCCCCGGTAGCCCTCGCCGAGGTTCACGCTGCCGGCGGCGAGCGAGTCGGCGATCCGCCGCCCGCGCGACGTCGAACGCGTGAGCACCGACGCGTTCAGCCCGTACTCGCTCGCGTTCGCCGCGAGCACGGCCTCCTCGTCGCTGTCGACCACGTACAGCGAGGCGATCGCGCCGAACGTCTCCTCGCCGTACACGCGCATCTCGGGGGTGACCCCGGTGAGCACCGTGGGGGAGAAGCACCACGGCCCGACATCCGTGCGCGGTTCGCCGCCGACCAGCACGGTCGCGCCCTTCGCGACGGCGTCGTCGAGGTGGGAGCGCACCCGCTCGAGCTGCGCCGAACTCGCGAGCGAGCCGAAGTCCGACTCGAAGTCGAGCGAGGTGCCGATGCGGGCGTCGCGCAGCCGCGCCACGAGCGCGCGCTGGAACGGGCCCGCGATGCGCCGGTGGACGTAGATGCGCTCGATCGAGACGCAGAGCTGACCCATCGCGGCGAAGCACGCGTACGCGGCGTCCGCGGCGGCCTGTTCGGGGTCGACGTCGTCGAGCACGATCATCGCGTTCTTGCCGCCGAGTTCGAGCGAGGCGCCCACGAGACGGCGGCCGGCCTTCTCGGCGATGCGCCGCCCGGTCGCGGTGGAGCCGGTGAAGCAGATGTAGTCGACCTCGTCGGTGAGCGCTTCGCCGGCCTCGGCCGCCTCGCCGGCGACGACGGCCCAGAGCGCCTCGGGCACGCCCGCCTCGATGAACGCGCGCCGCAGCGCGAGGATCGACAGCGCGCCCTGGTCGTCGGCCTTCTGCACCACGGCGCATCCGGCCGCGAGCGCAGGCACGACGTCCATCGCGGCGAGGCTCAGCGCGTAGTTCCACGGCGTGATGACGCCGACGACGCCCTTCGGCGCGTAGCGCACGCGGGTCGAGACGACGAGCGGGATGCCCCCGCGTGCGCGCCGGCCACGCAGCGTCGCCGCGGCGGTGAGCGCGTTGTAGCGAGTCACGGATGCCGCTTCGAAGACCTCCTCGAGCGCCTGGCCGCGGGTCTTGCCGCTCTCGGTCTGGATGAGGTCGAGCAGCAGGTCGCTGCGCTGCAGGATCAGGTCGTGGGCGCGCAGCAGCACCCGGCGCCGGTGGGCGAAGCCGGCGCGTGCCCAGGCGAGCTGGGCGAGCCTCGCCCGCGAGACGGCGTCGCGCACGTCGTCTCCGCTCGAGCGCGGCAGGTCGTGATGCGGCTCACCCGTCGCGGGGACGGGCACGGAGATGGTGTCGGAGCCTGACGCGACCACATCGTCGGCGAGGCTCGCGAACAGGGCGGGGGAGGCCGTCTGGGCGCGCATGCGCACAGTCTAGGTCACCTGACCCACTTCGGCTCGGGGCATCCGCGCAGCCCTCGCTCGCGACCACTACACTGCCCCCATGACCGCACCGGAGCGTCCCCTCCCGCGCGGCGTCGTGGCGAGGTACGCGATCGGATCGATCGGCACCGGCGGGTTCGCGACGCTGCCCGGGCTCGTGCTCGTGTACTACCTGACCGACACGCTGGGCGTCGCCGCGCTCGCCGCGGGTCTGGTCGTGACGGCCGCGAAGGTGTGGGACGTGGTGATCGACCCGTTCATCGGCGAACGGAGCGATCGCGCGCTGGCCCGCACGGGCACCCGGCGCACGTGGATGCTCGCGGGTGCCGCACTGCTGCCCGTGGGCTTCGCGCTCACGTTCGCCGTTCCCGCCGGCATCGGCCCCGTCGGGTCGGCGATCTGGGTGTGCCTGGCGTTCCTCGCGACCGCCACGGCGTTCAGCGTCTTCCAGGTGCCCTACCTCGCGCTGCCGGCCGAGCTCACGGCGGGGTACGACGACCGCACGCGGCTGCTGACCTGGCGGGTCGTGGTGCTCACGGTCGCGATCCTCGCGTTCGGGGCGGGAGGTCCGGAGGTCCGTGCCGCGTTCGACGACGAGCACGTCGGCTACCTGGTGATGGCGATCGTCGCCGGCCTCGCGATCGGCGCCGGCATGCTGGTCGCGTCGACGACGGCGGTGCGCCGCGCGCCCCGACCCTCCGCGGCGGCCGGGGCGCCCGGCGGGGGCCTCCGTGACGGATACCGTGAGGGGCTCGACGCGCTCCGGCGCAGCGCCCCGTTCCGAGCGCTCCTCGCGACGTTCGTGCTGCAGGGACTCGCGACGGGGCTCATGCTCGCCGGCGCCCAGTTCGTGGCGACCTGGGTGCTGCGTTCGGAATCCGCCGTGACGCTGCTCTTCGTCGCGCTCATCGCGCCGGCGGTGCTCTGCGCGCCCCTCTGGGCCGCGCTCGCGCGGCGCGTCGGGAAGGAGAGCGGGTTCGCCATCGCGAGTTCCGTCTTCGCGGTCGCCGCCCTCTCCCTGGTCGGCATGCTGTGGACGCCGGGCGCGTGGGTGTACGTGCCGGTCGGCGTCGCGGGTGCCGCGTACGCGGGCATGCAGTCGCTGCCCATGGCCATGCTCCCCGATGTGATCTCGCACGACGCCGCACGGCACGGCGCCGACCGGGCCGGCAGCTTCAGCGGCGTCTGGACCGCGGGCGAGACGGCCGGCATGGCGCTCGGCGCGACGCTGCTGTCCATCGTGCTCGCCGTCACGGGCTACCTCGAGTCCACGGGGGCCGAGGTCGTCGAACAGGGCGCCGGCGCCGTCGCCGGCATCGTGATGAGCTTCAGCGTGCTGCCGGCCGCGCTCGTCGCCCTGAGCCTCATCGCGCTCCGCGGGTACCACCTCCGGCGCGACGACGTCGACGGCACCACCACCCCGGCGGAGCTCGCCGCCGATGCCGCGCCGGCGACGGGCGCACCCCAGGAAGGAAGCCGATGACCGAGCTGCGCCGCGACCCCGCCGCCATCCTGGAGGAACTCCGCGCCCTCCGCGACGCCGATGCGCCGACGCACGGCGGCCACATCCTCTCCTACGTGTACGACTCCGGCGTCGCAGAACTCGACGCGCTCGCGGCCGACGCCGCCCGGCTGGTGCAGCCGGTCAACGGGCTCGACCCGACGACCTTCACCTCGGTGGCCGCCCTCGAGTCCGCGGTCGTCGGGTTCGCCCGCGACGCGTTCAACGGCGATGACGAGGTCGTCGGTTCGGTGACGTCCGGCGGGACCGAGAGCTGCCTGCTCGCGGTGAAGTCGGCGCGCGACGCGTGGCGGGCGGCACGGGCCGGCACTCCCCGGACCCCGCGGCTCGTCGCCCCGGTCACGGTGCACGCGGCCTTCCAGAAGGCGGCCGCCTACTTCGGTCTCGCGCTCGATCTCGTGCCGGTCGACCCCGCGACGGGCAGCGCGCCGGTCGCGGCGATCGAGGAGCGGCTGGGCGACGACGTCGCGCTCGTCGTCGTGAGCGCCCCGTCGTATCCCTTCGCGACGATGGATCCGGTCGCCGACGTCGCGGCCGTCACCTTCCCGAGGGGCATCTGGCTCCACGTCGACGCGTGCATCGGCGGCTTCGCGCTCGCCTTCGGCCCGGAGCATCCCGGTGCGGCGCCCTGGGATTTCCGCGTCCCCGGCGTGACGACGCTGTCGGCCGACCTGCACAAGTACGGGTACGCCCCGAAGGGCGTCTCGGTGCTGCTGACGCGCGGACGCGACCGCCAGCGACGGCAGTACTTCGCGACGACGAGGTGGCCGGGCTACCCGGTGGTGAACCCCACGATGACCGGCTCGAAGCCGGCCGGCCCGCTCGCCGCCGCCTGGGCGATCATCCAGGCGCTCGGCGCCGACGGGTTCGCCGAGCTCGCGGCGCGCGCCGCGCTCGCCGCCGACGCGCTCCGTGAGACCGTCGAGGGCATCGAGGGGCTCCGCGTCGTCGGAGAGCCGGCCGGCCCGCTCCTCGCCGTCGCCACGGACGAGACGCTCGCCCCCGACCGCCGCGTCGACCCGCACCACTGGGCGGACGCCGCCCGCGCACTCGGCTGGCACCTGCAGCTGCAGCCGGGCCTGACCCAGGACGGAGCCGACCCGCTCCCGCGCACGACCCACCTCACGATCACGCCCGTCACCGCCGACGTGCTGGGCGAGCTTCGTCCCGCCCTGCGGGCCGCGGCCGACGAGGTGCGCGGGGTGCCCGCCGCGGACGGCCGGATGCTCCTCGCCGAACTCGCCGGCGGGCCGGAGGGCGCCGCGGCGCTCGCAACATCGGCGTCCGGGCTCGACAGCGACGGAGCGGCCCTGCTGCTCGCCTCGTTCGGTCTGCTCGGCGGGGCATCCGCGTTGCCCGATCGGATGGCGCCCGTGCTCGCACTGGTCGAGGCGCTGCCGCCCGAGCTGTCTGAGCGGCTGCTCGTCGAACTCCTCGCCCGGGTGGTCGAGCCGCCTGCGCGCGGCGGGAGCCGCTGAGTCCGGGGTCGGAGGTTCGCTGAGGCCAGGGTCCCGGCCTCGGCAAGCTCCGGCCGCGTCGGCCCGCCGCGGCCGACGCAGCCGCCCGCTCAGCTCGACGGCAGGCCGCAGCGCTCGGTGAAGTAGTCGAAGAGGTCCTGCTTCAGCGCGGGCCCGGACCGGACTTCGTAGAGTCCGCTCCACCCGTCGCTTGTGGTCACCTCGATGGGGATGATGGTGCCGCGCTTGTCCTCCGCACCGGCGTGGGGATCGCAGCGAGCCGGACGCACCGGCAGCTCGATGGTCGACGCCGACCCGCCGCCCTCGATGGTCGCGGTCACCGGCCAGTCGAGCCCGCCCTCCGCCGAGAGCAGGGTCGTGCCGAGCACCTGGTGCACCTCGACGCTGCCCTCGGCGCCGGCGACGGGCGCGACGGCGAGGTCGAGCACCGCTCGCCGCTCGGTGCCGGACCCCGTCGACCGCAGCCGTTCCGGAGGGGTGATCGCCACGATCTCCTCGACGGCCGCGGCGAGGCAGCCGGTGTGCTGCACGCGGGCGATCGTGTCGTACGGATCCGTCGCCGGCACGCGGCCGGCGACCGACGCATCACCGAGCTGGGCCTCGATGACGATCGACGGCGGGTCGGCCACCACCTCGTCGCAGGTCGGGCCGGGCAGGTCCATGCGGTAGGCGACCGAGCGGCCCGGCGGAACGCGTTTGGGCCCCTGGAGCTCGAGCTCGTCCTCCAGCCCGGCGGAGGCGACCGTCAACCGGTCGATCACGAGCGTCGTGTCCGCGCCGTTGTCGACCTGCACCACCAGCCGCCCGTCGACGACGTCCTGCCGGCTCTGCAGCACGCTCGCGGTGATCTCGCCGGGCACGGCTCCGTCTGGTTCGGCCGCGACGGCGCAGCCCGCGGTCACCGAGACGGCCGCGACGACGACCGAGGCCGCGAGACACCTCGTGCGGGTGACGGCGCGGCGGCGGGGCATCCGGTCACCGAACCGAGACGTCGAGTCGGCGGCCCTGCAGGGAGCGGGGACGGGCGGCGAGCGCGGCGGCGACCTGCTCGATCGCACGCGCCGCGGGGTCGTCGGGTGCGGTGGCGACGACCGGCGTGCCGGCGTCGCCGCCCTGCCGAAGCGCCACGCTGAGCGGCACGCTCGCGAGGAGGGGGACGGCCTCGGGCTGACCCTCGGAGAGCCGGCGGGCGACCTCGGCCCCGCCGCCGGCGCCGAAGAGGTCGATGAGCGCGCCGTCGGCGCTGGTGAACGCCGCCATGTTCTCCACCACGCCCACGACTCGCTGACCGGTCTGCCGTGCGACCACGCCCGAGCGCTCGGCGACGTCGGCGGCGGCCGGCTGCGGCGTCGTCACGACGACCACCTCGGCGTTCGGCAGCAGCTGCCCGAGCGAGATCGCGACGTCGCCCGTGCCGGGCGGCAGGTCGACCAGCAGCACGTCGAGGTCGCCGAAGTAGACGTCGGTGAGGAACTGCGACAGCGTGCGATGCAGCATCGGCCCGCGCCAGGCCACGGCGACGGATGACGCGCGCCCGCCGGGCTCGGCCGGTTCGACGAACATGCCGATCGAGATGACCTTCACGCCGTGGGCGACGGGCGGCAGGATCATGTCGTCGACCCGGGTCGGCCGCGCGGCGTTGCCGTGCTCGTCGACGAGGCCGAGGAGCGCGGGGATCGAGAAGCCGTGGACATCGGCGTCGACGAGCCCGACCGCCAGGCCGCGCGCCGCCAGGGCGACCGCGAGGTTCGCCGTGAGCGTCGACTTGCCGACACCGCCCTTGCCGCTCGTGATGGCGATCACCCGGGTCAGCGTGCCGGGGCCGAACGGGTTGCCGCGCGCCGCGCGTCCGCCGCGGAGACGCTCGGTGAGCGCCGCCCGCTGCTCCGGCGTCATCACCGAGAGCACCACCTCGGCGTTGCCCCGGCCGACGACCGTCTCGGCCGCCTCCCGGGCGTCGCGCTCGATGCGATCGCTCGCGGGGCATCCGACGATCGTGAGGCGCACGTCCACCCTGACCCGGCCCGCGTCGTCGGCCGTGACACCGCCGACCATGTCGAGCTCGGTGATCGGTCGGCGGATCTCGGGGTCGACGACCGCGCCGAGGGCGGCGTGCACCCTCGCCTCGAGCGATGCGCGGTCGGGCGCCGGGTCAGGAAGCGGGGGCAGGGGCACGCTCGGCGTCCTCCTCCTCGTCGCGACGGTCGAGCTCCTCCAGCACCTGCCGGAGCTCGGCGCGGATGAACTCCTTCGACGCGAGATCCTTCACGGCGAGCCGGAGCGCCACGACCTCGCGGGCGAGGTACTCGGTGTCGGCGAGGTTCCGCTCGGCGCGCTGGCGGTCCTGCTCGATCTGCACGCGGTCGCGATCGTCCTGCCGGTTCTGCGCGAGCAGAATGAGGGGCGCCGCGTACGACGCCTGCAGCGACAGCACGAGCGTCAGGGCGATGAACCCGTAGTCGGCGCGGTCGAACTGCCACTCGGCGGGAGCGAGCGTGTTCCACAGCATCCACACGAGCACGAACAGCGACAGGCCGAGCAGGAACCAGGGGGTGCCCATGCCGCGCGCGACCCACTCGGTGAACCGGCCGAACCGGTCGCGGTCGCCTGAGCCCCGGAAGGCGGGCGATCGCCGCATGCCCTTCGGGGTCTCGAATCGCCGGTCGTCGACGTCAGCGCGTGCCATCTCCTGCCCTCCTTCCGTGGTGGATCGGGATGCTTCCCGTCGCCAGCTGTGCGCGCGCGGTCGCGCGCCTGGTCACCTCGTCCTCCTCGGGATGACTTCGCCAGTCGTCGGGCAGGAGGTAGTCGAGGACGTCGTCGATGGTCACCACCCCGACGAGTCGGTGCTTCTCGTCCACGACCGGCACGGAGACCAGGTCGTAGCTGGCGAGGATGCGGCTCACCTCGGCGGCCGACGTGTCGGCGGTGACCGGCTCGAGGCCCTGGTCGATGAGCGAGCCGAGGCGCTCGTGCGGCGGGTAGCGGAGCATCCGCTGGAAGTGCACGACGCCGAGGAACCGGCCGGTGGGCGGCTCGTAAGGCGGGAGGGTCACGCACACGGCGGCGCCGAGCGCCGGCGGGAGGTCGTGCCGGCGGATGAGCGCGAGCCCCTCCGCGACGGTCGCGTCCGCGGACACGATGATGGGCTCGGTCGTCATGAGGCCGCCGGCCGTGTCCGGACCGTACGCGAGGAGGAACCGGACGTCCTCCGCCTCCTCCGGCTCCATGAGCTCGAGCAGGTGCTCGCCGCGCTCCTCGGGCAGCTGGGCGATGAGGTCGGCGGCGTCGTCAGGCTGCATGTGATCGAGCACGTCGGCGGCGCGGTCGTCGCCGAGGCCGGCGAGGATGTCGACCTGGTCGGACTCGGGCATCTCCTCGAGCACGTCGGCGAGACGGTCGTCTGGCAGTTCCTCGGCGACCTCCTGCCGGCGCTGCGGCGGCAGGTCGAGCAGGGTGTTCGCGAGGTCCGCGGGCTTCAGCTCCGAGTAGGTGGCGATGAGCTGTTCGGCCGACTGCGCCTGACCGGCCTGCGCGGCCTCGCGCACCTCGCGCCACGTCACGTACGCCGACGGGCCCTTCGAGAAGGGCGATGCGCCCTTGGGGCGGCGCACGAAGAGCTGGGAGACCTCCCACTCGCCGGGCTCCTGCTCCTCGATCGCGACATCCTCGATGGTCGCCTCGCCTGAGCCGTCGTTGAAGGCGACCTTGCGGCCGAGCATCTCGGCGATGACGCGCACCTCGCCGCCGCGCTGCTCGAATCGGCGCAGGTTGATGAGCCCGGTGGTGATGATCTGCCCGCCGCCGATGGAGGTCACGCGGCCGATGGAGAGGAACACGCGGCGTTTGCCGGGGATCTCGACGATGAGCCCCACGACGCGCGGCGCGTCGGACTTGCGGTAGACGACGAGCACGTCGCGCACCCGGCCGACCCGATCGCCTGCGGGGTCGAAGACGGCGCACCCGGCGAGTCGGGCGACGAAGACTCTCGTGGCGCTCACGCCTACCAACTTAGCCCCCGACAGCTGGAATCCGGCCGCGACCGCAGCCCCCGTGGGACAATGACCCGATGAGCACTCCGAGCCCGTTCGGCGGCCGCGCCGCCCAGGCGTTCCCGACCCTTCCGAAGGGCGAGACCGTCGCGAGTTTCGAGACCTATCAGGAGGCGCAGGCGGCGGTCGACCGTCTCGCGAAGGCGGAGTTCCCGGTGAAGGAGCTGTCGATCGTCGGCACCGACCTGACGAGCGTCGAGCGCATCACCGGCAAGCTGACGTGGGGTCGGGCGGCCGGCGCCGGCGCGCTGTCGGGCGCCTGGTTCGGCCTGTTCCTCGGTCTGCTGTTCTTCATCTTCTCGCCGACGGGTGCGGGGCTCGGCATCCTCGCCTCCGCGGTCCTCATCGGCGCGGGATTCGGCATGATCTTCGGCCTCGTCTCCTACTCCGCCAACCGGCGCCGGCGCGACTTCACCTCCGTCATGCAGGTGCTGGCCACGCGGTACGCGATCATCGCCGACCCGGCGCACGTCTCGCGAGCCCGCGACGTGCTGGGCGTCGACGCCCCGGCCGCGCCGCCTTCGGCGCCGACCTCGTCGGCGTCCTCCACAGCCGGTACCGGCGAGGCGGCCCCGCGGACGTACGGCGAGGCGACGGATGCCGCGCGCCGGGCCCGCGCGGCGGCCGAGGCAGCGGAGGCCGCGCCGGCGCGCCCGCGGTACGGCGAGCTGGCTCCCGAGCCGGGAGACGCCTCCGACCACGGCCCCGAGGCCACGGACGGCCGCGCCGCGGACGGCGGCGCCACACACGGCAGCGCGGCGGACGGCGGCGCCACGGGGCGCGAGCGCACGACCGGCGGTACGGGCGACGCCGACGGGCGCTGAGGCATCCGGCTCCCAGCCCTCGGTCGGATTCGCCGCCTATCGTCTCCCGCATGGTGAGCGAGGAGGAGCTCCGCCGCGACATCGCGAACGGTGAGCGACGCGACCGGCCCGTGCGCGTGGCGCTCCGGCGCCTCCGCGCCGGCATCGACCGGCATCCGCGGCTCCGGACGGTCTACCGTGCCGGCGTCGGCGTCCTCGGCGGCGTGATCGCGGTCGGCGGCCTCGCGCTCGTCCCGCTTCCGGGTCCGGGCTGGCTCGTCGTCTTCCTCGGCCTCGCCATCCTCGGCACCGAGTTCGCCTGGGCGAGGCGCGCCGCCGTCTTCATCAAACGGGCGCTCGACCGGTTCTGGACGTGGTGGCGCGCGAGACGCGCCCGCCGCGCCGAGAACTCCGGCTGACGCCCGTCGGCCCGATCAGCGGCGCCGTGCGCCCGCTGACCGGCCGAGCGGTCCCGATCAGCGCTGCGCCTGGCGCACCCACGCCTCGACCTCGTCGGCCGTGCGCGGGATGCCCGCCGACAGGTTCTCCGCGCCGTCGGCCGTCACGAGGATGTCGTCCTCGATGCGCACGCCGATGCCGCGGAACTCCTCGGGGACCGTGAGGTCGTCGGGCTGGAAGTAGAGACCCGGCTCGATGGTGAAGACCATGCCGGCCTCCAGCACGCCGTCCATGTACAGGTCGCGGCGCGCCTGCGCGCAGTCGTGGACGTCGAGTCCGAGGTGGTGGCTCGTGCCGTGCACCATGTAGCGGCGGTGGAACTGGTTCGAGGGGTCGAGCGATTCCTCGGCCGACACCGGCAGGAACCCCCACTCGGCCGTGCGACGGGCGATGACCTGCATCGCGGCGGCGTGGATCTCGCGGAAGACGATGCCGGGTCGCACGATCGCGAACGCCGCGTCGGCCGCCTCGCGGACCGCCTCGTAGACCTGCCGCTGCACGTCGGAGAAGGTGCCGTTCACCGGGAACGTGCGGGTGATGTCGGCCGTGTAGTACGAGTCCATCTCGACGCCGGCGTCGAGGAGCACCAGGTCGCCGGGCACCACGGGCCCGTCGTTGCGAGTCCAGTGCAGGATCGTGGCGTGGGGACCGGCCGCGGCGATGGAGCCGTAGCCGACGTCGTTGCCGTCGAGGCGCGCCCGCGTGGCGAACACGCCCTCGATCACCCGCTCGCCGCGCACCTCGGCCGTGATCCGGGGCAGCTCGGAGAGCACCTCGGTGAAGCCGCGGCTCGTGGCCTCGACGGCGGCGCGGAGCTCGGCGATTTCGAAGTCGTCCTTCACGAGGCGGAGTTCCGAGCAGACCCGCGCGAGCTCGCCGTCGGGCTCGTGGTCGGCACCGACCTCGAGGCTGAAGGGCGCGTCCTGGGCGTTCGTCGAGAGCGCCTCCTCCGCCGCGAACCGGATCCGGGCGTGGTCGACGCGCTCGGTCAGCGCGGCATCCGCCTCGCGGAGCACGAGGGTCGCGGTGTCGACGCGGTCGATGACGGCGTCGAACTCGCCGATGTCGCGCGTCGCGACGCCGAGGTCGGCCGCGACGTGCGCGAGCGACGGACGGGGGCCGATCCAGAACTCGCCGATCGCCGGGTTGGCGTAGAACTCGTCGGAATCGCGGCCAGCACGCTCGCGGAAGTAGACGGTGGCCAGGTGGCCCTCGCCGCCCTCGGGCTCGAGGACGAGCACGGCGCCCGGCTCGGAGTCCGATCCCCAGCCGGTGAGGTGCGCGAACGCCGAGTGCGCACGGAACGGGTACTCGGTGTCGTTCGCCCGCTGCTTGAGGTCGCCGGCGGGGATGATGAGCCGCTGGCCGGGGAAGGCCTGGGAGACCGCGGCGCGCCGCGCCGCCGCGTAGGCCGCCTGAGCGCGTGCGGGCGGGAGCGCTTCGTCGCGCTCCGCCCAGCCGCTGCTGATGAAGTCCTTGAACCGCTCGGAACCGGGCGTCGTCGAACGGTTCGCGTTGCGGTCGCGCTCGTCGGTCGCCGTCTCGGTCAGCTCGGGCTCGACGGGCGCGGTGGAGGTGTCGGTGGTCTCGGACATGGCATCCATTCTCGCACCGCCCGCTGGCCGGTGGCGCGGCGTCGGGCCGTCAGCCCGCGCGCACCAGCGTCGCGACGATCGGCCGGTGGTCGCTGCCGGCGTCGTCGAACTCGCCGAGGACCCGGAAGCTCGCGACCTCCCAGTTCGGCGTGGCGAGCACGTGGTCGATCGGGCTGCCGAGGACGGGGGGCAGATCCGTCGGCCACGTCCCGAGCCCGGCGGCGCCGCCCGCCCGCGCCGCGTCGCTGCAGCGACCGAGATCTCCGCCGTCGACGCCGCGGCCGGCGAAATGATCGAGCGTGGCGTTGAAGTCGCCGGCGAGGATGACGTCCTCGCCGGTGCAGAGACCGGCCAGGTAGTCGAGGTCGCTCCGCCAATTGCGCAGCTCCCACCGGATCGGCGCGACCGCGTGCACGGCGACGATGCGGGGGCCGTCGCCGTCGACCGGTTCGGCCACCACGGTCGGCAGGGTGTTCGTATTGCCCGGAGGGCCAGGCCACTCCGCCGACACCACCTCGTAGTCGCCGAGGTCTGGGCTGATCAGCAGCGTCGTCGATCGTGCCTTCGCGATGTCGTCGAAGGCGAGCGTGTGCACCCACATCGGCCGCCCGCCGTCGCGCATCGCGACCGCGACGTCCTCGCCGAGCGGGTCGGTGGTCTCGGGCAGCGAGATCACGTCGGCGCCCTCCCGCAGCGCGAGATCGGCGATGGTCTGCGCGTCGGGGACCTCGCCGAGCGTGTTCCAGGCGAGCACCGTCACCGCGTCGGCATCGGATGCCTCGGCCGGTGCCGCGCTCGAGCCGAGCCCGCGCATGGCGAGCACGGCCACGTTGCCGGCCGCGAACAGCGCGAGCACGCTCGCCATGGCGATGCCGAACCGGCGCGTCCGGCGGGGAAGTGCCAGCAGCGCGAAGAGCGCCGCCGCGGCGATCCCGGCGGCCGCTGCCGAGCCGCGGAGCGCGACCACGTGCGCGGAGATCCACTGGTTCTGCAGCCCGAACGCCTGCGGCCACACGAGGATCGCCGCGATGGCGGCGGTGACGACGACGGCGGCCCAGCCGAGGATGCGGGGGAGCATTCTTCCCACCCTAGCCACCAGAACGGGGCACGTCCGGGGCCGGGCGCTGGCGATCGCCTGGGAGTCGGCCGGGAGCCCGCTTGTAGCATGAGGGGATGCGTGCAGACGGGACCCGGGCCATCGGCGAAGCCGACCTGCACGTGCACTCGGTGGTGTCGGACGGCACCGAGACGCCGGGCGCACTCCTCGCGGAGGCGGCATCGATCGGGCTCGGCGCGATCGCGCTCACCGATCACGACTCGACCGCCGGATGGGCCGAGGCCGCCGCCGCGGTGCCCGGCACGGGCGTGGCGCTCATCCCCGGCATGGAGCTGTCCACGCGCGAGGGGTTCACCAGCGTGCATATGCTGGCCTACCTCGTCGACCCCCTCGATGAGGGCCTGATCGCCGAGACCGCACGTATCCGTGAGTCCCGCCTCACCCGTGCGGAGGAGATCGTCCGCCGCATCTCGCGCGACTACGACCTCAGCTGGGACGACGTGCTCGCCCAGACCATCGAGGGCACCACCATCGGTCGCCCGCACATCGCCGACGCGCTGGTCGCAAGGGGCCACGTGGCCACGAGGTCGGCGGCGTTCTCCGGCATCCTGCACCCGCGGGCCGGATACGCCCAGCCGCACTACGCCCCCGACCCGCTCACCGCGGTGCGCCTCATCCGGGCCGCCGGCGGGGTCCCCGTGCTCGCACACCCGGGAACGAGGGGCGCGGAGCGGGTCATCCCGGAGGAACGGCTCGCCCAGCTCGTGGACGCCGGACTCTTCGGCCTCGAGGTCGACCACCCCGAGAACCGGCCCGACGCCAAGCCGCGCCTGCGGCAGCTCGCCGAGCGGTTCGGCCTCGCGGTCACCGGGTCGAGCGACTACCACGGGTCGGGAAAGCCGAATCGGCTGGGGGAGTGCCGGACGAGCGCCGACGTCGTCGCCCGGCTCGTCGCGGAGGGCACGGGCTCGGCGCCCGTGCTGCCGTAGCGGCGGCGTCCACCGCCAGCCACTCCGGGAATCCGCCGTCGATGCCCCGCGTCAGCCGGGCACCGACGACGCTGCGTCTCAGCCCTGCTGCGCGGGCGCGGCCTGACCGCCACCCGACGACGAGCCCCGGCGGCGGCGGCGCCGGCGGGGCGCCGCGGCGTTGCCGTCGTGGTGCTCTCGGCCCGCGCCGTCGTGCGTGCCGGAGCCCGGGGCCTTGGTCTCGGCGTCCGCCGAGCCGGCCTCCCGCGAGGACGCCCTGCTCTGGTCGGCCGTGGCCGACGAGGCATCCGTCTCGGGTCGCCCGCCGCGGGTCCGGCGTCGCGACCGGCTGCGCGAGGACCGCTCGCCCGACTCGCCGGCGTCGCCCTCACGGCGCTCGCCGCTCCGGCCGGAACGCTCCCGGCCGGACTCGCCGCGGCCCGACTCGCTGCGCCCGGCCGTCGCGGCCCGCGGGGCCGCGGCGGCGGGCTTCAGCCGCCCCTTCGTGCCCTCGGGGATGTCGAGGTCGGTGTAGAGGTGCGGGCTCGACGAGTACGTCTCGACCGGCTCGGGCTGGCCGAACTCGAGCGCCCGGTTGATGAGCGCCCACTTGTGCAGGTCGTCCCAGTCGACGAAGGTGACCGCGATGCCCGTCTTGCCGGCACGTCCCGTGCGACCCGCGCGGTGCAGGTACGTCTTGTCGTCGTCGGGGATCGTGTGGTTGATGACGTGCGTCACATCGTCGACGTCGATGCCTCGCGCCGCGACATCCGTGGCGATCAGCACGTCCTTCTTGCCGGCCTTGAACGCGGCCATCGCGCGCTCGCGCTGATCCTGGTTCAGGTCGCCGTGCACGGCCGCGGCGTTGAAGCCGCGGTCGTTCAGCTCCTCGACGAGCTTCGCCGCCGCCCGCTTCGTGCGCGTGAAGATGACGGTCTTGCCGCGGCCCTCGGCCTGGAGGATGCGGGCGATCACCTCGTCCTTGTCGAGCGAGTGCGCCCGGTAGACGAGATGCTTGATGTTCGCCTGCGTCAGCCCCTCATCGGGGTCGTTCGCGCGGATGTGGATCGGCTTCGACATGAAGCGGCGCGCGAGCGCGACGATCTGGCCCGGCATCGTGGCCGAGAACAGCATGGTGTGCCGCACCGCCGGCGTCTTGGAGAAGAGCTTCTCGATATCGGGCAGGAAGCCGAGGTCGAGCATCTTGTCGGCCTCGTCGAGCACCATCTCCTGGACCTGCCCGAGGTTCAGCAGCCGCTGGCTCGCGAGGTCGAGGAGACGCCCGGGCGTGCCGACGACGATCTGCGCGCCGGCTTTGATCTGCTCGATCTGCCCCTCGTACGCCTTGCCGCCGTAGATCGCGACGACCTTCGTCGGGCGGTTCGAGGTCGCGAGCTCGAGGTCTTCGGTGACCTGGACGCACAGCTCGCGCGTCGGCACGACGACGAGCGCCTTCACGCCGGGCTCGGGGTCGTCGCCCAGCCGCTGGATGAGCGGCAGGCCGAAGCCGAAGGTCTTGCCGGTGCCGGTCTTGGCCTGGCCGATGATGTCCTGCCCGGAGAGGGCGAGGGGGATGGTCTGCTCCTGGATGGGGAAGGCATCGACGATGCCCTTCCCGGCGAGTGCGTCGACGATGTCTGACGCCACGCCGAGTTCGGTGAACGTGGTCACGGGAAGTTTCCGCCTGTCGGTCTTGCTCGGGTGCGCCCTGATCTCTTCCGCAGGCGCACGGTCGCGGTTCCATCGCCCGCGTACGCAACCCAGCCTAACGGAGTCGAGGATGCCTCCCCCGTTATGCTGTCCTGCGTGGTGCTCTGGTCAGCAAGGCGCGGTTCGCGCGAGACGCCGCGGCTCCGCCCGCGTGTGGCGCCGACCGACCTCGCCAGGGTCGACTTCACCGAGCTCGTCCCCGAGCCGGTCGCCTTCCTCGGCCAGGCCGCGTACATCCAGCTCGAGGCGTTCGAGAACCTCGCCCGCGCCGTGGCCACCGCGCCCTCGATCGACTCGAAGGAGGGCCTGTCGGCCGCGGCCGGTGTGGCGCTGCGCAAGCACCACGCCCTCATCGCCGAGCTCCGTCGCGAGGGCGTGGAGCCCGTCGAAGTGATGGCGCCGTTCGCGCCCGCGACCGACCGGTTCCGCGAGGCGACCGCCGGCGCCGACTGGTACGAGCTGCTGCTCGGCATCCACGTCACCACGGGCATGCTCGACGACTTCTTCGCCCGGCTCGCCGCAGGGCTGCCGCACGAGGTGGGCGACCGCGTCCGGCGCATCCTCGACGAGCAGGGCGCGGCGGAGGTGCTCCAGCGGGAGCTCGGGCGGGCGATCGCCGAGCAACGGGGGCTCGCCGACCGGCTGGCGCTCTGGGGCCGCAGCCTCGTCGGCGACACGCTGCTCATCGCACGGTCGGCCCTCCGCGGGGCCGAGCCCAGCGGCCGGTTCGACGAGGACGTCGAGCCCGTCTTCACCGAGCTCATCGCCGATCACACGCGCCGCATGGACGCGCTCGGCCTCACCGCCTGAGCGCTCGTCCTGAAGGGCTGCCGGGTTTCACGGCCTGAGCGCTCGCGCAGGGCGGCGTTCCCCGGTGGACGACGTGGCGACCGAGCGCGCGGCCTCAGCGCGCGACGGCCGCGCCGGGGCGCGACAGGCGCTCGAAGAGCGCGGCATCCGCCCGCTCGCGACGCGGCCCGATGAGGAGCACGGATGCCACGACCGCCGCGCCAGCGGCGACGAGGGAGACGACCCAGATCCAGCCGCCGTCCCAGGCCCAGCCGAGCCAGGTGAGGCCCACCCACACGACGGCGGCCACGGCCGCCCCGATGGCCGGCACGAGCACGCTGCCGTACGTCTGCCGGCGCGGCAGCGTGTAGCGCGCGATGGCGCCGAGGATCGCGCCGCCGAGCGTCACGAACAGCAGTTCCATCAGGCGACGAACCCGATGCGGCGGGATTCCTCCGAGCCGATCTCGATGTAGGCGAGCGCCGCGGCGGGCACCACGTAGACCGTGCCCTTGTCATCGGCGAGCTTGAGCAGCGAGGACTGCCCCGAGAGCGCGGCCTCGACGGCCTGCTGGATCTCGGCGGCCGTCTGGGACGACTCGAACCCGAGTTCACGAGGGGAGTTCTGGATGCCGATGCGAACGTCCACGATGCGCCTTTCTGTCGTGCTTGCAACACTATGGCACGCCCGATGGGAGCGTCCCGCCGTTCACTGTCGGCAGAACGGGTTAGCGTGACGGCATGCCCCGCACCACCCCGTCGCTCGAGCTCGCCGCTGGCGCTCCCGACCGCGCCGCGCAGCCTGCGTCGGCCCTCGCCCGCGCCGACGTCGATCCGGCCCGGGCACACGTGCTCGGGCTGCCCGACGGCGTCTCGGCCGCGGTGTTCGGCGCCCCCGGCTCGGGCAAGACCTCGCTCGCCGTCGAGCTCGTCGCCGACCGCGTCGAGCGGCGCGGCTACGACGTCGACGAGGTGCTCGTGGTCTCGGCGAGCCGGGCCACCGCGACCGCGCTCCGAGACCGCATCGCCGTCCGTCTCGGCGTCACCACGCGCGGCCCCATGGCGCGCACCGCGAACTCGATCGCCTTCCAGCTCGTGCGGGCGCGCACGGGTCGCCCCGTGACGCTCCTGACGGGCGCCGAGCACGACCAGCTCATCGGCGAGCTGCTCGAGGCTGCGGCCGCCGACGGCGGCGGGCCCGCCTGGCCCGACCCCCTCGGCGACGACGTCCGGCGGCTGCGGGGATTCCGCTCGGAGCTCCGCGAGCTCGTCATGCGGGCCGTGGAGCACGGCGCCGACGGGCCGGCGCTCCGAACGCTCGGGCAGGCGGCCGGGCGGCCCGAGTGGGTGGCGGCCGGCGACTTCCTCGACGAGTACGCCGAGGTGAAGGAGCTCGTGCGGGGCGCGCAGTACGACTCGGCCGAGCTCGGCGCGTACGCGGCCGCGATCCTCGCCGAGTCGGCGGCGGGCGACCCCGAGGCCGAGCTGGCGCTCGGCACCCTCGCGAAGCTCAGGCTCGTCGTCGTCGACGACGCGCAGGAGGCGACGCAGGCCACCGCCGCGCTGCTCGCCGGATTCGCCGCGCGCGGGGTCGCGGTCATCGCGCTCGGCGACCCCGACATCGCCGGCAACGGCTTCCGCGGCGGGCGCCCCGAGCTGCTCGGCTCGCTCGGCGCCATGCTCGGCGGACGCGCCGTCGAGCGCATCGACCTCGGCGTGCGCCACCGCGGGCGGCCGGCGCTGCACGCGCTCGTCGCCGAGGTGACGAGCCGCATCGGCGTCGCCCTCGGCGGCAGCCACCGCGCGGCCGCCGGGCTGAGCGACGCCGTCGCCGGCGCGAAGCCCCACGACGACGACCCGCTCGCACCCATCCTCGGCATCGAGGCGCCGTCGCACGCGGCCGAGTGCCAGTCGATCGCCGCGCTCCTCCGGGAGCGGCACCTGCTCGGAGGCATCCCGTGGTCGTCGATGGCGGTCGTGCTGCGCTCCGGCGGCGACGTGCCCGCGTTCGAACGCGCCCTCGCGCTCGCCGACGTGCCGACCGCGGGTGCCGTCGCCCGGATGCCGCTCCGCGACGCGCCCGTCGCGGCGGCGCTGCTGCGCGCCGCATCGCTCGCCCTCGGCCGCGACGAGCTCACCGGGCCGCTCGCGGTCGACCTGCTCACGGGTCCGCTCGGTCGCCTCGACGCGGTGGGGCTGCGCCGCCTGCGGCTGGCGCTCCGGCACGAAGAGCTCGCCGCGGGCGGCGACCGCACCGCCGACGAACTGCTCGTCGATGCGCTCGACGCACCCGGCGGGTTCGAGACCATCGACGCCGCGCCCGCGCGGCGGGCGGGCCGGCTGGCGAAGCTGCTCGCCGCGGCGAGAGGCGTCGCGACCCGCGGCGGCACCATCGAAGAGGTGCTGTGGGCGCTCTGGGACGGCAGCGGGCTGGCCTCGGAGTGGGGCGCGCAGTCCACCGGCACGGGGGTGCTCGCCGAGGAGGCGAACCGATCCCTCGACGCGGCGGTCGCGCTCTTCGCCGCGGCGCAGCGGTTCGTGGAGCGCTCGCCGGGCGCGCCGCCCGCTCGGTTCGTCGACGAGGTGCTCGCGAGCGAACTGCCCGAAGACTCGCTCGCACCGCAGCGCACCGCCGAGACGGTCTTCGTCGGCACGCCCTCGGCCCTCGTCGGGCGGGAGTTCGACGTCGTGGTCGTCGCGGGCCTGCAGGAGGGCGTCTGGCCGAACCTGCGGCCGCGCGGCACGCTGCTGCACGCGGCGCTGCTGCCGCGCGCCATCGCCGCCTGGCGTTCCGGCGAGCCGATGCCAACCCCCGACACGGCCGCCGAGGCGCGTGCCTCGGTCCGGAGCGACGAACTGCGCCTGTTCGCGCTCGCGATCTCGCGAGCCAGGCGCCAGCTGGTGCTCGCCTGCACGGCGAACGACGACGAGCAGCCGTCGGTGCTCATGGGATACGCCCCGCAGCGCATCCGGCCCTCGCGGCGGCGGCCGCTGCACCTGCGCGGCCTCGTCGGAGCGCTCCGGCGCGAGGCCGTCGATGCGGGGTCCGGCGAAGCGGCGGCCGCGCTCGCGCTGCTGGCCGAAGCCGGCGTCCCCGGTGCGCATCCCGACGAGTGGTACGGCCTCCGCGAGCCGTCGACCACGGTGCCGCTCGTCGACCTCGACCACGACCCCGAGGCCGTGGTCGACGTGTCGCCCTCGCAGATCGACCGGGCCGAGGAGTCGCCGCTCGGCTGGTTCGTCGACCACATCGCCTCGCCGCCCTCGGGCCTCGCCGCCTCGATCGGCACGATCGTGCACGCCGTCGTCGAAGCCGCGGGCGCGCGCACCGACGGCGACATCGGCGTCGAGACGCTCTGGGCCGACGTCGAGGCGAGGCTCGAGACCCTGCGGTTCGAGGCCGGATGGGTCGCCGAGCGCGAGCGGCGCGGCGCGCGGCGGATGACCGAGGGCGCTGCCGGATACCTCGCCGCCTTCGCCGACGACGGCAAGGTCCTGCTCGGCGCCGAGGGCCGGTTCACCCTCGTCGCCGGACGTGCGCGGCTCACCGGCACCATCGACCGCGTCGAGGCCTCGCCCGACGGCACGACCGTCATCGTCGACCTGAAGACCGGTTCGCGGCCGCCGACGGGTCCCGAGACCGCCGGGCATCCGCAGCTCGCGGCGTACCAGCTCGCGGCGCGGGGCGGCGTGGTGCCGAACGCCGGGCGGCTCGGCGGCGCGAAGCTCGTCTACGTCGCGAAGCCCGCCGGTGGCGCCGCGTACACCGAGCGCGCGCAGCAGCCCTTCGACGACGAGGCCGAGGCGGAGTTCCGCGGCCGGCTCGACGCGGTCGCGCGCACCATGGCGGGCTCGAGCTTCGAGACCTCGGCCGAGCTGCCGTTCCGGTCGCGCTTCGCGGGCTGGCACTACCGCGTGCAGATCGTGCCGGCGGTGTCGGCATGACCGCCCGCGCCATCGCCGCGGCCGAGATCGCCGACCGGCTCGGACTGCACGCCCCGACGCCCGAGCAGCGCGCCGTGATCGAGGCCGACCCGACGGGGCGTCACCTCGTCGTCGCGGGTGCGGGCAGTGGCAAGACCGAGACCATGGCCAACCGCGTGGTGTGGCTGCTCGCCAACGGCCACGTCGACGTGCCCGAGGTACTCGGCCTCACCTTCACCCGCAAGGCCGCCGGCGAGCTCGCCGACCGCATTCGCGAGCGGGTGGCGCAGCTCGTCGCCGGCGGCATCGCCGACCTCGACCTCGACCCGCTGGAAGCGGCCTCGGTCGGCACCTACCACTCCTTCGCGAGCGCGATCTACCGCGAGCACGCGCTGCTCATCGGCCGCGAACCCGACGCGGCCGTGCTCGGCGAGGCATCCGCCTGGCAGCTCGCGCGCCAGGTGGCCGCCTCGTCGTCCGACCCTCGGCTCATCGAGCTCGACCTCTCGCTCGACCGGGTGACCGCGGCCGTCCTCTCGCTGAGCCGCGCGCTCGCCGAGAACGTCGCCGACGCGCGCGACGTGCGCGCGTGGACCCGCGATTTCCTCGCGATGGCCGATCTGCCCATCGGGCGGCCGCGGAAGCGCACGCCCTTCGAGTCGTTCACGAAGGCGCTCGGCGTCGTCGACGCGCTGCCGCCCCTCCTCGAGCTCGCCGACGCCTACGCTGCGGCCAAACGCGAGCGCGGCTACGTCGAGTTCTCCGACCAGGTGGCGCTCGCGCTCACGATCTGCGAGGGGCATCCCGAGGTCGTCGCGGGGTACCGCGAACGGTACCGCTCGGTGCTGCTCGACGAGTATCAAGACACCTCGGTGGTGCAGACGCGGCTGCTCGCGGTGCTCTTCGGCGGCACCGCGGTCATGGCCGTCGGCGACCCCGACCAGTCGATCTACGGCTGGCGGGGCGCGAGCGCGGCGAACCTGGCCCGCTTCGGCCGCGACTTCGGCGGCGACGCCGGCGCTTCGGTGTTCGACCTGTCGACGAGCTGGCGGAACCCGCGGATCGTGCTCGACGCGGCGAACGCGCTCATCGCGCCGCTCGATTCGGGCGTGGCCAAGGCGCCCCTCGGCGCCTCGCCGTTCGCCGGGGCGGGCCGGCTGGAGGTGGCCTGGCACGAGACCATCGACGAGGAGGCCGCCCACGTTGCCGACTGGTTCGCCGCCCGCGTGCTCGGCCGGGGCGACGCGGCTCCCACCGGGGCCCTGCTGTGCCGGACGTTCGCGAACGTCGGCGTGTTCGCCCACGCCCTCCGCGAGCGAGGCGTGCCGGTGCACATCCTCGGCATCGCCGGCCTCCTCGATCAGCCCGTCATCGCGGATCTCGTGTGCGCGCTCCGCGTCCTGCACGACCCCACCGCCGGAGCCGAGCTCATCCGGCTGCTCGCTGGTGCCAGATGGCGTATCGGGGCGGCCGATCTCGCCGCACTCCGCGGGCTGGCGCGCTGGCTCGCCGAGCGCGACGCGGCCAGTCGGCGCCTCGAACCCGACGTGCGCCGCGGCATCCGGGATTCGATCGCGCCCGAGGAGTCGCCGTCGATCGTCGACGCCCTCGACATGCTCACCTCGACGCCCGACGAGCATCGCGCGCTCGCCGGGTTCAGCGCGGCCGGCCTCGCTCGCCTGCGGCGCGCGGGCGCCCAGCTGCAGTCGCTCCGGCGTCGCGCGGGGCTCGGCCTGGTGGACTTCGTCGCGCTCGTCCAGCAGGAGCTGGTGCTCGACATCGAGGTCGACGCGAACGGCGACCAGCCGCTCGGCCGGCCGAGCCTCGAGGCGTTCGACGATCTGCTCTCGGGTTTCGTCGAGGTCTCGGAGCAGCCCACGCTCGGCGCGTTCCTCGGCTGGCTGACCGAGGCCGAGCAGCGCGACCGTCTGGCGCCCCGCCAGGACGAGCCCGAGCCCGGTGCCGTGCAGGTCCTCACGATCCACGGGTCGAAGGGACTCGAGTGGGACGTGGTCGCGATCCCGCGGCTGGTCGACGACGAGCTGCCGGCGAAGCCGCGGACGACGGCCGGATGGCTCGCGGTCGGCGAGCTTCCGAACGACTTCAAGGGCGACCGCGACGAACTGCCCGAGCTGATGTGGCGGGGGTCGCAGTCGCAGCACGAGTTCGATGAGGCGATGACCGCCTTCCGGGCCGAGAACGCGGCACGCGACGCGGAGGAGGAGCGGCGCCTCGCCTACGTCGCGGTCACCCGCACGCGCGACGAGCTGCTGCTCACCGGCTCGTGGTGGGCGACGCAGAAGACGCCTCGGCAGCCGAGCCCGTACCTGCGCGAGCTCGTCCAGGCGGGCATCGTCTCAGGCGAGGCGCTCCCCGCGGCATCCGCGTTCGAGCAGAACCCGCTCGCCGAGCGCAGCTCGACGGTGGTCTGGCCGCTCGACCCGCTGGGCCCGCGCCGGCCACGGGTCGAGGCCGCCGCGGATGCGGTGCGGCGTGCCGCCGAACGGCCGACGGGGGCGGGCATCGGCCCGGCGCTCCGAGCCGAGCTCGACCTGCTGCTCGAAGAACGCCGTCGCCGGCTTGCGGGTCCCGACGCGCCGGCGATCCCCGTGCGCGTGCCCGCATCGAGGTTCAAGGACTACGTCGACGATCCGGCGGCCGTCGCCGAGCAGTTGCGGCGGCCCATGCCGCAGCGGCCGTTCCGGGCCACCCGTATCGGCACGCTCTTCCACCGCTGGGTCGAGCACCGGGCGACCGGCGAGGGGGACGCCGAGTCCATCGACGCGCTCGATGGCGTGCCGCTGGATGAGCTCGCCTGGGCGGACGACGCGGTGGGCGCCGCCGATGAGCGGCTGCCGGATCCGGCGCCCGAACGACTCAGGGAGCTCCAGGCGACGTTCGAGGCGTCGCCGTGGGGCGGGCTGCGGCCGTCGGCCGTCGAGCTCGAGCTGCACCTGCCGCTCGGCGCGCACGTGTTCGTCTGCAAGCTCGACGCGGTGTACGAGATCGCGCCCGATTCGGAGCTGGGCGCGGCGGGCATCCGGGCCCAGGTCGTCGACTGGAAGACCGGCAAGGCTCCGCGCGACGCCCGCGACCTCGAACTGAAGCAGACGCAGCTGGCCCTGTACCGGCTCGCGTACTCGACGTGGTCGGGCCTGCCAGTCGAGGCGATCGACGCGTGCTTCTACTTCGTGGAGGACGACCGGGTCATCCGTCCGGGCGAGCTCTCCGACGAGGCCGCGCTTCGTGCGGCATGGGCGGCTGCGGTCTCCGACGGCACGGTCGAGTCCGAAGACCGGCACCGCGGAATGCGCCACGACTCGGCCGCGCGCGCCGTCGGCGCCGCGGGCGGGCCGGGCGCGAGCGCCCAGAGCGTCGGCTGAGGCGCGCAGAGCCTCGGCTGAGGCGCCGCGAGCGGAGGACTCAGCTGCCGGATGCCGCGGCCGACGGCCCCCGGCCTTCCCCGGAGGCGCGACCGTCGCCCTGGCGCGCGGAACCGCCGGTCGCGTCGCGGTCGCGGTCGCCCGTCGCCGCGTCTCCGCGGTCGGCATCGCCGCCGGCGTCCTCCGAGCGCGCCGGGTCGTCCGCCCCGGTCACCGCGCCGGGAGGTGCGTCGCCGTCGCGCGGCGCCGCGTCGCCCCAGTCGCTGAGGTCGAGCGGGATGGGCGCGGTGAGATCGCCGACGGGCGCCTCATCGCCGACGCGCTGCAGGTCGGAGAAGTCGTAGGCGTCGGTGAGAAGGGCGCCGCCCGCCTCGCGCGGCACGTGATCGCGCGGTGTCTCGTCGAGCAGCCGCTCGACGTCGCCCACGGTGAGGATCGGCCCGGTCTCGGCCGCGAGCGGCTCGCTCGACTGGTCGTGCACGCTCGAGACGAGGCCGTCGAGGAGGCCGACGGCGTCGGCGATGATCGTGTCGTCGTGCGTGTCGACGCCGTGCAACAGCCAGCGTGCGAGCTCGAGCTCGGCGTGGAGCAGCGCGCGACGGGGCAGGTGCTCATCGGCGCCGCCGTCACGGGCGACGAGGTAGGCCTCGAGCGCCCGGTCGGCTGCGGCGCCGCGCGAGGTGAGCAACCAGTGCAGGTCTTGAGCCGGGTCGCCGACCGCGAGCTGCGACCAGCCGATGATGCCGGTCACGTGTTCCCCGGCCACGAGGATGGAGTCGGCGCTGAGCGACCCGTTCACGACGGTCGGCTCGAAGCGCCAGAGCGCCGCGTCGTCGGCCGCCTGCTCCCAGCGGCGCAGCAGCGCCGCGGGGAGTCTGCCCGTGTCGGCCGCGCGGCCGATCAGCGCGATCGCGTCGTCGCGGCACTCGGCCGCCGAGCGGCGCGGCAGCCCGGCGTCGGCCACGAACCCGCTCGGCAACGCGTGGATCGCGGCGACGGCGAGGCCGACGGACTCGGCGAGCCGGGATTCGGCCGTGAGCTCGTCAGCGCTCCGGGCGTCGCCCGGCACGTATTCCGTGACGACGGCGCGGGTGCCGTCGATGGGCGCCTGGCCGACGAAGTCGGGCACGTCGAAGGGCAGCCGCGACCGGATGCCGGGGGTCAGCGCGCGCAGCGCGACGAGGTCGGCGGATTGCTCCGTCTCGGCCGCCTGCGAGCGCGGCACGCGGATCACGAGGTGGCGCCCGTCGGCGTCGCGGAGCAGTACGGCGTCGAACCCGCCCTGCGCCCCGCGGGTGTGCGGGGCCGCGGCCCGCACCTCCAGTCCGGGCACCGCCGCCGTGGCCAACGCGGCTAGAGTGAGAGGGGGTCTGGCCATGGCACACAGCTTAAGCAGGCATCCTCGCCCGAGCGGCGACCGCCACGCCTTCCCGCCGACTCCGTCAGAGCCGCGTCGAGAGGTGGATGTTGCATGCACGCCGTGCCGCCGCTCGCTCGCACCCTGATCGATCGCGACGGCGAGGCTCGTGCCGACGGCGATCTCGCCGAGCGCTTCGACGCCGACCCGCGCGCGCGCATCGTCTCGGTGCACGCCGGCCGCCTGCTCGTCGCCCAGCAGGTGGAGGGGTCGCCGGTCGCTCTGGATCAGCGGCATCCCTCGACCGCGCCCGAGCCGATGCTCCGCGTCTACCTCGGCCGTACCGTCCCGGCCGGCGCACCGGTCGAGGTGCGCGTGTTCGACGAGGCGGGTGCCGAGGCGGTCGAGCCCGAAGCGGCTCGGTGGCAGAGCCTGCGGGCCCTCGCACCCGTGCTCGACGACGCCGACGCGAGCCTCGCGACCGAGGCCGTCGCGCTCGCGAACTGGCACGAGCGGCATCCGCGCTGCCCGCGCTGCGGCGGCGCGACCCACCCGGTGCAGGCCGGCTGGGCGCGGCGGTGCGAGGTCGACGACAGTCTGCACTTCCCGCGGACCGACCCAGCGGTCATCGTGCTGGTGACCGACGACGACGATCGGGTGCTGCTCGGTTCGAACGCGCTGTGGGAGCCCGGCCGGTTCTCGCTGCTCGCCGGCTTCGTCGAGCCGGGCGAGTCGCTCGAGGCGGCGGTGGTCCGCGAGATCGGCGAGGAGGCCGGTATCGCGGTCGACCGGGTGGAGTACCGGGCGAGCCAGCCCTGGCCCTTCCCGGCGAGCATCATGCTGGGCTTCACCGCCCGCGTGGCGGCCGGCGCGCACGCCGGCGAGGCCCGACCCGACGGCGAGGAGATCCTCGAGCTGCGCTGGTTCGGTCGCGACGACCTCGCGGCCGCGACCGACGACCTCGTGCTGCCAGGCCCGGCCTCGATCGCGCGCTGGCTGCTGGAGCAGTGGTACGGCGGACCGATCGACTCCCAGACCCCGTGGACGACCGGATGACCCCCGCCGACGCCGACCCGTTGCTCGCCGGCCTCGACGACGAGCAGCGCGTCGCGGCCGAAGCGTTGCTCCGGCCGGTGTGCGTGCTGGCCGGCGCCGGCACCGGGAAGACCCGGGCGATCACCCACCGCATCGCGTACGGGGTCGCATCCGGGGCGTACGACCCGAAGCGGATCATGGCCCTCACCTTCACGGCCCGCGCGGCCGCGGAGCTCCGCGGCCGGCTGCACACGCTCGGTGCCGGCCAGGTCCAGGCGCGCACGTTCCACGCGGCCGCTCTCGCGCAGCTCGGCCACTTCTGGCCCCTCGTCGTCGGCGGCCCGGCGCCGCGCGTGCTCGACTTCAAGGGCCGGCTGCTGGGGCAGGCAGCCGAGCGGGCGAAGGTGCGGGTCGACACGGCGACGCTGCGGGATGTCGCGGCGGAGATCGAGTGGCGCAAGGTGCAGCTGCTGAGCCCCGCCGAATACGAGCAGCGGCTGCCGTCGCGGGGCATCCCCGGGCAGCTGTCGGCCGAACAGCATCTCGCGATCGTCGCGGCGTACGAGCAGCTGAAAGACGAGCGCCGCATGCTCGACTTCGAAGACGTGCTGCTCGTGACGGCGGGCATGATCGAGACCGAGCCGGCGGTCGCCATGCAGGTGCGCGAGCAGTACCGGCACTTCGTCGTCGACGAGTACCAGGACGTCTCGCCGGCGCAGCAGCGGCTGCTCGAGCTGTGGCTCGGCGATCGTCGCGACCTCTGCGTCGTCGGCGACGCGAGCCAGACGATCTACTCGTTCGCCGGGGCGACGAGCGAGTACCTCCTCGGCTTCGAACGCACCTACCCGGATGCCACGATCGTGCGGCTCGAGCGCAACTACCGCTCGGAGCCGCCGATCGTGGAGACCGCGAACCGGCTGATGCGGGGCCGCGCGGGAGCGCTACGGCTGCGTGCGGCCGTGGCGGCCGCGGATGCTCCTGAGCCAGGCCCGACCGCGGCGCGGAGCGTCGCCGAGCCCGAGCTCCGCGAGTACCCCGACGATCTCACCGAGGCCCGCGGCGTCGCGGCGCGAATCCGCGAGCGGCTCCGGGCCGGGGCGAAGCCCGAGGAGATCGCGGTCCTCATCCGCGTGAACAGCCAGTCCGCACTCTACGAGCAGGCGCTCGAAGAGGCCGGCGTGCCGGTGCGCGTGCGCGGTGCGCAACGCTTCTTCGACCGGCCCGAGGTGAAGGAGGCCGTGCACCACCTGCGCGCGCAGGCGCTCGTGCCGGCCGAGGAACCGCTCTTCAAGTCGGTCAGCGACGTGCTGCGCGGACTCGGGTGGTCGGCGCAGCCGCCCGCAGGGCCGGGCGCGGTGCGGGCCCGCTGGGAGTCCCTGAACGCGATCGCCCGGCTGGTCGACGATGTGCCGCCCGGTACGACGTTCCGCGCGTTCACCGACCAGCTCCGGGCCCGGGCCGAGAGCCACCACGAGCCGACCCTGGAAGCCGTCACGGTCGCGACGCTGCACTCCGCGAAGGGCCTCGAGTGGCCCGAGGTCCACCTCGTCGGCCTCTCGGAGGGGCTGCTGCCGATCGCCTACGCCAAGGGGCTCGAGGCCGTCGACGAGGAGCGCCGACTCATGTACGTCGGCATCACGCGGGCACGGCGCCGGCTCGAGCTGAGCTGGGCCCGGCAGGCCGGTGGCTCCCGAGGGGAACGGGAGCCGTCGCGGTTCCTCCGGGAACTCGGCATCCGCACTCCGGATGCGACTCGTGACGGAGCACCTGCGGCGCGGCCCCGTCGGACGGGATGAGCCGGGAGGTTCCCGCGTCGCCGGGTCGTCCGCTCAGCAGGTCGTCGACCGCACGTGCGGCAGCGACGGCCGCCTCGAGCTCGATGCGCGCCGACCGCGGCGCCGGCGGCTGATCGACGAGCTGGGCGGCGATCGCGGGCCACGCGGCATCCGCGTCGCGTCGCTCGAGGTCGAGGCAGCGCAGGCACGCCGTCTCACCCGGCACGACGAGGGGCCCCACCACGGCGCCGTCGTCGGTGAAGAGCACGGGAAGATGGGGGACGTCGCGCCGCAGCAGCGGCAGGTGACGCATCGGCGGGATGACCCGCTCGGCGACGAGCACGACGACCGCGGCTCCGCTCGCCGGATCGTGGTCGGGGGCCCCGTCGGGAGCGGCCTGCCCGGCGCCCGGCCCGACGACCCGGTGCCCGAGGAGCGCGAGCGCGTGTCCGATCGTCAGCGCGGTACGCCCGGCGCCGTCGACCGCCACGACCGCCGGGATGCCCGGGGAGCGGGTGCGTGAGGCGGCCTCCGGCCCGGGCGCGCCGTCGTCATCGGCGCAGAGCGCCGGTGCGAGGGTGTCGAGCAGGGCGGCCACCGTTGCGGGCGGAGCCTCGAGGCCGGTCGCGACCGCGGCGAGGGTCGACTCGCTCACCCCGCGCCGGAGCAGCCGGACGAGATCGAGCTCGGCGCTGGACGGGTGCTGCAGCACGGCTCGCGCGCGGGGTGCGCCGAGCTGGAGCTCGTGCGGCGAGCGCCACACGACGGCGAGGCGGGGATCGATCTGCGGCGGCATGCGCCGAGCATGCCCGACCCGCCGCTCGGCCCGGGCCGATCATCCACAGGGCGCGCCCGGGTCCGGCCGAGCCGAGCCGGTGTCGCGTCGGGGTGAGGCCCGGCGTGACCCGTTCAGCGAGCCGGCGGCTCCTCGCCGTCCTCGCCGGGAGCGGTCGGCGTCTCCCCGCGGAGCAGCTGCTCGAGCGCCTGATCGAACTCGTCATCGGCCTCCGCGCCCGAGGTGTCGGCCCCGGTGAGGCGCGCGACGAGAGCGGCGGGGTCGTCGAGGTCGGCCGCCGTCGGCAAGAGGTCGGGGTGCGCCCAGAGTGCGTCGCGCGCCTCGACGCCGACGGCCTCGGTGACCCGTCGCCACATCGCGGCCGCGTCGCGGAGCCGGCGCGGGCGGAGCTCGAGGCCCACGAGGGTCGCGAGCGCCGACTCGGCCGGGCCGCCCGACGCACGGCGGCGTCGGATGGTCTCGGCCACCTGGGCCGCCTTCGGCAGGCGGCTCGTGGCATCGGCCGTGGCGACGTCGACCCAGCCCTCGACGAGCGCGAGCATGGTCTCGAGCCGGTCGAGCGCGGCCTGCTGCCCCTCGCTGCGCGGCCGGATGAGCTCGCCGTTCACGACCGCCTGCCGCAGTTCGTCGGTGTCGCTCGGGTCGAAGCCCTCGGCGAGCCGCTCGAGCCGGTCGGTGTCGATGTCGATGCCGCGCGCGAAGGTCGTGATCGCCGTGATGAGGTGCAGGCGCAGCCAGCGGGCGTGCCGGAACAGCCGCGCGTGCGCGAGCTCGCGCACGGCGAGGTAGAGCTCGACCTGGTCGGCCGGGATCTCGAGGTCGCGGCCGAACTCGGCCACATTCTGCGGCAGGAACGCGGCGCGGCCGTCTTCGATGAGCGGGATGCCGATGTCGCCGCCCGAGACCACCTCCGTGGCGAGCTCGCCGACGACCTGCCCGAGCTGCATCGCGAACAGGGTGCCGCCGACGCCCCGGAGCATCCGGCTCGCACCCTGGATCATGCCGCGCATCTCTTCGGGCGCCTGTTCGGCCATCACGCGGGTGAGCGAGTCGGCGATGCTCAGCGCCACCGGCTCGGCGAGCTGGGTCCAGACGGGCATGGTCGCGGCGACCCAGGCCCGCCGGGTGAGCAGCTCGGGGCCGCTCGGCAGCGCCGAGACGTCGACCGCCTCGTCGAGCCAGAGGGAGGCGACCTGGAACGCCTGGTCGAGCCGAGCGCGCTCGTCGTCGGCGATCTGGCGCTGCTCCGCGGAGGCGCGCTGCTCGCCCTGGCGCAGCGCGATGGACCAGTCGATGCCGTCGCCGGCACTCGCCATCGCCTGCTGGAGCTGGGCGAAGATCGCCTGCAGGCTCGCCGGGTCGCTCGGCAGCCCTGCGGCGCCGGCCAGGCGAGACGGGTCGATGCCGCCACCGCCCGACAGCAGCTCGCGGAGCATCTCGCGGAACTCCTCCTCGGGGTTCCGGTCGCCCCTGTCGTCGCCCATGTCGTCGCGGTCGGCCACGGCAGCCACCTCCCAATCGCGTTCCTTCCACGCTAGCGCCGCGCTCCCGGCCCGACCCTGGGAAATGGCCTAGGCTGGCTCTTCGGGTGTCCGCCCTTCGCGAACAGCGCCGGAGCCCGTTCGATCACCGCCGGAAGGATGACGGTTGAGCATCTTCGACGACGAGGCCCTCCGCTCGGAGGACCCGCGTTCGCGGACCGAGCCCGCGCCGCTGCGGCGGCCCCTCCGCGAGCGCGCCGGCTGGTGGGCAATCGGCATCGCGGTCGTCATCGCGGTCGTCTTCGCCTTCCTGCCCTCGCCCTACGTGATCCAGCAGCCCGGGCCGGTCTACGACACCCTCGGCACCGCCGACCACGACGGCGAGCAGGTGCCGCTGATCGAGATCCCCGATGAGACCACGTATCCGACCGGGGGAGAGCTGAACCTGCTGACCGTCAGCGTCGTCGGCCGTCCGGGCGCGACGCCCAGCTGGCTCGACGTCCTCGGCACCTGGTTCGACCCGACCCGTGCCGCGATCCCGCAGGAGGAGGTCTTCCCGCCCGGCATCACCCAGGAGGACCGCGAGGCGCGCAACGAGGCGGCCATGGTCGACTCGCAGCAGGACGCGATCGCGGCCGCCCTCGTCGAGCTCGGGTACGACTTCCCGCGCGAGGTGACGGTCGCGAGCGTCATCGACGACTCGCCGGCGGCGGGCGTGCTCGAGGAGGGCGATGTCGTCGAGACCGTCGACGGTCGCGAGGTGCACTCGGTCGACGAGCTGCGCACGGCCGTCTCGGAGCACGGAACGGATGCCCCGGCGAGCCTCACGGTCCTCCGCGACGGCGAGGAGCTCGCGCTCGAGGTCGTCCCGGTCGAGCGCGACGGCGTCACCGTGCTCGGCATCGGCGTGCGCATGGCGTACGAGTTCCCGATCGACGTCGAGATCCAGCTCGACAAGGTCGGCGGCCCGAGCGCCGGCATGATGTTCGCCCTCGGCATCGTCGACAAGCTCACGCCGGGCGAGCTGACCGGCGGCGAGGTCTTCGCCGGCACCGGAACGATCGACTCCTCCGGCGCGGTGGGGCCGATCGGGGGCATCCGTCAGAAGCTCTGGGGCGCCGAGCGCGAGGGCGCCGACTGGTTCCTCTCGCCGGTCGCGAACTGCGGCGAGGTCGTCGGACATGTCCCCGACGGCATGCGCGTGTTCTCGGTCGAGACGCTCGATCAGGCTCGAGAGATCGTCGAGGCCGTCGGCGAAGGCGAGGACCTCTCGGGCTTCCCCGGGTGCGAGGCCCCCGCCAGCTGATTCCAAGCCGGGCACGCCTAGGATGGATGCTCGATCCCGTTCCGACCGAACATGAGGCCGAGAGTGTCAGCACAGACGCACGAACCGAGGACTTCGCGCCGTCGCGCGCCCATCGCCATCACGATCGGCGTCGTCGCCGTGCTCGTGATCGCCTTCTTCGTCTTCGCGGGGTTGTACGCCGACGTGCTCTGGTACGACCAGCTCGGCTACCTCGGGGTGCTCACTACCGAGTGGGTCTCGCGCGTCGTGCTCTTCGTCATCGGGTTCCTCGCGATGGCGGTTCCGATCTGGGCGTCGATCCAGATCGCGTACCGCACGAGGCCGGTGTACGCGAAGCTGAACAGCCAGCTCGACCGCTATCAGGAGGTGTTCGAGCCGCTCCGCCGCCTCGCGATGTACGGCATCCCGGCGATCCTCGGCATCTTCGCCGGCGTCGCGACGTCGACGCGGTGGGAGCTCACCCTCACCTGGCTGAACCGCACGCCGTTCGGCGAGACCGACCCCCAGTTCGGCTTCGACATCGGGTTCTACGTCTTCGAGCTGCCGTTCTACCGGTCGGTCGTGGGCTTCGCCTCCGCCGTGGTGCTGCTCTCGGCGATCCTCGTCGTGGCGACGAACTACCTCTACGGCGCCATCCGGATCTCCGGCCGCGAGGTCGTCATCTCCAAGTCCGCGCGCATCCAGATCGCGGTGACCGCGGGGCTGTACCTGCTGCTGCAGGCCGTCAGCATCTGGTTCGACCAGTACGCCACCGTCACCGAGCAGGGCTCGCTCATCACCGGTGCGGCCTACACCGACGTGAACGCCGTCATCCCGGGGCGGGGCATCCTCGCCGCCATCGCCGTCGGCGTCGCGATCCTGTTCTTCGTCACCGCCGTGATCGGCCGCTGGCGGCTGCCGCTCGTCGGCACCGCGCTCCTCATCGTCTCGAGCCTCATCATCGGCTCGCTGTACCCGTGGGTCGTGCAGCGCTTCCAGGTCGACCCGAGCGAGCGTGCGCTCGAGGAGCCCTACATCCAGCGCAACATCGACCTCACCCGCGACGCGTACGGCGTCGCGGACATCGAGGAGATCCCGTACGAGGCGAAGACAGACGCCGAGCCCGGCGCGCTCCGCTCCGACGCGGAGACGACGGCCTCGATCCGCCTCATGGACCCGGCGATCATCAGCCCGGCGTTCAACCAGCTGCAGCAGTTCCGGCAGTACTACCAGTTCCCGAGCGACCTCGACGTCGACCGGTACGAGCTGGAGGACGGCAGCACGCAGGACACCATCGTCGCCATCCGCGACGTCGCGCTCGAGGGCCTCGGCGACGCGAACACCTGGTACAACTCGCACATCGTCTATACGCACGGCTACGGTCTCGTCGCCGCGGCGGGCAACCAGCGCTCGGCCGACGGACAGCCGGTGTTCCTGCAGTCGGGCATCCCGTCGACGGGTGCGCTCGGCGACTTCCAGCCGCGGGTCTACTTCGGCGAGAGCTCGCCCGATTACTCGATCGTGGGCGCGCCCGAGGGCGCCGACCCGGTCGAGCTCGACTACCCGGGCGGCTCCGACGGCGCCGACCAGACGCAGACCACGTTCGAGGGCGACGGCGGGCCGAAGCTCGACAACGCGTTCACGAAGCTGATCTACGCGCTGAAGTTCCAGTCCGAGCAGATCTTCCTCTCCGACGCGGTGACGACCGATTCGCAGATCCTGTACGACCGCAACCCGCTCGACCGGGTGCGCAAGGTCGCGCCGTACCTCACCCTCGACTCCGACACGTATCCCTCGGTCGTCGACGGACGGATCGTCTGGATCGTCGACGGGTACACCCTGTCCGACCAGTACCCGTACTCCGACAAGGTGAGCATGAGCGAGGCGATCGCCGACAGCGACCTGCCGACCCCGACGCTCGCGTTCGACGAGGTGAACTACATCCGCAACTCGGTGAAGGCCACGGTCGACGCCTACGACGGCTCGGTCACGCTGTACGCGTGGGATGAGCAGGACCCGATCCTCGAGACCTGGCAGAAGGTCTTCCCGTCGACTCTGAAGCCGATGAGCGAGATGTCGGGCGAGCTGATGAGCCACGTGCGTTACCCGGCCGACCTGTTCAAGGTGCAGCGCGCGGTGCTCGGGCGCTACCACGTCGACCAGGCGGGCGCCTTCTACTCGCGCGAGGACGCGTGGACGACGCCGAAGGACCCGACGGCGCCCGAGAGCAGCGCGCTGCTGCAGCCGCCGTACTACCTGACCATGCAGATGCCGGGCCAGGAGGCGCCGAGCTACTCGCTGTACTCCACGTTCATCCCCGAGGCTCGCGGCGCCCAGAGCCGCAACGTGCTGCGCGGGTACCTGGCGGTGGACTCCGATGCCGGTTCGGAGGCGGGCGTCCGTTCCGACGGCTACGGCAAGCTGCGCATGCTCGCCCTGCCGGAGGACGACAACGTCCCGGGTCCCGGTCAGGTGCAGAACACGTTCGACTCCGACCCGACCGTCGGACGCGAGCTGAACATCCTGCAGCAGGGCCAGTCGACCGTGACGAACGGCAACCTGCTGACGTTGCCCGTCGGCGGCGGCCTGCTCTACGTGCAGCCCGTGTACGTGCAGTCCTCGGGCGGCACCGCGTATCCGCTGCTGCAGAAGGTGCTCGTCGCCTTCGGCGATCAGATCGCCTTCCAGGACACGCTCGACCAGGCGCTCGACGTGCTGTTCGGCGGCGACTCGGGAGCTGCGGCCGGCGACCAGGAGGTCGAGCCGGGCACCGAGACCCCTGCACCGGACGGCGGCACCGGCGAGGGTGAGGGCGAGACCGAGCAGCCCACCGAGAACAGCGAGCTGCAGACGCTGCTGAACCGGGCCCAGCAGGCGCTCGAGAACAAGCAGGCCGCGCTGCAGGCCGGCGACTGGACGGCGTACGGCGAGGCCGACGCGGAGCTCGCCGAGATCGTCTCGGAGCTCGTCGCGCTCGCCGGTGAGGACGGGGCGAGCACGGGCACGCCGTCGACCCAGACGCCGTCCACCGAGGCGCCGAGCGCCGGCTGATGGCCGACGTCGACGTACGCAGCGGTGAGTGGCTCGATGACAATCGGGCCAACTGGGACGAACGCGTGCCGGTGCACGTCGGCTCGGAGTTCTACGACCGGTCGACGCTGCGCGCCGGCGGCAGCCAGCTCGATCCGATCGCCGCGGCCGGCGTCGCCCGCCTCTTCCCAGAGGGCCTCGACGCCGTGCGGGTGCTGCATCTGCAGTGCCACTTCGGCTCGGACACGCTCTCGCTCGCGAACCTGGGCGCGGAGGTCATCGGCCTCGACTTCTCGGTGCCGGCGATCGAGGAGGCCAGGCGCATGGCCGACGAGCTCGGTCTCAGCCGGCGGGCGCGGTTCATCGAGGGCAACGTCTACGACGCCCGCCGGCTGCTGCCTGAGCCCGAGTCGTTCGACCTCGTGTTCGTCACCTGGGGCACCATCACGTGGCTGCCGGATGTCGCGGAGTGGGCGAAGATCGTCGCCTGGTTCCTGAAGCCGGGCGGGCGGCTCTATTTCGCCGACGCGCACCCGACGGCGTGGATGTTCGACTACGCGGACGAGCCCGATTCGGAGGCGGGCGCGCCGGCCTCCGATGTGCCGGCGGATGAACCGGCCGCATCGCTGCCGGTGGTGAAGTACCCGTACGGGGAGATCGGCGCCGACATCCTCGAGGATCCCGCCGACTACGCCGACCCTGACGCGGTCCTCCAGCACGCGCGCACGTGGGAGTGGGCGCATCCGCTCAGCCAGACCATGGGGGCGCTCCGCGACGCCGGGCTCGTGATCGAGGAGTTCGAGGAGCACTACCGGCTGCCGTGGCGGATCTTCCCGCAGACGGTGCCGCTCGGCGAGGGCATGTTCGGCTGGCCCGATCGCCGGTGGATCCCGCTCGCGGCGGAGATCGTGGCAGTGCACCGGCCGGAGACGGCCCGGCGGGACGCGTAGCCCGCCGCGCCGTCTCGTCCGGCACCGCGCGCGACGGCCGGTCGCCGTGCGGCGACCGGCCGCCGTGCGGCGACCGGCCGCTCCGTCCTCAGTCGAGCGGGCCGGGCGCGGCGCCGCGAAGCGTGTCGCCCAGGGTGTCGCCCAGTTCGTTGCGCCAGTCGCCCGAGACATCCCACCACATGGCGCCGCCGTAGCCCTCGCTCGCGACCCACTCGGCCTTCGCCTCCACCGATGCCGGCGTATCGAGGCTCCACCATTCGCCGGTGGCGGCGTCGTAGCGCCAGGCGGCTCCGACCTCGGCGTCGAAGAACTCCTCACCGACGTCGCGGAGCTGGAAGTACGGCTTCGTGCCGATCGAGGCGGTCGCGGGCTGCCACGCCTCGGCGCCGTTCTCGACACCCGTCCAGCCCTGGCCGTACGCGGCGAGTCCGGCGTTCAGCTGCTCGGGGCGTGCCCCGGCGGCGAGGAACGCCTCCACGGAGTTGTCGAGCGCGAGTCCCCAGTTCTGCGTGCCGTCGGGGTGGAGGTTGCCCTGGTGGCCGGTCAGGTTCGGCACCCAGCCGCCGTGGTAGTCGTAGCCCTGCACGTTGAGGAAGTCGACGGCGGCGAACAGGCGCGGGTCGAGCCATCCGCCCGCATCGCGGTTCCACCCGCCCGCCGGCGCGAACGCGGTGAGCAGGTAGTCCTCGCCCGTCTCGGCGCCGAGCGCGTCGAGCTGGGCGCGGAACTCCTCCATGAGCGCGAGGAAACGCTCGGCGTCGTCGGGGGAGGCATTCGGGGTCTCGCCGCCGCGCACCGGCCACTCCCAGTCGACGTCGATGCCGTCGAAGATGCCGGCTGCGGCGCCCTGGCCGCCCTTGCCGTCGATCACCGGCAGGTTGCCGCGGAGGTAGAGGTCGATGCAGCTCTCGACGAGCGCGGCGCGGCGTTCGGGCGTCGCCGTGGCCTCGGAGAAGTGGTCGGACCAGGTCCAGCCGCCGAGCGAGATGAGGATCTTCGTGTCGGGGCTGACCTCCTTCAGCTTCCGCAGCTGGTTGAAGTTGCCCGACAGCCGGTCCTTCGGCTTGTCGTGCTTGCCGTCGACGGAGTCCTGCTTCGAGACGAGCCGCAGGTAGTCGTTGAACGCGTCGCCCTCGCCGGGCTGGGTGGTGATGTCGCAGGTGAGGTCGGCCGTCACGTTGCCGAAGGCGTAGTTCAGGTGCGTGAGGTCGTCGAGCGCGCCGGTGCGCAGGAGGTCGGCGACCTGGTAGTCGCGCGTGACCGGGGAGTCGGCCATGAGGTAGCCGACGGCGCGGTAGCCGTTGATGTCGCTCGGTCCCGCGACGGGCGCGGGCTTCTTGCCCGCCGCGACGGCAGCTTCGCCGGGGGAGCCGGGTGCCGCGATGGCCGGTGCGGCGAGCGAGACGCTCGCGATGGCCGCCGTCGCGACGGCGAGGGATGCCCCTCGGAGCACGTGTCTGAACCTCATCTGGATCCTCATCGATCGGGCCCGCCGGGCGGGCGATGGTCGTGGTGATCGGACGGTAGCAACGCGCAGTCGAGTATGGAAGGAGTCCTAACGAATAGTTCGGAAGCGTGCATCGAAGCGCGGTTCGGATGTCGCGAACCTCCAGCTGATCGCGGGAGGTGTGCACGAGCTGCAACGGCGCTGCGATGGCGGGGAGCCACGCGCAACCGGGGAGCGCACGGTCCTCGTGCCTCCGGATTCCCCCTGCACGCCGCTCTCGAATAACCGTGCTCGCTGGCTCCCGGCGCTCGATTCGACGTCGCCCGAAACGCATGCTAGAGTCTTCTCTTGTGCCGCGGGGTGGAGCAGTTCGGTAGCTCGCTGGGCTCATAACCCAGAGGTCGTAGGTTCAAATCCTGCCCCCGCAACCAACGAGGCCCCCGAGATCATCGATCTCGGGGGCCTTTCTTCGTCTCCGGTCGATGCGCTCCAGCTTCCGCGGGCGCTACGCGGCGGCCGCGGCGTCAGGCCCGGGTCGTCTCACTGACTCGAAGATGCGCGCGAAGCCCTCAAGGCCGTGTCCGGCGTCGCGCTGGCGCGCGATGAGGGACTGCACCATGGCGAGCGGTTCGGACCCCACGCCGGCTGCGGCTGCGGCCTCGACCAACTTCGACAGGTCGGAGAAGTCGAGGCTCTGCTGACCCGGGACCGTGTAGTCGCCGCCGTCGATGACCCGGCCGAATCCTTCGAGCTCGTGCGCCATCGCCGACAGCCACCCGGCAGAACGTTCGGCGAACGCGGTGGCGGAGACACCTGCGGTCGCGACCAGCGCCGCCCCCTGCATGTAGCCGGCGAACATCACGTACATCGCCGAGAGCAGGGCGATGTCGTAGAGCGACGCGAGGCCGGGGTCATCCCCGAGGTGGCTGCTCGTTCCCCACCGGTCGAAGACCTCCCGATACCGCTCGAACGCGTCGCGGTCGCCGCTGTAGAGGATCTCGCTGCCGGGGCCGCCGATCATCGACGGGACCGCCATGATGCCGCCGTCGAGCGACGTGAAGCCGCCGGCCTGCGCCCACCGGCCGAGCTCGCGGGCCTGGTCGGGCGAGGTCGTCGTCAGATTCACCAGCACGCGGCCGCGCAGGCGGTCGACGATCGGGTCGAGCGTCTCGTGCACCGAATCGTGGTCGAACAGGCAGACGACGACGAGTTCCGAGGCGTCGATCGCGGCGGCCGCGCTCGACACCTCGAGGACTCCCGCCTCGACGAGCCGATCGGCCCGGCCGGGGGTGCGGTTCCACACCGTGAGCGGGTGGCCGGCGTCGAGCAGGGCGGTCACGAGGGCGCGCCCCATCTCGCCGAGACCGAGGATGCTGACGGTGATGGGATGACTCATGCCGGTGCCTTTCATTGGGGAGAACCTCGCTGGGCGACATCCGTTCTCGTCGCCACCAGCATGCTGGCGGCCCACAGTGGAACCCGCAAGTACCCACTATTTCGTTCGATACATACCAACTGGGAAGTATTGGGTGCGCGGCCGCTGCGGGTGGGCAGGAGTGATTTAGCGGCTAAACTACAGGCGTGACGACCATCGCCCTCTTCGGCGCGACCGGCAAGACCGGCCGCCGCATGCTCCGCCGCGCCCTCGACGCCGGCTACGACGTCCGCGCGCTCGTGCGGAACCCCGACGCGCTCGACGTGCAGCACGAGCGCCTCACCGTCATCCGCGGCGACGTGCTCGACCCCGCCGCGGTCGACTCCACCGTCGGGGGCTCCGACGTCGTGCTGAGCCTGTTCGGCCAGGTGAAGGGTTCGCCGAAGACGCTGCAGGCCGACGGCACGCGCAACATCGTCGCCTCGATGCGGGCGCGCGGCGTGCGCCGAATCGTGACCCTGTCAGGCGGCGGGCTCCGCGCCGAGGAGGACCGGCCCAAGGCGCCCGATCACGTCATGCGGTTCCTGCTGAAGACGATGGCCGGCCACGTGCTCGCCGACGCGGAGGCGCATCTCGACGTGCTGCGCGCGAGCGGCCTCGACTGGACCGTCGTGCGCGGGCCCCGGCTCCTCGAGACGCCGGGGGCGGGCACCTACCGGGTGGGCTGGGTCGGCGTCGGCACCGGCATGCAGATCAGCCGCGACGACCTGGCCGACTTCATCCTGACCCAGGTCGACGACGACCGGTTCATCCACCGGATGCCGTTCGTGAGCGCCTGATGACCGGCGGAGGGCAGCAGGAGGACGCCGCCCGCCGCGCGAACGCCGCGCGGGTGCTGGAGTCGGTGACCCTCCTCGGCCGGGCGATCGCGGCGGAGCGGCGCACGCCGTTCGAGGGATTGACGCTCACCCGCTCCCAGCTCGAGACGCTGTTCCTGCTCGCCCACAGCGCTGCGCCGCTGACCCCCGGCCGAGTCGCCGATCGGCTCGGGATCACGCCGGGTGCGGTGACGCAGCTCGTCGACGGACTGAAGGCCGAGGGCCTCGTCGAGACCGACCGGCATCCCGACGATGCGCGGTCGCGCGTGCTGCGACTCACCGCGGGTGCCGCGCAGCAGGTCGAGCGCTTCGAGGCCGACACGACCACCCGGCTCCTGCCGGTGTTCGAACAGCTGAGCGACGATGAACTCGACCAGCTCGCGCGCCTCCTGCGCGCGCTGACCGACGAGGAGCCGGCATGACATCGAACGACGCGGTCTTCGTGGCGGGAGCGACGGGGATCGTCGGCGGCGCCGTCGCCCGGTCACTCGTCGATCGCGGCGTGCCGGTCGTCGCCGCCGTGCGAGACGAAGCGGATGCCGCGCGCCTGCCCCACGGCGTCACTCCGAGGAGCTTCGACTTCGGCATGACGCCCGCGGAGCTCGACTCGGCGCTCGAGGGATGCGACCGGCTGTTCCTCATGCGGCCGCCCGCGATCGAGGACGTGCGCACCTACCTCTTCCCGCTCGTCGATGCCGCGAAGCGGCGCGGCATCCGCCAGCTCGTGTTCCTCTCCCTCCAGGGGGTACAGGCGAATCGCAAGACGCCGCACCACGCGGTCGAGCAGTACCTGCGCGAGACGGATGCCCCGTACACGAGCCTCCGACCCAACTTCTTCATGCAGAACCTGTCGACGACCTACGCCGACGAGATCCGCGAGCACGACGAGATCTTCGTGCCCGCCGGACGCTCGTTCACCGCGTTCATCGACGCGGAGGACATCGGTCGCGTCGCCGGTGCGGTGTTCACGTCGCCGGGCCACCTGCGGAAGGCGTACACCCTGTCGGGAGAGCAGTCCCTGACGTACACGAAGGTCGCGCGGATCCTCTCCGACGTCCTCGGCCGTGGCATCCGGTACGCCCGCCCCAGCGAGCGGGAATACCTCGCCCGCCTCGAGGCGCAGGGCGCGCCTGCCGACTACGTCGCGGTGCAGCGGATGATCTACCGGGTCGTGCGGTTCAACGTCTCCGCGTTCCCGAACCGGATGGTGCGCCGCCTCACCGGGCGTCCGGCGGCGACGTTCCGGGAATTCGCCGAGCGGGAACGCGGCGCGTGGGAGCGGCCCGCGGGCTGAGGGCGCTCACCCGGTCCCGGCTGGGCTCGCAGCAGGGGCGCCGGCCCGGCGGCCGACGCGCGGTACCCAGCACCGCACCTCCGCCCGATATCGTTCGAAGGCGTCGCCGAAGCGGTGTGCGAGGTTGGCCTCCTCGTGCGGTCGCACCATGAAGTTCCACACGAGCGACCCGATGAGCGCGTACATCACGACCAGCCAGGACGACAGGATGACGCCCACGGCGACGCCCTGCAGAATGCCGGAGACGGCCATGGGATTGCGCACGTAGCGGTAGGGGCCGGCGATGACCAGGCGGTTCGGCATGGCGGAGGGCAGAGGTGTGCCGTCGCCGCGCGTGGACATCGCGCCGGCCGCCCAGAGCCCGAGCGCGCTGGCGAGCACCAGGACGCCCGCACCTGCGAGGCGGACGTACGCGGGCGCGGGCGCGTGGACGCCCCACCGCATTTCCAACGCCAGCAGGGCGAGCGGCGCCACCACGAGGAACAGGCCCCAGAAGACCGTGATCTGCACGGCGGTCGCCGCGATGCGACGGCCGGGCCGAGCGCCCGGGACCGCCGGTCGGAAGCGGAACGGGCCGAAGATGATCCACTCCGTCGGTACCCGCCCGAACCGCATCAGGCAGAGGGCCGCGAGCGACCCGCCCGACGCGGCGGCCATGAGGAGCACGCCCCAGCCCGCCTCGGTCGTCACGGTGGCGTACGCCGCGAGGGTGGTCGTGACGAGCAGGGTCCAGCCCGTCGTGATCACGGCGGCGGGACTCGACCCGAGCGCCGCCGCTGCGGACGCCCCGACGAACAGCGGCACATCCACGACCGCGACGAGCACCGGGTCGAGCCCGCCGAGCGTGAGCTCATGCACGAGCGGCGAGACGAAGACGGCCACCCACCAGAGCGCGCCGGCCGCCGCCTGCGCCGCGAAGTACGCCCGTCCCCACCGCATGACCGCACGATAACACCGGTCCGGCGGGCCACCACGCCTCAGCCGCTCGTCAGCACCGCCAGCCGCTCCGTGGCCCTCGTCATCGCGACGTACCGGTCGACGGCGCCTTCGATGCCGCCGCCGAACTGTTCGGGGTCGACGAGGACGACGAGGTCGAACTCGAGTCCCTTCGCGAGCACCGGCGTCAGCGACCGCACGCGGCCGGTCGGCGTGAACGACGCATCGCCGATGACGCAGGCGACGCCCTCGTCGTGGCCCGCCAACCAGTCGGCGAGGATCCGGTCGCGCTCGCCGAGGGAGCCGTGGTGCACGGGGATCCCGCTGCTGCGGATCGAGGTTGGGACGTTCGCATCGGGCAGCGCCCCGCGGATGACGGGCGCCGCCTCGGCCATCACCTCGCTCGGCGTTCGGTAGTTGATCGTGAGGGAGGCGATCTCGATGCGGTCGAGGCCCACGCGCTCGAGCCGCTCCTGCCACGACTCGGTGAAGCCGTGCCTCGCCTGGGCGCGGTCGCCGACGATGGTGAAGCTCCGCGACGGGCACCGGGCGAGCAGCATCTGCCACTCGGCGTCGGTGAGCTCTTGCGCCTCGTCGACGACGATGTGGGCGAACGGGCCGGCGAGCTGATCGGGGTCGACGGGCGCGAGCGTCGAGGCGTCGTCGAGCGAGTTGCGCGCGTCCTGACCGCGGAGGATCTGCATCACGCCGAGCTCGGAGTCGTCGGTGCTGACGAGGTCGTCGATGACGCGGGTCATCCGTTCCCGTTCGGCGGCCCGTACCGCCTCGTCGCGATGCCGGCGACGCGTCGCCTCGGGGTCGCCGATCCGGCGGCGAGCGGCGTCGAGGAAGGGCAGATCCGCCGTCGTCCAGGCGCGCGCATCGCCGCGCTGCAGCAACCGCACCTCGTCGGGCGAGAGCCACGGCGCGCACCGCGCGAGGTAGGCGGGCGACGACCACAGGTCGGCGACGACGCCCACCGGATCGAGCAGCGGCCACGCCCGGTTGAACGCCGAGCGCAGGCCGTCGTCCTGCTGCAGCGCGCGGCGGAGGAGCGACTCGGGGACGTCCTCGTCGTGCTGGTCGACGATGATGCGCAGCAGCTCCTCCCACACCTCGTCTCTCGCATCGTTGTGCGGTGTGCCGCGTTCCGGCGCGTCGAAGGCCTCGGCCCAGTCGTCGGGGCCGAGATGCGCGTCGGCCCACGGTGTCTCGACCGTCAGCCAGGCCGTCGGCGGGACCTCGTGGTAGCGCACCGCGGACTCCACCGCGTGCACCAGCCGCGCCCACGACTTCAGCGCCGCGACCCGGTCGTCGGGTTCCGGCCCGGCCGCCGCGCCTTCGGGCACGAGGTGCCGCAGCGTGCACGTGGCCACGCCCTCCTCGCCGAGGCCGGGCAGCACTTCCGACACATAGTCGAGATACGGCTGGTGCGGACCCACGAAGAGCACGCCGCCGCGACGATGCCCGAGCCGCGGATCGGAGTAGAGCAGGTACGCCGTGCGGTGCAGGGCGACGACCGTCTTGCCGGTGCCCGGCCCGCCGTCGACGACGAGCGAGCCGCGGGAACCGGCGCGGATGATGGCGTCCTGGTCGGCCTGGATGGTGCTCAGCACATCGCGCATGCGGTCGGACCTGGTGCTCGCGAGGCTGGCGATGAACGCCGACTGGTCGTCGAGTGCGGCATGCCCCTCGAGACCGTCGGGGGTGAACACCTCGTCCCAGTAGTCGGTGATGCGTCCGTCGGTCCAGCGGTAGCGGCGGCGGCTCGCGAGGCCCATAGGGTCGGCGTGCGTCGCGCCGAAGTACGGCTCCGCGGCGGGGGAGCGCCAGTCGACGAGCAGCAGCTCGCCGTCCTCGTCGGTGAGCCCGATGCGGCCGATGTAGACCGGGCGGCCGTCGTCGGCGGCGACCATGCGGCCGAGGCACAGGTCGAGCCCGTAGCGGCGCAGCGTGCGGAGGCGCCCGGTGAGCCGGTGGATCTCGAGATCGCGCTCGAGGGCCGCCTGTCCGCCGCGCTCCGGCTGCCTGCGGACGGCGTCGAGACGGTCGGATGCCTCGGTGATGGACTGCTCGAGGCGGGCGGCGATGGCGGCGAAGTGCCGCTCATCGGCCTCGATGAGCAGCGGGTCGGACTTGGCGGCGAGTCGGTCGGGCAGGTCGAAGACGTAGATGGACAGCGCGGCTCCTCGGTCGTGTGACTGGGTCGGTGATCTCGGTGATCTGGCTGGGTGAACTGGACGGCCGTCCATTGTGCGACGTCAGGGGGACCTTGCGGCAAGGCCCCCCGTGCCCGATAATCTGAAAGTGGAGAGCTTCGTGCTCTCCATTCGCATGTGCGGCTCGCAGGTGCGGCCGAGGTGGGCCCGTGCCACCCCCTTTCCGCTCGCGCGCGGCGGTCGTAGGGTGTCGCGCATGAACGAGTATCGGGTGGGTTACTTCGTCGGGTCGCTGTCGGCGTCCTCCATCAACCGCGTGCTCTCGCAGGCGCTGATCCGGCTCGCGCCGGACGGGCTGGCGTTCACCGAGATCCCGATCGGCGATCTGCCGCTCTACAACCGCGACTTCGACGTCGACTACCCGCCCGAGGCGCGTGCGCTCAAGCAGCGCATCGCGGAGTCCGACGCGCTGCTCTTCGTCACTCCGGAGTACAACCGGTCGATCCCGGGCGCCCTGAAGAACGCGATCGACTGGGCGTCGCGGCCCTGGGGCACGAACTCGTTCGACCACGTGCCGGCGGCCGTGATCGGGGCGTCGCCGGGCGCGATCGGCACGGCGCTCGCCCAGCAGAGCCTGCGGTCGGTCCTGAGTTTCTGCAACGCCAGGCAGATGACGGCGCCCGAGGCGTACCTGACCTTCCGCGAGGGACTCTTCGAAGACGACGGCACGGTGACGGATGCCTCGACCGAGGAGTTCCTGCGATCGTTCATGACCGAGTTCCGCGATCACATCGAGCGCGTGCTCACGGTGCTGCCGCGACGGTGAGGATTCGGGGCGGGTGAGCGCGGCCTACGATGGCCGCATGTCGACGCCGACCACCCGTGCCGCGCTCGAGGCCGCCGCCGTGCGCGGCTTCCGCGAACTCGATACCCGGATCGAGTCCATCCCCGAGCCGGCGCGTTCCGCGCCGTTCGCGCCCCGGGCCGAGCCATCCGCCTCGGCGCCGCCGCGCGACCGCGACCTGCAGGACGTCGTGAACCACCTGCACGCGTGGCATCTGCTGCTGCTCGGCTGGCTCGACGCGGATGCCGCGGGAACCACGGTCGCCTACCCGGCCGAGGGGTTCACGTGGGACGCGCTCGAGGTGCTGAACCTCGAGCTCCGCGATCGCCACCGCATCGACTCCCGTCGCGCTGCCAGTGCGCTCGCGAAGGCGCGCGACCGGTTGCGTGCGAGCCACGTCGACGTGCTCACCCGGCTCGAGGCGCTGAGCGACGCCGACCTGTTCGAGCCGGGGGGCCGGGCCTGGCTCGGCGGCCCGCTCGCCGAGCCGGTGCACGAATGCCTGGGCGGCCACTACGCGTGGGCCGTGGACGCGATCGAGGCGGCCCGCGCGTAGCGCGGACCGCCCCGATCAGCACGGGCAGAGGCCGGTCAGCCCTTGCCCTTGCCGGTGTTCGTCACCGTGAGCGAGTAGCCCGCGTCGAGCGAGTCCAGGTCGCCCGTCGGCAGGTTCGACACCAGCGTCGCGAAGTCGCGGTTCGCGCCGTTCGCGCACTTCGTCTGGAACCCGCCCTGCGAGATGGCGTCGCCTGTGAGCCGGTAGACGTGGTTGCCCGCCTCGTCGACGATCTCGTACGACGCGTCGACGCCCGGCGTGAGGTCGCAGCTGGCGACGACCTGCAGGGTCCAGTTGTTGTCCTGGAGCCCGGTCGTCTCGAGCCACTCGCCCTCCGCCGAGGAGAGCGTCGCCGGCTGCCCGTTCACGAGCACGTCGTCGACGAACCAGCCGGTGTCGAGGTACGCGGCGTCGGTCGAGTAGCGGAACCGCACATCGGTCGTGCCGGCCGGCAGCTGCGCCGTGTAGTGCACATACTCCGGCTCATCGACGAAGTAGACGCCGCCCGACGTGCCCGTGAGGCCGTTGCCCTCGGTGTTGCCGCCGTGCGGGTCGTCGTCGCTCGTGACGACCTGGCCCGAGTCATCCGTCAGCGGCACGGTGACCCACTCGCCGCCGACCAGCGCCTCGACGAAGCCGTAGTCCCAGCCCTCCTCGATGAAGTGCCAGTTCCAGAAGTCGAGCGTCGTCGCCTCACCGGTGACATCGACATCGAGGACATTCTCCGACTGGCTCTCGTACCCGGCGTACCAGTGCGTGTCGCCCGAGTGCGGCGCGATCTGGGTGACGTCGTCGCCGTCGAGCGCGACCGTCACGGTCGGGCCGGGGTTGCGGAACCGCTCGACCTGGATGCCGTACGGCAGGGCGACGGGCGACTGACCGTTCGTGCGGCGCTGCCACTTCGCGTCGGGCTGGGCGCCCTGGCTCGAGCCGCGGCCCTCCCAGAACTGGTCGTCGGCGATGTCCATCGTCCAGGTCGTCGACGCCGGGTCGCCGAAGTCGACGGCCTTGATGTCGAAGCGCTCGGATGCCTCGTCGTCGAGGTACACCGCGACGGCCCAGTCCTGGTACAGCTCCGCGGCCGTGCGGAGGTCGCCGCCGGTCTCGGCGTTGAACGTGTCGATCGCCGCCTGGACGCCGGCCATGCCGTCGGCCTGCTCCTCGAAGATGCGCTTGATCAGCAGGTCGCCGCCCGCGGCGTCGTACTGCAGGTCGGGCTCGTAGGTGCCGTCGCCGTTGCCGCCGGCCTGCTCCCAGAGGTACTGGAAGAAGGTGTACGCGGCGCCGTAGTTCTCCAGGCCGCCGCCCCATCTCGTGAGCGAGGTCTCGGCGTAGAACACCTGGTGGTACGTCAGATGCGATCCGCCGACGTCGTAGCCGTTGAGGAACACCGCGAAGTCGGCGAGGCCCTCGTCGACCCAGGAGAGCTCGCCCGGGTCGCTGTAGTTGTGCAGCAGGTGCTCGAGCTCGTGGGCGATGACGCCCTCGTAGAGGGTGGGCTGGTCGTTCTCGGGGTCGTCGTCGTTCCACGGCGAGTCGGCCGGACCCACGCGGTTGGCCCAGTCGAACGCGTCGATGACGATGGTGTTCATCCCGGCGGACTCGATGAAGTCGGGGGCGAAGTACCCGGCGGTGTAGCTCGTCTCGGCGCAGTCGTAGTACTGGTCGTCCTGCACGTTGTAGACGACCATGACCAGCGAGTCGCTCGCGGGCTCGTCGGGGTCGGCCGCGTCCATCGGCCCGTAGTGCTCTTCGTCGACCGCGACGATCTGGTTCGCCAGCTGGTCGCCCATGTAGTCGATCTGCGCCTGCGTCAGCACATAGTCGGAGACCGACGAGTCGGCGCACGGGACGAACTCGTCGCCGGGGTTGTGGTCGAACGCGGGGTCGAGGCTCGCCACGCCGGTCGGCGCGGTGCCGTCGAGCGGCGTGCCGGTCGGGACGTAGATGTACACGGGCGTGCCGTCTGCCGTGACGCCCGCGTACACGCGGGTGAAGTCCTGGTCGTAGGTGCCGCCGGCGGCGCTGTCGTTGATGGGCAGTGTGAGCGTCGGCTCGCCCGGCAGGTTCAGGTGGTCGTCGGCCTGGGCCGGCGCGGCGCCTGCGGCGAGGAGTGCGAGCGCCGCGGCGCCCGCCAATCCGGCCGCAGCCGCCCGATGTGGTGATCGGAGCACAGCGGTGTCCCTCCTGGTCGTGGATCCGCCGGGCGGTGCTTCGGTGCGCGTGCCGGGCGGAGCCGGTTCTTCGGGTGGGCACCCGGGTCGGGCGCCCGCGAACGCGCATAGTCAATCACCGCGGTTCGCGCAGTGGAAGGGGGTTCCCGTGCAGAAGCTGCGAGCCTCCGCCACGGGGCGGGCCGCCGTAGGCTGACGTCATGTCCTCCGACCTCCAGGCCGACGGCGCCGCCGACGCCCTCCAGCCCGCCGCGGTCGCCGTGGCCGTCGCGCAGTTCGCCGCCGTGGCGGACCCCGACGCCAACCTGGCCGAGATCGACCGGCTCGCGCGACGCGCGGTCGAGCGGGGAGCGCGCGTCGTCGTCTTCCCCGAGTACTCGATGAGCTTCACCCCCGAGCCCGGCCAGGAGATGCTCGACGCCGCCGAACCGCTCGACGGCGAGTTCGTGCGTGCGCTCGGCGATCTCGCCGCGGAACTCGGCGTGCACCTCGTGGCGGGTGTGATCGAGCAGGCGGCCGACCGCGGGCGGTTCCACAACACCGTCGTGGCGCTCGACCCCTCTGGCGCCCTGGTCGCCCGGTACCGCAAGCTCCACCTGTACGACGCCTTCGGGCAGCGGGAGTCCGACGTGGTGCAGCCGGGCGCGATCGAGCCGCCGGAGCTGTTCGAGGCGGGCGGGCTCCGGTTCGGGCTGCAGACCTGCTACGACGCGCGCTTCCCCGAGGTCACCCGTCGTGTCGTCGATGCGGGCGCCGACGTCGTGTGCATGCCCGCGGAATGGGTGCGCGGTCCGCTGAAGGAGGCGCACTGGCGCACGCTCACGACCGCACGCGCGCTGGAGAACACCGTCTACGTGGCCGCGGCCGACCAGGCGCCCCCGGTGAGCGCGGGCAACAGCATGATCGTCGACCCGATGGGCGTCGAGCTCGCGACCATCGGGGAGGAGACCGACGTCGCCGTCGCGTGGCTCTCGCGGGAACGCCTCGACGCGGTGCGCCGGGTGAATCCGGCGCTCTCACTGCGGCGGTTCGTCGTCGTCGAGCGCTGACCCGCCCCGGCCGGCGGCAGGCGGTATGCGGCAGGCCTCAGGCGGTGGACGTCAGCCGGCGCCCAGCCGGCTGAGCCGGGCCGAGGCCGCTTCGAGCACGTCGAGGCGCTTGCAGAAGGCGAAGCGCACGAGGCTCGCGACGTCGCCGCGCCGCTCGGGGCCGACGAACGCGGAGACGGGCACGCCGACCACGCCCGCGAGCTCGGGCAGGCGTCGGCAGAACGCGTCGGCGTCGTCCACGCCGAGCGGTGCGGCGTCGGCCACGATGAAGTAGCCGGCGCCGGGCAGCGCGATCTCGAACCCCGCGGAGGTGAGCCCCGAGGCGAGCACGTCGCGCTTCCGCCCGAGGGCGCCCGCGAGTCCGGCGAACACGGCGTCTGGCAGGCCGAGCCCGGTGGCGATGGCGGGCTGGAACGGCGCGCCGTTCACGAAGGTCAGGTACTGCTTGACGGCGAGCACGGCCGTCACCAGGTGGGCCGGCGCGGTGAGCCAGCCGATCTTCCACCCCGTCGTCGAGAACGTCTTGCCGCCCGAGGAGATGGAGATCGTGCGCTCGCGTGCACCCGGGAGGGTCGCGACCGGCACGTGGGCGCCCTCGAACACGAGGTGCTCGTAGACCTCGTCGGTGACGATGAGGGCGTCGTGCCGCTCGGCCAGGGCCACGACCAGCTCGAGCGTCGGGACGTCGAGCACCGCGCCCGTGGGATTGTGCGGAGTGTTCACCAGGATGAGCCGGGTCCGGTCGGTGACCGCGGCGCGGAGCTCCGCAGGGTCGGGCGCCCAGTCGGGGAAGCGCAGTGGGACGGTGCGGAGCACGCCGCCCGCACGTGCGACGAGCGCGGCGTAGGCGTCGTATGCGGGCTCGAAGGCGACGACCTCGTCGCCCGGCTCGACGAAGGCGAGGATGGATGCCGCGAGCGCCTCGGTCGCGCCCGCCGTCACGAGCACCTCGGTGTCGGCATCCGTCGCGAGGCCGTACCAGTGCGCCTGGTGACGAGCGATCGCCTCCCGGAGGACGGGCAGGCCGCGGCCCGGCGGATACTGGTTCACCCCGTCGGCGATCGCCTGGCGCGCGGCCTCGAGCACCTCCGAGGGGCCGTCCTCGTCGGGGAAGCCCTGCCCGAGGTTGATCGCGCCGGAGGCCGCCGCGAGCGCGCTCATCTCCGCGAAGATCGTGGGCCGCACGGTGCCGTCGGAGCCGAGCAGGCCGGCCCCGGCCGCGGTGCGCTGCCAGGGGGCGAGCCGGTCGGGGGGAGGGGCATCCGTCACGTTCACACCGTACGTCAGGGTGCGGCGGCTACGCTGATTCCTCGCGTCCGGATGACTCCCGGTGAAGGGATAGCGGACTCATAGACTTCGCCGATGCCCTGCACAGACTGCCCGTCGAGCATGGGGATCGCTTGGAAGGAGCAGACATGACCGACAACCAGCACGACCCGGCGCTGCGCGGCGAGACGCAGGGGGAGCCCGAGGAGCTCCGGCAGGCGGCAGCGGCCGCGCCGGAGGTGCCGGCTCCGGTCGAGGAGCCCGCGACCGACGCGACCGCGACGTCACGGCCCGCCGCCGAGACGGCGCAGCAGCCGGCTCCGGCGCAGCCCCAGCCCGCCGCAGCCGCACCGGCACCGCAGCCGCAGCCGCCGGCGCAGCCGACCGGCACCGTCTACGCCCCCGGCCAGACCCCGCAGCCGTACCACGCGCCGCAGTACAGCCACCAGCCTCCGGCATACGCCGCTCCCGGTGCCACGCAGCCTACCCAGCCGCTGCCCGGCAACGTGCCGCCCGGCAGCGTGCCCCCCGCCTTCGGCGGTCCGGCGGCGCCCGCCGCCTCCGAGCCGAAGCCCCGCCGTGCCGGCTTCGGCATCGCCGCCGCGATCGTCGCCGCCGCCCTCATCAGCGGCGGGGCCGGCGTGGGCGTCGGCGCGGCCGTCGTGAGCAGCCAGGCCTCCTCCGACGCGGGGAACGGCGGCAGCAGCAGCCCCGAGAGCATCGTCGTGAACGACACCGACTCGGTCAACCAGATCACCGCGGTCGCCGCGAAGGCGAGCCCCAGCGTCGTCACCATCTCCGTGCAGGGCGGCCAGGCCGGCGGCACCGGATCCGGCATCATCCTCTCCGAGGACGGCTACGTGCTGACCAACACCCACGTCGTCACGCTCGACGGCACCACCGGGGACCCCGCGATCCAGGTGAAGACCAACGACGGCCGCCTCTACACGGCCGAGCTCATCGGCACCGACCCGCTCTCCGACCTCGCGGTCATCAAGCTGGCGGATGCCTCGGGCCTTGAGCCGCTCGAGTTCGCCGACTCCGACGAGCTGAACGTCGGCGACACCGCCATCGCGATCGGCGCGCCGCTCGGCCTGTCGGGAACCGTGACGAACGGCATCGTCAGCGCCCTGAACCGCAGCATCGACGTGCAGTCGTCGGCGGCGCCCGAGACGCCCGACGACAGCGAGGGCGACGACCAGGAGCAGCAGGAGGGGCAGAGCCCGTTCGACTTCTGGAACTTCGACGTCCCCGGCGAGCAGGACCAGCAGCAGCGTTCGGCGTCCGGCGGGACCATCTCGATCCCGGTCATCCAGACCGACGCGGCGATCAACCCGGGCAACTCGGGAGGCGCGCTGCTCGATGCCGAGGGCAAGCTCATCGGCGTGAATGTGGCCATCCTCTCGGCCGGCGGCTCGTCGACCGAGGCGGGCAACATCGGCGTCGGTTTCGCCGTGCCGGCGAACCTCGCCGAGCGCGTCGCCAAGGAGCTCATCGAGAACGGCTCGGCGACGCACGGGCTGCTGGGTGCGACCGTCACGAGCGCGCAGACCGCCGAGGACGCCTCCACCGTGGGCGCCCTGATCACCGAGGTGTCGCAGGGCGGGGCGGCCGAGTCGGCCGGCCTCCAGGCCGGCGACGTCGTGACCGAGTTCAACGGCATCCCGATCACCGACCAGACCGACCTCACCGCGCAGGTGCGCGCTCAGGAGGGCGGGGCGAAGGCCGAGCTCACCTACGTGCGCGACGGCGAGGCGAAGACCGTCGACGTCACGCTCGGCACGTTCGAGGGCTGAGACCCGTCAGTGACCGCCCGGAGGGCCGGCGCCGCGAGGCGCCGGCCCTCCGCGGCGTCTCAGGGGACGACTGCTAGGCTCGATCGACCGAGCACGAGTGAGGACCATTGCCCCAAGAGTCACCGGAGGCGACCACGTCGCCTGCCGCCGGCGTCTCCTACGTCATGCCGGTGCTGAACGACGCGTCCCACGTCCGCCAGGCGGTCGAGTCGATCCTCGAGCAGGACTACTCCGGCCCGGTCGAGGTGCTCATCGCCCTCGGCCCGTCGATCGACGGCACCGCCGAGCTGGTCGGCGATCTCGCCGGCAGCGACCGCCGGGTTCGGATCCTCGAGAACGAGGTCGGTTCCACGCCCGCCGGCCTCAACATCGGCATCCGGGCCGCACGCTACCCGGTCATCGTGCGCGTCGACTCGCACTCGATGCTCCCGAGCGACTACACCCGGATCGCCGTCGCGACGCTCGAGCGCACGGGCGCCGACAACGTCGGCGGCATCATGGCCGCCCACGGCGAGACCCCGTTCGAGCGGGCGGTCGCGCTCGCCTACGGCACGAAGGTCGGGCTCGGCGGCACGCCGCTGCACGTCGGCGGAGCGGAAGGCCCCGCCGAGACGGTCTACCTCGGCGTGTTCCGCGCTTCGGCACTGCATCGCGTCGGCCTCTTCGACGAGGACATCAAGCGCGGGCAGGACTGGGAGCTGAACCGTCGCATCCGCGAGCAGGGCGGCGTCGTCTGGTTCACGCCCGACCTGTCGGTCACCTACCGCCCGCGCTCCAGCCTCGAGCGGCTCGCGAGGCAGATGTTCTCCACCGGGCTCTGGCGCGGCGAGCTCGCCCGCCGGTTCCCGGCCGCCAACGGCATCCGCTACTTCGTCCCGCCGGCGACGCTCGTCGGCCTCGTCCTCGGTACCCTGCTCGGCATCGCCGGCATCGTCCAGGCCGTCGCGGGCGCCCAGCCATGGCTGCTGCTCGGCTTCGCCGTGCCCCTCGTGTACGCGCTCTTCGTGGTCGGCGCGACCGTCAGGTACGCTCGCGGAGCGGGTGGCGCGACGGCGAGCCGATTCCTGGTGGTGCTGCCGTGCATCCACCTCGCCTGGGGCGCCGGGTTCGTCCTCGGGTTTCTGTCACTGGCGCGCAATATCGCCGCCCACACGGGAAGGTGAGCCGATGACCGCTTCCGCACTCGAGCGGCCGGGGAGCATCGCCGAGCTCAAGGCCGTCACGCAGCCGCCTGAGGTCCGCGGCCGCCGCAACGCCGAGCACTGGACGGCCTCGCTGTACCTCAGGCGCCTGTCGCCCTATCTCACCTGGGTGCTCCTGAAGACGCCGATCTCGGCGAACGGCGTCACCTTCCTCATGATCCTCGTCGGCTGGTCGACCGCGGCGGTGCTGCTGATCCCCGGCATCTGGGGTGCGCTGCTCGCGGTCGTGCTCGGGCAGCTGCAGATGCTCGTCGACTGCTGCGACGGCGAGGTCGCGAGGTGGCGACGCACCTCGTCGCCCGCCGGCGTCTTCCTCGACAAGGTCGGCCACTACACGACCGAGGCGCTCATCCCGCTGGCGCTCGGCATCCGGGCCGCGGCGTATCCGCTGGAGTTCCCCGCGGACTTCCTCTGGACGACGATCGCGGCGCTGCTCGCGCTCGTCATCGTGCTGAACAAGGCGCTGAACGACATGGTGCACGTCGCACGTGCGAACGCGGGGCTCGCGAAGCTCGCCGACACGCACGGTGAGACCGCGCCGCGCAGCGGCCTCGTGGCGAAGCTCCGCAAGGCCGCGCGCTTCGTGCCGTTCCACCGGCTGTACCACTCCGTCGAACTCACGCTCATCGCGCTCGCCGCGGCGCTCGTCGGCCTCGTCGCGGGTCAACCGCTCGTCGACCGGGTCGTGGTGGCCGCGCTGCTCCCGCTCGCGGTGCTCGCGCTCGCGGGCCACTTCGTGGCGATCATGGCGAGCCGCCGTGTCCGCGCCTGAGCCGGCGCACCGCTGCCCCGATCCCGGCGCGGAGGGCGCCGCGCCGCGCATCGGCGTCGTGGTGCTCACGATGGGCCGCCGCCCCGACGACCTCGTCCGGGGCATCCGCAGCGTCCTGGCGCAGCGCGACGTCGTGACGGACGTCGTCGTCGTCGGCAACGGCTGGGATCCGGCGACGAGCGATCCGCCGCTGCCGCCCGCCGTGGCGACGGTGCATCTGCCCGAGAACCTCGGCATCCCCGCCGGACGCAACCGCGGGGTGCCGCACGTGACGGGCGACCTGCTGTTCTTCCTCGATGACGACGCGTTCCTGCCGCACCACGACTTCCTCGCCCGCGGCGCGCACATGCTCGCCGACCGGCCCGAGCTCGGCCTGATCCAGCCTCGGGTCGTCGACCCCGAGGGGCTCGTATCTCCGCGTCGCTGGATCCCGCGCATCCGCAAGGGCGACCCGGCGCACTCCTCGCCCGTGTTCAGCTGCTGGGAGGGCGCCGTGCTGCTGCCCCGCGCGGTCTTCGACCAGGCCGGTGGTTGGGGCGACCCGTACTTCTATGCGCATGAGGGCATCGAACTGGCGTGGCGCGTCTGGGACACGGGCCGCATCGCCTGGTATGCGGGCGACCTCGAGGCGGGGCATCCGGTCATCGACCCGGCCCGTCACGCCGAGTACTACCGGCTGAATGCGCGGAACCGCGTGTGGCTCGCCAAACGCAACCTCCCTGCGGTGCTCGTGCCGTTCTACGTCGGCTCATGGACGGCGGTGCAGGTGCTGCGCTGGGCGCGGCATCCGTCACGGCTGCGCGCCTGGTTCGGCGGCTGGGCGGCGGGCTGGCGCGAGCGGCCCGGCGGTCGGCGGCCCCTGCGCTGGCGCACCGTGTGGCGGATGACCCGTGCGGGGCGTCCGCCCGTGATCTGAGCGCTCCGCCCCCGTAACGATCGCCTGACAGTCGGCTCCCGCCGCACCTCGACGGACATGGCTCCGCGCGGAGGTCGTTACCCTTGGACAGTGGGATTGAGGACTGACGCCAGGCGAGCCGTGAAGCTCGCGAAGAACGTCGTGGCATCGCGGCGGGCGCAGCGCGCACTGCAGGCGAAGCTCGCCGCGCAGCCCCCGCTCGAGCCGCACCGCTACCGCATCGGGGTGTACTTCGCCGACGGCAAGGTGAACCTCTACCAGCTGCGGCAGTGGTATGCGCCGCTCGCCGAACTCGCGAAGACGCACCCCGTGCTCATCCTCAGCCGCGCCTCGGGTGCCGCCCTCACCCTCCTCGACGAGTCGCCGCTGCCCGTCGCGTACGTGCGCCGCGTCGCCGACCTCGAACGCGTCATCCACGAGCAGGACCTGCACCTCGTGCTGTACGTGAACCAGAACGCGAAGAACTTCCAGATGATGCGTTACGGGCGCCGCTGGCACGTGTTCATCAACCACGGCGAGTCCGACAAGATGTACATGACCACCAACCAGTTCAAGGCGTACGACTACGCCCTGATCGCGGGGGATGCGGCGAGGGCCCGCCTCGAGAAGGTGCTCTGGGACTACGACTTCGACAAGCGGGCCATCCCGATCGGGCGTCCGCAGGCCGATCACTACCTCGACGGCACCCCGCTGCCGTATCCGCAGGACGACCGCGAGGTGGTGCTGTACGCGCCCACGTGGGAGGGCGACCGCGGTGCGGCGGCCTACGGGTCGATCGCGAGCCACGGCGTGCATCTCGTGCGGGCCCTGCTCGCGACGGGCCGGCACCGGGTCATCTACCGGCCGCACCCGAGGTCGGGGGTCGTCGATCCGGCGTACGCGGCCGCCAACCGGGAGATCATCGACGCGATCCGCCAGGCGAACGTCGAGGACCCGTCAGCTCATCACATCTACGATCACGGTCCCGCGCTCGGCTGGCAGCTGGCCGCCGCGGATGTCGCGATCGTCGACATCTCCGCGATGGTCTACGACCGGCTCGCGGCGGGCAAGCCGCTGCTCATCACGCGCCCGGTGAACCCCGCCGCCGAGATCGACACCGGGGGCTACCTGCAGGCGTGCGAGTGGCTCGTCGCGGGGCCGGGCGAGGCGATGCTGGCCCGGGTCGACGAGGTCGCCCACGATCGCGAGGCGCTCGAACGGCTCGGCCACTGGGTGCAGCGCTACTTCGGCGACACGACGCCGGGGGCGACGACGGCCCGGTTCCACGCTGCGATCGAGCATCTGCTGGCCGAGTGGGAGCGCTTCGCGGCGCTGCACGCAGGCGACGAGGCCATCGACGATCACGACGTCGAGGCCGAGCGTGCCGAGGACGACCTCGAGGCGACGGCTTAGGAGGCCGCCGGTCCGGATCCTTCGGTCGGTGCCGCGGGATCGGCGGGCCCGGTTCCGTCGGAAGGTGCGGCAGGGGCGGTGGGCTCCGCGCCTTCGCGCTCGACCTCGGCCGAGGCATCCGGCTCATCCGCGCGGCGACCGAGCGCGCCGCGCGCGACGCGACCGGTCGCCTGGCCGGCGGTGCGGATGCCTCGGGCCGACGCCTTCGCGAGCGAGCCGAGCGTGCCGCCCACGGCGTGGCCGACGCGTCGGCCGGCGGCCTGGAGCAGGCCGTCGTCCCCGTGCGGCTCGAGCTCGGCGGGCAACGTGTCGGGCGCGTGCCCGAAGGCGAGCCGCGACTGGGCGAGCACGCGCCGGCCGAGGACGTGGTTGCCGATGCCGCCGACAGCGGCGCCGACCCCGAAGGGGAGCGCCTTGCCGATCCAGCCGGCACCGCCGCGCACGGCGAACTGCTTCAGGAAGACGTGCCGGAGCCGGTCGACGACCGTGCCCATCATCGCCTTGGGCAGCGTGTTGGTGATCAGCTCGCCCCAGTAGGCGTTGCGGGCGATGCCCGTGCCCGACGCCTGCGCCGCGAACTGGCGCACGAGGTCGCTGCCCTCGCGGCCCAGCATGAGGGTCATCACCAGCGCGCGCGCCCGCTCGGGGTTCTCGACGGGGATGCCGTGCACCTCGGCGACCGACTGGGCGAACAGGGCGGTCGCCTCGAGGAACCCGGCGGTCTCGACGCCCGACAGGGCGAGCGTCACGCCGGTGCCGATGCCCGGGATCACCGCGGTCGCGCCGACCGCGGCGCCGCCGGTGGTCACGGCGGCGAGATAGCGCTGCTCGAGGATGCGGACCAGGCGGTCGGGCGGGGCATCCGGGTGGCGACCGCGGATGCCGCGCAGATGGGCGACGACGACGGGGCGCTGGATGGCGAGGACGGCGTCGATGCCGCGCTCCATTCCGTGGGCGCGGCCGTCGTCTGCCGCCGGGGAGCCGGTTGCGCCGGCGCCTGCGGCGGTCGCGCCGGGCTCGTGCGGCGCGTCCGTCCCCATCGAGGTGATCCTGTGCACACGGTCGGGCATGGGCCGATCATAGGCGGCGCCGATCGGCGTCGGCCGTGAGTCGCCGCCCCTTGACATGGGGGACGTTCGGGACATGGGGGACGTTCGGGACATGGGGGACGTTCGGGACATGGGGGACGTTCGGCTACCCCCCGAAGTGAGGGTTTCTCTTGTCTGAGCATTCGCAAGGGGAGTACAACGGTCCGTGGTGCACGCAGCGCACGCGTGGGCCGGGGGACATACCACGGGGGTTCAACATGCGTGCCCATTCGCACCCGAACGGATCGGCCGGCACACGAGCAGGAGCGGCGATCATCGCCGTGACCGCCGCGTGGGCGCTCGGCATCACCGGGGCCGTCGCCCCGGCCGCGGCCGAGGATCTCATCGTCGAGCCCGACGACGTGGTCAGCGCCAGAGCCGGCATCGCGGCACTCGCCGCCGTCGCGCTCGCCGACTACGAGGACACCGGCCCCCTCGCCGAGTCGTTGCCGCTCGCCGACACGTCGCCCGGGGTGGCGCCCGTCCTGCCGGGCGCCGGGCTGCAGCTGGCCGTCACGCTCGAACAGGGCGTCAAGGACGCCCTCGTCGCCGCGCCGCCCGTCGCCGGCCTCGGCGACCTCATGGGCCAGGTCGACGCGCTCGACGCGGACGTGGCGGGCACCGGACTCGACGTGTCGGTCTCGAACCTCGTCGCCGACGGCGACGCGCGCGGCTTCGACCTGACGCTCCGCGTCTCCCGCACGCTCGACGTGCCGCTCGCGGTCACCGATCCGAGCGGCCCCGGCGGGCAGCCGCTCACGCTGAAGACCGCCGAAGCCGACCCGGCGCCCTACGACGTGGCCTTCGAGTTCACCGGCCGCGTGCGCACCGACGCGCTCGGCACCCGGTTCTGGCTCGACACCACCGACGGCGAGCCCGACGTCGCCCTCACCGCGGCGATCGCCGGCGACCAAGCGTTCGCCTTCCCCGGCGGCTCCGCCGCCATCGGCGTCGGCGACGTCGAGATCCTCGGCGGCAGCACCATCGACGTGGATGCATCGTGGACGGGCACCATCGACGACACGAACGCCGACGGGCGCCTCACCATGTTCGAGCCCGCCCTCGAGGGCGGTGAGGTCACCCCGGGGGAGCTGACCGCCCCCGCAGAGCAGCTCACCGCGTTCGCCCTCTCCGGCACCGCCGCCGCCGACCTCCGCTTCGGATCCGAGCTGCTCGGCCTCACCTCCTCGCCGTCGCTCGTGCTCGACGCCGATCTCGCGTCGGTGCCTGAGCCGCTCGCCGAGCTCACGGCGAGCGAGGACGATCTCGCGGCGTTCGAGGCGTTCACGCGGATCGGACCCGTCGACCTCGTCTCCGGCCTCGTGCAGTACGGCACGCTCCTGCGGGCCCTGCAGAAGCACCCGAACGTCGATTCGGCCCTGCCGCTCGCGAGCGGAACCCTCGCCGACCTCTACGACCTCGGCGGCGAGTTCGCGAAGCTCGCCGAGGACCTGCTGGTGATCAGCCCCGACCCGGATCCCGACCCCGCCGACCCGCAGCCGCTCATCGACGTCGGCATCGCCACCGTCGGCGACCTGGCCGACCGGATCGAGAGCGACATCCCGGGCGCTCCGGCGATGATCACGCCGCAGTTCGACCGCGACGACGCGTCGGTGCGGCTCGACTTCACGATCCACACCGATCTCGACGGCACCGCGGACGTGGCACCCGTGCTCGACGACCAACAGCCCGACGACACCCCGCCGCCCGGGCAGACCGCGTTCGGCGACCAGCTGCTCGACAGCACGGGCCTCCGCGGCGTCACCGCGAGCGGCGACCCCGTCGCGGCACCCACCGACGTCGCCGTCGACATCGACCTGCCCATCGTGATCGACCTCGCCGAGGCCGAGGCGGCGGGCGACGACCCCGACACCGCCGTCGTCGAGTTCGAGTCGCCCATGGTCTACGAGCGTTTCGAGACCGAGCTGATCGACGGCGCCGAGCTCCGGCTCACGCAGGAGACCACCGCCGACGTGCGGGGCGAGGGCCAGCTCGGCTTCGTGCCCGCGACGGTGACCGGCACCTGGCGCCTGCTGCAGGACGGCTCCGCGGCGACCACGGTCGCCGACGTCGACCCCGCAGCGGGGAAGACGGCGACGCCGCGCCTCGTGGACCTCATCTCGGGCCTCTACGACCGCGACGGCGAGCCGGCCGCGTACCCGGTCGCCGTCGCCGAACGCCGGGCCGCGATCGACGCCGACTACACCGTCGACGGCCACGGCGAGCTCGTCGACGAGCACCTCACCGACGAGGCCGGCACCTTCACCGTCGACGGCACCGGATTCGACCACACCGCGTACACCGTGGCGATCGGCAACGACGCCATGCGGCTGCTCCAGGCGCTGAACGTCGACACCTCGGAGCCCGACCGGCTGCTCGGCCGCGCCCTCGACGGCCTCGGCGCCGTCGTCGACGCGCTCGACACCGTCGACAGCGTCGTCGGCGCGCCGACCGTGCCGTTCCTGAACCGCGGCATCGACCGGCTCATCCAGGACGCGACCGGCCTCCGGGAGCGCTACAACGACTTCCGCGGCGGGCTTCTGCCCGTCGACCTCGGCGACCTCGAGACCGGCCTGCAGGACGCGCTGCTGCTCGACGTCGGCTTCCGGCTGCGCGACCTCGATCCCGGTTCGGGTGTCGAGCCGGCGCTCGTGGCTGCGGTGAGCGGCGAGCGCACCGAGGCGGACGACATCCCGCTGTCCTTCATCGACGGCTCCATTCCCGCGATCGCCGGCACGGAGGGCGAGGGGGCCCTGCACGCCGAGCTGACCGCCGAGCTCGATCTGGGCGTGGTCATCGGGCTGGAGCCCGGCGACGCGCCCGCGCCGCCGCAGCTGCTCGACTCGAGCCGCATCGCCGTGACCGCGGAGGTCACCGAGACCGAGCCCGGGTCGACGCAGCTCGGCGTGCACCTCGGTCCGTTCGCTGCGCAGCTCGGTGATGCGACGAACCACACCGGCCGCATCGCGCTCGGTGTGCGGTTCGCGCTCGAGCGCTCCGACGCGCCCGCGCCGGGCGACCCGGCCGAGGCGCCGATGGCCGTCGGCGACTTCTTCGGCGGCACGTTCGGGTTCACCGCCACGTCGCCCGCCGAGGGCGGCCAGGTGACCTGCGACGCCCCCGGACAGACGCCCGTGACGGGTACCTTCGCGTGCCTCGCGATGCCCGTGCTGGTCGATGTCGGTTCCGGCCTCGCGCTGCCGAGCGGTGCCGACCCGGCGGCGCCGACGGCCGACGACTACCTCACCGTGTCCTACGACGACCTCGCGTCGGCCCCGACCGTCGATGCGCCGGACGCACTGGCGAACGTGCTCGATGCCGCGTCGTTCAGCTTCGACAGCTTCGAGGACGGTCTGAAGTCGATCAGCAAGATCCTCGGCCTCGCCATCACGGCGAGCCAGGCGGGCGGGGAGCTTCCGGTCGTCGGGAAAGACCTGACGAAGCTCGCCGACGGCCTCACCGAGGTGAAGGCGTTCCTCGACGACCCGCAGCTGCCCGGCGTGGGCGGGGCGACCGTCACCGAGGTCGTCGACGGCGCGAACGGCGTGCGGGCGATGCTCGCGCAGGAGTTCATCTCCGCCGGCGTGCTGCGCGACAGCGACTACCAGGCGGTCGGCGTGTGGGCCGGCGACGCCGACGACGTGCCGAGCGCGACCGACATCCGCGTCGTCGCGATCTGCGACGACGGCGGCACCGAGGCGCTGTGCGACGGCACCGAGTCGCTCCTCGCGCTCGTCGACCTGCGCTTCGAGCTCGAACTCGGCCAGGGCGCGCGCGACCTCGCCGGCAGCGGATGCCCCGTGGGCGATGCCGCGGCCTGCCCGGGTGTCGCGAACATCCCGCTGAGCCTCGGCCTGCCCGGCCTGCCGTTGCAGCTGACGGGCGACGTCACGGCGAGCGCGGGCTGGACCGTCGAGCTCGGCTTCGGGATCTCGCGCGATGACGGGTTCTACCTGCTCGACAACCCGGTGCCGGGCACCGGCGCGGCCGACCCCGTCGGCGGCGACGGCAGCGAGAACGACGGCCTCGACGAGGTGCGCATCAACCTCGGCGCGAACCTCACGCCCGGCGTGCCGGTCACGGGACGCATCGGCTTCATTGGCATGCAGGCCACCGACCTCGACGACGGGGCCACGCCGAGCGGTGCCCGCCTGACCGCGCAGCTCGGGCTCGCGGCGCCGTCGTGCGCGCCGCTCGATGCCGCCACGTACGGTGCGGGCCTCGCGGCACCCGGCGACCATTGCACCGGAGTGCTGCCGATCACCGCGTTCCTCTCGGGCGACATCGGGAGCCTGCTCGCGGCGCCCAGCATCGAGGGCGGCATCGACCTGAAGCTCAAGATCGACACCGGGATCGCGAACGGCGGCAATGTGAACACCACGCTGCCGACCTTCACCGCCGAGTTCACGCTGGGGTGGACGTTCGAGGGCGCAGACCTCGGCGATCCCGCCATCGCCCTCGACAAGATCGGCGTCGCGCCGGGCCAGATGTTCACCCGCCTGTTCGGCGACGTGCTGGAGACCCTCGACCCGATCCTCGCGCCGACCAAGCCGGTGCGCGAGTTCCTCTTCTCGCCGATCCCCGTGATCAGCGACGTCTCCGAGCTCTTCGGCGGCGAACCTGTGACGATGGTGGACCTTGCCGAGCTGTTCGGCGTGGTCGACGTATCGCTCCTGGAAGACATCGACCAGGTGTTCGACTTCCTGGAGCTCGTGCAGGGCCTGGCCGACGGCGAACCGTTCATCCTCGTCGAGCACCTCGCGCTCGACTCCGCGACGGCCAGGGGAGCGCCCCTCACGCAAGATCAGGCGCTGACGGCCATCGATGGCGGCGGCGGAGCCATCTCGCTCGCCAACGACCCCGAGGAGAAGGTCGGCGCCGCGCTCGGCGGGGCATCCGACGACTTCGGCAAGGTGCGCGAGCAACCGGGCGACGGCTCAGGCACCGACTTCTCGTTCCCGATGTTCGACGACCCGACGTGCCTCGTGGGGCTGCTGCTCGGCAAGGACTGCTCGGTCGTCGAGTGGCGGCCCGACCCGCTCGCGGTGCACATGGAGTACACGCAGAGCTTCGGCCCGTTCTTCGGCGTGCTGTACGTCACCATCGGCGGTGCGCTCGACGTGCAGGCCGAGGTCGGCGCGGGCGTCTCGACGCGCGGCGTGCGGATGCTCGCGGAGTCGATCATCGGCGGCGAGGTCGACAGCCCGCTCGACGCCGCGGCGAAGGCGGGCTCGGCGTTCCTGCAGAGCCTGTACCTCACCGACCTCGACGCCGAGGGCAAGGACATCCCCGAGTTCAGCGTCTCCGGCACGATCACCGCGGGCGCGAAGCTCGACATCTTCATCGCCGAGGCGGGGGTGAAGGGCGGCATCACCGCGACCTTCGGCCTGAACCTGAACGACACGCCCGAGGCCGACGGCCGGATGCACATCGACGAGATCGTCGCGAAGTTCAAGACGCCGATCTGCCTCTTCGACATCGAGGGCAAGCTCGTGGCCTTCCTGGAGGTGTACGCCGAGTTCGGGCCGTGCCCGTTCTGCTACTCCGACTCGTGGCGGCTCGCGGAGATCACCCTGTTCGAGTTCTCCTCCTCGTGCGAGGAGCAGACCCCGGTGCTCGCGAGCGAGGAGGACGGCTGGGTCGTGCTGAACGTCGGTCCGCGGGCCGCCAGCCATCGCGGTGCGCTGACCGAGATCGTGAACGAGGCGTACACGGTGCATCAGCTGAGCGCCGCGCCGGACGGCGGCGGCGTGTACGAGTTCAGCATCAGCGCTTTCGGCTACACCGAGACGCGCTCCGGTGTCGGCGTGCGTATCTTCGACGCCGGCGACGGCAACGACTCGTTCCTGTTCAACGGATCGGGGGCCGGCGCCACGCCCGGCGACCTGAACCCCGAGGCCGAGACTCCGCCTGAGGACGGCGTCTGGACGTTCAGCGCGCCCGTCGACGCCCAGACGCTCGGCGTCGGCGACGACCGCATCGTGACCGGGTCCGGCGCGGACGTCGTGAACGGCGGCGACGGGGCGGACACGATCAACGTCGGCGACGGTCAGAACACCGCCTCCGGCGACCACGCCGACGGCACGGGCAGCGGCCCTGACACCGTCACCGGCGGCCGCGACGTCGACACGCTGCGCGGCGGCGGCGACGCCGACACCGTGGACGGCGGACTCGGCGCCGACCGGCTGCTCGGCGACGCCGGCAACGACACCCTCCGCGGCGGCAAGGACCTCCTCGTCGTCCCGCCGGGGACGACCCCGCCCGCCGACGCGGCACAGCAGAACCAGCTCGACGGCGGCGACACCATCGTCGGCGGCGACGGCAACGACAGCATCGCGGGCGGGAGCGGCGTCGACCGGCTCTTCGGCGACGCCGAGGTCGCGACGGGCGACGACGCGGCATTCGCCGCGGCGATCCGCGACGAAACGCCGACCGCGGGGGCCGGTGACGGGAACGACCGCATCGAGGGCGAGGGCGACACCGACTGGCTCTTCGGCGGCGGCAAGGAGGACCTCCTCTACGGCGGCTTCCGCCTCGTCGCGGCAGGCACCGATGCGTCGGCCGACCACATCCAGGGCGGCGACGGCGGCGACCAGGCGTACGGCTCCGGCGGAGCCGACGACCTCTGGGGCGGCCGCGGCGCCGACCAGGTCTGGGGCGAGGACGGCGACGACCAGCTGCACGGCCAGTCCGACGGTGATCCCGACGTGCGCGGCGGGCCGGGTGCCGACCTCGTCTGGGGCGGCGGGGGCGACGACGCGCTCTTCGGCGACGACGGCGACGACGAGCTGATCGGCGACGGCGACGGCGCGGCGGATGCCGGTACCACGGGCGCCGACCGCACGGACGGTGGAGCCGGGGCGGACCTCGTGCTCGGCGACGACGGCACCATCGTCGGCGCGCCCGGCAGCCGGGTCGCGCAGCCGAGCGAGACCGCTGGTGCGGGCGACCCGTCGCTCGCCGGCGGCGCCGGCGCCGACCGGATCTACGGCGAGGGCGGCGGCGACACCGCGTTCGGCGGCGGCGATGACGACCTCGTGCACGGCAACGGCGGCGACGACGTCCTCCAGGGCGAGACCGGCGATGACGAGGTCTGGGGCGACGGCGACGCCGACCAGGCCTACGGCGGGCCGGGGGCCGACGTCGTGCTCGGCAACGGCGCATCCGACGCGGTGCACGGCCAGGAGGGCATCGACCTCGTAGTCGGCGGCGGCATCGCCGTGAACGCGGCGGACGCCGGCGACACCTTCTTCGGCGGACCCGACCACGACCGCGGCTACGGCGACGACATCACCGTCGACGCGGGCGCGAACGGGCGGCTCGACGCGCTCGACGCGGTGACGATCGCGCCGTCGGGCGATGCGACGACGTACGGCCCCGACACCGGCGACGGCGGGACGGGCCGTGACGAGCTCCACGGACAGGATGCCGGCGACCTGCTCTTCGGCGCGGAGGACTACGACCAGGTCTTCGGCGAGCTCGACGGCGACCAGCTCGTCGGCGGAGCCGGCCCCGACGACCTCGTGGGCGACCGCGGCACCGTCGCGCCGCCCGCGCGGCTCGTCGGCCCGCCCTCGGGCGGCTGGCAGCCGGGCACGCCGAACGGCTCGCCGGCGACCGACATCGAGCTCGTGGCGCCGGGCGCCGGCGGCGACGACCTCATCTGGGGCGACTTCCGCGGGGCCGGCGACCCATGGCCGAGCGGGGGCGACGACCGGGCCTTCGGCGGCACCGGCGCCGACACCCTCCGGGGCGGCGCGTACGATGACCGCCTCGAGGGCAACGACGGGCAGGATCGGATCTTCGGGTTCGACGAGGAATCGGATGTCTCCGTCCCCGACGGCACCGACGGCGCCGACGACCTGATCGGCGGCTCGTCGCCCGTCAACCCGCTGGCCGACCCGGACGGCGCGAACGCCGCGCCCGACGAGGGCGAGCTCGAGATGGAGGGCAACGGCGCCGACGACGTGATGACCGGCGACAACGCCGTCCTCACACGCGAGGCCGACGCCGACGACCCCGACACCTGGCGGACGGACCCGGTGACCGGTGGCGTCTTCCGCGAGGTGCAGCTGCTCGACACCGAGAAGACCGGGGCGGCGCTCGACGCCGTCTCCGGCGGCGATCTCATGCACGGCAACGCCTCGAACGACCGGATGTTCGGCGAGGGCGGCGGCGACCGGGTGAAGGGCAACGGCGCGGACGACCTCGTCGAGGGCAACCAGGACGGCGACTGGCTCGAGGGCAACGCCGCGGAGGACGACCTCATCGGCGGTTCGAGCTTCCCGGATCAGCCCGACACGGGCGACGTGCTCTGGGGCGGCGGCGGGGCCGACGTCATCGCGGGCGACAACGCGTGCATCGTGCGCGACGTGCCCGGGGTCGCGTTCGAACCGGCGTCGTGCCCGGCGCTCGACGACCCGGCGCCCGCCGAGTTCCACTACGTGACGAGCCAGCTCGGCGTGCAGACGCAGCGCGGCCTGGTGCTGCACGACCTCGACGGGCCGGTGGCGAGCGAGTCGGGTCGCGACCTGCTGAACGGCGGGTCCGGCGTGGACGCGGAGTTCGGGCAGGACGGCAACGACTTCCTGTTCGGCGACGGCGGCGCGGACTTCCAGCACGGCAACGGCGGCGCCGATGTGGTCGTCGGCGACCGGGCGATCGACCAGTACGGCGGCATCCTGCTCCCGCCCGAGGTCGGCGGCACGCTGCCGGCGTTGATCGCCCCGCCGGCGGGCCTGCCGGGCGCGCCGAGCGCGGGAGCCGACCTCGTCGGCGCCGCAGAGGCCGACGGGCAGGACGACCAGTTCGGCGGATCGAACCTGGCCGGCCACCGCGACTCCGGGGACTGGCTGTTCGGCGACGGTGAGGCCGACTTCCAGCTCGGCGACAACGGCGAACTGAACCGGACCATCGAGGACGGCGCCTACGCCGTCTCCGAGGAGCGCTACCCGGGCAATGAGGCGCCCGACGACGGCTCTGCGGTCATCGAGCGCGAGGTCACCCGGTACGACGTGGGTGCGCCGGCGGCGGCCGGCGTCTGGGGCGACGACCTCGTCTTCGGCGGCGACGGCACGAACCCGCTCATCTCGCAGGGCGGCGACGACGGCGACGACAGCCAGTGGGGTCAGGACGGCGCCGACCGGTTGTTCGGCGAGGACGGTGCCGACGACCAGTACGGCGAGCTCGGCGCGGACACCATGTGGGGCGGCGCCGGCGAGGACGCCATGGTCGGCGACCGCGGCGGCGTGCAGACGCGCTTCGTCGAGGCCGACGGCAGTGACGCGGGCGATCCCGACATCCTGACGCACACGAGCCAGGGCCCTCCCGGCATCAACCTCGGCGGGCCGGACTCCGGCGCACAGGACGCGGTGCTGCACCCGTTCGAGGCGCACCCGCTCTACCGCGGCACCTCGCTGACGCACGACCGCGACGGGTCGCCGCTCGAGGCGGGCGGTCACGAGGCGGGCAGCGCCGACCGGATGCGCGGCGGGCCCGGGCACGACTCGATGCACGGCGGCGAGGGCGCCGACCTCATGAACGGCGACTCCGGCGGCGACTACCTGTACGGAGACGACGGGGCGGACGTGATGTGGGGCGGGCGCGGCAACCCGCAGGTCGGCACACCCGATCTGCCGGGACGCAACGAACCGGGCCAGCTCGGGCAGTGGATCGACGTCGCGTTCGCGGGCTACGGAGCCGACGCCACCGAGGCGGGAGCCGACATCGTCGACTACCAGCCGCGACCCGGCACCGATCCGCAGGCCTGGTTCGACCAGGTCGCCGCGTACGCCGACACCGCACCGGGCAACTCGGGCTCGGAGACGCGCCAGCACCACCACGGCACAGACTGGATCTACGGCGGCTGGGACCGCGACGTGCTGCAGGCGGATGTCTCGGCCAACGGCCCGAACGACGGCGACAAGCTGCTCGACTGGGGTGGCGCGTACAACCTGTACACCGCGTGCAACTCGGCGTACGGCGGCTGGAACGACGTGCGCAAGCTCGACCCGAACAACCTCACGGGGCTGGAGAAGCTGGCCTACGTGACCGGCGCGCGCACCGACTTCGAGGGTGCCCCGACCCTCGCCGACGTGCAGCAGCTCGACGGATCGGCGGCACGCGAGGCGGCGATCGTCTACCAGAAGGATCTGAAGCACAACTCCGGCAAGGCGTTCTCGGGCACGCCGGGGCACTTCCAGCAGATCATCTGCACGGCCGACTGATCAGGCCGGGTGCGCAGCGCGATCGCTCACGGGTCGCGCTGCGCACCGGCGCCGGCTGCCTCGGCCGTTTCACGCCGCGCCGCTTCGAGCCATCGCCGGCGACTACGAGTTGTGGTCGGCGTTGTAGCGCTCGAGCACGTCGTCGAGCGGGCCGTCGAGCACGAGGGCGCCGCCGTCGAGGTAGAGGCCGCGGGTGCAGAAGCGGCGGAGGTCGCGCTCGTTGTGGGAGACGAAGAAGAGGGTCCGGCCGCCGGCGAGGAGCTCCTCGATGCGCGCGTAGCACTTCTCGCGGAACGCCTTGTCGCCGACGGCGAGCACCTCGTCGACGAGCAGGATCGGTTCCTCGAGCTGCGAGATGACGGCGAACGCGATCCGCACCTTCATGCCGCTCGACAGGTGCTTGTAGGGGGTGTCGACGAAGTCGCCGATGCCGGCGAAGTCGAGGATCTCGTCGAACTTCGCGTCGACCTGGGCGCGGGTCATCCCGTGCAGGCCGGCGGTGAGGTAGACGTTGTCGCGGACGGTGAGGTCGTCGACGAAGCCGCCGGTGATCTCGATGAGCGGCGCGACGCCGTCTTCGACGAGCACGGAGCCCTCGTCGGGCAGCATGACCCCCGCGACGAGCTTCAGCAGCGTCGACTTGCCCTGGCCGTTCCGCCCGACCACGCCGATGGCTTCGCCGGGGCGCACGTCGAACGTCACGCCGCGCAGCGCCCAGAACTCGCCGGGGCGGGTGCGCCGGCGCTTGCCCGACAGGAGGTCCTTGAACGAGCGCCGCCCGCGGCGGTTGCGCCGGAACCGGACGCCGAGCCCGTCGACCCGGATCGCGTACTCCGGGCCGGCGCCGGGTGCCGTCGGCACCGTGGTCGAGGCATCCGTCATCAGATCTCCTTCAGCACCTGACGCTCGCTGACCCGGAAGACCCAGAGTCCGATCGCGAGCAGCAGGGCCGACATCGCCGCGGCGACGCCCACCTCGAACCAGCTCAACTGCTCGGGGAAGAAGCCGGAGCGGTAGAGCCCGAAGATGCCCGTGAGCGGGTTGAACGCGGCCCAGAACTGCATGCCGTCGGGGAGGTCGGTGGCGCCGTAGATGATCGGCGTCGCGTAGAAGAGGAAGCGGAGCACGAGTTTCACGGCGCGCTCGAGGTCGCGGAAGAAGACGACGAGCGGGGCGACGATGAGCGCGACGCCCGCGGTGAGCACGGCCTGCAGCAGCATCGCGAGCGGGAAGAGCGCGAGCTCCCAGGAGACGCCGGCCTGGAACACGACGGCGAACAGGGCGAGCACCGGCAGGGCGAGCACGAACTCGATGCCCTTCGACAGCACGATGCGGTTGACCCAGATGGTGCGGGGAATCATCGTCGAGCGGACGAGTTTCGCGTCCTTCAGGAACGCGCGCGTCGAGTCGGAGACCGCGCCGTTGAACCACATCCACGGCAGCAGCGCCGAGAGCAGGAAGACGATGTACGGCTGCTCGCCGACGGTGCGGTCGAACACCTGGGTGAAGACGAACCAGTAGATGCCGGCCATGACCAGCGGATCGAGCACCGACCACACGTACCCGAGCGCTGAGGTCGAGTACCGCACCTTCAGGTCGCGCGTCGTCAGGAGCCACAGCGAGTGCCGGTAGCGCGACCACCACGTCCGCTGCAGCGGATGCGTCTCGGCGTAGCTCGTCACGCCCCCATCGTAGATGCCGTGCGGCGGTAGGTTTGCTGTGGGGGCTCGTGCGCGTGCCGGCCCCGGAAGGAGCGTTGTGCACCGCACCAGTACCCGGGTCCTGCTGAGCTGTGCGGCGATCGGCGTGGGCGGCGGCGTCGTCGCCGGGGCATCCGGCTACCTGGCGGCCGCCTTCGCGGTGTTCGGCCCGCTCTTCTACGGCCTGACGGCCGGCTCGCACTTCCTGCCGAGCGTCGTCGCGCTCGCGCTGCTGAAGCGTCCCGGCACTGGCCTGCTCGCCGGGCTCATCGCGGGCCTCGTGGGGGCGGCGTTCGCCCCGTGGTGGTTCTGGCGCTACGTCGGCACGGGCCTGCTCGTCGGCGCGCTGCTCGAGCTGCCGTTCCTCATCGCCCGCTACCGCCGGTGGGATCCTTGGCTGTTCTACGTCTCCGGCGGCTTCGCCGGCCTCGTGCTCGCCATCGGCGTGTTCTTCGCCCTCGGCGCCGAGCACTACGCCTGGTGGGCGTGGGCGATCGCGCTGGCGTGCTGGGTCGGCAGCCCCGTCCTGTTCATCTGGATCGGCCGGATCATCGCGCGCGCCCTCGAACGTGCCGGCGTCGCCAGATCGCTCACCCGCACCCGCGCCTAGCTGCGATGCGGGGGCGCATCACGGCCCCGGAACGACGAAGAGCGGATGCCTCGCGGCATCCGCTCCTCTGCTGTGGTGCAGGATTCGTCGACGATCAGACGAAGTGGTTCGCCCGCTCGAGGTCTTCGGCGAAGTCGATCTCGACCGCGTAGAGGTCGGACACGTCCATCGGCTCGACGAGGAGGCCGTTGCGCTCGATCGCGAGCTCGAGGCCGCGCTCGAAGTAGTCCTGGTCGCCGACCCGCTGCAGGTGGGCGAGGAAGGTCGCCTTGTCGCCGCTGGAGATGTAGTTGATGCCGACGGCCTCGCCGAGCCCGCCGCGGACGGTCTTGGAGAGCTCCTTGATGTAGCCCTCGGCGCTCGTGGTGTACTTCACCTCTTCGTCGGAGACCTTCGCCGTGTTCACGGTGACGAACGACTGGTCGCGCTCGATGAAGGGCAGTGCGCGGTCGAGGATGCGCGGGTCGAACACGACGTCGCCGTTCATCCAGAGCACGCCGCCGGGCTGCGACGCCTGGAGCGCGCGCATCAGCGACTTCGACGTGTTCGTCTGGTCGTACTCCTCGTTGTAGACGAAGGACGCCTGCGGGAACGCCTCGATGATGTGCTCGAGCTTGTAGCCGACGACGATGGTCACATTCGGCTTGGGGCCGAAGGCGTGCTCGATGTTGTCGAACTGCTGGCGCATGATGGTGCGGCCGTCGCTGAGTTCGGTGAGCGGCTTGGGGAGGGATCGCCCGAGCCGGCTCCCCATGCCGGCTGCGAGAATCACGATCTGGGTGGTCACTGCATCTCCTTCGGTGGTTCGGATGCTGCGTCGGGACCGATCTCGTTCGTGGATCGTTCGCCCGTCGTTCACCCGGAAGTACGAATGTGGACACGCCGTTATGCCGGAGTTCAGCCTACCGGAGGCCCCACGCCCGCCAGCGGGAACGGTGGACGGTCGTCACGCGATCGTGACCGTTCGTACAGGAGACGTTCAGGATCGGATCAGCCCCCGGGATGATTCCCTCGCACGGGGGAGGACGGAGGACCGGCTCCGTTGATACCGTTGCCGGGTGACTTCAGTTCCGCGCTCAGAACACGACGACGAGGCTCGCGAAGGCACCGGCCGGGGGGCGTCCGCAGGGGCGACGCCGCGCACCGGCCGGACCGCCCGCGGCGCCTCGGCCCGCAGTGCGTCGAGCGCTGCGACCGAGGCGGCCGAATCGACCGCGACGGCGCAGGAGACGGATGCCTCGGCCGCCGTGCCCGAGGCGGCGAAGCCGGCCGCGAAGCGCGCGCCGGCGAAGAAGTCCGCCGCGAAGACGGCCGCGGGAGCGGGGGCGACGACCGCCGCGGCGAAGAAGCCCGCCGCGACGCCGAAGCGGACGACCGCGGCGAAGCGCACGCCGACGGCATCGACCGGCGCCGCCGCTGCGGAGGCGACCTCCGAGCCGGCCGCCGGCTCCAAGCGCACGCCCGCCTCGCGCACCGCCTCGAAGTCCGCCGCGGCTGCGCGTGGCCAGGCGGCACGCACCACCAAGACCACCGCGGAGAAGGGCGCCGCTGCGACGAAGGCCGCGCGCTCACGCGCCGCGGAGTCCACCGCGCGCAAGCGCCAGCCGCGCATCGCGGCGTCGATCACCACGGAGACGACCGCCGCCGAACGGCCGCGGAAGACGGGGGAGGAGGCCGTGGTCGCCGCCGCGGTCGCCGCGGACGTGCCCGAGGTCGTGGAGCTCGACGAGACGGCGGCCACCGCCACGTCGGTGGACCCGGCTCCGGTCGAGGCCGAGGCGCCCGCTGAAGCCGAGCCGGCCGTTGCGGCCGAGGCGTCTGCTGAAGCCGAGCCGGCCGTTGCGGCCCAGGCGCCCGCTGCGGCCGAGGTCGCCGTCCCCGCGGCAGCAGAGCCGGCGGACGAGGCATCCGTCATCGCGGAGCCGGCCGCCGACGCGTCCGTGGCCGAGGCGCCGGTCGCTGAGGCATCCGTCGCGGCGTCCGACAGTGCGGTGGCGGTGATCCCGGCGCCGGCCGCCAAGCCGGCGCAGCGGAAGAAGCGCACGCTGCGGGTCGCCCGCGAGGCGCCGCCCGCCGACGCACCGACGGTGCTGCAGGTCGAAGGGCTCGTGAAGCGCTTCGGTCCGAACGTCGCCGTCGACCAGATCTCGCTCGACGTGCGGGCCGGTTCGTTCTACGGCGTCGTCGGACCGAACGGCGCCGGCAAGACGACGACGCTGTCGATGGTCACCGGGCTGCTGCGCCCCGACGAGGGCGTCGTCCGCATCCACGGCATCGATGCCTGGGCCGACCCGAAGGCGGCCAAGCGCGCGACGGGCGTGCTGCCCGACCGCCTCCGGTTGTTCGACCGGCTCACGGGCGCCCAGCTGCTCGACTACTCCGGGACGCTCCGCGGACTCGACCACCGCACGGTGCGCGAGCGCTCGGTCGACCTCATCAACGCGTTCGGCCTCGAAGACGCGGTCGACCGCCTCGTGGCCGACTACTCCGCCGGCATGACGAAGAAGATCGCCCTCGCCTGCGCCATGATCCATTCGCCCCGGCTGCTCGTCCTCGACGAGCCGTTCGAGTCGGTCGACCCGGTGTCGGCCGCGAACCTCACCGAGATCCTCGAGCGCTACGTCGCCGGCGGCGGCACCGTCGTGCTCTCGAGCCACGGCATGGACCTCATCGAGCGGGTCTGCGACTCGGTCGCCATCGTGGTGGCAGGCCGAGTCCTCGCTCAGGGCACCCTCGACGAGGTGCGCCAGGGAGAGACCCTCGAAGACCGGTTCGTCGAGCTCGCGGGCGGGCGCAAGGCAGCGGAGGGGATGGAATGGTTGCACAGTTTCTCCGACTGAAACTGCGGCTGCTCGCGAACATCTTCAAGCGCAGCCCGTGGCAGGTCGTCGGGATCGCGATCGGTCTCGTGTACGGGCTCGGCCTCGCCGGGCTGCTCTTCTTCGCCATGGTGGGCCTGCGCTTCGTCGACGACGTGACCGTCATCCGCGACGCCTTCATCGTGGGCGGTGCTGCGACCGTCATCGGGTTCATCATCTTCCCGCTGGTGTTCGGCGTCGACGACACCATGGATCCGCGGAAGTTCGCCCTCTTCGGCATCCCCGACCGCACCCTCGCGTTCGGGCTCGGCGTGGCCGCGCTGATCGGCGTGCCGGCGCTGGTGCTCGCCATCGTGCTCCTCGGCACGGTGATCACGTGGTCGCGCGGCGTCGGCGAGACGCTGCTGGCGATCATCTGCGCGGCCATCGCGTTCGCGACGTGTCTGCTGATCGCCCGGGTCGCGACCGCGACGGGCTCGATGCTCCTCTCGAGCCGTCGAGCGAGGGAGTTCTCCGGGGTCCTCGGTCTCCTGCTCATCGTGGCGCTCTCTCCGGCCATCGTGCTCCTCGTCACGCTCGACTGGGCCGAGTCGGGGCTGCTCGTGCTCGGCGCGATCGCCGACATCCTCGGCTGGACGCCGTTCGGCGCCGCCTTCGCGGTGCCGGGCGACGCCGCCGCGGGCGCGTGGGGCGCCGCCCTGCTGAAGCTCCTCATCGCCGCAGCGACCCTCGGCCTCATCTGGCTCGCCTGGCAGAAGCTGGTCGCGGTCATGCTCGTGACGCCGAGCCACGAGGGCTCGGTGAAGAGCTACCGGGGCCTCGGCTGGTTCGACCGGCTGCCGCACACGGCGACCGGCGCGATCGCGGCCCGCAGCTTCACGTACTGGTTCCGCGACGCGCGCTACTGGGTGTCGTTCATCATGATCCCCGTCGTGCCCGTGCTCGTCATGGTGCCACTCGCGATCGCCGGCGTGCCCGGCGACTATCTGCCGCTCATCCCCGTCCCGCTCATGTCGCTCTTCCTCGGCTGGGGTCTGCACAACGACACCGCGTACGACTCGACCGCGGTGTGGCTGCACATCGCGTCCGGCGTGCGCGGCGCGGCCGACCGCTTCGGCCGGATCATCCCGGTCCTCGTCGCGGGCATCGTGGTCATCGGGCTCGGCAGCGCGATCACGGCGCTCGTGCTCGATGACTGGCGGATGGTGCCGAGCGTCATCGGTGTCAGCACGGCGCTGCTGCTCGCCGGTCTCGGGGTCGGCGCGGTGAGCAGCGCACGGTTCCCGTACCCGGCCGTGAAGCCCGGCGACAGCCCGTTCCAGCAGCCGCAGTCGACCGGAGCGATCACCGCGCTCGTGCAGTCCATCACGATGTTCGGCTCGCTTCTCATCGCCCTGCCGGCGCTGGCGTTCGGGGCCCTCGGCATCCTCGTCGACCCCGAGTGGCACCTGCTCTCGCTCGCGTCCGGTGTGGTGCTCGGCGTGCTGACGCTCATCTGGGGCGTGTTCTTCGGCGGCCGCGTCTTCGAGCGCCGCGGGCCGGAGATCCTGCAGGCCGCGCTCCGCGCGTAGCCGCGTAGAATCGAGCGCATGTCCGAGACCGTGCTGCCCGAGACCCCGCGCGCGAGCATCGCCGATCCCGACCAGCCCGGCGGCGGCACGAGCGTGCTCGACCGCGAGCTCGAGAAGCTCCTCGAAGAGGAGCACATCGAGCCCGGCGACCACGAGCGCTTCTCCCACTACGTGAAGAAGGAGAAGATCCTCGAGTCCGCCATCACCGGCAAGCCGGTGAAGGCGCTGTGCGGCAAGAAGTGGACCCCGGGGCGCGACCCCGAGAAGTTCCCGGTGTGCCCCACCTGCAAGGAGATCTACGAGCGGATGAAGCAGGGCTGAGCCCGCTTCGCGCTCAGCTCACCGGTAGACCGTCGGGATCGCCGGTTCGCCGCGGCCGAGCCGGAACGCCTCGATCGGCAGCTCCTGCATGACCTCGGCGCGGTGCGCACGAGCGGCCTCCGTGCCGGCGATACCGGTGTACGAGGCATCCGCCACGCCGCCCGACATCAGCTGCACCATCAAGGGGCGGAGGCGCTCGTCGGGCGCGAACTCGTCCTCCCCGTCGGGACCGTCGCCGATGAAGACCAGCTCCTCGCGCGCCGTGCGCGTGGAGTCGAGGCGGCGGGCCGCGTTCTTCCGGCCGCCGACCGACGTCTTCGAGGCGGAGGCCTTGGCGACCGCGACCCACTCGCCGTCGTCGTCGCGACGCGCGACGAGCTTGAACACCATGCCCGCGGCCGGGAAGCCCGAACCGGTGACGACCGCCGTGCCGACGCCGTACGAGTCGACCGGGGCGCCCGAGAGGGCCGCGATCGTGAACTCGTCGAGATCGCTCGTCACGGTGATCTTCGTGTCCACGGCGCCGAGCGCGTCGAGCTGCTCGCGGACGGACGCGACGACCGTGGGCAGGTCGCCCGAGTCGATGCGGACGGCCCCGAGCTCCCGGCCGGCGACCCGGACCGCCGTCTCGACGCCCTGCTCGATGTCGTAGGTGTCGACGAGGAGCGTCGTCTTCGGCCCGAAGGCCTCGACCTGGGCGCGGAACGCGGCCTCCTCGCTGTCGTGCAGGAGGGTGAACGCGTGCGCGGCGGTGCCCATCGTCGGGATGCCCCAGGTGCGGCCCGCCTCGAGGTTGCTCGTCGCGTCGAAGCCCGCGATGTAGGCGGCGCGCGCCGCGGCGACGGCGGAGCGTTCGTTCGTGCGGCGCGAGCCCATCTCCGCGAGCGGTCGGCCGAGCGCCACCGAGACCATGCGGGCGGCCGCGCTCGCGACCGACGAGTCGTAGTTCAGGGTCGAGAGCACCAGCGTCTCGAGCATGACCGCCTCGGCGAAGCTCGCCTGGATGGTGATGAGCGGCGAGCCGGGGAAGTACGCCTCGCCCTCGCGGTAGCCCCAGATGTCGCCGCGGAACCGGTAGTCGGCGAGCCAGTCGAGGGTCGCGGGCCGCACGACCTCGTGCTCGCGGAGCCACTCGAGCTCGGCGTCCTCGAACCGGAACCGTTCGATGAGCTCGAGCAGGCGTCCCGTGCCGGCGACCACGCCGTACCGGCGCCCGTCGGGCAGACGCCGCGCGAACGCCTCGAAGAGGCTCTCCCGGTGGGCGGTGCCGTCCTGCAGGGCGGCGTCGACCATGGTGAGTTCGTAGCGGTCGGTGAAGAGGGCAGCTGAGCCGGTCACGGGATGAAGCCTAGCCAGGTCGGGCGGGGAGGTCCGCATCCGCGCGGCCCGGGGGCGAGGCATCCGCCGTCTAAGCTTGACGATCGTGACGGACGCACCGATCGGCATCTTCGACTCCGGCGTCGGCGGGCTCACCGTCGCGCGCGCGGTCATGGATCAGCTGCCGAACGAGTCCATCCTGTACGTCGGCGACCTCGAGCATTCGCCCTACGGCCCGAAGAAGATCGCGGATGTCCGGCGCTACGCGCTCGCCGTGCTCGACGACCTCGTCGCCCAGGGCGTGAAGATGCTCGTCATCGCGTGCAACACCGCCTCGGCGGCCATGCTCCGCGACGCCCGCGAGCGCTACGACGTGCCCGTCGTCGAGGTGATCCAGCCGGCCGTGCGGCGAGCCGTGGCGGCCACGAAGTCGGGTCGGGTCGGCGTGATCGGCACCCAGGGCACCATCCAGTCGCGCGCCTACGACGACGCGTTCGCCGCGGCCCCGCACCTCGAACTGTGGTCGCAGGCGTGCCCGCGGTTCGTGGAGTTCGTCGAGGACGGCGTCACGACCGGCGACGAGGTGCTCTCGGTCACCGAGGAGTACCTCGCCCCGCTGCAGCGCGCCGGCATCGACACCCTCGTGCTCGGCTGCACGCACTACCCGTTCCTCAAGGGCGCGATCTCCTACGTCATGGGGGAGGACGTCACGCTCGTCTCCAGCGACGTCGAGACCGCCAACGACGTCTACCGCGTGCTCGTGGGGCGCGGCCTGGAGCGCCGGGCCGCGACGCCGCCGACGCACCGCTACGAGGCGACGGGGGAGTCCACGAGCGCCTTCCTCGACCTCGCCAACCGTCTCATCGGCCCGCAGGTGCCGAGTGTCGAGCTCGTGCAGACGGGCGCCATCCACCTTCCGAAGGGACTTCTCTCGTGACCGAATCCGCAGCCGACCTCGTCCGCGCCGACGGGCGCACGCCCGACCAGCTGCGCGAGGTGACCATCGAGCGCGGCTGGTCGGCGCACGCCGAGGGCAGCGCCCTCATCTCGTTCGGTCGCACCAAGGTGCTCTGCACGGCCAGCTTCACGAACGGCGTGCCGCGCTGGATGAACGGCACCGGCAAGGGATGGGTCACCGCCGAGTACGCGATGCTGCCCCGGTCGACCAACACGCGCAACGACCGCGAGTCGGTGAAGGGCCGCATCGGCGGCCGCACGCACGAGATCAGCCGGCTCATCGGCCGCAGCCTCCGCGCCGTCGTCGACACGAAGGCGCTCGGCGAGAACACCATCCAGATCGACTGCGACGTGCTGCAGGCCGACGGCGGCACTCGCACCGCGGCCATCACGGGCGCCTACGTCGCGCTCGCCGACGCCATCGAGTGGGCCCGCGGCAAGAAGTTCATCGGCCAGCGGGCGACGCCGCTCATCGACACCGTCTCCGCGGTCTCGGTCGGCATCATCGACGGCACCCCGATGCTCGACCTCGCGTACGTCGAGGACGTGCGCGCCGAGACCGACATGAACGTCGTCGCCACGGGCCGGGGCCTGTTCGTCGAGGTGCAGGGCACGGCTGAGGGCGCGCCCTTCGACCGGCGCGAGCTCGACGCCCTGCTCGACCTCGCGCTCGGCGGCACCGCCGAGCTCGCCCGCATCCAGACCGCGGTGCTCGCCGCGCACGACGAGGCGGCCGGCGCGTGAGCGAGGCATCCTCGACGCTGGAGGTCGTGCTCGCGACGCACAACCAGCACAAGGTGGCCGAGTTCCAGCGGATCCTCGGCGAACGGATGCCCGGACTCACCGTGCTCGCGTACGACGGCCCGTCGCCGGTGGAGGACGGCACGAGCTTCGCCGAGAACGCGCTGATCAAGGCGCGGGCCGCCGCCGCGCACACCGGGCGGATCGCGCTCGCCGACGACTCGGGCATCTGCGTCGACGTGATGGGCGGCGCGCCGGGTATCTTCTCCGCGCGCTGGGCCGGCAGCCGGGCCGGCGACGAGAACAACCTGCGGCTCCTGCTCGACCAGCTGGCCGATGTGAAGCGCCCCGACCGCGGCGCATCCTTCCGCTGCACCATCGCGCTCGTCGTGCCCGACGCGCTGGTGCCGGGCGGCGAGGAGGTCGTCGCCGAGGGGCGCTGGCCCGGTGCCCTCGCCTACGAGCCTCGCGGCTCGCACGGCTTCGGCTACGACCCGATCTTCGAGCCCGAGGGGCGTGAGGTCACGGCGGCGGAGCTCGCTCCCGAGGTCAAGAACGCCGAGAGCCACCGGGCGCGGGCGTTCGCCGCGCTCGTGCCCGAACTGGAGCGCGTCGCAGCCGGGCTCCGCTGAGAACGCGACTCATTCCTATCTCGGCCTGATCGGGCGTTTCCGGCCTACGCTGGACGTGATGAGCCACGATCACGCGCACGACCACGCCGGCACCGCCACCCGCACCAGGCTGCTGACGGCGATCGGCATCATCGGCGCGTTCCTCGTGGTCCAGGTCGTCGGCGGCCTGCTGAGCGGATCGCTCGCACTGCTCGCCGACGCCGGGCATATGGCGAGCGATCTGCTCGGCCTCATCGTCGCGCTCGTCGCGGCGCTCGTGGCGGCGCGTCCGGCGACCGACCGCCAGACGTACGGCTTCCGCCGGTTCGAGGTGTTCGGCGCACTCGTGAACGGCGTCATCCTCACGGTCGTCGCGGTCTCGGTCGCATGGGGCGCGATCGGCCGGCTCGTCGCGGGCGGCGAGGGCGAGGCGCACGAGGTGCAGGGCCTGCCCATGCTCGTCGTCGCCGTCGTGGGCCTGCTCGCCAACATCGCGGCGATGCTCGTGCTGCGGGCCGGCGCATCCACCTCGATCAACCTCAGGGGCGCCTACCTCGAGGTGCTCGGCGACACCGTCGGCTCGGCGCTCGTCATCGCGGCGGCGATCGTCATCCTCACCACCGGGTGGGATGCCGCCGACCCGATCGCCTCCCTCGCGATCGCGGCCCTCATCCTGCCGCGCGCGATCGTGCTGCTGCGCGACGTGATGCACGTCCTCAGCGAGTCGGCACCCGCTGACACCGATGTCGCCGAGATCCGCGAGCACCTGCTCGGCGCACCGGGGGTGGTCGCCGTGCACGACGTGCACGTCTGGCAGATCACGTCGGGTCAGCCGGTGTTCACGGCGCACGTCGAGGTCGATCCCGAGGTCTTCGCCTCAGGCCGTGCAGGCGCGCTCCTCGACGAGCTCGGCGGCTGCCTGTCGGCGCACTTCGACGTCGAGCATTCGACGATCCAGCTGGAGCCCGCCGGACGTGCGGATCAGGAGCACGCCTCCCACCGGTGAGTTCGCGGCGTGCCGGGCCGCGGGCGTGAGGCTACTTCTCGTCGTGCTGGGGGCCGCGCTCGAACACGTCGGGGTCGAGCACGAGCTGCTCGGCCTCCGCCTCGTCGGTGACGACGTCCTCGCCGGCGCGTGCGGCCTTCTTCGCCTTCGACCGCTCGCGCAGGTAGTGCCAGAGCGTGACGATGGCCGTGCCGCCGACCGCGGCGAGCAGGATGAGGTCGATGTACTCCTTGACGAGGTCGCCGACGACCGGGATGAACCCGATCGCGTAGCCGAACATCGTCAGGCCGAAGCCCCAGAGGATCGCGCCGATGAGGTTGTAGAGGGTGTACTTGCCCTTGTTCATGTGGCCGACGCCGGCGGCGACGGGCGCGAAGGTGCGCACGATCGGCACGAAGCGGGCGAGGATGATGGTGAGCCCGCCGAAGCGCTCGAAGAAGGCGTTGGTGCGTTCGACGTTCTTCACCGAGAAGAGGCCGGACTCCTTGCGTTCGAAGACCGCAGGGCCCGCCTTGTGCCCGATGTAGTACCCCACCTCGCCGCCGACGAACGCCGCCAGACCGATGAGCAGCGACACCCACCACACCGAGATGCCGAATACGCCGTTCGGGCCGCCCGCGCCGGCGTGCGAGAGCAGGCCGGAGATGACGAGCAGGGTGTCGCCCGGCAGGAGGAACCCGACGAGGAGGCCGGTCTCGGCGAAGACGATGAAGCAGACGACGAGCAGAGCCCACGGGCCCGCGCCCGCGATGATCGTCTCGGGGTCGAGCCACGGGATGAGCGCGGTGTGGATCACGTCGGGATGCTCCTGTCGTCGGCGGACGCGGGAGCGCCTCGCGTCACGTGCGGCGGGGTTTCGTGCAGTCTACCGAGCGGATGCGTCGGCGGGATGGGGGGTCGCCCTGAATCATCCGAGCGGATGACCCGCGCGGGGCATCCCGGCCGTCACGCGGCGAGCGCCTCGAAGATGGCGCCGTTCAGTCGGAACGAGGCCCGCGCTTCCTCGATCAGCACGTCGACCTGGTCGGGCCGCAGTGCGAGGGCGTTCATCGCCTCGCGGTAGCGCCGCTTGTAGCGCACGACGCCCTCATCGCCGAGGTCGAAGTCGTAGAAGCGCAGCTGGTCGGCGGTGGCGCCGTAGTGGCGGGCCACGAGTCTCGCGATGGCCTGCCCGCCCGAGAGGTCGCCGAGGTACCGGGTGTAGTGGTGGGCGAGATACCGGACGTCGTCGTCGGAGATCGCCCGCAGGTGCGCCGCGTACGCGGCGGTGGCGACGAGCGGCGGATGCGTCTCGCGCCAGTCGGCGGCGCCGAGGGCCGCGAGGTCGGACTCGATGGCCGCGAGGCGGGCGAGCGCAGGGTCGAAGACGGCGGCGTCACCGGGCCGTGCGCCGCGCTCCTCGAGCGCTTCGTACACCCAGCCGAACTGCGCGAGGTACCGCGTGTAGTCGCCGAGCGACAGCTCGCCGCCCATGAGCCGGGTGATGAAGCCGCGGGACTCGGCGTTGCGGTGGTCGTCGGCGGTCGCCGCACGCACGAGCGCGGCGACGTCCAGCGGTTCGGCGGGAGCGTTCGTCTCGGCGGGGGGAGCGATGGTCATTCGGGTGCCCTTCGAGGTGAGGTTAGGCTTGCCTCACACACTACGGGATGCCTCGATGCGGCGGAACCACGATCGGATGTCGGCGGCCGCCCGTACGCTCCCCGCATGGAGTACGGCCTCATCTACACCGGCACCGACCCCGACCTCGCGGTGGAGTTCGCGGCGCTCGCCGAACGGCACGGCTGGGACGGGTTCTTCGTCTGGGAGGGCATCTGGGCGACCGACCCGTGGGCGACGCTCGCCGCGGCGGCGATGGTCACCGAACGCATCCGGCTCGGCACGATGCTCACGCCGGTGCCCCGCCGCCGGCCGTGGGAGCTCGCCGGTCAGACGATGACCGTCGACCGGCTCTCGAAGGGGCGCGTCATCCTCTCCGCCGGACTCGGGGTGCCCGAGTCGGTGGAGCAGCGGTTCTGGATCTTCGAGTCCGATCCCGGGCGGCGCGAGCGCGCCGAGCTGCTCGACGAGTCCCTCGACCTGCTCGAGCACCTCTGGCGGGCCGAGCCGTTCGAGTACGACGGCGCCCACTACCGTGCGCAGCGCACCGACGAGATGCTCCCGCTGCCGACGATCCAGCAGCCGCGCATCCCGACCTGGGTCGTCGGCGTCTGGCCGCGGCCGAAGTCGATGCGGCGCGTCGCCCGGGCCGACGGCTGGATCCCGAACTACGCGCCTCCCGGCACGGAGATCACCGCCGAGGCCCCCGGCTACACGCCCGAGGTCGCCGCTGAGGCCATCGCCTGGATCCGCCGGGAACGCGAAGCTGCAGGGCTCGGCGATCGTCCCTTCGCCATCACGCAGGAGGGCACCACGAGCGCCACGGATGCCGAGGCCGCCGCGGCGACCGTGCGGCCGTGGGCTGAGGCGGGCGTGACCTGGTGGCTCGAGTCCGACTGGTCCATCCCGCCCGAGCGCATCGAAGCCGTCACGCGCGAGCGCATCGAGGCGGGGCCGCCGAGGCTCTGAGCGAGCCCGTCACCCCGCGACGGCGCCGCACCGCCAGCACGGCGTCGCGCCGACCCCCTCCACGAACGCGCCGCACTCGCACACCCGCGACAGCCAGCACGCCGGATCGCCGCCCGAGTCCGGTTCGGAATCGGGATGGCCCGGCGTCACATTCGGGGCATCCTCGGTCATGCGCCAATAGTCTCAGGCCGTGGCATCCGCAGACCAGGTCGTCATCGAGCCGAGCGTGCTCTACGTGGGCACACCGACCTACCTCATCGCGACCGAGAATCCCGACGGGACGGCGAACCTCGCGGCCGCCTCGTCGTACTGGGCGCTTGGCCGCATGCTCGTGCTCGGCATCGAGGTCGACGGACAGACGGCCGCGAACCTGCTCGTGCGGCCCGACCTCACGGTGAGCTTCCCGTCCGCGCCGCTCTGGCGGGCGGTCGCGCGCCTGTCCGACCTGACCGGGCGCGACCCGGTGCCGGCCGCGAAGGCGGCCCGCTACCGCTTCGAACCCGACAAGTTCCGCGCGGCCGGGCTCACGCCGCGCGCGTCCGATCTCGTCGGCCCGCCCCGGGTGGCCGAATGCGCGCTGGCGTTCGAGGCCCGCGTCCGACGCGCGACCCCCGGACTCGACGGCAGCTACCTCATGGTCGAGGCCGAGGTGCTGCGCGTGCACGCCGACCGCGCCGTGCTCGACCCCACGGGGCAGCACATCGACCCCACGGCCTGGAACCCGCTCGTGTACGCGTTCCGCCACTTCTTCGAACGCGGCGTCGAGGTCGGATGGCTCGCCTCGAGTCCGACGGCGCCGCACCCGCCCGTCCTCGACTGAGGCGGGGTGAGTGGGTCGACACCGCCCCCTCCCGTTGCATCCGGTGTTCCCTCATCCGGCAAGCCCGGGCTCGGAGTCGACCCACTCGCGTGAGTCGACTCGGCCGGAGCGGCATCATGACGCGAGTCGGGAGGAGTATTTTCCGATCAGCCGGTGACGGTGACCGGGACCGTGGCGCCGACGCGGTCGCCGGCGGTGTACCGGGCCTTGATGCCGGACAAGTCCCACGAACCGATGAACGGGACGAAGTCGGTGATGCACTCGCCCGGGCCGATCGTCGTTTCCAGACTCCACGAGGGGAAGCGGATCTCCACGTCGGCAGCCTCCCTGCCGCACGTGGTTACGCGCGCGAGGAGGCCGAAGATGGGGTCGACGACGAGGCCTTGGACCGTTACCTGCGGTGCGAGCAGTTCTATCGACGCCACGGCACGGGTCGACACGTTGCCGGCGACATCCACCTGCCACGTTTCGAGCGTGGACGGCCCCGCGGGGAGATCAGTGAGCGTGAGTTGCCACGCGCCTGACGCGTCGGCCGTCGCCGATGAGGTGACGCCACCGGCCATCACGGTGACGGATGCCCCGGGCTCGGCTCCTCCGGAGACGATGGGCATCACGAGCCCGTCGAGGGTGTCGACGCTCGCGATCGACGGGGGAGCCGCCGACGTGTCGCCCGGCTGGGCCGGAGTCGTGGGAACGGTCGGTGTTCCACCTGGGGCCGGCGCCTGCGGCTCGGCCGGTTCGGGCTCGGCCGGTTCGGCTTCAGTGTCGTCCTCGAGCGGCGTGGGCGCGACCACAGGCGGCGGCGCGACCGCGGCGGGCGGCTTCGCGACGTCGGGCTCTTCGGCGGTATCGGGAGACGAGCCCGTAGTGGACGAGCCCGAGCCTGGAGCATCCTCGGCGGCCTCGGCGATCGGCGCCGAGGTGGGCGCCTCCGCGGCGGGCGCGACCGCCGGCAGCACGAGCGCCGTGGCGAGCACGCCGACCGCCAAGACGCCCACGCCGCCGACCACGAGTCCGGTGGTGACCGAACTGCTCGACGACCCGGCGGAGGCTCCGCCCGACGCACCGCCCGACGCGCCGCCGGATGCCCCTCCGGTCGCCGCGATGGTGACCGATGCCGACATCGCGACGCCGGCACCGACGCCGGCCGCGAGATCCGCGCCCGGCGTACCCTGCTGTAGCCAGGCGGTGTACGTGCTCGCGCCCGTGATGCCCGCCGCCAGGGGCAGCAGCACGAGCGCGAGACGCGACCCGACCTCGCGCGCCTCGGCCGCGACGATCGTGCACTTGGCGCAGTCGTCGAGATGGCGGTCGACGCGGCCGGTGTCGCGGGGGCCGAGCTTGCCGCGCGTGTAGCTGCCGAGCCGATCGATGGTCCAGCGGCACTCGGGGTCGTCGGCGCCCTTCAGGTGGGCGCGGATCCAGGCCTGACGCAGCCCCTCCCGTGCGCGGTAGGCGAGGGCGGCGGTGCTGTTGGCGCTCATGCCGACGAGCGGGGCGATCTCGGCGGGGCTCATCTGCTCGACCTCGCTGTACCAGAGCACCTCCTGCCAGCGGGTCGGCAGTGAACGGAACGCCTGCGCCGTGAGGCTGCGATCGAGCGCGTCGAGGGTCGTCGACTCGGTCGTCTCCTCGGCCTCGAACGACTCGAGCGTGTCGAGCGCCGTCTCGCGGCTGCGGCGCCCCCACGTCGCGGCGGTGTTGCGGATCGTCGTGAACAGGTAGGGCCGGAACGCGCCCGTGGGGCCGCCGCCCTTGCGGATCGCGTCGAAGATGCGCGTGAACGACTCGGCGACGAGGTCGTCGGGGTCGAGACTGCTGTACGAGCGCGCGACCGTGCGACCGGCGCGCGCGTGCCGGCGCCAGAGCTCGGCGTACGCGTCGCCGTCGCCCGAGCGCGTCCGTTTCACCAGGTCGGCGTCGGGCAGGGTCGTCACGGCACGCACGGGGCGGTCCTCTCGGGTGGTCGGGGAGCGGGGATCCGGGTCTGGTCCCCGCTGGTGCAGACGCCGTCGGCCCCCGGATATGACGCGAGCTGGCGTCATCCGTGGGGACGGCTGTGCCGTTCGGGTGTCACCGATGCGGCGTTCGCGAGCAAAGGGGGTATCGTCGTCGCGGAGCTTCCATTGTTCCACCCCGCCGCGCGGGCGATCCGGGGCGTCGACGAAGACGTCGGCGGCTCCGTCGAGAACTCGCGCGGCGGCATCTCGCTCCCCGCGCCGGTCGACCGGCGCACGGAGCCCGGCGACGAGGCATCCGTTCCCGTGCCGCCGCCCCTCAGTCGACGCCCGCGCCTCGCTGTCGCACGTCGAGCCGGTATCGGCGCTTGCCGGAGGACGCAGCGTCGAGTCGGTCGTAGAACCGGATGGCGTCGACGTTCCACTCCGGCGTCTGCCACTGCAGCTCGCCGAGGCCCTGCGCGGCCGCCAGGTCGACGGCCGCGTCTACGAGACGCTGACCGACACCGCGGCCGCGGGCCTCCGGCCGCAGGTAGAGGCAGTCCAGATGCAGGTACTCGCCGGCCGCCCAGGTGGATGCCTCGCGCGAGCAGGTCGCGTAGCCGATGAGTTGCCCGTCCGCGAGCGCGACGAAGCCGTATAGCCGCGGAGACGGCTCGAAGAGGAGGCGCTCGAGCGCGGGGAGGGTCGTGGTCGGGCGCGGTGCGCGCTCGAACGCGGCGTGGTCGTGGATGAGCTCGATCAGCCCGGGCAGGTCGGCACGTTCCACCTCACGGATGCCGCGGCGCTCGCGCGCCGGGGTCATTCGAGGACCGGCGTGAGGAAGCGCCGCTCGTATCGGCGGATGCAGCCGGTCTCAGCCGCCAGGCGGAAGGCGTCCTGGCATTCCGGGTCGGTCTTCGACGCGATCCGGTACTGCTCGTACGCGGCGAGCGACGGGAAGGAGAACAGCGCGAACGCTTCGTCGCTGTCGCCCTCGCTCGGCAGGAAGTAGCCGTGGTGCGTGCCGCCGAGCCGGTTCACGAGGTGGATCCACCGCCGCCCGTACTCTTCGAAGTCGTCGAGCTTGTCGGCGTCGATCTCGTATCGCAGGTGCACGGTGATCATGCCTCCACCCTGCCAGGGCGGTCGGTTCGAGCCCGGTACGGATGCTGCCAACGTTGCGGCGATGCGCGCCAGTTCCGTGGTGACCGTCGCGCGGGGGCATGCGTCGGTACGTCGTGCGGAAGGAGGGACTTGAACCCTCACGCCCGAAGGCACAGGAACCTAAATCCTGCGTGTCTGCCGATTTCACCACTCCCGCGAGTGCTCGAACAGTCTAGGCGCGGTGGTCGAGACCGGTCAGTCGGCGTCGCGGCGGTCGCCGAAGAGCATGCGGGCGAGCACGACGAGCATCACGACGAAGGCCGCGATGATCGGCAGGGGCGACCAGACCCAGCCGGCGGTGAAGCCGACGATGGGGGTCGCGACGATCGCGACGGTCCAGATCGCGGCGGTGTAGATGCCGAAGCGTGCCGCGGACGCGGGGTCTTCTTCGAACCGGTTGGGCGGCGTGCTCTCGTGGTGGTACCGGAGCACCCACGCCTTGTGCCGGTTCGTCTGCGTCGCGCCGAGGAAGCTCAGCACGCCGATTGCGGCGACGGCGGCCACGGCCGGCACGGCGATCCAGCCGAGCTCGAGATACAGGAGGACGACGGGGATGAGCGCGAGCGCGAGGAGCAGCACCCCGGTGGCGGCGCCGTAGCCCCAGGCTCGTGCGGCGGGCATCGGATGGTTGGTCGTCGTCTCCTGGCGGAGCGCGTCGCCGGTGACGAGCCCGAGCGCGATGCCGAAACCGAGGGCGAGCCCCACGAGCGCGCCGACCGGGAGCGGCAGCACGGGGGTCAGCCCGAGGACGAGCAGCACGAGCGCGGCCGCTCCAAGGATGGCGAGCAGCACGGTGCGCACCACGAACCCGGGCTTCGGTCGCACGCGCTGGACCGCCATCGCGAGCTGCGCGCGCTGACCGGATGACCCCGGTGTACGGGATGCCGCAGGCGCCGGGCTCGAGGCATCCGTGCCGCCGATGATCTCGTCGAGGTCGCCGAGCTCGGCGAACGCGCGCCTCGCGGCGTCGCCGGGGGCGACGCCGGCCGCTTCGAGCTCGGCCTGGCGGGAGAGCAGGCTGTCGCGCAGCTCCTCCTTCAGGTCTTGCAGATCGGGCGTGACCTCGACGCCGGCGAACGCCTCGTCGAGGAGGCGGTGGATGTCTCCGCCGCGGCGGGCGGGCTGGTCGGTGGTCATCGGTCGGAGCCTTTCGTGCTGCCGGGCGTGGTGCCCAGGAGGGAGTCGATGATGCCGCGGGTGGCGACCCAGGCGGCGACGTTCTGCGTGAACGCGGCGCGGCCCGCGTCGGTGATGCGGTAGTACTTGCGGCGGCCGCCCTGCGACTCGTCGCCCCAGTACGCCTCGGCGAGGCCGTCGCGCACGAGCCGGCGGTAGCTCGCGTAGAGCGTCGCCTCCTTGATCTCGTACGTGCCGCCCGTGGCGTCGCGGATGAGCTTGTAGATCTCGAAGCCGTAGCTGTCGTGGCGGCGGAGCACGCCGAGCACGATGGTGTCGGTGTGGCCGCGGAGGAGGTCGGCGGCGAACGCGTCGTCCGCCGCGGCATCCTTGTTCTGGATCATGAGAGGTACTGTACCAGATCAAGTAATGGTCCGCGCGGATGCCGCGCTCCGTGGTCCCCGCCGTGCAGGGGCGTTGTGGATAACTCCCGGGCGGCGCGACGGGTGCTCAGGAAGATGGAGGGCATGTCCGACCCCGTGCGCACCATCGCCGAGCGCGTGCGCACCAGGGTGCTCCGCGAGGGCGTCGATCTCGGCGGTGATGATTCGCTCGCCGTGCGGTACGCGCGCGAAGAAGTCCGACGCTACAACGAGCTCGCGCTCGGCGGCGTGCACGACGGCCTGCACGACGAGCTCGGCACCGAGCGCGACGTCGTCGCCGAGCTCACCGGGTACGGACCGCTCCAGCCGTTCTTCGACGACCCCGGCGTGGAGGAGATCTGGGTCAACGGCCCGACGCGGGTGTTCGTCGCCCGCAACGGCGTCGCAGAGCTCACGAACGTCGTGCTCGGCGAGCGGGAGCTCCGCGCACTCGTCGAGCGGATGCTGCAGCATTCCGGCCGTCGCGTCGATCTCTCGTCCCCGTTCGTGGATGCCTCGCTGCCCGACGGATCGCGACTCCACGTCGTCATCCCCGACGTGACCCGCCAATGGTCGGTCAACGTCCGCAAGTTCCAGCGCCGAATCCGAACCCTGCCGCGTCTCGTCGAACTCGGGTCGCTCAGCCGCGAGGCGGCGGAGTTCCTCCGGATGGCCGTGCTCGCCGGGGCCAACATCCTCGTCTCCGGGGCCACGCACACCGGCAAGACGACGATGCTGAACGCGCTCATGTCCAACAGTCGGCCGGGGGAGCGGGTGGTCACCGTCGAGGAGACCTTCGAGCTCGACCTCGACGTCCGCGACCTCGTCGCCATGCAGTGCCGGCAGCCGAGCCTCGAGGGCACGGGCGAGATCACACTGCGCCGGCTCATCAAGGAGTCGCTGCGCATGCGGCCCGACCGCCTGCTGGTCGGCGAGGTGCGCGAGGCCGAGAGTCTCGACCTGCTGATCGCCCTGAACTCCGGCGTGCCCGGCATGTGCACGATCCATGCAAACAGTGCGCGCGACGCGCTCGTGAAGCTCTGCACGCTGCCATTGCTCGCCGGTCGGAACATCGACTCCGCCTTCGTCGTTCCCACGGTGGCGAGCTGCATCGATCTCGTCGTGCATCTCTCGATCGATCGCGGCGGTGTCCGCCGGGTCGAGGAGATCTCGGTCACGACCGGGCGGGTCGTCGGAGGCGCCGTCGACGCCGAGGCCGTCTTCGAGCGCACGGGCGGCGAGCTCGTCGCGACGTCGGCGCGGCCCCCGCGGCTCCAGAAGCTCCGCGGCGCGGGGTTCGACCCCGAGATCGTGCTGAGCGCATGAGCATCGTCCTCGGTGCGCTGCTCGGCATCGGCCTCCTCCTCGTCGCCTCGCCGCTCCTCTGGCCCGACCGCGGTCTCCCACGCACCCGTCGAGCGGGGGCGGCATCGGTCCGCGACGAGCTCCAGCTCGCCGGCCTCGGCTCGGTGCCGATCGGAGTGGTCGCCGCCGTTGCCGGCCTGCTCGGGGTCATCGCCGCGGCGCTCGCGCAGGCCGTGTTCGGCCTGCCCGTGCTCACCGCCGTCGCAGGCGTGCTGGGGCTGGCGAGCGTGCCGGCCGCCGTGCACGCCCGCGCCATCCGTCGTCGCGCCGCCAACCGCGCGGTGTGGCCCGAGGTCGTCGATCACCTCGTCGCCGCCGTGCGCGCGGGCATGTCGCTGCCCGACGCGGTCGGTGCGCTCGGCACGCTCGGTCCAGTGGCCACGAGGGCACCGTTCGCCGCGTTCGACGCCGAGTACCGGCGCACCGGCAACTTCGGCGTAGCAGTCGATCGGTTGAAGGCGCGACTCGCCGACCCCGTGGCCGACCGCATCCTCGAGACCCTGCGCATGGCCCGCGAGGTCGGCGGGAGCGAGATCACCCAGGTGCTCCGCGGTCTCTCGGGATACCTCCGGGAAGACGCCGCCCTCCGAGCCGAGGTGCGGTCACGGCAGTCCTGGATCCGCAACGCGGCGCGGCTGGGCGTCGCGGCGCCGTGGCTGCTCCTGCTCGTCCTCGCCGCGAAGCCCGAGACCCTCCGGGCCTACGACTCGCCGATGGGGTCGGCGCTGCTCCTCACCGGACTCGTGCTCACCTTCGTCGCGTACCGGTCGATGATCGCGCTCGGTCGAATTCCCGAGGAGCGGCGGTGGTTCCAGTGACCGGCGTCTCAGGCCTCGCGATCGTCGCTGGCGCCGTCCTCGGACTCGGCCTCTGGCTGCTGGTCTCGGCCATGCCGCGCGTCGGCCGCCCGCGGCTCATGGAACGCGTGGCACCATACGTCGCCGATTTCTCCGACGGGGCTCGGGCGAGTCTGGAGCGGCGGGTCGTCGACCCCACACCGGTGCTCGGGCTCCTCGTGCTCCCCGCGGGCCGGCGACTCCGCGACGGACTGTCACAGCTCCTGGGCGGCAACGAGACCATCGCCCGACGCCTCCGGCAGGCTGGATCGACGAAACGCGTCGAACGGTTCCGCGCGGAGCAGCTCGCGTGGAGCGCGGCCGCGTTCGCCGTGGCGACCGCGCTGGTGCTCATCTCGCCGTCGCTTCAGGCGCTGCCGACAGTGATCCGGATGGTCGCTCCGGTCGTCGCCGCCGCGCTCGGGGCGGTCGCCGCCGACTGGCTGCTGCAGCGTGCCGCCCGCCGTCGTCTCGCCCGCATCTCGGCAGAGCTCCCGACCGTGCTCGAGTTCCTCACGCTGAGCCTCACGGCCGGAGAGGGCATCTTCGACGCGATCCGTCGGGTGGCGCGTGCCGGCTCGGGGGAGCTGCCCGCCGAGTTCGCGCGCGTCATCGCAGCCGTCGGCACCGGCGTGCCGGTGGCGTCCGCGCTGCGCGAGCTGCGCGACGCCCTCGCACACCCGGCGCTTTCGCGTGCGCTCGACCAGATCCTCGGCGCACTCGAGCGAGGCGCGCCGCTCGCCGGCGTGCTCGCTGCCCAGGCAGGCGACGCCCGCGAGGAGTCCAAGCGCACCATCATCGAGCTCGCCGGTCGCAAGGAGATCGCGATGCTCGTGCCGCTCATCTTCCTGATCCTGCCGGTGACCGTCGCGTTCGCACTGTTCCCCGGCTACCTCGTCCTGCAGACGGGCTTCTGACCCGTGACCGTCCCATCCGCTCCACCTCAGATCACCGAAGGGATCTCCCATGCGACGACTCCAGCAGCGACTCCTCGCCGCCTCCGTCCGCCTGCGCGACGAGCGAGGCGACGTGCCCGGCTGGGTGCTGATCACCCTCATGACGGCCGGACTCGTCATCCTGATCTGGGGACTCGCGGGCGATGCACTGACGAACGTGTTCGAGAGCGCGATGGAGCGCGTCATCGGCATGTGAGCCGGCTGCGGCTCGCCGACGAGCAGGGCTCGGCGGTCGCCGAGTTCTCCCTCGTCCTCGTGCTGCTCGCCGCGCTCCTGCTCGCGGTGCTCCAGCTCGCCCTCGCCTTGCACGTCAGGAACACGCTGCTCGATGCCGCAGCCGAAGGCGCGCGGTACGCCGCGCTCGCCGGCGCGAGCGACGGCGACGGAGTGCAGCGCACGCGTGAGCTCATCGCCGCGGCCGTCGCGGAGACGTACGCGGGCGACGTCACCGCGCGGCGCACGGCGATCGGCGACGTTCCCGTGGTCGCCGTGACCGTCCGCGCCACCATGCCCGTGATCGGCCTGTTCGGCCCGGAAGGCGCGATGGAGGTGACCGGACATGCGGCGCTCGAAGCCGTCGAGTGAGCGACGCTTCGGCGACGAGCGAGGGTCGGCGTCGCTGGAGTTCCTGACCGTGGGGCTCATCCTGCTCGTCCCGCTCGTGTACCTCGTGCTCGCGATCGCCTCCGTGCAGGCCGGCGCGCTCGCCGTCGAGGGTGCCGCGCGCCACGCGGCCCGGGTGGCGGTGCTCGCCGCGGATGACTCGGCCGCGCGCACGGCCGTCGACCGGGCCGTCCGGATCGCGCTCGAGGACTACGGCGTCGACGCCGGCCGGGCCTCCGTCGAGGTCACCTGCGATCCGGCCTCAGCCTGTACGCAGCCCGGCGCGCGCGTCCGAGTGGACGTCGACGCGGCCGTGGTGCTGCCGCTCGTGCCCGACGTCTTCGGCCTCGACCGGTTCGGCAGTGTGCAGGTCTCGGCCTCGGCCACCCAGACCGTGTCGAGATTCGCGGAGGGGCTCCGATGACGCGCAAGGCAGCGATGCGGATGCGGCACCGACCGACCTCCCGCTCCGACCGCGTCGCCGACGAGGAGGGCTCGACGCTGCCCCTCGTCATCTTCTTCGGCGTGCTCGCGATCGTGCTGATCGTGGTCGTCGTCGCCTCGACATCGCTCTACCTCGAGCGGAAGCGGCTGTTCACCGTCGCCGACGGCGCCGCGCTGGCGGCATCCGAAGTGTGGTCGCTCGAGACGGTCCGCGTCGACGGCGATGCGTTCGCATTCGACCTCGACGACGAGGCGGTGCATGATGCAGCGGCCGCCTACCTCGCCGATGCCGCGACGGAGCTCGACGACGTCGAGCTCGTGCACGCCGGCTCCACCGACGGGCGCACGGCCACCGTCACGCTCCGCACCGTCTGGCGGGTCCCGATCGCCAACGACCTGCTGCCGGTGGAGGTGCCGATCGAGGTGACGGCGACCGCCCGGTCGGTGTTCCACTGACCGCACCCCGCCGACGCGCCACGTCGCGGAAGCCGGCCCGGCACGAGACATCCGCTTGACTGGATGGATGACCGAACTGAACGCCGACCAGCGCCGCCTCCTCGATCCGCCGAACTACGGCATGCTCGCTACGATCCGCCCCAACGGCACCGCCCAGGTCAACGCCATGTGGTTCGAGCTCATCGACGGCACGCTGCGCTTCACCCACACCACCAAGCGCGGCAAGTACCGCAACCTGCAGCAGAACCCCAACATGACCCTCGCCGTGCTCGACCCCGACGACCCCTTCCACTACACCGAGGTCGTCGGCCGCCTCACCGAGACCATCCCCGACCCCGAGGGCGAGTTCTACGTGCGCCTCGGCCGCCGATACGGCAACGCCGAGCAGGAGGCGCCCGCCGACAAGGCCGACCGCGTCATCCTCGTCATGAGCATCGACAAGGTCCACACCCACTGACGTAGGCGCTCGCCGCCCGGGGGAAGGCCTCGGGCGGCGAGCCGCTGAGCACACAGACGGGATGCCCCGCCCCAACGTTCCACCGCCCCTGGTCGTTTGCAGAAGTAGACGGGAACGACCGACAGGTCGACGAGCGAGGGAGCGGTCGCATGAGCGCGCAGCACGGCACGGCACACCAGGCGAGGCGGCGCCCGGCGCCCCTCGCGGCACTGACGGCACTCGCCGCGCTCGCGCTCGCCGGGTGCGCGCAGCTCGGCATCGTGATCCCGCATGCGGCGCCCGACGGACCCGATGCGGAGCCGGCGCCGGCGGTCGACTGCCGCACCGAGGGCTACTGGCCCGACGGCCAGCTCGCGACGCCCCGCCCCGGCGAGCCCGAGATCCCGACGCCCGGCCGGGTGCCCGACGGGTTCGAGGCAGTCGCGGCGCTCCGCTGCACGACCGACTTCCCGGAACCCGGCGACCCCGTCGAGGAGCACAATATCTTCGTCGAGCGCTTCGAGGGCGACCTCGACCCGCTCCTCACCGCACTCGCCGGACCCGACGACGAGGCATCGGGTGACGTGTTCTGCCCCGCCGACCTCGAGCTCGTGCCGCCGCTCTGGCTCGAGGCATCCGACGGCACGCTCATCCCGGTGCACTACCCGCGCACCGTGTGCGGCAAGACGAAGCCCGGCGTGCACGAGGCGCTCGACCGGCTCGAGATCGTCGAGCGCACCGTCATCGAGGAAGACGCAACGCGGTAGCAGCCGCGTCGGCGAGCCCGACCCTCAGCGCCGCCGCTGATGCGGCACGTACCGCGGCACCCACCGCCACAGCATCGCGGCGCCGACGAGGCCGAGCACGCCGATCACGACGTTCGCCGCCATGATCGACACGATCGACGTGATGGCCGAGATCGCGAGCGGTGCCCCCGCGCTGCCGACATCGGCGATCGTGCGGAACGCGCCGAGGAACGGCGCCGGGTTCTGCTTCGGCGCGAGATCGGCGCCGAGGGTCATGATGATGCCGCTCGTCACCCCGTTCGCAAGGCCCAGCCACACCGCGAGCACCGTGAACCACGCCGCCGCCTCGGGCAGGTCGTGCGTGAACGCCAGCGCGATATGCCCCACCGCCATGCCGACGAGGCCCGGGATCGCGCTCCACAACCGGCCGAAGCGGTCCATGATCTGGCCGCTCACGTAGAACATCGCGAAGTCGAGCGTGCCCGAGATGCCGATCACGATCGCCGCCTGCTCCGGCGGCATGCCGATCGACACCGACCACAGCGGCAGCACCACCGTGCGGCTCGCGCGGAGCGCGGCGAGCAGCCCCACCCCGGTGCCGATGCGGGCGAGCACGCCGCGGTGATCGCGGATCGCCCGGAACACGCTCGCCGACGACTCCTGCGCCGCCTCCGCCTCGCCTGCGGTGAGCGGCCGGCCCGAGGCATCCGTCACCGGAGCAGCAGACACGGATGCCTCGCGCGCGACCCGCGCCGCACCGAACACCCGCTCGGGGTCGGGCAGCAGCACGAGCACGCCCACGACCGCGAACGAGGCGGCCACCAGCACCCAGAAGACGGCCTCGTTCGACCCCGTCCACGCGATGATCGCGGCCGCGACGAACGGGCCGACGGCCCACCCCGCACGGAACACGCCGCCGAGCGTCGACAGCGCCCTGGCGCGCACCCGCACCGGGGCGTAGCTCGTGAGGAACGCGTGCCGTGCGAGGCCGAACACCGCCGCCGCGAGCCCCAGGAGCACGACGCCGACACCGAGCGCCCAGACCTCCTGCACGCCGAGGGCGAGCAGCACGCCGATGACCGCGAGCATCGCCGCACCGATCATCGCGGGCCGCTCGCCGATGCGCGCCACGACCCACCCTGCGGGCAGGTCGCCGAGCAGCTCGCCGACCATGACCAGCGCCGCCACGAGCCCCGCGAGCGCCAGCGACGCACCGCGGTCCGTCGCGACCAGCGGGATCACGGGGATCATCGCGCCCTCGCCGATCGAGAACACGAGCGTCGGCAGGTACACCGGGAGGATGATCGAGCGCCAGGAGAAGGGGGAGGGCGCGGCGGAACTCATCGCTTCGACGCTACACCCGCCCGCGCGGGCCCCCGATCCCGCACGACTAGGCTGGACGGGACATGTTGGATCAAGACTTCACGCAGGCGCTCCAGGCCCTGCGCTCCACGTTCCGCGACATCCGCGCCGTCGTCGACGTCGACGCCCTCGAAGCCGAGGTGGCCCGCCTCTCCGAGGCCGCCGGCGCCCCCGACCTCTGGGACGACGCCGCGCGCGCGCAGAAGGTCACGAGCGAGCTCAGCCACCGCCAGGCCGAGCTCAAGCGCATCACCGAGGTCGAGCAGCGGCTCGACGACCTCGAGGTGCTCGTCGAGCTCGCGAACGAGGCCGATGACGACGAGGCATCCGACGAGGCCCGCGCCGAGCTCGCCGCGCTCACCAAGACCATCGGCGACCTCGAGGTGCAGACCCTGCTCGACGGCGAATACGACGAGCGCGGCGCGGTCGTCACCATCCGCTCGGGCGCCGGCGGCGACGACGCCACCGACTTCGCCGAGATGCTCATGCGCATGTACCTGCGCTGGGCCGAACGCCACGACTACCCGGTGAAGGTGCTCGACACCTCCTACGCCGAAGGCGCCGGCATCAAGTCGGCCACGTTCGAGATCGACGCGCCGTACCTCTACGGCACCCTCTCGGTCGAGGCCGGCACGCACCGCCTCGCCCGCATCAGCCCCTTCGGCGGCGCCGACAAGCGGCAGACCAGCTTCGCGGCCGTCGAGGTCATCCCGATCATGGAGGAGGCGCAGGAGGTCGAGATCCCCGAGACCGACATCCGCGTCGACGTCTTCCGCTCGTCGGGCCCCGGCGGCCAGTCGGTGAACACCACCGACTCCGCCGTGCGCATCACCCACCTTCCGACCGGCATCGTCGTCTCGATGCAGAACGAGAAGAGCCAGATCCAGAACCGCGCCGCCGCCATGCGCGTGCTGCAGACCCGGCTCCTCCTGCAGAAGCGCGAAGAGGAGGCCGCCCAGAAGAAGGAGCTCGCCGGCACCATCACCGCGAGCTGGGGCGACCAGATGCGCTCGTACTTCCTCTACGGCCAGCAACTCGTCAAAGACCTCCGCACCGGCTACGAGGTGGGCAACCCCGCGACCGTGTTCGACGGCGACCTCGACGGGCTCATCGCCGCCGGCATCCGGTGGCGTAAGCGCAAGGACGACGACTAGCCCCGCGGCGGGGGGTGTCGCTCCGCTGAATCGCCGCGAGGCTGCTTAGGCTCGAACCCGATGATCCGCTTCGACTCCGTGACCAAGACCTACCCGGGTCAGGCCAGGCCCGCCCTCGACGCCATCGCCGTGGAGATCCTCCGCGGCGAGTTCGTGTTCCTTGTCGGCGCCTCGGGCTCCGGCAAGTCGAGCTTCCTCCGGCTCATCCTCAAAGAGGAGAAGCCGACGAAGGGGCAGATCCACGTCCTCGGGCAAGACCTCGGCACGATCTCCAGCCGCAAGATCCCGTACTTCCGCCGCAGCCTCGGCGTCGTCTTCCAGGACTTCCGGCTGCTCCCGAACAAGTCGGTCTACGACAACGTCGCGTTCACGCTGCGGGTCATCGGCAAGTCGCGAGGGTACATCCAGTCGGCCGTGCCGGAGACCCTGAAGCTCGTCGGCCTCGAGGGCAAGGAGCGGCGGATGCCGCACGAGCTCTCGGGCGGTGAGCAGCAGCGCGTCGCGATCGCGCGTGCCATCGTGAACAAGCCGCAGATCCTCCTCGCCGACGAGCCGACGGGCAACCTCGACCCGGTCACGAGCGCCGGCATCATGACCCTCCTCGAGCGCATCAACGCGGGCGGCACCACCGTCGTCATGGCCACGCACGAGGCCGGCATCGTCGACCAGATGCAGCGCCGCGTCATCGAGCTGTCGGCCGGTCAGATCGTGCGCGACGAGCGCGACGCCGGCTACGACGGGCAGACCGTGCGCGACGTCGAGTACGAGCCGGTCACCGAGAGCGCGTCGCCCTACGGCGCGGCCCGCCGGCCCACCGAGACGGATGCCTCGCCCGCCACGGATGTCCCCGCCGAGGCGGCGCCCGTGACCGCCGTCGCGCCCAAGGTGACCCCGGAGATCATGCGCGACGCCGCCCCCCTCTATGTCGAACCCGAGGCCACCGACGAGGTGACCGAGGCGGCCGCCGAGATCACCGCGGCCGCGACCGGGCAGATCCAGCTCGACCGCGACCAGCTGAAACCCGGCGCGAAACCCGGCGGCGAGCCATCCGAACATCTCACCCTCGCCGAGCGGCTGGGGCTGCGCGCGCCCGGCGGCCCGCGCAAGGACGACACCGACCAGGAAGTGGGGCCGACGTCATGAGGGCCGGGCTCGTGCTCGCCGAAGCCGCGAACGGTCTGCGGCGCAACGCCTCGATGGTCGTGTCGGTCGTGCTCGTCACGTTCATCTCGCTCACCTTCGTCGGCACCGCCGCGCTCATGCAGCTGCAGATCGGTCAGATGAAGGGCTACTGGTACGACCGGGCGCAGGTCGCCGTGTACCTGTGCACCGACGTGTCGACGGCCGCCGGCTGCACCGACGGTGAGGCGACCAAGGAGCAGAAGGCGGCCGTCGAGGCCCAGCTGGCCTCCGACACGTTGAAGCCGTACATCGACGAGTTCACCTTCGAAGACCACGAGCAGGCGTACGCGAACTTCCAGGAGCAGTTCGAGGGCACCCCGGCCGCCGACTACGTCACGCCCGAGGTGCTGAACGAGACGTTCTGGGTGAACCTCGTCGACCCGTCGGAGTCCGACGTCATCGCCGAGGCGCTCGCGGGTCTCGCTGGCGTCGAGCAGGTCGTCGACCAGCGCCGGTACCTTGACCAGATCTTCGACGTGCTGAACGCGGCGAGCTTCACGGCCATCGCCATCGCGGCGATCATGCTCGTCGCCGCAGCCCTGCTCATCGCCACGACCATCCGGCTCTCCGCGTTCTCGCGCCGGCGCGAGCTCGGCATCATGCGACTCGTCGGTGCGTCGAACCGGTTCATCCAGACGCCGTTCGTGCTCGAGGGCGTGTTCGCCGGGCTCATCGGGTCGCTGCTCGCGGGCGCCGCGGTCGTCGCGATCGTGCAGTTCTTCGTGCAGGGCTACCTCGCGCAGACCCTGTCGTTCACCTTCGTCGACCTCGGCGAGGCGTGGCTCGTGGTGCCGCTGCTCATCCTCGTCGGCGTGCTGCTCGCCGCCGTGTCGGCGGGCATCGCGATCCGCCGCTACCTGCGCGTGTAGCGCCGAGGCGCCGTTCGTCGGCTAGACTGAACGGCTGCTCGGGCGTCACGCCGGGGCATCCGTCATCGCATCGGCCCCGACGAAGACGACACCAGCGAGAGGAGCGAGCCGTGCCCAGGGAACGCGGTCAGAAGGTCGTCGCGACCAACCGCAAGGCGCGGCACGACTACACCATCGAGGACACCTACGAGGCCGGCATCGTGCTCTCGGGCACCGAGGTGAAGTCGCTCCGCGAGGGACGCGCGTCGCTCGTCGACGGGTACGCCTTCATCGACGGCGGCGAGATGTGGCTCGACGCGGTGCACATCCCCGAGTACACCGAGGGTACGTGGAACAACCACGCCCCGAGGCGCAAGCGCAAGCTCCTGCTGCACAAGCAGGAGATCATCAAGATCAGCCACCGCACGAAAGACGGCGGCTACACGCTGATCCCGCTGTCGATCTACTTCAACGACGGCCGGGCGAAGGTCGAGCTCGCGGTCGCGAAGGGCAAGCGCGAGTACGACAAGCGGCAGGCGCTGCGCGAGCGGCAGGATCGCCGCGAGGCCGATCGGGCGATGGCGAGCCGGCGGCACCTGGGGGAGTAGGCACCCCGGCACGCGTCAGGGATGCTCCCGGCCCACCCTCGCCGGCCCGAGGTAGGCTCGGCCGGGTGGAGATCTCGACCCGCATCCCGGTGCCAGGCACGTTCAACTTCCGCGACGTCGGCGGACTGCCCGCGCTCGGCGGCACCGTGCGCGACGGCGTGCTCTTCCGCTCCGACGGGCTCCACCGGCTCGGCGACGAGGGACGGGCCGCGCTCGGCCGGCTCGGCGTCGGCGTCGTCATCGACCTCCGCGACGACAACGAGGCGCAGATCATGCCCGACGACCTCGACGGGCTCGACGTCGAGGTGCGGCGCCTTCCCGTCTTCGAGGGCTCCGGTGCGTCGCAGGGGGCGGCGGGCATCACGCTCGAGGCGCTGTACACGCGCATCGTGACCCAGCACTCCGGCATCGTCGTGAGCGCCGTGCGCGAGATCGCCTCGGCTCGCGACCGGTCGGTCGTCGTGCACTGCACGGCAGGCAAAGACCGCACCGGCGTCGTCGTCGCGCTGACGCTCCTCGGGGTCGGCGTCGACCGCGACGCCGTCGTCGAAGACTACGCGCGCACCGAGGCGAACCTCGCCGGACCCTGGCTCGAGGAGATGGTCGGACTCGTCGGGCGGTACGGCGTGCCCGACACCCCCGAGCTCCGCGTGCTCATGGGCGGAAGCCCGCGCGGCGCGATCGAGTCGGCCATCGACCTCATCGAACGCGAGCACGGGTCGACGAGGGAGTACCTGCTCGCCTCCGGGCTCGCGCTCGACGAGCTGTCGGCGCTCGAACGGCTGCTCGTCTCCGGCGACTGACCGGGGCGCCGGCTCGGCCGCGGCCCAGCGGGCGACGCCTCCCCGCGGGCGACGCCTCCCCGCGGGCGACGCCGCGTGGCTGACGACGCTCAGCGGCCGGCTGCGCTCACCCCTTCGCCTCCGCGGCGAACCGGGCATCGACCCGGGCCTCGATGACGAGATCCGCCGGCGCGAACTCCGTGGTCGGCGCACCGCCAGGGGCCCCGCCGAAGGCCGCCGGCGCCGCCATCCGCGCCATCGCGGCCATCGGTGCGGCCTGCGCGGCCGACAGCATGCCGTGGTCGGCGAGCTCCACGGGCACCGGGCGCGAGGCGCCGAGCGCATCGGCGTAGACGGAGGCCTTGGCGACGGCGTCCTCCACGGCCGCGCGCTGCGCTCGCTCGCGCACCACCGCGAGTGTGGCATCCGTCAGCCGCCAGTCGACACCGTTCACCGTCAAGAAGTCGCGCGCCCCGGCGTCGGCCAGCCACTCGCCGACGCGATCGAGATCCTGGAACACGACCTGCACGTCGGCCCGCACCTCGTGCACGAGCGGGAGCCGGCGGCCCTCGGTGTTCCACGGGCGGTGCGACCACACCCGCAACTGCTCGGCCGACCAGCGCTGCAGCAGGCCGTCGGTTTCGAGGGCGCGCAGCTCGGCGAGCAGCTGTTCGTGCGCGGCCGCGGTGTCGCGGAGCACCCGGTCGCGCTCGGGGCCGGAGCCGCCGACGCCGATGAACACCGCCGCGAGCTCGGGCGCGACGCGCTCCTCGGCGCGGCCGGTGACGGAGATCAGGGTGCTCACGGGTCCTCCTCGGATCGGGAATGGCGCGCCGCCCGCGCCTGTTCTAGACTGTAAGGCCGCGCACTCCACATTCGGTGAGCGCGGGTTGGCAATTCCACAGTGTGCGACGACGGCCCGCCGACGTCCTGTCGAACGACAGCGACTCGGTGACCCATGGGGATGATCGGTTTCGACATCGCCTGCGAAACCGCGAGAAGCGGGCCGAGGATGCAGGGTTATCTCGTGAACGCTCCCTGCGAACCAATAACTGCCAATCAGAAGCAGTCCGACTTCGCTCTCGCTGCGTAAGCAGAGTTGAAAGTCCGTCAGCCCGGGTTCGTTCCCGCCCCGGTTGCTGGCGTCATCTAGGGAACTCGCTGCGCACCGTCGCCTGAGCGGTGTGCGGGACTTTCTTCAGGCTGGGCCTGTCGACTCGGTTGCCTGTGGCAAGGGTCGGGGCCGATGAGAACGCCACACAGGATGCGCCCGGAGAAGGCGCGGAATCACAGCGATGGACGGGGGTTCGATTCCCCCCATCTCCACCATCGGCCGTCGTCGCACACGGATCCCGAACGGGCGGTCCGGCTTTCGAGCCGGGCCGCCCGTTCGCGCTTCCGGGGATGCTTCGCATCCGTGGCGGGTCAGAACCGGTTGCCGAGCGCCTTGGCCTTCAGCGCCTCGTACTCGCCATCCGTGATGACGCCTTGGTCGCGCAGCCCCTTCGCCTTCGCGATCTCGTCGCTCGGGCTCGCGAACGACACCGAGCGGATGTACTCGTCGGTGTCCTCCTTGAACTCCTGCTGCTGGCGCACCGAGCGTTCCGCCATGCCGCGCCCGCGAGCGATCAGGTAGACGAGGCCCGTGAGGAAGGGCACGAAGACGAGGAAGACGATCCACACCGCCTTCCACCAGCCGTTCAGTTCACGGTCGCGGAACAGGTCGATGACGATCGAGATGAGCACCCAGAGGTACGCGACGTACGCGAACATCCAGAGGAAGAACCAGAACCAATCCCAGAAACTGCTCCACAGCTCCATTGACGGCCCCCTCCCATCGGGCGGGGGCGGTGCGTCCCCGCGATGGTGCCACCGTACCGCGCGTGACCGGCCTCAGTCGGTGAAGGCGCTCCGGCAGTACTCGCAGTCGCCCTCATCGCAGAACCAGGTCTCGGGCCGGTGCTCGTCCATCGGTGCACATCCTCCATCGGACACGTCGTGCGGGTCGCCGCGTCGGCGGTGATCAGGCGATCCTGCCACGACGCACTCGCGCCCGGCATCGCCATGACGGTGAACCGTCGTGTGCACGCTGTGCACGATGGCGAATGCCGGGCGCGAGGCATCCGTGGTGTCGGGTCAGTACGCGGCGCCCTGCAGGGTGCCGGTGACAGGGCCCGCCGGGTCGTAGATCACGCAGGCGACCTCGCGGTCGTCGAGCTGCTCCCAACTCTGCTGCGTGGGCCGGTAGGAATAGAAGTCGAGCGTCGAGACGTCGTAGGCGATGCCGGCGAACGCCTCGAACTGCGCGAGGCATCCCTCGTCGGAGAGCTGCTGGATCTGGTCCTCGCCGGGGAATTCGTCGCCCGTGAGCTGGTGGGTGCCGTACACCTCGTCGTCGTGGGGCTGGTCGCAGGGCACGACGGGCACCTCGCTGACCTCGCCCTCGTCGACGCTCGAGAGGCAGTCGCCCACGCGCAGCGTGAACACGTCGAGGTTGCCCTCCTCGACGACCTCCTGGGTGGTGTCGTCGCGCTCGGCCTGCGGCTTGGGCATGAACTGCTCGAGGATGGCCGTGCACCCGGCGAGCGGGATGACGGCGGCCAGCGCGAGCGCGGCGATCGCGGTGCGCAGGGAGCGGCGGGCGGGGGATGACACGGGTTGCCTCCAGGCTCGTGGGCTCCGGCGCGCGGGACGACGGCCCGATTGGCGGGCCGGCGACCGGAGGGGATGCCGTCAGCCTATGGGTTCGCTGTGAGGCGCGGAAGAGCGAAACGCGAGAGCTCGGCGTGTCGCGGGCCCGGTCCATGCGGGCGCATCGGTTCTCGGCCGGCGCGCTGTCTGGATCGGTCGCGGCGCTACGCGGCGGCGGGCCGCTCTGCGCCCGCAGCCGCGCGCAGCAGGTCGGCCGCGAGGGCGACCGCGGGGTGCGTGCGCATCGCGCGCTTGACCTTGAGCATGATGCGGCGGCGGAGCGCGGCGTCGTCGACCGGCACGGCTACCAGGCCGTCTGGCACACGGTGCGCCCCGAGTGCGGGCACGACCGTGACGCCGAGGCCCGCGGCGACGAAGTCGAACGCCGACGGGTAGTCGGGCGCGGCGACGCGGAAGGCGGGGGAGAACCCGTGCGCCGCGCACGAGGCGAGCAGGATGTCGCGGCACGGCCCCTGGGCGTGATCGTTGTCGATCCACGATTCTCGGGCGAGCTCGGCCATCGTGACGGCCGGGCGCCCGGCGAGTGGATGCGTGTCGGCGACGACGGCGCGGTAGCCCTCGGTGCGCAGATGCTCGACGTCGTAGCCGTCGACGGCTCCCTCGGCGACGGCCGGATCCCGGTCGGCGCGGACGGACTCGGCGACGTACACCTCGAGGTCGAGGTCGACGGCGCGGGGGCCGCGGAGCTCGGCGATGCTGAACTCGACGTGGAGCCCGGGGAACTCTTCGCCGAGCCGTGAGACGATCGCCGGCATCCATGCCCGGTTCGCCGATTGGAAGCAGCCGATGCGCAGTGTGCCGCTCCGCCCTGCACGGAGATCGTCGGCGAGGCGGTCGAGATCGGCGAGCTGGTCGAGGACACGCGCCGCGCGGTCTGCGACCGCGATGCCGGCGGCCGTCGGGCGGATGCCTCGTCCGTGGCGCTCCATCAGCACGAGGCCGGTCTCGCGCTGCAGGGCGCTGACGTGCTGACTGACGGCCGACGGGGTGTACCCGAGGCGCGCGGCTGCGCCGTTGACGGAGCCGCTCTGCACGACGGCGCGGAACACCCGGAGGCGCTGGGGATCGACCATGGGACGAGCGTACAGAGCTGCTGAACGAATCGATAGAACCGTTCGCTTGTCTTGAATGATCGGATGCTCCACGCTGGAGCCATGCGCTCGGAACCAGCAGCCCTCACTCGCACGCCCCCGGCCGGAGCGCCGGCTCCTCGGCTCGACTGGAGGGTGGCCACCGCGATGGGCATCGTGCTGGTCCTCTGGGCGTCGGCGTTCATCGCCATCCGGGCGATCGGCGACGACATCACGCCCGGCGCACTCGCGCTCGGCCGCCAGCTCGTCGGCGCGGTCGTGCTCGTCGCCATCGCCGCCTGGCGCCGGCCGCCGCTGCCCCGCGGACGCGGGCTCGCGCTCGTCGCGCTCTACGGGCTGCTCTGGTTCGCCGGCTACACGCTCGTGCTGAATCTCGCCGAACGTCACCTCGACGCGGGCACGACCGCGATGCTCGTGAACATCGCCCCGCTCCTCGTCGCCCTCGTCGCGGGCGTCGTCCTGCGCGAAGGGTTCCCGAAGCCGCTCATGATCGGCATCGGCGTCGCGTTCGCGGGCGTCGTGCTCATCGCCTCCGGCGGCGTCGGACCGCACAGCGATCCGCTCGGCATCGCGCTCGGGCTGCTCGCTGCCGTGCTCTACGCCTCGGGCGTGCTCGTGCAGAAGGTCGCCCTCCGCACGACCGACGCGCTCGGCGCCACCTGGGTCGGCTGCGTCGTCGGCGCGATCGCGCTGCTGCCGTTCCTGCCCGAACTCATGCAGATCGGGGAGGCGCCGCCCTCGGCTATCCTCGCGACGGCATACCTCGGCGTCTTCCCGACCGCCATCGCGTTCATCCTCTGGGCGTACGTGCTCCAGCGGAGCCCGGCGGGAACGACCGCCGCGGCCACCCTCGCGGTGCCCGCGATCGTCGTGCTCTTCTCCTGGCTGCTGCTCGGCGAACTGCCCACCCTGCTCGGCCTCATCGGCGGCGTACTCTGCCTCGCGGGTGTCGCCTGGAGCCGGCGCCCCGACCCGCGACGCGCCGCCCGTCAGGAGCCGGCGCGTCAGCGCGCGGCGGGTGAGTAGCCGGCGCGTCAGTAGCCGGCGCCGGCGAGCGAGCCGGTGACCGTGTCGGACGGGTTCCAGACGACGCACGCGACGCGGCGGTCGCCGCTCGACCACGCGGCCTCGTCGGGGTGGAACGTGTAGACCTCGAGCACCGACTCCGCGAACGGGATGCCGATGAAGGCCGCGAACCGGTCGAGGCAGCCGGCCCGTGCCGCGCCCTCGACGGCCGAGTCGCCGGGGAAGGCGCCGTCCGCCAGATCGAAGACCGCGTACACCTCGTCGTCGTGCTCCTCGTCGCAGGAGACGATCGTCTCGGGCCCGGGCACGGCGTCCTTCCGAGCGTCCAGACACATCCCGAGCTCGGGTTCGAAGGGCGCGGGCGACCGCACCGCGGCGCGCTCCTCGGCGCCGGCCGCGGTCGGCGACGGCGTGCCCGCCGTCGCGCTCGCCGGCGGCGTCGTCGCGGACGCCCCGTCGCTCGGTGTCGGGGCGCCGGTGGCGCCGGAGCATCCGGTGAGGGTGACCGCGGCGAGCAGCAGGACGCCCGCGAGGCGGATGCGACGAGACGCGGTGCCCGTCGTCTCGCGCTCCTGGGACGAGCGCACGGTCAGCTCTGCTCGCCCTCGCCGAGCGCAGCGAGCACCGAGTCGTGCAGTCGCCCGTTCGTCGCGAGCGCGCTGCCGTGGCCCGCTCCCGCCCGTCCGTCGATCGCGGTGAACCGTCCGCCGGCCTCCTCGACGATGGGGATGAGGGCCGCGAGATCGTACACCTTCACGTCGAACTCGCCCGTGATGTCGATGAGGCCCTCGGCGAGCAGCATGTACGACCACAGGTCGCCGTAGGCGCGGTCGCGCCAGACGCCTTCGGAGAGCCGCAGCAGCCGGTCGAGGTATCCGGCGTCGCGCCACTGCGCGAGGCTCTGGAAGCTGAGCGAGGCGTCGCGGAGCTCCGTCACCGCAGACACCCGGATGCCTCGCGGCTCGGCGCCCGGGGCATCCGTGGTCCACGCGCCCGCGCCGCGTGCCGCCCACCAGCGCCGACCGAGTGCGGGCGAGGACGCGACGCCCAGCACCGGCTCGCCGTCGATCGCGAGGGCGATGAGCGTGCCCCACACCGGCACGCCGCGAAGGAAGTTCGCCGTGCCGTCGATCGGGTCGATGATCCACTGGCGTCGCCCGGTGCCCTCCGTGCCGAACTCCTCGCCCAGGACGCCGTCACTCGGGCGGGCCGCCGCGAGCTGCTCGCGGATCGCACGCTCGACGGCGAGGTCGGCCTCGGTCACCGGGGTGCGGTCAGGCTTGGTCGACACCTCGAGGTCGACGGCGCGGAACCGGCCGAGCGAGATCTCGTCGGCGCGGTCGGCGAGCTGGAGGGCCAGGGCGAGGTCGTCGGCGAGGGAGGGGCCGCCGGCGGAGATGAGAGAGTCGGTGGTCACCGGTTCAGGCTAGCCGAGGGGCCGAGACGGGCTCGGGGCCGTCTCGAAGCGCCCGACGGCCCCGTCGACCCGCACGGACGCGCTCGATTGGCGCAACCCCGCCTCGACCTGATAACGTGGTCCCTCGGTTCGGGGTGTTCGAAACCCGGCCGAAATGCACCTCTAGCTCAATCGGCAGAGCAACTGACTCTTAATCAGTGGGTTCAGGGTTCAAGTCCCTGGGGGTGCACCAGAGAAGCCCCGGCGAGGAATCGCCGGGGCTTCGTTCGTTCCGGGCCTCGCGCCCGTCTCGCTGCCGCCGGACGCGCCGTCCCGCGGGCGGTTCAGTCGTCCACTCCGCGCGCCGCGAGCGCCTCGCCCATCGCGTCGGCGGTCTGCAGGGCGCGAACGACCACGGGCACCGCGACGGCTCGGAGCGACGACTCGGCGCCGCGCGCCTTCCGCGCCTCGAGCACGGCGCGGACGATCTCGTGCATGAGCGGCACGGCGCGGATCGTCATCGCGAGCACGAGGCCGACGCGGTCGGCGTCGACGCGCGAGCCGAATGGGCGGAGGCCGCGCTGCACCGCATCCAGGATCTCCGAGACCTGAGTGGTGAGGGTGAGCAGCGCCGCGAGGGCGACGCAGACGAGCACGCGCAGCGCCATCGTGAGCGCCGGCTCCCACCCCTGGATCAGCCAGTTGATCACGCCGGCGACGAGCACCAGCCACAGCACGGGCAGCACCTGCGCGGCCGCGAGGCGGGGCGGGATGCCGCCGACGGCGAACAGGAGCACGGTGACCCCCGCCGCGCCGAGGAGCCACGGCCAGCCCGGGAGGAGCGCAACGACGAGCACCGCGACCGCGAGTCCGGCGAGCTTCCACCCGGCGGCCGCCCGGTGCAGCGGCGACCGCCCGGGAGCGACGAGGCCGATCACGAGCGTCCTGGGGCTCCGGCGCCGACGAGTTGGCGGTAGGCCGCGAGCGACTCGGCCGGCGGACCGTCGGCGACGATCCGGCCGGCCTCGACGACGAGCACCCGGTCGAAGCCCTCGAGGGACTCCAGCCGGTGCGTGACGAGCACGAGCTGCTGGTCGAGCGCCGCGAAGTGGCGTTCGACGAGGGCCGAGTTCCTGGCATCCAGCAGCGTCGTCGGCTCGTCGGCGACGACGATCGCGGGCTCGGCGACGAGGACCGCCGCGAGGGCGAGCAACTGCTTCTGCCCGCCCGAGAGCCGGTGCGCCGGCCGGTCGGCGAGGTCGCGGAGCCCGAACCGATCGAGCGCCCGCTCCACGCGCGCCGCGGCGACCTCCGGCGGCAGGCGCAATCGACGCAGCGAGAACGCGACGTCTTCGCGGACGGTGGGCATCACGATCTGGTGATCGGGGTTCGTGAACACGAACCCCACCCGCCGCCGCACCTCACGCCCTTGCTTCGCGACGTCGAGGCCCTCGACGAGGACTCGCCCGGCCGAGGGCGAGAGGAGCCCGTTCACCAGCCGGACGAGCGTCGACTTGCCCGACCCGTTCGCCCCGACCACGCCGATGCGCCGCTCGGTGAGGCGCAGGTCGATGCCCTCGAGCACCGGCCGGTCGTCGTAGCGGTGCGCGACGCCCTCGAAGACGATCTCCGGCATCAGGCGCGGCGCTCCACCTCGTCGACGGATGCCTCGGCCGCAGCGTCGCCCGTGAGCGACCGGCGGCGCCACGGCCACTCGCGCGGCGCGATGAGTCCCGGCCATGCGCGGTGCACCCCGGCCGCGACCGCGGCGGCGAGCACGGCCTTCACCACGTCGCCGGGCAGGAACGGCAGCGCACCCACCAGGAACGCCTGACCGAACGGCAGGCCGGTCGCCGCCATGAGCCACGGCAGCCCGACGAGGTAGACGACGACGATGCCGCCGGCGGCGGTCGCGAGGAGCAGCGGCCAGAAGTGCAGTCGCGGCGCGAGCCGTGCCGCGAGCCAGCCGATCACGAACGCCCCGGGCACGAAGCCCACGAGGAAGCCGCCGGTCGGGCCGGCGAGGACGCCCAGACCGGCCGCACCGCCCGCGAGGATGGGCAGGCCGGCGAGGCCCAGCACGGCGTAGACGAGGACGGCGAGCGCGCCCTTCCGTGCGCCGAGGATCGCTCCCGCGAGCATCACCCCGAGCGTCTGCAGGGTGATCGGCACGCCCACGCCGACCGGGATGGCGCCCGGAAGCGTGAGGCCGGCGATGAGCGCGGCGAAGACGGCGATCTGGGCGAGGTCGCGGGCGGTGTGCCGGGCGGCGGCGGGCGCGGATGCGGTCGTCATGGTTCCCCTGTTCGGTCGAGGCTCGGCGGTGCGGCCGGTCGGGCGGTGTGCCCGGGCATCACGCTACGAACGAGGGGGAGGGGCGTTCTCGAGGTCGCCCTACAAGATTCGGGCGGAGAGTTTGGAGGCGAGCGGTCGCCGACCGGTCAGGCGGCGGCTTCGAGCTCGACGCGTTCGATCGACGGCACGGATGTCTCGGCGTCGGCGTCGTCGCGGACCGGCTCGGCCCACACGACGAGCGGAGCGGGGCTCCAGGCGAGGGCCATCGACTCCTCGCCCTCGGGTACCACGACGGCGACGGTCTCGCGTTCGTCGAGGATAACGCGGGTGAGGTCGGCCGCGATCTGGTGGGTCACGACGGCGTCGAAGATTCGGTCGGTGTCGCCGGGGGTGCGGCGGACGAGGGCCCACTGGCCGTTCGGGCCGATGAACTCGGAGAGCTTGGCGTTCAGGAGCTCGAAGATGTGCTCGCCGCGCAGGTCGGCGGCCGACGCGCGAGGCGCCGGGGTGACGTGGGCGGCCTCGGCGGACTGCTTCGCACGGCGGCGCCAGCGGCGGAACATCGGTGGCCCCTCTCAGGTCTGGGTCGGGCGGCTCATGCCCGTGTCCCAAGTCTCGTGCACGGCCGCGGCGGCACGCCAACTGACACGCCGTCGGCGGCGCATGCGTTCGCGACGGGATGCCGCGGACGTCAGGAGAGGAGCTCGCCGTCCTTCGCCTCTTCGGCGACGGTCCCGATCGCGATCGCCAGACTCGCGGCCCACGAGATCCACATGAGCAGCAGCCGCCAGTCGCGGGGGCCGGCGGCCGTGGCGCGGACCACGCCGATGCCGCTGAAGATCGCACTGACCACGGCTCCGCTGAACAGGTACTTGCGCATGACGCCACGCTACCCGCTCGCGCCGACGGGCTGGGAGTCATCCGTGAATCTGACCGATCGGGCAGGATCTGACCGATCGGTCAACTAGCGTCGGAGCATGCCCACCGACCTCCATGCGACGTCGCGCGTGCGCGCCGCCGACGAGTTGAAGCACGTCGCGCTCGAACAGTTCGCCTCTGCGGGGTTCGCAGCCACGTCGCTGCAGACGATCGCCGACCACGCCGGGTACTCCAAGTCGAGCGTGCTCTACCACTACGCCTCCAAGGAGGCGCTGCTCGAGGCCGCCATCGAACCGGCCGTGGCCGAGTTCGAGCACGTGCTCGACGACTACCTCGCCGGGCGCGGCAGCGGTCGCCGGCGGCTGCTGGTCGATCGCGTCGTCGACCTGCTGCTCGCCCACCGCGAGGCCGTGCACGTGTTCCTCATCCAGGGGCAGAGCCTCGCGGATCTGCCGATCATCGCCCGCGCGAACGCGGCCGTGCGCCGGCTCGCCCGCACCATCGGCGAAGAGCGCGAGTCGGTCGCCGACCAGGTGCGCTTCGGCATCGCGCTCGGCGGCGCGGCCTTCCTGCTCACGGCCGGGCGCAGCTTCGCCGACGCCGACACGCTGCCCGACGACGAGGCGCTGCGCGACGCCCTCCGCTCGGTGCTCGCCGACCTGCTCGCGCCGTCGCGCCGCCCGGCACCCGGCAGCTCCACCACGCCCGACCACGACTGAGAGAGACATCCCGTGGCCCTCCTCCTGCACCGCATCGGACGCTTCGCCTACCGTCGCGCGTGGCTCGTCGTCATCGGCTGGGTCGTCGCGCTCGGCGCTCTGCTCGGCCTGGGCCTCGGCCTCGGCGGCCAGCTGCAGGAGTCGTACTCCATCCCGGGCACCGAGTCGCAGGAGGCGATCGACCAGCTCGCGGCCGTGTTCCCGCAGACGGCGGGCGCCTCGGCGAAGGCCGTTATCGACGCGCCCGACGGCGACTCGGTCGAATCCGACGCGAACCGTGCCGCGATCGAGGCGATGGAAGCGGAGCTCGAAGGCATCGACGGTGTCGCGAGCGTGCTGGGCCCGTTCGACGAGTACGCCGGCGACCAGGTCTCGGGCGACGAGCGGACCGCGTACATCCAGGTGACCTTCGACGGTGCCGTCTCCGACGTGACCCAGGCCTCGCTCGACGCCGTCACCGCCGCGGGCGAGCTCGGCGAGGACGCCGGCCTCACGGTCGCGTTCGGCGGCGAGGTGTTCCAGGAGACCACGTTCGGACTCACCGTCACCGAGGCGCTCGGCGTCCTGTTCGCGGGCGTCGTGCTGTTCATCACGTTCGGGTCACTGGTGAGCGCCGGGATGCCGCTGCTCACCGCGCTCGTCGGCGTGGGCGCCGCCTTCGGCGGCATCTCCATCGTGGCCGCGTTCGCGACGGTCTCGAGCACGGCGCCGATGCTCGCGGTGATGATCGGGCTCGCAGTCGGCATCGACTACGCGCTGTTCATTTTGTCGCGGCATCGCACGCAGCTCGCCAGAGGACAGGATGCCGAGGAGAGCGCGGCCGAGGCGGTCGCTACGGCGGGCGGCGCGGTCGTGTTCGCCGGGCTCACCGTCATCATCGCCCTGCTCGGGCTGCTCGTCGTCGGCATCCCGTTCCTCAGCGTGATGGGCGTCGCGGCCGCGTTCGCCGTCTTCATCGCGGTCGCCGGCGCCGTCACGCTGCTGCCCGCGCTGATGGGGCTGCTCGGCGACCGGCTCGCTCCGAAGCCGGGCAGCCGGGCCGCGCGCCGGGCGACCGCGGCCGATGACGGCGGCCGGCCCACGATGGGCCGCCGCTGGGTGCAGACGGTGCTGAAGGCGCCGGTCGTGTTCGTGCTGCTGGTGGTGGGCCTGCTCGGCGCGGCGGCCGTGCCGGCCGCGAGCCTCGACCTCAACCTGCCCGCCGGCAACGGCGAGCCCGGCTCGAGCCAGCGCGAGGCGTACGACCTCATCGAGACGGGCTTCGGACCCGGCTACAACGGGCCGCTCATCGTGACGGTCGACATCACCCAGACGACCGACATCTTCGACGACCTCGACGCCATCGGCGCGCGCATCGCCGAGCTCGACGGCGTCGCCTACGTCGGCCAGGGGCTGCCGAACGAGACGGCCGACACGGCGATCATCCAGGTCATCCCAGACAGTGCGCCCGACGACCCCGAGACCAAGCAGGTCGTGCAGGAGATCCGCGACCTCGAACCGTCGATTCAAGACGACTACGGCACACCCATCGCCGTCACGGGCTACACGGCCGTGTCGATCGACATCTCCCAGCGGCTCACCGACGCCCTCGTGCCGTTCGCGCTCATCGTGGTCGGCCTGTCGATCGTGCTGCTGCTCATCGTGTTCCGGTCGGTGTTCGTGCCCGTGAAGGCGGCGCTCGGCTTCCTCCTGTCGGCGTTCGGCGCCATCGGCGCGACCGTCGCCGTCTTCCAGTGGGGATGGTTCGCCGACCTGCTGCACATCGAGCCCGGGCCGATCCTGAGCTTCCTGCCGATCCTGCTCATGGCGGTGCTGTTCGGCCTCGCGATGGACTACGAGGTGTTCCTCGTCTCCGGCATGCGCGAGGAGTACGTGAAGACGGGGGAGCCGCGCAGTTCGGTCGTGCACGGCTTCCAGCACGCCGCCCGGGTGGTCACGGCGGCGGCCCTCATCATGTTCTTCGTCTTCTTCGCCTTCGTGCCCGAGGGCAGCGGCGTCATCAAGGGCATCGCGTTCGCGCTCGCCGTCGGCGTCGCGTTCGACGCGTTCCTCGTGCGGATGACCCTGGTGCCGGCGGCGATGGCGCTCGCCGGACGCGGCGCCTGGTGGCTGCCGCGCCGACTCGCACGCCTCCTGCCCGACGTCGACATCGAGGGCGAGGGCCTGCGCGCCCACCTCGAGCAGGCCGAGTGGGCGACGTCGCGCCGAGGCGCGGTGCTCGCCGAGCACGCCGTGTTCGGGCTCCCCGAGCGGCCCATCGGCCCGATCGACCTCGACGTCCCTGCGGGCGGACTCCTGCTCGTCGAGGGCGAGCCGGTCGACCGCCGCATCGTCATGGCCACTCTCGCCGGCCGGCTGGAGCCGGTGGAGGGCCGGGTGGCCGTGCTCGGCGCGCCCCTGCCGACCGACGCGCGCCGCGTGCAGCGGCAAGTCGCCATCGCCGAGCTCGACACGGGCGCCGGGCCCGGCCGCAGCCCATCACGGAGCGCCGGCGAGGTCATCGGCGCCAGAGCGGATGCCACGCGCCCCTGGTACCGGCTCACCGCGTCGCGCGCCGTGGTCGACGACTGGCTCGACCGGCTGGGCGAGGCCCGCGACCCGGGCGGCAGTGCCATCCGGCCCGGCACGCCGGTGACCGCGCTCGGGGCCGTCGACCGGTCGCTGGTCGCGCTCGCCGCCGCGCTCGCCGAGGAGCCGCGGGCGGTCGTGATCGACCTCGACGACGAGACCGGCGCCGACGGCGCCCGGTTCTGGGCGGCTGCGGCCCGGCTCGTGCCCGCCGGCACCACCGTCATCGCCGGCGTCGACCCCGGCCACGGCGCCGCCGCCTTCGCCGCCCGTGGCATCCGAACCATCCGTACCGGCCCCGTTCTCCAGGAGGCGTCCCGATGAGCACCAGACTCGACGCGCTGCTCGGCAGCACCCCCAGGCAGCGGCGACTCCGCTTCGGCGGCCTGCTCGCCGCCGTGCTCGTCGTGCCGCTCGCCGTCGCCGGACTGGTCTCCGGCGCGCTCGGCGGAGCCGCCGACCGGCTCGAGTCCATCCCCGCCGTCGTGGTGAACGACGACGAGATGGTCACCACGACCACGCCCGACGGCGAGGAGCAGTCGGTGCTCGCCGGGCGCCTGCTCGTGACCGAGCTCACCGGCGAGGGCGGCACCGGATTCGACTGGTCGATCACCAACGACGAGGAAGCCGCGGCGAAGCTCGCCGACGGCGAGGTGTACGCCGTGCTCACCATCCCGCCCGGGTTCTCGCAGTCGATCACCTCGATGTCGGGCAGCGACCCGACGAAGGCCGAGCTCTCGATCCGCACCGACGACGCGCACGGCTACCTCGCCGGCGCGGTCGCGCAGTCGGTCGGCACCGCGATGAGCGCGGCGTTCGGCCAGGAGATCACGGCGCAGTACCTCGAGGGGTTCTACGGCAACCTCGCGACACTCGGCGGATCGCTCGGCGACGCCGCCGACGGCGCGGCCGAGCTCTCCAGCGGTGCCGGCGAGCTGGCCTCCGGCGTGCAGCAGCTCTCGCAGGGCATCGCCCAGGCGGCGAGCGGGGCCACGGATGCCGCGGCCGGGGCGAGCGCGTACGCGGACGGTGTCGCGCAGTACACCGCGGGCGTCGACGGGATCGCGTCGGGGCTCGCGGACCTGAACGCCGGTGCGCAGGGCCTCGACCGGATCTCCGACGGCTGGGACGCGTACACCAGCGGCATCACGACCGGCGTCGGCGAGGCAGACCGGTACCTCGGCTCGGCCACGCAAGGCCTGCAGGACTTCATCGCCGCGAACCCCGAGATCGCCGCCGAATACCCCCAGCTCGCGACGGCCGTCGGCGCGATCGACGGCGTGCGGGGCGAGCTCGGCCAGCTCGCGACCGGCGGACAGACGCTCGCCGCGAGCTCGCGGGCGGCGATCGACGGGACCCAGTCCGGCATCGCGCAGCTCGCGGACGGCGCGGCACAGGTCTCGGCCGGCTCGCCCGAGGTCCGTGACGGCGCCGGCTCGCTCGCCTCGGGCGTCGGCGAACTCGCCACCGGGCTCGACCAGCTCTCGGCGGGCGCCTCCGGCGCGGCATCCGGCGCCTCGCAGCTGGCCGGCGGCAGCACCGAACTCGCCGACGGACTCGCGCAGGGCGCCGAAGGCGCATCCGCGCTCACCGACATCGACGCCGAGCGCACCGCCGACGTCGTCGCAGAGCCCGTCGTCGTCGACACCGCGCGCGACCACGAGATCGGCTCCACCGGTGAGGTGATCGGCATGCTGTTCGTGCCCATCGGGCTCTGGGTCGGCGCGCTCGCCCTGTTCCTCGTGTTCCGCCCCATCCCGCGGGAGGCGCTCCGCAGCACGACCTCGACCGGCGGCCTCGTCTGGCGCGCGCTCGCCAGGGCGTCGCTCGTAGGGCTGGCGCAAGCGGTCGCCGTCGTCGCCCTCCTGCACACCGCGCTCGGGGTGTCGTGGTCGCTCGCGCCGCAGACGCTCGCCTTCTCGGCGCTGCTCGCGGTCGTCTTCACCGCGCTGCACGCCTTCCTCACGACCTGGCTCGGACGAGCGGGGCTCCTCGTCTCGCTCGTGCTCGTCGCCCTGCAGCTCGCGGCGACCGGCGGCCTCTACCCCGTCGAGGTGCTGAGCGGGCCGTTCCAGGCGGTCAGCCCGCTGCTGCCCCTCACCTGGGCCGTGCAGGGCATGCAGGCCATCGTGTCGGGCGCCGGAGGCGGTGCCGTCGCGGTCGCGGCGGGCGTGCTCGCGCTGTTCGGCATCGGCGCGGTGCTGCTCACGACCGCGGTCGTCGCGCGGCGGAGGGGCATCCGATCGACGGGCTTCGCCGCCGCGGCACTGGGATAGCCTGAGAGGAGCGCGAGGAGGCAGACGCCGAGATGACGAACACCCCCGAACCAGACGACCTGTACGTCGATCACGCCTACGACATGGTCGTGGTCTCCAACCGGCTCCCCGTGGACTACCGCGAGGGCCCCGGCGGCGAGACCGAATGGCGGAGTTCGCCAGGCGGCCTCGTCACCGCGCTCGAGCCCGTCATGCGCGCCGCCGACGGCGCCTGGGTCGGCTGGGCCGGCGTCGCCGACCGCGAGTTCGACCCGTTCGAGCACGACGGCATCTCGATCATCCCGGTACCGCTCTCGGCCGACGAGCTCGAGGACTACTACGAGGGCTTCTCCAACGACACGCTCTGGCCGCTGTACCACGACGTGATCGCACCGCCCTCGTTCCACCGCGAATGGTGGGACGCCTACGTCCGCGTCAACCGCCGCTTCGCCGAGGCCGCCGCGCGCGCCGCCGCAGAAGGCGCGGTCGTCTGGGTGCAGGACTACCAGCTTCAGCTCGTGCCACGGATGCTCCGCGAGAGCCGGCCCGACCTCGTGATCGGCTTCTTCAACCACATCCCGTTCCCGGCGTACGGCATCTACTCCCAGCTGCCGTGGCGACGCCAGGTCATCGACGGGCTGCTCGGCGCCGACGTCATCGGCTTCCAGCGCGCCGCCGACGCGGGCAACTTCTCCCGCGCCGTCCGCCGGCTCTTCGGCTACACCACCCGCGGCACCGTGATCGAGGTGCCCGAGCCCGACGGCGAGGTGCGCCGCGTCGTCGCCCGCCACTTCCCGATCTCGATCGACGCCGGCGGGTTCGAGGAGCTCGCCCGACGGCCCGACATCCAGGCGCGGGCGCGCCAGATCCGCGAGGAGCTCGGCAACCCGAAGACGGTGATGCTCGGCGTCGACCGGCTCGACTACACCAAGGGCATCCGGCACCGGCTGAAGGCGTTCGGCGAGCTGCTGCGCGATGGGCGCCTGAACGTCGAGGACGTCACCCTCGTGCAGGTCGCGAGCCCGTCGCGGGAGCGCGTCGAGACCTACCGGCAGCTCCGCGACGAGATCGAGCTCATGGTCGGACGCCTGAACGGCGACTATTCCACGCTCGGCCACCAGGCGATCGCCTACCTCCACCACGGCTACCCGCGTGAGGAGATGGTGGCCCTCTACCTCGCCGCCGACATCATGCTCGTCACCGCGCTCCGCGACGGCATGAACCTCGTGGCCAAGGAGTACGTCGCCTGCCGGTTCGACAACGACGGCGTGCTGCTGCTCAGCGAGTTCACCGGCGCGTCCGACGAGCTCAGGCAGGCCGTGCTCGTGAACCCGCACGACATCGAGGGACTGAAGGATGCGATGACGGAGGCCGTCGCGATGCCGCAGCGCGAACGCTCCCGTCGCATGCGGGCCCTCAGGAAGCGCGTGCGCGACAACGACGTGGCGAACTGGTCGGCGACGTTCCTGAAGGCGCTCACCGGCTCGGGCCAGGTCACCGCCGGCATCCCCGACTCGCTGCAGGCCGCCATCGCGCACCTCGCGGGCGCCGAACGCCTGCTCGTCGCGCTCGACTTCGACGGGACGCTCGCGCCGCTCGTCGACCGGCCCGAGGATGCGCGCGCCACCGACCGGGCGCTCGAGGCCATCCGCCGGCTCGCCGCCATCGAGGACACCCGCGTCGCGATCGTCTCCGGCCGGGCGCTCGACAGCCTCGGCGAGGTCGCCGACCCGCCGACCGGCACGCTGCTGAGCGGCTCCCACGGCGTCGAGCTGAAGCTCGACACGGGGCCCATCCAGATCGACCTGCGCGACGCCGAGCTCGCGAAGCTCGACCGCCTGAACGAGATCGTCGAGTCGGTCGCCTCCGGAGCCGACGGCGCATGGATCGAGCGCAAGCCCGCCGGCCTGGCGCTGCACACCCGGCGCCTCAGCGCCAACGACGGCGTCGCCCTCCAGCACGACGCGAAGGAGCGGGTCGAGGCCGAACTGCTCGGCATCACCGTCCGGACCGGCAAGGCCGTGCTCGAGTTCGCCGTGCGCTCCAGCGACAAGGGCGAGTCGCTCAACCGGCTGCGCCAGCACGTCGGTGCGAGCGTCGTGCTCTACATCGGCGACGACGTCACCGACGAGGACGCGTTCGCCGCGCTCGACGGCGACGACGTGGGCGTGAAGGTCGGTCAGGGCAAGTCGCTCGCGGCCCACCGGGTGCGCAGTCCGGAGGAGGTCGCGGAGCTCCTGGAGCGCCTCGCCGACGCCCGTGACGCTGCGCGCGGAGGGGCATCCGCCTGGACATAGACTCGTTCCATGTCCTCCCAGATCGACCCCAAACCGCGTAGCCGCGTCGTCACGGACGGCATCGAAGCCATGACCAGCCGGGGCATGCTCCGGGCCGTCGGCATGGGCGATGCGGACTGGGACAAGCCGCAGATCGGCATCGCCAGCTCGTGGAACGAGATCACCCCCTGCAACCTCTCCCTCGGCCGCCTCGCGCAGGCAGCCAAGGAGGGTGTGCACGGCGGGGGAGGCTACCCGCTGCAGTTCGGCACCGTCTCTGTCTCCGACGGCATCTCCATGGGCCACGAGGGCATGCACTTCTCGCTCGTCTCGCGCGAGGTCATCGCCGACTCCGTCGAGGTCGTCATGCAGGCCGAGCGCCTCGACGGCTCGGTGCTGCTCGCCGGCTGCGACAAGTCGATCCCGGGCATGCTCATGGCCGCCGCCCGCCTCGACCTCGCGAGCGTCTTCCTGTACGCCGGGTCGATCGCGCCGGGCTGGGTGCGCCTGTCCGACGGCACCGAGAAGGACATCACGATCATCGACTCGTTCGAGGCGGTGGGCGCCGTCAAGGCCGGCAAGATGAGCGAGGCCGACGCCAAGCGCATCGAGTGCGCGTTCGCGCCCGGCGAGGGCGCCTGCGGCGGCATGTACACGGCCAACACGATGGCGTCGGTGGCCGAGGCGCTCGGCCTCTCGCTGCCGGGCTCCGCGTCGCCCGCCTCGGCCGACCGACGTCGCGACTACTACGCGCACCGCTCGGGTGAGGCCGTCGTCAACCTGCTGAAGCTCGGCATCACGACCCGCCAGATCCTCACCAAGGAGGCGTTCGAGAACGCGATCGCCGTGGGCATGGCGCTCGGCGGCTCGACCAACATCGTGCTGCACCTGCTCGCCATCGCCCGCGAGGCCGACGTCGAGCTCACGCTCGACGACTTCAACCGCATCGGCTCGAAGGTGCCGCACATCGGCGACCTCAAGCCGTTCGGCAAGTACGTCATGAACGACGTCGACCGTCGCGGCGGCGTGCCGGTGCTCATGAAGGCGCTCCTCGATGCGGGCCTGCTGCACGGCGACGTGCTCACCGTCACGGGCAAGACCATGGCCGAGAACCTCGCCGAGATGGACCTGCCGCCGCTCGACGGCGAGGTGCTGCACACCCTCGACGACCCGATCCACGAGACCGGCGGGCTCACGATCCTGCACGGCTCGCTCGCCCCCGAGGGCGCCGTCGTGAAGACCGCCGGATTCGACGCCGCGGTCTTCGAAGGCCCCGCGCGCGTGTTCGAGCGCGAGCGCGCCGCGATGGACGCGCTGACCAACGGCGAGATCGCCGCGGGCGACGTCGTCGTGATCCGCTACGAGGGCCCGAAGGGCGGGCCCGGCATGCGCGAGATGCTCGCGATCACCGCCGCCATCAAGGGCGCTGGGCTCGGAAAAGATGTACTACTCTTGACGGACGGTCGATTCTCAGGCGGCACAACCGGCCTGTGCATCGGCCATCTGGCACCCGAGGCGGTGGACGCAGGTCCGATCGCCTTCGTGCGCGATGGTGATCTGATTCGGGTCGATATCGCAGCTCGTTCCATCGACCTACTGGTCGACGAAGCCGAGCTGGCAGCCCGCCGCGACGGCTGGGCTCCGCTTCCCCCGCGCTACACCCGAGGCGTCCTCGCGAAGTACTCCAAGCTCGTGCGTTCTGCCGCCGAAGGCGCCACGACGGGCTGAGTGCTGCGCCCACCCGCACACCGTCCAGCAGAAGGAACCGTATGTCCACGGAATCATCACCCGTGCCATCGCCCGCGAACGTGCCCTCGAGCGCGCCCGAGCTGATCACGGGAGCCGAGGCGGTCGTCCGCTCGCTCGAGCTGCTCGGCATCACCGACGTGTTCGGTCTGCCGGGCGGGGCGATCCTGCCCGTCTACGACCCGCTCCTCGACAGCCGCCGGCTCCGGCACATCCTCGTCCGGCACGAGCAGGGCGCCGGCCACGCGGCCGAGGGCTACGCCTCGTCCAGCGGCAAGCTCGGCGTCGCGATCGCGACCTCCGGCCCGGGGGCGACGAACCTCGTCACCGCGATCGCCGACGCCCACATGGACTCGGTGCCCCTCCTCGCGATCACCGGTCAGGTGTTCTCGAACCTCATGGGCACCGACGCCTTCCAGGAGGCCGACATCGTGGGCATCACGATGCCGGTCACCAAGCACAGCTTCCTCGTGAAGGATCCCGCCGACATCCCCGCGACCATCGCGGCCGCCGTGCACATCGCGACGACCGGCCGCCCCGGCCCGGTGCTCGTCGACATCACGAAGGACGCCCAGCAGGCGACGTTCCCGTTCCAGTGGCCGCCGAAGGTCGACCTGCCGGGCTACCGGCCGATCACGAAGGCCCACGGCAAGCAGGTCGCTGCCGCGGCGCAGCTGATCGCGGAGGCCAAGCGCCCCGTGCTCTACGTCGGCGGCGGAGTCATCCGCTCCGGGGCATCCGATGAACTGCGCACCCTCGCGGAGGCGACGAACGCGCCCGTGGTGACGACGCTCATGGCTCGCGGCGCGTTCCCCGACTCGCACCCGCAGCACCTCGGCATGCCGGGCATGCACGGCACCGTGCCCGCGGTGCTCGCGCTGCAGGAGTCCGACCTGCTCGTCGTGCTCGGCGCGCGCTTCGACGACCGCGTCACGGGCAAGGCGTCGCTCTTCGCGCCGAACGCGAAGGTCGTGCACGTCGACATCGACCCGGCCGAGATCTCGAAGATCCGCACCGCCGACGTGCCGATCGTGGGCGACCTGAAAGACGTGCTCGTCGACCTCGTCGCCGCGTACCGGTCGGCGACCGCCGAGACGACGCCCGACCTCGAGGAGTGGTGGGCGACGCTCGACGGGCTCCGCACGGAGTACCCGCTCGGGTACGCGCCGACCTCCGACGGCCTGCTCGCGCCCCAGTACGTGATCGAGCGCATCGGCGAGCTCACCGGACCCGAGGGCGTGTACGCCGCAGGCGTCGGTCAGCACCAGATGTGGGCCGCGCAGTTCATCAAGTACGAGCGACCGAACTCGTGGCTGAACTCCGGCGGCGCCGGCACCATGGGCTACGCCGTGCCCGCGGCGATGGGGGCGAAGGTCGCCCAGCCCGACCGCGTGGTGTGGGCGATCGACGGCGACGGCTGCTTCCAGATGACGAACCAGGAGCTCGCCACCTGCGCCCTGAACGACATCCCGATCAAGGTCGCGATCATCAACAACTCCTCGCTCGGCATGGTGCGCCAGTGGCAGACCCTGTTCTACGACGGCCGGTACTCCAACACCGACCTGAACACCGGCCACGACTCGGTCCGCATCCCCGACTTCGTGAAGCTCGCCGAGGCGTACGGCGCGCTCGGCATCCGCGTGACGAAGCCCGGAGAGGTCGACGACGCAATCAAGCTCGCGCTCGAGACCAACGACCGCCCGGTCGTGATCGACTTCGTCGTCTCGGCCGACGCGATGGTGTGGCCGATGGTGCCGCAGGGCGTGTCGAACAGCTACATCCAGTACGCGCGCGACCACGCGCCCGCGTTCAGCGAGGAGGACTGACCATGTCGACCCACGTGCTCTCCCTCCTCGTCGAGGACAAGCCCGGCCTGCTGACCCGCGTCGCGGGCCTGTTCGCCCGCCGCGGGTTCAACATCGAGTCCCTCGCGGTCGGTCACACCGAGATCGAGGGTCTGTCCCGCATCACGGTCGTCGTCGATGTGGAGGAGCTCCCGCTCGAGCAGGTCACGAAGCAGCTGAACAAGCTCGTGAACGTGATCAAGATCGTCGAGCTCGACCCCGCGCAGTCGGTGCAGCGCGAGCACCTGCTGATCAAGGTGCGCGTCGACAACACCACGCGCTCGCAGGTGCTCGAGGCCGTGAACCTCTTCCGTGCCCGCGTGGTCGACGTCGCGACCGACGCGCTCGTGATCGAGGTCACGGGCGATTCCGGCAAGACCCAGGCGCTGCTGCGCGTGCTCGAGCCCTACGGCATCAAGGAGATCGCCCAGTCGGGCCTCCTCGCGATCGGCCGCGGCGGCAAGTCGATCACCGAGCGCGTCTTCCGAAGCTGACCAGACCACCACCAAGGAGAAAGAACAGCACATGGCTGAGATCTACTACGACAAGGACGCCGACCTCTCGCTCATCCAGGGCAAGAAGGTCGCCGTCATCGGCTACGGCTCGCAGGGCCACGCGCACGCGCAGAACCTCCGCGACTCGGGCGTCGAGGTCGTCATCGGCCTCAAGGAGGGCTCGAAGTCGACGGCGAAGGCCGAGGAGGCCGGCTTCGAGGTGAAGTCCGTGGCCGACGCCGCGGCCGGCGCCGACGTCATCGTGATCCTCGCGCCCGACCAGTACCAGCGCCACATCTACGCCGAGTCCATCAAGGACAACCTCGCCGAGGGCAAGACCCTCGTCTTCGGTCACGGCTTCAACATCCGCTTCGGCTACATCGAGGCCCCCGAGGGCGTCGACGTGATCATGGTCGCCCCGAAGGGCCCGGGCCACACCGTGCGCCGCGAGTACGAGGCCGGACGCGGCGTGCCCGTCATCGTCGCCGTCGAGAAGGATGCCTCGGGCCAGGCGTGGCCGCTCGCGCTGAGCTACGCCAAGGCCATCGGCGGCCTCCGTGCCGGCGGCATCAAGACCACGTTCACCGAGGAGACCGAGACCGATCTCTTCGGAGAGCAGGCGGTGCTCTGCGGCGGCGTGTCGCAGCTCATCCAGTACGGCTTCGAGACCCTCACCGAGGCCGGCTACCAGCCGCAGGTGGCGTACTTCGAGGTGCTGCACGAGCTGAAGCTCATCGTCGACCTCATGTGGGAGGGCGGCATCGCCAAGCAGCGCTGGTCGGTCTCCGACACGGCCGAGTACGGCGACTACGTCTCGGGCCCGCGCGTGATCGACCCGCACGTCAAGGAGAACATGAAGGCGGTCCTCGCCGACATCCAGGACGGCACGTTCGCCAAGCGCTTCATCGCCGACCAGGACAACGGCCAGCAGGAGTTCCTCGAGCTCCGCGCGAAGGGCGAGGCGCACCCGATCGAGGCGACCGGCCGCGAGCTCCGCAAGCTGTTCGCCTGGAACGCGTCGAACGACGACGACTACGTCGACGGCGAGGTCGCGCGCTAAAGAGCGGACCCGCGCCGTCGCCGCAGTCGTCACGACGACGCTGCGCCCATGATGCGCCGGCCTCCGGCCGGCGCATGCCGACGGCGAGGTCGCGCGCTAAAGCGATCCGACGGCGAGGTCGCGCGCGCGCGACCGTCGCTCCGCCGAGGGCGGGGCCGGCTCCGGCCGGCCCCGCCCTCGTGCGTCTCGGGGGAGCGTCGCCGGTACCCTGATCGGATGACCCGAGCGCCCCTGCCCGTCGAGATCGCCGTACAGGATGCCGCGGGCGTCCGCATCGCCCTCGAGGCAGGTGCCGCCCGCATCGAACTCTGTCAGGCGCTCGGCCTCGGCGGGCTGACGCCCTCCGCCGGCCTGATCGAGGCGGCCGTCGACCAGGCCCAGCAGGCCGCGGCTGAGCGATTCGTCCACGTCCTCGTCCGCCCGCGCGGCGGCGGGTTCGTGTACGACGAGGAGGAGCGGTCCGTCATCGAGCGGGACATCCGTGCGGCGCGCGCGCTCGGCGCGCACGGCGTGGTCGTCGGCGCCCTCACCGAGCGCGGTGAGCTCGACGCCGACGCCATCGCGCGCTTCGTCGAGGCCGCCGACGGGATCGACGTCACCGTGCACCGCGTGGTGGACGCTGCGGCCGACCCGGCGGCCGCCGTGCGGGCGGCGCAGGCCGCCGGCGCCCGCCGGGTGCTGACCTCCGGCGGTGCGCAGGATTGCCGCGCGGGACTCGACCGGCTGGCCGAGTTCGTCGAGGAGACGACCGACCTCGAGATCATGGCGGGCGGCGGCGTGCGGATCGCGGACATCGCCGAGCTGATCTCCGCCGGCGTCCACGCGGTGCACCTCTCCGCGCGCGGCACCACGAGCCGCGGCGGCGCGAGCGGGCCGGGCGGCGGCGTCGACGGGTTCGATATCACCGACCCCGGGCTCGTCCGTGCGGCCGTCGCGGCGGCCGCCGCAACGCCACGTGGCGGGGCCACCGGTCGATAGGGTGGGCGCATGACCCGCGACCCCGACGACGACGCGCTCCGCTGGGAGGGCGACGACGATCCCACGCTGGCGCCCGGCTGGAAGCGCGTCGGCGCCGCCGCCGACGGCTCCGCCTCACGGGCCGGATCGACCTCCGACCCGGGCGACGCCGATGTCGCCGATTCCGCTGCCACAGGCGAGGGCGAGGAGGCGGATCGGGACACGACCGGGGAGACCGCTCAGCGGGCGGATGCCTCGCGCCAGACCGGCTCGGTCGAGCTGGTCGTCCTCGGGGTCCTCGGCGGCGTCTACCTGCTGTACACGATCGGGTGGCTGCTGACCGCGATCCGGGCGACGCCGCCCGGCTTCAGCGTGCTGGGCGACGTCATGTACGAACTCGGTCTCTGGTTCGCCGTCGCCGCCCCGCTCCTGTGGTTCGGGCTGGTCTTCCTGCTGGTGCGCCGGGCGACGCTCCGGCTCGTGTGGCTCGCGGTGGGGGCGGTCGTGCTCGTCCCGCTCGCCTTCGTGGTGGGGGTGACCGCATGAGCGCCGCCGAGACGGCCGGCTCCGAGCCGGTGACGAGCGCCGAGGCGCCCGGTCGCACGCAGCCGCTGTGGCTCCGGGTGACCCTCGCGGTCGCCTTCGGCCTGTTCTTCGCCTACGACCTCTGGGAGGTCGTGGAGAGCCTCGTGCAGCTGTTGAGCATCGGCGTGACTTTCACGGTCGTCGGGTGGATCGTGATGGGTGCGGCGCTCGTCGCGCCGGTCGCGTGCTTCGTCGGGGCGTTCCTCCTCGGCCGGCGGCGGAGCGTCCTCGTGTCCGCGCTGTGCTATCTCGGCGGACTCGCGGTGTCGGCGGCGCTGTTCACGTCGCTCTCGGTGCTCCTGCTCATCGCGGGCTCGTTCGCCTGAGCCGCGACATCCGGTATCGACCGACGAGGTCGGCATCCGGCGTCACACGACGAGCCGGGCATCCGCGCTCAAGTAGCATGTCGGGGTAGGCGCCCCGACGGCGTGTGGCGCATCCCACCGCAAGCCGCCGCCTCGCGCGCGCATCGCCCCGAAGGAACCGTTCGTGTCAAAGCCGGTCGTGCTGATCGCCGAAGAACTCTCGCCCGCCACCGTCGACGCCCTCGGGCCCGACTTCGAGATCCGCACGGTCGACGGCACCGACCGTCCGGCGCTGCTGTCGGCGATCTCCGAAGCCGATGCCATCCTCATCCGGTCCGCGACGCAGGTCGACGCGGAGGCCATCGCGGCCGCGCCGAAGCTGAAGGTGGTCGCGCGTGCCGGTGTCGGGCTCGACAACGTCGACGTGAAGGCGGCGACGACCGCCGGCGTGATGGTCGTGAACGCGCCGACCTCGAACATCATCTCCGCGGCGGAGCTCACCATCGGGCACATCCTGAGCCTCGCCCGGCACATCCCGGCGGGCCACGCCTCGCTCAGCGCGGGGGAGTGGAAGCGTTCGGCGTACACCGGCACCGAGCTCTACGAGAAGACGGTCGGCATCATCGGCCTCGGCCGCATCGGCGCGCTGATCACCGCGCGCCTCCAGGCGTTCGGCATGGAGGTCATCGCGTACGACCCGTACATCACGGCGGCGCGCGCGCAGCAGCTCGGCGTGCAGACGGTCTCGCTCGACGAGCTGCTCGAGCGCAGCGACTTCGTCACGATCCACATGCCGCGCACACCCGAGACCCTCGGCATGATCGGCGCGGAGCAGCTCGCGAAGATGAAGCCGACCGCGTACGTCGTGAACGTGGCGCGCGGCGGCCTCATCGACGAGCAGGCCCTGCACGATGCCCTCGTCGCGGGCACCATCGCGGGCGCCGGGCTCGACGTGTTCGTGAGCGAGCCGCCGAAGGAGTCGCCGCTGCTCGGCCTGCCGAACATCCTCGTGACGCCGCACCTCGGCGCGTCCACCGACGACGCGCAGGAGAAGGCGGGCGTGTCGGTCGCCAAGTCGGTGCGCCTCGCCCTGGCTGGCGAGCTCGTACCCGACGCGGTGAACGTCGCCGGCGGCGTCATCGACCCGTACGTCCGCCCCGGCATCCCGCTCGTGGAGAAGCTCGGCCAGCTCTTCTCCGGGCTCGCGCACGGCGCGCTCACGAGCCTCGACATCGAGGTGCGCGGCGAGCTCGTCGACTACGACGTGAGCGTGCTGAAGCTCGCGGCGCTGAAGGGCGTGTTCACCAACGTCGTCTCCGAGACCGTCTCGTACGTCAACGCGCCCCTGCTCGCCGAGCAGCGGGGCGTGCAGGTGCGTCTCATCGCCGAGGGCGAGAGCCCCGAGTACCGCAACGTGATCACGCTCCGCGGCGCGCTCTCCGACGGGCGGCAGGTCTCGGTGTCGGGTACCCTCACCGGCACCAAGCAGGTCGAGAAGCTCGTCGGCATCAACGACTACGACGTCGAGGTGCCGATCGCGAAGCATCACATCGTGATGCTGTACACCGACCGTCCGGGCATCGTCGCCGTGTACGGCGGCGAGTTCGGCGACGCGGGCATCAACATCGCCGGCATGCAGATCGCTCGTCGCGAGGCGGGCGGCCAGGCGCTCAGCGTGCTGACCGTCGACTCGCCGGTACCCGCCGAGGTGCTCGAGCGGGTGCGGGCGGCGATCGATGCGACCGCCCTCGTCGAGATCGACATCACCGAGGACTGACGCTCCGACGACGCACGACGGCCCGGATGCCTCGCACCGGGCCGTCGTCGTCTGCCGGGCTACTCGCGGCCGGTGCGGCGCGCGGTTTCGTCGCGCGCCACGCGCTCGAGCAGGTCGACGAGCGCGTCCATCTCGTGCGACTCGACGGCGGCGGTGTCGACGTCGTCGCCTCGGGCGTCCGCTCGGAGCGCCGCGTGGTAGTAGAGGCCGTCGCCGATGAGGGTGATGGCGAGCGCGACCGTGGGGTCGCCGACCTCGCGCTCGAGTTCGTCGAGCCAGCGCCGGCGCACCTCGTCGATCGCCTGCGCGGTCGCGCGGTCGCCGCCCTGGGCGAGGCGGACGGCGGCGACGAAGGTGCGGTCGAGGGCGGTCTCGAGCTCGGTGGAGGAGCGGACGAAGTAGGAGATGGCGCCGTCGGGCGCGCCGTGGATGCGCTCGACGTCGTCGTCGACCAGGCGGTGGAGCCGCTCGACGAGGCCGGCGATGAGGGCCTGCCGCGAGGCGAAGTGGTAGAGCAGGCCGCCCTTGGAGACGCCGGCCGCCCTCGCGGTCGCGTCGAGCGTGGCCGTGCGCTCGCCGTCGGCGATGATGAGGCGCTCGAATGCGTCGAGGACGGCCTCGCGGGCGGCTGGTGGTCGGCTCATGACTCGATTGTCGGGGATGCCGCGTGACGTCGGGGGTTCACGTCTGTTACTATACCAGCCGGACGGTATAGAAACCCAGCCACGAAACCGAGTACGAGATGACGAACGACCGCACGACCACGCCCGCCCACGAGACCGCACTCGCGGGCGAGACATCGCCCGCGGAGGCATCCATCACCCGTGCGCCGCGTCGCGCGTGGGTCGCCCTCGCCGTCCTCATGCTGCCCGTGCTGCTCGTCTCGGTCGACAACACCGTCCTCAGCTTCGCGCTGCCCGAGATCGCGCGCGACCTCGGGCCGACGGCGGCCGAGCAGCTCTGGATCATCGACGCCTACCCGCTCGTGCTCGCGGGCCTGCTCGTCGCAATGGGCTCGATCGGCGACCGCGTCGGTCGCCGGAAGCTCCTGCTCATCGGCTCCATCGGCTTCGCGCTGGTCTCGGTCGCCGCGGCCTTCGCGCCGACCGCGGGACTGCTCATCGCCGCTCGCGCGGCCCTCGGCTTCTTCGGTGCGATGCTCATGCCTTCGACGCTCTCGCTGCTGCGCAGTGTCTTCCTCGACCGCGAACAGCGCCGGCTCGCCATCGCGATCTGGGCGACCGGGTTCGCGGCCGGCAGCGCCCTCGGCCCGCTCGTCGGCGGACTGCTGCTCGAGCACTTCGCGTGGGGATCGGTGTTCCTCCTCGCCGTGCCGGTGCTCGTGCCCCTCGTCGTCCTCCTGCCGCTGCTCGTGCCCGAGAGCCGCGATCCGGCGCCCGGCCCCGTCGACGTGCCGAGCATCCTGCTCTCGCTCGGCACGATGGTGCCGGTCGTGTACGGCATCAAGTCGCTCGCGACCGAGGGCGTCGCCGGCTTCGGCATCCAGGCGATCGTGCTCGGCGTGTTCCTCGGCTACCTGTTCGTGCGCCGGCAACTGCGGCGGCCGACGCCCATGCTCGACATGCGGCTGTTCCGGCAGGGCACGTTCGGGGGAGCGGTGCTGGTGAACCTCTTCTCGGTGATCTCGCTCGTCGGCTTCCTGTACTTCGTCTCGCAGCACCTGCAGCTCATCGCCGGCCTCACGCCGGTGGCGGCGGGCCTCGCGCTCGCGCCGGGGCTCATCGCGATGATCATCGCCGGCCTCGTCGTCGTGCCGATCGCGCGGCGCGTGCCGAGCCGGGTGCTGGTTCCCGTCGCCCTGACGCTCTCCGCCGGCGGGTACCTGCTGGTGGCGTTCACCGCCGGCAGCGAGTCGATCGGCCCGGTCATCGTGGCGTTCGTGCTGCTCGGCGTCGGCATCGGCGCCGCCGAGACGGTGTCGAACGAGCTCATCCTCTCCAGTGCGCCCGCGGCCAAGGCGGGCGCCGCCTCAGCCGTCTCCGAGACGGCGTACGAGCTCGGCGCGGTCCTCGGCACGACGGTGCTCGGCAGCATCCTCGCCGCGCACTACGCGTCGGCGCTCGTGGTGCCGAACGGACTCACCGCCGCCCAGGCCGAGGCCGCCCGCGAGACCCTCGCGGGAGCGATGGCGACCGCCGAGGCGCTCCCGGACACGGTCGCCGCGGCGCTCCAGACCTCCGCCGCCGCCGCATTCGACGGCGGGGTCGTCGTGACCTCGCTCATCGGCGTCGCGCTGATGGCCGCCGCCGCCCTCGTCGCCGCGCTCACGCTCGGGCGCACGCCGAAGCCCGCGGCCGAATAGGCCGCGGGCTCCCGGGTGCGTCCCCCGCCCCCGTCTGCTCGACGCGTGCGTCCCTTAGTACGTCTCGGGCGTCGAGGTCTCGTCGCGGGTCACGCGCTCGCCCGTCGCCGGGTCGACCGCGGTCCGCGAGGTGCTGATGCTCCGCCGGCGGCGGGCGATCAAGATGATGCCGAGCACGATCACGACCGCGCCGGCGGCCATCAGGATGTAGCCGACCATCTGCAGGTCGATCCAGTCGACCGTGACGTTGAGCGCGAATGCGAGGATCGCGCCGATGGCGAAGAGAACGATGCCGAGTCCGAGACTCATCTGGCCCTTCCTTTCCCGGCGTGGTCGGGTGCCGCGCCGTGCCCGTGGCCCGTGCCACTGATCGTCACGCTACCCACGCCACGGGCTACGCTGGGAGGGCTGGCGCACGAAGGAGAAGCATGGTACGGACGGTCAAGCTCGCGGTCATCCCCGGAGACGGCATCGGCCCCGAGGTCGTCGCAGAGGCGCTGAAGGCCCTCGACGCCGCGACCGCCGGCACCGACGTGTCGTTCGAGCAGACGCCGTTCTCGCTCGGTGCGGGCCGCTATCTCGAGACCGGCGACGTCCTCACCGACGACGACCTCGCCGCGATCGCCTCGCACGACGCGATCCTGCTCGGCGCGGTGGGCGGCGCGCCCGGCGACCCGCGCCTCGCGGGCGCCAACATCGAGCGGGGCCTGCTGCTGAAGCTCCGCTTCGAGCTCGACCACTACGTGAACCTCCGGCCCACGGTGCTCTACCCCGGCGTCGAAAGCCCCCTCGCGAACCCGGGCGACGTCGACTTCGTCGTCGTCCGCGAGGGCACCGAGGGGCCCTACGTCGGCAACGGCGGCGCGATCCGCGTCGGCACCCCGCACGAGACGGCCAACGAGGTGTCGGTGAACACCGCGTACGGCGTCGAACGGGTCGTGCGCTACGCCTTCGCCGAGGCATCCCGACGCCGCAAGAAGCTGACCCTCGTGCACAAGACCAACGTGCTCGTCTTCGCGGGCTCCCTCTGGAAGCGCCAGGTCGACGCCGTCGCCGCCGAGTTCCCCGACGTCGCCGTCGACTACCTCCACGTCGACGCCGCCACGATCTTCCTCGTCACCGATCCTGCTAGATTCGATGTCATCGTCACGGACAACCTCTTCGGCGACATTCTGACCGACCTCGCCGGCGCGATCAGCGGCGGCATCGGACTCGCAGCCTCGGGCAACATCAACCCCGACGGCCGGTTCCCGAGCATGTTCGAGCCGGTTCACGGTTCCGCACCCGACATCGCCGGGAAGGGCATCGCCGACCCGACCGCGGCCATCGGCTCGGTCGCGCTCCTGCTCCGCCACCTCGGCGAGACGGATGCCGCGACCCGAGTCGAACGCGCGATCGCGGCCGACCTCGCCGAGCGCGGCGACGCGCGGCGCACGACCTCCGAGGTCGGCGACGCGATCGCCGGCCGCATCGCCGCCGGCGCCGCGGTGCCCGTGCCCTAGATCCGACGCATCCACACCGCACCTCTGAAAGGGATGGCGACATGACCATCGACCTTCCGCTCCAGGCCCCGTCCGCCGCAGGCCTGACCTGGAACATCACCCGCAACGACGAGGCGAAGTCCGACGCCGAGCGTCAGGCGATCCTCGCCGACCCGGGCTTCGGCAACCACTTCACCGACCACATGGTCGACCTCTGCTGGTCGGAGAAGGGCGGGTGGCACCGGCCGCGCGTCTCGCCGTACGGGCCGATCCAGCTCGACCCGGCTGCGGCCGTGCTGCACTACGCGCAGGAGATCTTCGAGGGACTGAAGGCCTACCGGCACGCCGACGGGTCGATCCACACGTTCCGCCCGTACGAGAACGCGGCGCGCATGCAGCGCTCCGCGCACCGCATGGCGCTGCCCGAGCTGCCGGTCGAGGTCTTCATCGACTCGCTGAAGCAGCTCATCGCGGTCGACGGCGACTGGGTGCCGACGGCAGATGAGACGAGCCTGTACCTGCGACCGTTCATGTTCGCGAAGGAGGCGTTCCTCGGCGTCCGCCCGGCGAAGAAGGCGGCGTACTACCTCATCGCGAGCCCCGCCGGTGCGTACTTCCCGGGCGGCGTGCAGCCCGTGAACATCTGGCTCTCGACGAACTACGCCCGAGCCGGCAAGGGCGGTACGGGCGCGGCCAAGACGGGCGGCAACTACGCGTCGAGCCTGCTGCCGCAGGCCGAAGCGTACGAGAAGGGCTGCCAGCAGGTGCTCTTCCTCGACGAGGGCCGCTACCTCGAGGAGCTCGGCGGCATGAACGTCGTGCTCGTCCGCAGGGACGGCACCCTGGTCACCCCCGAGTCCGACTCCATCCTCGAAGGCATCACCCTCGCCTCGATCCTGCAGCTGGCCGCCGACCGCGGGCACCAGGTGGAGCAGCGCCGGGTCACCATCGACGAGTGGCGCGAGGGCGCGGCATCCGGCGACATCATCGGCGCGTTCGCCTGCGGGACCGCCGCCGTGGTGGTGCCCATCGGGCGGCTCCTCGCCGAGGACTTCGAGATCGTGCACCACGGCCCCGAGTCCGAGGAGCTCGCGCTCTCGCTCCGCAGCGAGCTCACCGGCATCCAGTACGGCCGCGTCGAGGACCGGCACGGCTGGATGCTGCGCCTCGACGCGTGAGCACCATCGCTCCCGGCGACGGGGCGGATGCCGCGGCGTCCGCCGTGCGCATCCGCCCCTTCGCCCTCGCCGACACCGAGACCGTCGTCGCCCTCTGGCGCGCGTGCGGGCTCGTCGTGCCCTGGAACGACCCGTATCTCGACATCGAGCGGAAGCTCGCGGTGCAGCCCGAGCTGTTCCTGGTCGCCGAGGCGGCCGGTGGGCAGGGCGGCGTCGTGGGCACGGCGATGGTCGGCTACGACGGGCATCGGGGCTGGGTGAACTACCTCGCCGTCGACCCGGGCCTGCGTCGCGGCGGGCTCGGCCGCGTGCTGATGGGCGAAGCCGAGCGCCTGCTGCTCGAGCGCGGCTGCCCGAAGCTCAACCTCCAGGTGCGCTCGACGAACGAGGAGGTGCTCGAGTTCTACCGCCGCCTCGGCTACGCGCCCGACGCCGCCGTGAGCCTCGGCAAGCGGCTCATCCCCGACGCGCCCGCGAACTAGGCTGGGCGTCATGAAGGTCGCGCGGTTCAGCCACGGTGAGTCCATCTCGTTCGGGATCATCGACGAGGAGGAGCACGACCTCGTCGTGCTGAAGGGCGATCCGCTCTTCGCCGGGTTCGAGACCACGGGCGAGCGGGTGCCGCTCGCCGACGCGAAGCTGCTGGCCCCCGTCATCCCGCGGTCGAAGGTCGTCGCCGTGGGGCGGAACTACCGCGAGCACGCGGCCGAGTTCGGCAACGAGGCACCGGCCGAGCCGCTGCTGTTCCTGAAGCCGAACACGTCGGTGGTCGGGCCGGGTGACGCCATCGTGCTGCCGCCGCAGTCCTCGCGCGTCGAGCACGAGGGCGAGCTGGCCGTGATCATCGGCCGCATCGCGAAGAACGTGGCCGAGGCCGACGCCGAGGACGTGATCTTCGGCTACACCGTCGCCAACGACGTGACGGCCCGAGACCTGCAGCGCTCCGACGGGCAGTGGACCCGGGCGAAGGGCTTCGACACGTTCTGCCCGCTCGGCCCGGTCATCGCGACCGACGTCGACTTCCAGTCGGGCACCATCGAGACGAGCGTGAACGGCGAGCGCCGGCAGGAGGGCCGCCTGGCAGACATGGTGCACTCCGTGCCGGCCATCATCGCCTACGCGTCCGCCGTGTTCACGCTGCTGCCCGGCGACGTGATCCTCACGGGCACGCCCGCGGGCGTCGGCCCGCTCGTGGCGGGCGACACCGTCGAGGTCACGGTCTCCGGACTCGGCACGCTGTCGAACCCCGTGCGCTGACGCGGCTCAGCGTCCGAGCGCCGAGGCCGCGAGCTCGACGTCCTCGTCGTCGTTCCAGAGGTGGAACGCCACGCGCGCGCGGCCGGCGCGCCCCGAGGCGACGAGTCCCGCACCCGTGAGCGCGGCGAGGTCGTCGCCGTCGGCGTCGGGCCAGGTGACGATGGCGCTGTCGGATGCCTCGAGCCCGAGACGCTCCCGGTGCGCGTTCGCGAGACGCACGTCGTGGTCGCGGACGCCGGCCTGGTCGAGTTCCGCGGCCTGGCGGAGGGCGATCTCCGCGCCCGCCCACGCGTGCCACGCGGGGGAGACGTCGAAGCGGCCGGCATCGGCGGCGAGGTGCAGGTCGGGGCCGTAGCAGGACGCCCACGGGTCGGCGCCCGAGTACCACCCGGCCGTGTGCGGGGTGAGGTCCGCGATCGCGCGGTCGCTGAAGGCCGCGAACGCCGCGCCTCGGGGCGCGGAGAGCCATTTGTAGGCGTGGCAGACGAGCACGTCCGCGTCGAGGTCGTCGGTCGGCATCCATCCGGTCGCCTGGGTCGTGTCGAGCAGGAGGAATGCGCCCGCGTCGCGTGCGGCGCGTGAAACCGCGGTCGCGTCGGCGACCTCGCCCGTCGCGGACTGCACGAGCGATGCGGAGACGATCGACGTGCCCGGCCCGATCTCGTCCGCGAGCGCATCGAGCGGCACGTGGCGCACGCGGAGATCGCCGCGCGCGAGGAACGGCGCGACGATCGAGCTGAAGTCGCCGTCGATACAGACGACCTCCGCGCCCGGAGCGGCGGAGGCGGCGACGAGTCCGGCGAACACCGACACCTGCGAGCCCGTCGCGACGCGCTCGGGCCGGGTGCCGAGGAGGGTGGCGGCGTGGCCTCGGGCGCGCTCGACGACGGAGGAATACTCGGCGGCGCTGGCGCGGCCGCCGGCCCACCGCTCGAGGTCGGTCGCGAGGGCCTCGCGCGTCGCCGCGCTCGGGAGGCCCAGCGTGCAGGCGGCGAGGTAGCCGCGGCCGGAGGCGTACTGCGTGCGAGCGGGGTGCATGCCTCCAGTCTCGAAGCGCTCGACTCATTCGACAACGGCAGGTGTTCAATGCAAGAGATAGGCAGAGGTTATGATTCGCGCATGACGGATGCCTCCACCGAACGCCTCGCCGCGGCCATCGATCTGCAGACCGTGCGCATCGTGCACGCCGTGGCCGAGCACGGCTCGCTCACCGCGGCCGCGACCGCGCTCGGCTATAGCCAGCCGGCCGTGAGCCAGCAGGTGCGCCGGTTCGAGCAGCGCACGGGCGTGGCCCTCGTGGAGCGTGCGGGGCGGGGCATCCGGCTCACCGAAGCCGGGCGCGTCCTCGCCCGGCACGCGCGCGGCGTCACCACCTCGCTCGAAGCGGCCGCGGGCGAGCTCGCCGAACTGCAAGGCCTCCGCACCGGGCGTCTCCGGCTCGTGGCCTTCCCGTCGGCATCGCCGACGCTCGTGCCCCGGCTCATCGCGACGCTCGGGGCGAGCCATCCCGGTGTGGCGATCACCTACGTCGAGGCGGAGCCCCCCGAGGCGGTCGACGCCGTGCGCCGTAACCGCGCCGACCTCGCCATCACGTTCAGCTATCCCGGCGACCGCGACGACCCGCACCGGGCGAGCGCGAGGGGGCTCGCCGTGCGCGACTACGGGGCGGAGCCGATCCGCTTGGTGCTGCCGGCGGGGCATCCGCTCGCCGACCTCGCGGACGTGCCGCTCGAGCGGCTGGCGGCGGAGCCGTGGATCGCGGGATGCCCCCGCTGCCGGGGCCATCTGCTGGAGCTCGCCGCTGCCGCGGGCTTCGCGCCGCGCATCGCGTTCGAGACCGACAACTTCGTCGCCGTCGAGGGCATGGTCGCCCAAGGGCTCGGGGTGGCGCTGCTGCCGGGGCTCGCGCTGCAGGCGACGCCGCGGAACCCGGGCGTCGTGGTGCGCCCGACGGCTCGAGAGGACGTCCGCTCGCTGCACCTCGTGACCGCGCGAGGGGGCGAGCGCGTGCCCGCCGTCGCCGCCGCACTCGCCGCGCTGACGGCGCTCGCACCCGTCGGCGGGCCCCCGGATCACCTCGGTAGCATGGACGACGATGTCTGACACGGCCCACCCCACGACCACCGCCACCGGAAGCGACATCCGTGTGCGCTTCTGCCCGTCGCCCACCGGCACCCCGCACGTCGGGCTGGTGCGCACGGCCCTCTTCAACTGGGCGTACGCGCGCCACACGGGCGGCACCTTCGTGTTCCGCATCGAAGACACCGACGCCGCGCGCGACAGCGAGGAGAGCTACGAGCAGATCCTCGACGCGCTCACCTGGCTCGGCCTCGACTGGGACGAGGGCATCGGCATCGGCGGACCGCACGAACCCTACCGCCAGTCGCAGCGCGGTGAGATCTACGCCGACGTCATCGCGCGGCTGAAGGCCGCCGGCCACCTCTACGAGAGCTTCTCGACCGCCGAGGAGATCGATGCCCGCAACGAGGCCGCGGGCCGGCCCAAGCAGCTCGGCTACGACAACTTCGACCGCGACCTCACCGACGAGCAGCGCGCCGCCTTCCGTGCCGAGGGTCGCGAGCCCGCGCTGCGGCTCCGGGTGCCCGATGTCGACCTGGGCTTCGACGACCTCGTCCGCGGACGCATCGACTTCCCCGTCGGCTCGACGACCGATTTCGTGCTCGTGCGCCCGAACGGCGCCCCGCTGTACACGCTCGTGAACCCCGTCGACGACGCGCTCATGGGCATCACGCACGTGCTCCGCGGCGAAGACCTCCTCTCCTCGACGCCCCGGCAGATCGCGCTGTACCACGCGCTCATCGACATCGGAGTCACCACCTTCGTGCCGCGCTTCGGCCACCTGCCGTACGTCATGGGGGAGGGGAACAAGAAGCTCTCCAAGCGCGACCCCGAGTCGAACCTGTTCCACCACCGCGACCGCGGCTTCATCCCTGAGGGGCTGCTCAACTACCTCTCCCTCCTCGGGTGGGGCTTCTCGGCCGACCGCGACGTGTTCAGCCGCGACGAGCTCGTCGCCGCCTTCGACGTGGCGAACGTGAACCCGAACCCCGCCCGCTTCGACCTGAAGAAGGCGGAGGCGATCAACGGCGACCACATCCGACTCCTCGACGCGAGCGACTTCGCCGCCCGCACGGTGCCCTACCTCCAGGCCGCCGGCGCCGTGTCGACCCCGATCACGCCCGCGCAGGAGGCGGTCCTCGCCGAGGCCGCGCCGCTCGTGCAGGAGCGCATCGCGCTGCTCGGCGAGGCGCCCGGCATGCTCGGCTTCCTGTTCACGGATGCCTCGGGCCTCACCCTCGACGACGACGCCGTCGGCTCGCTGCCCGACAACGCCGGCGAGGTCGTCGCAGCGGCCCGCGAGGCGCTCGACCGCCTCCCCGCCGAGGCTTGGGCCACTGCCGAGATCGAGGAGGCGCTCCGCGGCGCGCTCGTCGACGGCCTCGGCCTCAAGCCGCGGGTCGCGTTCGGCCCCGTGCGCGTCGCGATCTCCGGCCGGCGCGTCTCGCCGCCGCTGTTCGAGTCGATGCAGATCCTCGGCAAGGTCGACTCGCTCGCGCGCCTCGACGGCCTCGCAGCGCGCCTCGGGCGCTGACGGTCGCTCGGTTTGGAGGCTGCTCGATCGTCGGCTAGAGTAGCTTCTCGGCCCGAGACCGCGGTTTCAGGCCATTGGGGTATGGTGTAATTGGCAACACGGCTGATTCTGGTTCAGTTGTTCTTGGTTCGAGTCCAGGTACCCCAGCGTTGAAGAACCCCCGCTCAGGCGGGGGTTTTCGCGTGTCAGGCACCCCACCGCCGGGTCTCAGACGACCCCGGCCTGCACGGGTTGGCTGCGCCCCATCGGGCGGCCGTCCTCCGGTGCCACGGCCCCGATCGTCACCCTGCGTCGCGCAGGCCCCGCCCGAGTTGCATCCGTCGTCGCCGTTTGTCACGCTGAGGGCGTGCCGTCGCCCTCTCGTTCCGTGTTCGCGGATGTCTCGTGGAAGCGGCTGCTCTGGTACGTCGCGGGCGCCCTCGTGCTGCTCGCCGGCGCCGTGCTCGTCGCGCGTGCCCTGCGGGGCGTGGCCGCCGTTCAGGACTTCATCGAGACGTACCCGGGCCACAGCGACGTCCCGGAGGGCACACCGGTGGGCCTGCCGGCCTGGCTCGGCTGGCAGCACTTCTTCAACGCCTTCTTCCTGGTGATGATCGTGCGCACCGGCCTCCTCGTCCGCTCGAAGCAGCGGCCGCCGGCGTTCTGGACGCGCGACAATACCCGGTTCCCGCGCACCGCCGGCACGCCCAGGCGGCTCGGCATCTCGGTGTGGCTGCACCTCACGGTCGACGCGCTGTGGGTGCTGAACGGCGTCGTCTACGTCGTGCTGCTCTTCGCGACGGGGCAGTGGCTCCGCATCGTGCCCACCGACTGGTCGGTCGTGCCGAACTCGATCTCGGTCGTGCTGCAGTACCTCTCGCTCGAGTGGCCGGTGGAGAACTCGTGGGTGTCGTACAACGACGCGCAGGTGCTGGCGTACTTCGCGGTGGTCTTCATCGCGTCGCCGGTCGCGATCGTGACGGGCCTCCGGCTCTCGCCGGTCTGGCCGATGCAGGGGCGCTGGTCGCGCCTGCCGAGCGAGCGCGTGGCCAGAGCCGTGCACTACCCGACGATGCTGTTCTTCCTGCTGTTCACGTTCGTGCACGTCGTGCTGGTGCTCACGACGGGGATGCTGCGCAACCTCAACCACATGTACGCCGCGCGCGACGCCGACGACTGGATCGGGTTCGTCGTGTTCGCTGGGTCGGTCGTCGTGCTCGTCGCCGGCTGGTTCCTCGCGCGGCCCCTCGTGCTCGTGCCGCTCGCGGAGCGCTTCGGGACGGTGAGGCGGATGCCGCAGCCCCCGTCGCCCACGCGCGAACCGGCGTCACACGGGCGATCCTGAGCACCGCGCAAGCCCCCGCGCCGCGGCTGGACAACTCCGGCCCGCTGCGCTTGCATGGAACCACGTAACGCGAATGGGGGGTGGTGTCGCCATGGACCATGACCTCGACGACGGGGCATCCGCCCCGCTCGGCCGGAACAAGCGCAGTCGCGACTTCGAGGAGACGCGGACGCCGCTGGGCGTCCTCGGCGGGTTCCTCGGCATGGTGCTCGCGAGCGCCGCGGCCGGCGCGCTCGTCGCGACCGCGGCGGCGCCGGCGCTGTCGCTGGTCGGGGTCACCGCCTCCAGCACCATCGGCATGTTCGAGAACCTTCCCGGGTACCTCGAGATCGGCGAGCTGTCGGAGAAGAGCGACATCTACGCCACCGCGAGCGACGGCACGCCCGTGCACCTCGCGTCGTTCTACGACCAGAACCGCATCAACGTGGGCTGGGACCAGGTCAGCCAGTTCGTGAAAGATGCCGCGGTCGCCGGCGAGGACCCGAGGTACTACGACCACGGCGGCATCGACCTGCAGGGCACCATCCGCGCCGCCGTGACCACCGCGACGGGACGGGAGACGCAGGGCGGGTCATCCATCGCGCAGCAGTACGTGAAGAACGTGCGCGTGCAGGAATGCGAGCGCGAGGCCGCGACCGTCGCGCTCGAAGACCTCACCGAGGAGGAACGCGCGGCCCTCACCCCCGACGAGCGGTTCGCGCTCATCGAGGAGGAGAAGCTCGCCTGCTACGACAGCGCCACCGAGACGACGATCGACCGCAAGCTCAAGGAGATGCGGCTCGCGATCGGCGTCGAGAAGCGCTACACCAAAGACGAGATCCTGCTCGGGTACCTGAACATCGCGGGGTTCGGCGGCACGGTGTACGGCATCGAGGCGGCCGCGAACTACTACTTCTCCACGACCGCCGCGAACCTCACGCTCGCGCAGGCCGCATCGCTCGTGGCGATCGTGAACAACCCGGTGAAGTTCCAGCTCGACAAGCCCGACGACGCCGAGAACGGCGCGGCGAACGGGTATGCGGCGAACCTCGCGCGGCGCAACTACATCCTCGACCGCATGCTCGAGTTCAAGAAGATCACGCAGGCGCAGTACGACGAGGCCGTCGCGACGCCCGTGCAGCCCGTGATCCAGGAGCCGAGCACCGGGTGCCAGACCGCGGGCGGTTCGGCGTACTTCTGCGATTACGTCACCCACATCCTCGAGAACGACCCCGCGTTCGGCGACGACCCCGAGGAGCGATTCCTCAACTTCCGCCGCGGCGGATTCGATGTGTATACGACGCTCGACCTCGACCTGCAGGCCGCCGCCGAGCGCGCCATCGCCGAGAACGTGCCGCAGACCTACCCCGGCTGGGATGTCGGCGGCGTGATCTCGAGCGTGGAGGTTGGCACCGGCCGCGTCCTCGCCATGGCGCAGAATAAGAACTACAGCCAGGACCCCGCGGTCGTCGCCGGCCGGCCCGAGTTCACCGGCATCAACTACAACACCGACTACGACTACGGCGGATCGAGCGGCTTCCAGCCGGGTTCGAGCTACAAGGTCTTCACGCTCGCGCAGTGGCTCGCCGAGGGGCACGGCCTGAACGAGCGGGTCGACTCGCGTCGGAAGAGCAACTGGGGCGCGTTCCGCGACAGCTGCCAGGGAACGCAGTTCGCAGAACCCGGCTGGAACCCGCGCAACGACGCGAACGAGCCAGGGGCGAACTACACGGCGCTGGAGTCCACGATCGGCTCGATCAACACCGGATTCCTCGGCATGGCGAAGCTGCTCGACCAGTGCGGCATCGCGAGCACCGCCGAGGCCTTCGGGGTGCATCGGGCCGACGGCGACCCGCTCGTGCACTATCCGTCGGCCGTGCTCGGCATCAACGAGGTCGCCCCGCTCAGCATGGCCATCGCGTTCGCCGGCATCGCGAACAACGGCGTCTCGTGCTCGCCGGTGGCGATCGACCGTATCGTCGGCCGCGACGGCGAGGAGATCGCGCGGCCGCAGACCACCTGTACGCAGGCGGTGGCGCCCGAGGTGGCCGCGGGGATGCACTACGGCCTCCGCCGCGTGATGACGAGCGGCACCGGCCAGACGTCGGCGGCCAACACCGTGCCCTCCGTACCACTCATCGGCAAGACCGGCACGACCGACGGCGCGAAGGACACCTGGATGGTCGGAGCGAGCACGCGAGTCGCCACGGCGGCCGCCGTGGTGAGCGTCACGGGCGAGGCCAACCAGCGCGGCATCTACTTCGACAGCGGGCAGGCCGCACAGGCGAGGCACCGGATGTTCCCGACCGTGATGTCGGTGGCCGCGGCCAAGTACGGCGGCGACGGCTTCTCCGAACTCGGTCCGGGGCCCGTGGTCGCGCGCCCCGGCGGGCCGCCGCCCACCACCGAACCGGCTCCGGAGACGACAGAACCCGCTGACACGGGCGACGGCGAACAGCTTCCGCCTGCCGAGCCGCCCGCTGACGGCGGGGGAGGCGGGCCCGGCCCCGATGGCGGCGGCGGTGACGGCCAGGGCGACGGCGGGCCGGGCGGCGGCCGCGATGACGGCGGCGGTCGCGGAGGCGGCGGAGGCCGAGGCGGCTGATGATGAACGAGGGATGCCCCGGGCGGGGCATCCCTCGTTGTCATTCGCCGCGACGGGGCGACCGACCCGTCGCGATCAGAAGTCGAGCGTGTCGCCCGGCTCGAGCGCGAAGTACTCGCCCCCGCCCTGCTCGGTCGCCCACTTCAGCCGGGCGTTCGAGGACTCCTTCCCCGCGCGCGAGAGCATCATCTCGTGCGTCGGGAAGGCGCGCTTCGGCGCCACCTCGACGACGTAGTCCATCGCCTCCGAGATCTTCATCCACGGTGCTCCGGCCGGAGCGGCGAGCACCTCGACCTCGACGTCCTCCGGCACCGTGAACGAATCGCCCGCGTAGTAGAGGCGTTCGTCGACGAGCACGCCGAGGTTGTCGACCACCGGGATCGAGGCGTGGATGACGGCGTGCCGGCCGCCGAAGAACCGCAGCCGGAACGGCGCGACCTCGACCGTGTCGCCGGCGTGCACCTCCTCGACGGCGACACCCTGCTCGGCCGCCGCGCGGACCACTCCCGGCGGACCGAAGACCCGCAGCTCGGGATTCAGGTCGGCGATGCGGGCGAGCTGTTCCGGTGTCCAGTGGTCGTCGTGCTCGTGCGTGATGACGACGGCGACGGCGCCGGCGGCCTCGGTGATCGGCGTGGTGAACTTGCCCGGATCGATGAACAGGCGCGACCCGGAGTTCTCGATGATGAGGGCCGCGTGCTCGAGCTTGGTCAATCGCATCCTCCGAGCCAACACGAGCCGATGCCGACCGCGCAAGCGGGTGCATTGCGGCCCGCGTCGTGCTCCGCGCCGGGGTGCTGCCAGAATCGCAGAGTGACCCGACCCCCCGCGCGACTGCTCGTCGCCGTGAACCCCGCTGCGGCCTTCGGCCGGAACCTCGACGTCGGGCCCGCCGTGGTCGACCGGCTGCTCCGCGTCGGGTACGAGGTGACGATGCTGCGCGAGGCGAACGTCGAACTACTCCGGCGCGAGGCCGAGCAGGCCGTCGCGCAGGGCACCGACGGGGTCGTGGTCGTCGGCGGCGACGGCATGGTCTCGCTCGGTGTCAATCTGCTCGCGGGCACCGGCGTGCCGCTCGGCATCGTCGCCGCGGGTACCGGCAACGATCTCGCCCGCGGGCTCGGCCTGCCGTTCGACGACCCCGCGCTCGGCACGGAGGCGCTCGTCGAGGCGCTCCGGCACCCGCCGCAGGCGATCGATGCGGCGAGGGTCCGGCACGGTGCGCACACCACCTGGTACGCCGCGGTGCTCTCCGCCGGCTTCGACGCGGTCGTGAACGAGCGCGCGAACCGGATGATCCGGCCCCGCGGACCGAGCCGGTACACCCTCGCCCTGCTCCGAGAGCTCGCGACGTTCCGGCCGCGCGAGTACGTCATCACCATCGACGGCGTCCGCCGCGAGCAGCGCGCCATGCTCGTCTCGGTGGCGAACAACCCGTCGCTCGGCGGCGGCATGCGCATCGTGCCGCAGGCCGACCTGGCCGACGGCCTGCTCGACGTGTTCATCGTGCATCCGCTGAGCCGTGCGGGGCTGCTCGCGGTCTTCCCGAAGGTGTATTCCGGCACCCACGTCGAGCATCCCGCGGTCGAGTTCGTGCGAGCCCGGACCGTGCGGATCGAGGCATCCGATGTCGTCGCGTACGCCGACGGCGAGCGGATCGGGACCCTCCCGGTCGACGTCGAGGTCGTGCCGGGGGCGCTCTCCGTGTTCGCCTGAACCGGGCCGGCCGCGGGTGCCGCCTCGATTTGGAAACGCCCCGAAAGGTGTGTCATACTCTTCGAGTTGCCGGAACACGGAACGAGATTCCGAGACACACGGCCCCATCGTTTAGCGGCCTAGGACGCCGCCCTCTCACGGCGGTAGCGCGGGTTCAAATCCCGCTGGGGTCACCACTCGGCAACACGGCGGAACGCCCTCGCGAAAGCGAGGGCGTTCGTCGTTTCCGGGGCGGTTCGTCGTTTCCGGGGCGGTGCGTCGGTTCCGGCCGCTCGTCGCCGAGATCGGAGGAGGCGCCGAGCCGAGGCATCCGACCCGGCGCCTCGCACCTCACTCGGCGCGAGCGCCTCCGACGGCGGCCGGCTCGGGCTCGACCTCGCCGAGGCCCTGGCGGGCGTTCGGATACGCGACCGGCACGCCGTCGTGCACCTCGTGCGGCGACACCTTGTGGTACGACATGCGGTCGATGAGGGCGAGCGCGAGCGCGCTCAGGATGAACACCGAGTGGATGACGACCTGCCACAGCACGCCGTCCCACGTGTAGTCCTGACCGGTCTCCGTGCCGGCCGCGACGCCGCCCCTCATGTCGCCGACCTCGATGAAGGTCTTCAGGAGGTGGATCGACGAGATGCCGATGATCGCCATCGCGAGCTTGACCTTCAGCACGTTGGCGTTCACGTGGCTCAGCCATTCGGGCTGGTCGGGGTGTCCGTCGACCTGGATCCGCGACACGAACGTCTCGTAGCCGCCGATGATGACCATGATGAGCAGGTTCGCGATCATGACGACGTCGATCAGCCCGAGGACGGCCAGCATGATGTCGGCCTCGTCGATGTCCTCGGGGTGGGCGATGACCCCCTCGGCGAGATGCCAAAGCTCGATGACGAAGACCACCACGTAGATCGCCTGCGCCAGGATGAGGCCGAGATAGAGGGGAGCCTGCAGCCAGCGGCTGGTGAAGATGAGTCCGCCGACGGCGCGCGACCAGGGGGCGGTGCGGTACGTCGTCGTCGGGGGATGGGGCGGGGGCGTCGTCTTGGCGCTCACGGGTCTCCTTCTGGATGCGGGACTCCAGCCTAGGGCGGGGCATCCGATAGACTCCCGGGAGCGAAGGGGAGTATCCCGCGGGGCGAAAGTCCCGGGCCACGATCGTCAGTACGAGCGCCGCAGACGCCGCTCCGGGCGTGGAGGCGCACCGTCGGTGCGACCGGGAGAGACTTTCGGCCTCATCTGACCCATCTCATCTCCCGGAAGGCCGCCTGTTGCTCGAGCTCCCCGCCTGGTTCGAAATCGGATCCCTGATCGTCCTCACGCTCATCCTCGTGGGCGACCTGCTCCTCGTGCTGAAGCGCCCGCACGTGCCGTCGTTCAAGGAGTCGACCCTGTGGGTCGTCTTCTACGTGGTGCTCGCGCTGATCTTCGCGGGGCTGATGTTCCTCCTCGGCGACGCCGAGCACGGCGGGCAGTTCCTCGCCGGCTGGCTCACCGAGTACAGCCTGTCGATCGACAACCTGTTCGTGTTCGTCATCATCATGGCGAGGTTCTCGGTGCCGCGGAAGCTGCAGCAGGAGGTGCTCATGGTGGGCATCATCATCGCGCTGGTGCTCCGAGGCATCTTCATCCTGCTCGGCGCCTCGCTCATCGAGAACTTCAGCTGGATCTTCTACATCTTCGGCGCCTGGCTCGTGTGGACGGCCATCCAGCAGGTGCGCGGCGACCATGAAGACGAGGACTCCGAGACGTTCGTCGTCCGGATGCTCCGCAAGCGCGTCAGCCTCACCGACGAGTACGACGGGGTGAAGCTTCGCACCACGATCGACGGCAAGCGGTTCTTCACGCCGATGCTCATCGTCTTCGTCGCGATCGGCACCACCGACCTGCTGTTCGCGCTCGACTCGATCCCCGCGATCTTCGGCATCACGCAGAGCCCGTTCATCGTGTTCACGGCCAACGTGTTCGCCCTCATGGGTCTCCGCCAGCTCTACTTCCTCCTCGGCGGCCTACTCGAGCGCCTGGAGTACCTGAAGTACGGCATCGCGTTCATCCTGGCGTTCATCGGGGTGAAGCTCGTGCTGCACGCCATGCACGTGAACGAGCTGCCGTTCATCAACAACGGCGAGCACATCGAGTGGGCGCCCGAGATCTCGACGTGGATGTCCCTCGGCGTCATCCTCGCCGCGATGGCGGTGGCGACGATCGCGAGCCTCATCAAGGCGCGCCGCGACTCGCGTCAGCGCGGCCACAAGCTGATGGACGAGGTGCCGCACTTCACCGACGACGCGTCGTCGCGCGAGGGCTGAACGCCGGCCTCCGGCTTGCTAGCGTTGTCAACCGGCCCCGGTGCGGGGCCCGGGCGGCTGCCCGTGAACGGATGCATCGAGGTGGGACGTGTCTGCTGACGGCAAGGAGACGGTCGCGTACGCGGGCAGCGCCGAGGCGGGCGCCGCGGACGCGGTCGTCGCGCACAGTGCGGCGACCGACGTCGGCCGGGTGCGGCAGGTGAATGAAGACTCCTACCTCGCCGACGCCCCCGTCTACCTGGTCGCCGACGGCATGGGCGGGCACGCGCGAGGCGACGCCGCGAGCCGCGCGGTCGTCGAGACGTTCCGCCGTCACCTGACCGCGGGAACGGCGTCCACACCCGAGCAGGTGCTCGACGCGATCCACTCGGCGAACGACGCGGTGCGGGCGCTGAGCGATGCGGGCGACGAAGGGGTGGCGGTCGCCGGCACCACCCTCGCGGGCGTCGCGCTGGTCGACGCGGGCGCCGGCCAGGGCCTGAAGTGGATGGCGTTCAACGTCGGCGACTCGCGCGTGTACTCCTGGGACGGCCGCCGGCTCCGGCAGGTGAGCGTCGACCACTCCGCGGTGCAGGAGCTCGTCGACGCCGGGCTCATCGACCCGGCGGACGCCGAGCGGCACCCGGAGCGGAACGTCATCACGCGCGCACTCGGCGCCGACGAGTACGCCGAGCCCGACGTCTGGATCCTGCCCGCCACCGGGCGCCAGGCCTTCCTGCTGTGCTCCGACGGCCTGACCAAGGAAGTCGACGTCGACGAGCTCGCGCATATCCTCGCCGAGGGCGGACGCGCCGATGAATTGCTCGCCGCGGCGCTCGAACGGGGCGGTCGCGACAACGTGACGGTCGTCGTCGTGGAGTCGGAGATCGGCCGTCCTGAGGATGTCGACGACGAGACCACACGCGATCGGGCCGACGCGGAGGCCGATCCCGAGCAGACCCTGCCGCGCGACGGAGGTGCCGCATGACGGTGTACGTGCCCGATCCGACCGGGAAGTGGGTCGCCGTCGTGCGTGCCGGACGCGTGCTCGCCGGCCAGGCCGACGTGTTCGGTCAGCCGGAGTACTGGGAGGCGGTCGCGACCACCGACCCGGTGGCGACGGTCCTCGGTCTCGTGACCCGCGCCGGGCTCGCCGACGCCCCGCCCTTCGCGCTCGCGGTGCCTGCCGGCGACGGCGAGGTGCGGATCGTCGTGCGCGGCGGGTTCCGCGTGCGCTGCGGCGACGAGGTCGTGAGCGGCGCGCGGGTGTCGACCTGGACCGAACGCATCGTCGCCGCCGACGGCCTCGAGATCCTGGCGCCCTTCGCGCGCACGGGCGGCACGCACGCGTGGCCGGCCGAGGAGGCCGTCGTCGCGGCATCCGCGGTGCGTCTCGGCGAGGCGCTCGCGTCTGCCGGCGATGCGGATGCCTCGGCCGAGGCATCGACGTCAGGGGTCGTCGCTCCGGCGACGGACGCCGTGCCCCTGGGCGATGCCGGCACGGGAACCGGCGTCGCGCCCGCCGACGGCCGACCCGCCGACGAGGCGGCGGCCGACGAGACCGCGACCGACGAGGCGACGGTCGTGCAGGCGCCGAGCGGCCCGCCCGCACCGCCCGCACCCGCCTCGCCGCCCGCACCGCGGGTGGCGTCGGAGGCGACGGTCATCCCCGAGCAGACGATCGCGCCGGCCGACGAGCCCGTGGTCGACGACGAGGTCGAAGACCGCACGATCGTCGTGCCGCGTCCCACGGCGCTCACCGCCTCGGGCCCCGACGACGCGGAGGACGGCACCATCGCCCTCGATGCGATCCAGCGGTTGAAGCGCGAGCGGGCCCGTGGCGGCGACCGCGCGGCCGGCGAGGCCGCCGCTCCTGCGCCGAGCCTCCGCCTCGCGCTGCCCGGTGAGACGAGCGAGCCGCTCACCGGCGAGATCGTGCTCGGGCGCTCGCCCGGCGTCGGCCGAACGGTCGGCGGGCGCCTGCCGCGGCTCGTGACCATCGGCGCCGGCGACCCCGACATCTCGCGCAGCCACGTCAAGGTCGGTCTGCACGGCGGCACCGTGGTCGTCACCGACCTGAACTCCCGCAACGGCACCACGGTGATCCAGCCGGGCCGCGCGCCCGTTCGCCTGCGTGCCGGCGAGGAGACCCCCGTGCTCGTCGGCACCGTGATCGACCTCGGCGGCGGCTGGGCCGTCACCGTGGAGGGCGACTGACATGCGTCGCGCCTCCGCGCCACCTCCCGAGCTGCCGGGATACCGCCATGTGAGCCTGCTCGGCTCCGGCGGCTTCGCCGACGTGTTCCTCTACGAGCAGCGCCTGCCCCGCCGCCAGGTGGCGGTGAAGGTGCTGCTCGCCGACGACCTCACCCGTGACACCCGGGCGCAGTTCGTCGCCGAGGCGAACCTCATGGCCCAGCTGTCGGCGCATCCGTACATCGTCACGATCTTCCACGCCGACGTCTCGGCCGACGGCCGGCCGTACTTCGTGATGGAGTACTGCCCGGGGCCCAGCCTCGCAGCACAGCTGAAGCAGGCGCCGTTCGGCGCCGAGCAGGCGCTCCGCACCGGCATCCGCATCGCGGGCGCGGTCGCGACCGCGCACAGCGCCGGCATCCTGCACCGCGACATCAAGCCCGCGAACGTGCTGACCAACGCCTACGGATGGCCCGCCCTCACCGACTTCGGCATCTCGAGCAATCTCGAGGGCGAGCTGCCGATGCACACCATGACGTTCACGCGCGGCGGCGGCGATTCGACCGGGACGGGTCAGTCGGCGGTCGGCATGAGCGTGCCGTGGTCGCCGCCCGAGCTGTTCGACGACGAGGCCCGGGCGGACGTCCGCAGCGACGTCTTCTCGCTCGCCGCGACGGTGCACACCCTGCTTGCCGGTCGCAGCCCCTTCGAGGTGCCCGGGCGCCCGAACGGCTCGCTCGACCTCATCGGCCGGATCGAGCGGGGCGCGATCACGCCGCTGAACCGGCCCGACCTGCCGCGCAGCCTCGTCGAGGTGCTCCGGACCGGCATGGCCATGCGGCCCGAGGACCGGTACGCGAGCGCTGTCGACTTCGCCCGCGCGTTGCAGCGCGTCGAGCTGGAACTCGGGTACGCGGCCACGACGATCGAGGTGCCGAACCTCGCGGAGGCGCCCATCGAGCGCGGCGCGCCCGATGGACCCGGCGCTCCTGCCGACGCGGACGAGACCCGAGCCCGCACGGTGCAGAGCGTGCACGCCCAGGGGCCGCAGGCGGGCAGAGCGGCCGCTCCGGCCGCCGATCCCGACGCCACCAGGCATCGTGCCCCGCAGCGGATCGACGCGCAGGGCGCGTCGGCGCCCGTCGACGAGCGCACGGTCGTGCGCCGGCCGGGTGAGCGGGCCGACGAGCATCCCGGCATCACCGACGAGACGGTCGTCCGCACGAAGCCCGACCCCGCGCAGCAGCCGGCCGCGCCGGCGCCTCGTCGCCGGACGCCGGTGGGCGCGATCATCGGCGGCGTCGCCGGTGCGATCGTGCTCGCCGTGGTCGGCATCGCCGTCGCGACCTCGCTCACGACGACTCCGCCCGACGTGCCGGCGACCGAGGGCGCGGAGACCGAGGACGCGATCTCCGGCGAACAGGTGCCGGTCGCCGAGGTGGCTGCCGGCGTGAAGTCGGCCGACGGCACGAGCGCCACGTTCGCCGTCACGCACGAGGACGCCGAGGAGGGCGACCGGTACCGGTGGCGACGTGCCGACGGTATCGGCGACACGCAGGTCACCGACGGGTCCGAGATCGTCGTGACGGGCCTCGCCCCGGGCCAGTCGGTCTGCGTCGACGTGCAGGTGCAGCGCGGCACGAAGACGTCGCCCGAGCAGCGGGGATGCACGCCATGACCCCGCTGAAAGTGGAGTTCTGCGGCGAGTGGTACACCGTCGACCCCGACCGCCCGTTCGGCATCGGCCGCGAGTCCGACCTCGTCATCGACGAGAACCCGTACCTGCACCGCACCTTCCTCACTCTCAGGGCCGAGCACGGGCTCTGGTGGCTGCACAACGTGGGCCAGCTGCTGTCGGCGACCGTCTCCGACGCCACCGGGGGAGTGCAGGCCTGGCTCGCCCCGGGCGCCCGCCTGCCGATCGTGTTCCAGACCATGCACGTCATGTTCAGCGCCGGGTCGACGACGTACGACTTCGCGATCCACGCCGAGACCGATCTGTATGCGACCTCGCTCACGACGACCGAGGCCGGCACGGGCACGACGATCATGCCCGTCACGTTGACGGCCGGGCAGCGGCTGCTCGTGCTCGCGCTCGCCGAGCCGGTGCTCGTCCAGCACGCCGCCGGCCGGGCCACGGTGCCCTCCTCCGCCGAGGCCGCCCAGCGCCTCGGCTGGAGCATGACGACCTTCAACCGCAAGCTCGACAACGTGTGCGAGAAGCTCGACCGCATCGGCGTGCAGGGCCTCCGCGGCGGACGCGGGAAGCTCGCGACGAACCGCCGCACCAGGCTCGTCGAGTACGCCGTCGCGACCCGGCTGGTCAGCGCCGACGACCTGCCGCTGCTCGACGCCGCGAACACTGCCGACGACGCGTCCTGACGGGCGACATGGGGAGTCCTCCCCGTTTGGGGGCCTTCCGCTCGCGTGTTAGGTTGATGCCCGCCGGGACCCGCCTGCCGCCTGCCCGGACGTATCCACGACGAACGCCGACCTGGGGAGTTGCATGAGCACGTTCGCGTCGCTCCTCCGCCGGCGCAAGCCGATCGCCACCACTGCGGCGATCGCGGTGCTCGCCGGCGTGCCCGTCACGTTCGCATTGCTGCACCAGGGCTTCCCGGTCACCGACCCCGACCTGCGGGTGCGCGACGTCTGGGTGACCAACGCGCAAGACCTCCTCGCGGGCCGGCTGAACCGGCAGATCGAGGAGCTCGACGCGGCCGTCGCGACGGCCGCGAGCGAGACCGACGTGTTCCAGCACGGCGAGGACGTCTTCCTCTACGACGCTGCGGCCGGCGCCGTCGAGCGGGTGGATGCCTCGTTCACGACGCTCGTCGAACGCATCGACGTGCCGCCCGCGTCGACCATCGCCTACGGCGGCGACGTCCTCGCGGTGCTCTCGCCCAAGGGCGAGCTGTGGACGATCGACGCGGGCGGGGAGCTCGCCTTCGACTGGCGTGGCACCGACCCCGTCGCCGAGGTCGACGGCGAGGGCGACCTCGCGGTCAGCAGCGAGGGCACGGTGTTCGCCAGCTCGCCCGATGACGGCGTGGTGCTGAAGCTCGTCCGCGGAGCGGACGAGACCGAGCCCGTCGAGGTCGGCAAGCTCGGCCGGCACGAGCTCGCCGCGGTCGGCGAGCAGCCCGTCGTGCTCGACTTCGACGCCGACGCGCTGCGCGTGGGCGACCGTCGCATCGAGCTGCCCGAGGCGGCGCTCCGACTGCAGCAGTCCGGGCCGGAGGCATCCACCGCCGTCGTCGCGACGGCCACCGGGCTGCTCGAGGTGCCGCTCGGCGGCGGCGACATCCGCGAGATCCCGCACGACGGCGTCGCGGGCGCCGATGAGGACGCCGAGAGCGTCGCCGCACCTGTCCGGCTCGGCGACTGCCTGCACGGGGCCTGGGCCGAGGCCGGCCGCTACCTCGCGGCCTGCGAGGGGCAGGAGCCTCGCGGCGTCGACCTCGAGCAGTCGACCGTCGGCGGGCGGCTCGAGTTCCGCGTGAACCGCGACGTGATCGTGCTGAACAACCTCGCCAACGGCGACGCCTGGCTCGTCGACTCCGACCTGCGTCTCGTCGACAACTGGGAGGAGGTGACGCCGCCGGAGGAGACCGAGGAGCTCGAGGGCGAGGAGAAGAGCTCGCAGCAGACCTTCGAGGACACCCTTGCCGAGCGCACCGACCAGAACCGGCCGCCCGTCGCCCGCGACGACGACTACGGCGTCCGGCCCGACCGCACCACCATCGTCGAGGTGCTCGAGAACGACACCGACCCCGACGGCGACGTGCTCACCATCGCCGCGACCAACGGCGTGCCCGAGGGCGCAGGCCGCATCGACGTCATCGACGGTGGGCGCGCGCTGCAGTACACGCCCGCCGAGGGTGCGGCCGGCACGCTGAGCTTCCGCTACACCGCCGACGACGGCCGGGGCGGCGTCGCCGAGGCATCCGTGAACCTGCGCGTCGTCCCCGACACCGAGAACCAGGCGCCCATCGCGCTCCGCAACGGCGCCGTGAGCGTCGAGCAGGGCCAGCACATCTCGTACAACCTGCTCGCCGACTGGAACGACCCCGACGGCGACGACCTGTTCCTCGTCGACGCCTCCCCGACCGGCGGCGATGTCGTGCGGTTCAGCCCCGACGGGTTCGTCACCTTCGAGCACAAGTCCGCCGAGCTCGGGCTCAAGGAGGTCGCGTACACGATCTCCGACGGGCAGGCCGCGAGCACGGGCACCTTCACGGTCGACGTGAAGCCCGCCGGCTCCCTGAACCCCGTCGGCACACCCGACTACGCGCAGACGTTCGTCGGCGAGACGACCGTGATCGAGCCCCTCGAAAACGACCTCTCGCCCTCCGGCGCGCCGCTGCAGCTGCTCGGCGTGCAGGAAACGCCGGACGGCGCCACCGTCACGCCGAACCCCGAGCGCGGAACCCTCGCGTTCACGAGCAACCAGGTCGGGGAGTACATCTTCCTGTACGACCTCGGCGCGGGAGCGAACGTCAGCGTCGGACTCGTGCGGGTGCAGGTGGTCGAACCGCCGTCCGAGACGCCGGCGCCGATCGCCGTGAAGGACACCGCCTTCCTCCGACCCGGCGAGCCGACGTCGGTCTCCGTGCTCGCGAACGACGTCTCGCCGTCGGGCCGGGTCCTCGCGGTGCAGTCGATCGACGACACCGCCACCGAGGGCCTCGTCTCCGTCGAGCTCATCACGAACACCGTCGCCCGCGTGAGCGCCTCGGAGGCGCTCGACCGCCAGCTCGAGTTCGAGTACACCGTGTCAGACGGCGTGAACTCCTCGACCGCCACGGTCACCGTCGTGCCGGTGCCGCCGCTCGTCAAGCACCAGCCGCCCGTCGCCCTCGACGATGCCGCCGTCGTGCGCGCGGGCGACATCGTCAGCGTCCCGGTGCTCGCGAACGACTACCACCCGGATGCCTCGACGATGCATCTGCTGCCCGAGCTCGACCAGTCGGGGGCCGAGGGCGGCATCGCCTTCATCGACGACGAGACGCTGCGCTTCCAGGCGCCCTCCTCGCCCGGGGTGAAGACCGTCGTCTACACGGTCACCGACGACTTCGAGCAGATCGCGCGCGCCACCGTGACGTTCAACGTGATCGGCCGCGACGCCGAGAACCGGGCGCCGCTGCCGACCCCGCTCACGTCCCGCACCTTCGCCGGGTCGACCGTGAAGATCGACGTGCCGCTCGACGGCATCGACCCCGACGGCGACTCGGTCGTGCTCACCGGCATCGCGTCGGCGCCGGCCCTCGGCCGCATCGTCGAGCGCACGAGCACGTCGCTCACGTACGAGGCGTTCCCGGGCGCCGCCGGCACCGACACGTTCTCGTACGAGGTCCGCGACACGTTCGGCAAGACCGCCGAGGGCACCATCCGGATCGGCGTCATCCCGCGGCCGGAGGTGCAGCTGCCGCCGAAGGCGGTCGACGACACCATCGAGATGAAGCCCGGCCGCACCGCGGGCGTCGAGGTGCTGCTGAACGACTCCGACCCGAGCGGCTTCCAGTTGCACGTCGCCGACCTGCCCGAGGTCGACGAGGGCATCGAGGCCGAGATCCGCGACCGGCGCCGCGTCGTCGTGACGGCGCCCGAGGCCGAGGGTGGGTACACCGTCCGCTACCAGATCTCCAATGGCCGCGGCGGTACCGACACCGCGTTCCTGCAGATCGCCGTGAGCGAGGACGCGATCGTCCCGCCGCCCACCGCGGAAGACCAGATCATCGAGCCCGAGCAGGTCGTCGGCGGTGAGTCCGTCGTCGTCGACCCGCTGAAGGATGCCACGAACCCGGGCGGTCTGGTCGAAGACCTCGTCGTCTCGCTCGAGGGCCCGAACGCCGACCTCGCCGAGCTCGCGTCCGACGGCACGATCGAGGTCGAGCCGCGCCGCGAACGGTACGCGGTCGCATTCCGCCTCACGAACGAGCTCGACGAGCTGTCGGCGATGGCCTTCGTCATCGTGCCGCCCGCGCCGGGCGGCGACGAGGTGCCTGAAGAGACCCAGCGTCCGAAGACCCCGGAAGAGCTCGCCGCTGAGGAGCGGGCGAAGTTCCCCGCGCCGCACCTCAAGTCGCTTGGCGAGATCGTGGTGCCGATGAACGGCCGCATCGAGTGGAGCGTCGACGACCTCGTCGAGGTGCCGTCCGGTCAGCCCGCCACCATCCTGTCCGCGAGCGCCACGAACGCCCGGTCGTCGTCGTTCGTGAGCGGCACGGAGCTGCAGTTCGAGCCCGCGCGCGATTACCGCGGGCCGGCGACGCTCACCTTCGAGGTCACCGACGGCGACGGCCCCGACGACCCCGTGGGCCGGCGCGCGATCCTCAGCCTGCCGATCACCGTAGGCGACCCCGGCTTCAACGACGTGGCGCCCACGTTCACGCCGGTCAACGAGACCATCGAGGCCGGCGAGGCGCCGCTCGAGATCGACCTGCGCGCCTCGACCGATCAGCCGAACAAAGAGAACATCGAGAAGGTCTCGTACACGAACCTCTCCGGCGAGACCGCCGACATCTCCGCCGACATCGTCGACGGGGCGACCCTGCGCGTGTCCGCGCCGCTCGGCGTGCAGCCCGGCACCGCCACGCGCCTGTCATTCGCGCTGAAGTTCAACGAGTTCACGGTGCCCGGGTACGTGGACGTGAAGGTGGTCTCCTCCACTCGTGCGATGCCGCGCGCGGTGGACGACCCGAACACGGGCCAGATCGAGATGACGCGGAGCGACAGTCAGGTCGTCGACGTGCTCTCGAACGACTTCAACCCGTTCGAGCAGGACGGCGTGCCGCTGAGGGTCGTCGCCGCCGAAATCGCCCAGCAGAGCGTCGGTGCCGGCGCGAGCGTGAGCTTCACGAGCGAGAACCTGACGGTGCGCACCGGGTCGGCGTTCACGGGCAACCTCACGGTCATCTACCGCATCGAAGACGGCACGAAGGACCCGGCCCGGCAGACGCAGGGGTACGTGAATGTGGTCGTGCGGGCGGCCCCGGACGCGCCCGGGGCGCCGACGGCGACGGCCGGCGACGGCAGCGCGGTCGTGAGATGGAACGCGCCGGCGAACAACAACTCGCCGATCACGGGTTATGTCGTCCGATGGGCCGGCGGTGAGAAGCCCTTCGGCGCCGACGCCGCCGGGAGGAACCAGACGATCGGTTCGCTCAGGAACGGGACGGAGTACTCGTTCACCGTCACGGCGATCAACGCCATCGGGGAATCCGCCGTATCCCGAGCGTCCAACCCTGTGACCCCGTGGGGTACCCCCACACCACCGCGCAGCCCGCAGGCGAGCGCGAGCGGCACCGCCCCGACGACCGTTACGGGCAGCTGGGTGGTGCCCGAAGACACGGGCGGCGGCGGCATCCGATACCAGGCGCGACTGGTCGGCCACAACAACACGTGGCGCGACGTCAGTGGTACATCGACGTCCTGGAGCAATGTCGGGGCCGGCACGTTCACCATGGAGGTCCGCGCGATCAACGGCGGCGGAAACGTGAGCGGCGTCGCGTCGAGGAACGTCAGCGTGAGCAACCCGCCGCCGCCCCAGCCGAGCGTCACCGTGCGCAAGGGGCCGGCCATGGGGCCGTACCACGGTCAGTACGGCAACTGCAACGGCACGTGTTGGTTCTTCGACGTCCAGGTCGAGAACTTCCGCGGGTCCGGACAGGTCACCGTCGTCCCGGGCTGCAACTCGACCACGCTGAGCGGTCGCTACACGATCAACCTCGACGGCAACGGCAACGGCCGGTACGTCGGCGGGTGGAGCGGTGGCAACCCGCAGAGCTTCTGCGGCGACTCGGGCTGGGCCGAGGTGAACGGCATCAGAGACTACTGGTGATCCCTCGGCAACCCCCACGACGCAACCGATCGACAGAGACGTAAGGAACACCAATGCCAGTGACCCAAGAACAGGCCGCCTGGTTCCAGGACGCCTTCGGCCGGCTGGTCGACAACATCGACCAGGCGATCCTCGGCAAGCGCGAGGTCATCGCGCTCGTGCTGACCGCCATGCTCTCCGACGGTCACGTGCTACTCGAGGACTTCCCGGGCACCGGCAAGACGGTGCTCGCGAAGGCCCTGGCGAACACGATCGACGGCACGCACTCGCGCATCCAGTTCACCCCCGACCTGCTGCCCTCCGATGTCACGGGCGTCACGATCTACGACCAGGGCAAGGGCCGGTTCGAGTTCCATCGCGGTCCGATCTTCGCCTCGATCGTGCTCGCGGACGAGATCAACCGGGCGAGCCCGAAGACCCAGTCGGCGCTCCTCGAGGTGATGGAGGAGGGCCGGGTCACCGTCGACGGCGTCGGCTACGACGTCGAACCGCCGTTCATGGTCATCGCGACGCAGAACCCCGTCGAGCAGGCGGGCACCTACTCGCTCCCCGAGGCGCAGCTCGACCGGTTCCTCATCAAGACCTCGCTCGGCTACCCCGACCACGAGACCGCGGTGACGCTCCTCGTCGACTCGGCGAACCGCGCCCGCGCGTCGGCGGTGTCGCCCATCATCCAGTCGGCGTCGATCACGATGATGGCGAAGCTCGCCTCCGAGGTGTACGTCGACCAGGCGGTGCTGTCGTACCTCAACGAGCTCGTGACCGCGACCCGCGAGCACCCCGATTCGGCCCTCGGCGTCAGCATGCGCGGTGCGCTCGCGCTCGCCCGTGCGACCAAGACGTGGGCGATCTCGCAGGGCCGGACGTACGCGACGCCCGACGACGTGCGTGAGCTGGCGATCCCGGTGCTCGCGCACCGCATCATCGTCGACCCCGAGGCGGAGTTCTCGGGCGTGACGGCGAAGGACATCGTCGAGCGCGCGATCGCCGACGTCGCCCCGCCCGCCTACCGGGCGGCATGACGGCCGCAGACGGCGGCTCGCCCACGCGCGTCTCGCAGGCGCGGCTCGCCTTCCAGACCGTCGCTCGGTCGGTGCGTCGCACCGCGGGCTCGCTCGGCGAGCGCATCGGCACCGCGTCGGCCGCAGTCGCACACGCCGTCGCGCCGGTCACGAGCGTCGTCTCGACGACGGGATGGCTCGTGCTCGCGGCCGCGCTGGTGTCGGGCGTGCTCGCGATCACCCTCGGCTGGGTGGAGTTCGCCTTCCTCGGCGCGACCCTGCTCGGTGCGGTGATCGTCGCCGTCCCGTTCGTCTTCGGCCGTATGCGGTACGTCGTGGACGTCGAGCTCCAGCCACGACGCGTCGTCGCGGGGGAGCGGGCCCTCGGCCGCCTCGCCGTGGTGAACGACGGCACCACGCCGTCGGTCGCCTCGCGCATGGAGCTGCCGGTGGGCCAGGGACTCGCGGAGTTCCGCATTCCGACGCTCGCGCCCTCGGCCGAGCACGAGGAGCTCTTCGCCGTGCCGACCCAGCGTCGCGCGGTGATCGTCGCCGGACCGGCGATCTCGGTGCGCGGCGACGAGCTGGGGCTGCTTCGCCGCACGGTGCGCTGGAACGAGCCGGTCGAGCTGTTCGTGCACCCGCGGACGGCTCGGCTGAAGCCGTCGGCGGCGGGTCTGGTGCGCGACCTCGAGGGCGAGGTCACGAAGACCATCACCGATCACGACATCTCATTCCATGCCCTGCGCGCCTACGAGCCGGGCGATCCGCTCCGCAACGTCCATTGGCGCAGCTCCGCTCGCACGGGCCGCCTGATGGTGCGCCAGTACGAGGAGACCCGTCGTTCCGACCTCGTGTTGCTGCAGGCCACCGGTGCCGACCAGTACGCGAGCGATGACGAGTTCGAGCTCGGCGTATCGATCTTCGCGTCGCTCGGGGTGCAGGTCGTCCGTGACGGTACCCGCATCACCGCGCAGACGGAGACGCGACGCCTGCGCACGGCGACGCCGGTCAACCTGCTCGACGATGCGAGCCGCATCGAGACGGCGCCCGCCGGCACGGTGCTCCGGATCTTCGGCCGCGACGCCGCCCGGCGCTCCCCGTCGGCCAGCGTGGTGATCGTCGTGGTCGGCTCGCTCCTGCCGCTCGCGGAGGTGCGTGCGCTCGAGACGGCGCTGCCGTCCGACGTGTCGCTCATCGCGTTCCGCGCCCAGGCGGGCGCCGACGCGCGCATCGGCCGCGTCGGCTCCACGCCGGTCGCCACCGTCGGCGAGCTCGGGGAGCTGCCCGCCGTCGTCCGGAAGGTCAGGCCATGACGCGCATCCCCGCCACCGCCGTCGGCGACCTCGTCGTGCTCTCGGTGTTGAGCCTGCTCGCCGTGGCCGGCTACCAGACGAGCTTCGGCGACGCCGACTTCCTGCTCGCCGCGATCGGCGGCCTCATCGTCGGCACCGCGGCCGCCGTCGCCGGCACCGTGTTCAAGCTCGACCTGCTCACCACCGTGCTCGTCGCCCTCGCGGCGTACTTCCTCTTCGGCACGCCGTTCGCGATGCCCGACCAGGGGATCGCCGTCGTCCTGCCGACGCTCGGTTCGCTCGCGGGGCTCGCGCTCGGCGCGGTGTACGGCTGGGCCGACATCGTCACGATCGGCACGCCAGTCGAAGCCCCGTATTACGTCGCCGCCGTGCCGTACGTCGCCACCTGGCTGGTCTCCCTGGTCGGCGGTCTCCTGGTCCTGCGCTGGCTTCCCCGTCGGCGCACCGTCCTCCGTGCCGCGGTGCTGCTGATCGGACCCGTGCTGCTCTACCTTTCGGGCATCCTGCTCGGCACCGATGAGGCGTTCCTCGCCGCCGTCCGCGGCGTGGCCTTCGCCGCGATCGCCCTCGTCTGGCTGGCCTGGCGCCGCGGGGCGACCATCGACGCCGAACCCGACGCCGAGCGCCGGCTGGTGCGGCGCCGGCTCGGCGGCTCGGCGATCGTCCTCGCCGGCGCCGTGGCGATCGGCGTGGTCGCGGGGATCGCGGCCTCGCCCGCGGCATCCGATCGGTTCGTGCTGCGCGAGGAGATCGTGCCGCCCTTCGACGCGCGCGAGTTCTCGAGCCCGCTCGCGGGATTCCGCTCCTACACGAAGGACCTCGCCGAGGAGCCGCTGTTCACCGTCTCCGGCCTCGAGCCGGGCGATGTGATCCGGCTCGCCGCCATGGACGCGTACACGGGCCGGCTCTGGAACGTCGCCGGGCCCGATGCTGCGTTCGCCGACGGCGGGTACGCCATCGTCGGCGAGACCCTGCCGGAGCCCTCGCTCGCCGACCTCGGCAGCGCCAGGCACGTGGGCGTGGCGGTCGAGGGAGCCTATGACGACGTGTGGCTGCCGACCGTCGGGTACGGTACGAGCCTGCGTCTCTCCGACGAGGGCAGCGCCGGCCGGTCGGGCGACCTCCGCTACAACGCCGACGCCGGCACTGCGGTGCTCACGAGCGGAGTGCACGAGGGCGTGCGGTACGAGCTCGACGCCCGCATGCAGCGCGAGCCCGACACCGAGGACCTGGTCAACGTGCCGGTCGCGACGCTCGAGCTGCCGGCCGTCGAGGACCTGCCCGACGTCGTCGCCGCCAAGGCCGAGGAGTATGCGGGCGACGCGCCGAGCGCGATCGAGCAGATCCGCGCGATCGAGACGGCGCTGAAGACGAACGGATTCCTGAGCCACGGCCTCGCCTCCGACGCCGTCGCCTCGCGCGCCGGGCACGGCGCCGACCGGCTGATCGAGCTGTTCACCAGGTCGGAGATGGTCGGCGACGAGGAGCAGTACGCCGCCGCCATGGCGCTGATGGTGCGCCACCTCGGCTACCCCGCCCGGGTCGTGATGGGCTACGCGCCCGAGGTCTCGGAGAACGACGACGAGGTGCAGGTCGTCGGGTCCGATGTCACCGCGTGGGTCGAGGTGCCGTTCGAGGGTGCGGGCTGGATCTCGTTCCGGCCGACGCCCGACCAGATCGACGTGCCGCAGGAACAGACGCCGAAGCCGAAGAGCGAGCCGCAGCCGCAGGTGCGGCAGCCGCCGCGCGCGGAGGAGACCGAGGACGAGCTGCTCACGACCGTCGAGATCGATGACACCGACGACGACGACCGCGACCGCCCGTTCCAGGTTCCGGCGTGGGTGTGGGTCGTGGCGGCCTCTGTCGGCATCCCGCTCGCGCTCGTGTTCGGTCCGATGCTGGCGGTCGCGTTGCTGAAGCGTCGGCGCAGGCGGAAGCGCCTGGAGGACCGGCCGGATCGGAGCGCCGCGGGCGCGTGGGACGAGCTCGTCGACCGGTACGTGGAGCTCGGGCTGGAGCCCCCGGCCCGGGCGACACGTCTGCAGACCGCCGCGGTGCTCGAGCGCCAGGCGACCGAGCAGGGGCTCGCGGCCGACGCGCCGTCGCTCGCGCGGCTCGCGTACGACGTGGATCGCGACGTCTTCCGCGGCGGCGAGGTGGGCGCCGACGAGGTCGAGCGGCGGTGGACCGAGGCGGATGCCGCGGTCGCGGCCGTGACCGCCGCGGCCGGCGCCGTGCGACGGTTCGTCAGCCGGTACCGGCTGGCCCGTCACCGTCGAGCCGCCGGCAGGGACAGCAGGCGGCGCCTTCGCTAGCATGGCCGGGTGGACGCCTCCGATTTCATCATCCCCCCGCCGGGGCTGATCCCGGACGCGCCGGCGGCTCCGCCGCCGACGACCGAGCGTGCCGCGCCGCGTCGGGTCGAGCGGTCGCTGCCGTCGTTCACGCCGGTGGCACCGCCCGCAGCGGCGCCGCCCACGGCCCCGACCCCGGCGGCGGACGAAGACGCCCAGGCGCCTACGGCGGGGCATCCACCGGCTCCCCACCTGACGCAGACGCCCGCCGAAAGCGGCGCGCGGCTCGCCTGGCGCCTCACCGCACCGGGCCTCGACCTCGTCGTCGACCGGCGCGTCGTGCTCGGCCGGGCACCCGCGATCGAACGCGCCGGGCAGGTCGGACGGACGATCGCGATCGACGACCCCGCACGCACCGTCTCGAAGACGCACGCGGTGATCGAGCCTTCCGGCGGCGGCCTCGAGGTCACCGACCTGCACTCGACGAACGGCGTCCGCATCGAGTGGCCCGACGGCTCCTGGCTCGACGTCGAGAACGGGGCGACGGCGCGCATCGACGGTCCGGCCGACCTCCTGCTGGGCGAGTACCGCATCGCCGTGGCCGGAACGACCGCCTCGACGGTGTAACCTGGTGGCGTGCGCGCGCCGCGACTTCTCCTTCGGTGCCGCGGCGGGGCCTCGTCCTAGGCCTTCCCCGCCGCGGAGTCCGTCGACGGCTGAACCAGACCAGACCCCGAGGAAGACACCCGCATGAACGCCGCTGACCACCCGCGTCCCCGCACCCTGGCCGAGAAGGTCTGGGATGCCCATCTCGTCAAGCAGGGCGAGGACGGCACGCCCGACCTCATCTACATCGACCTGCACCTCGTGCACGAGGTCACGAGCCCGCAGGCGTTCGACGGCCTGCGCATGGCGGGCCGCCCCGTCCGGCGTCCCGACCTCACCATCGCGACCGAAGACCACAACACCCCGACGCTCGACATCGACAAGCCGATCGCCGACCTGACGAGCCGCACGCAGATCGAGACGCTGCGCCGCAACGCCGCCGAGTTCGGCATCCGGCTGCATTCGCTGGGCGACGCCGAGCAGGGCATCGTGCACGTCGTCGGCCCGCAGCTCGGGCTCACGATGCCGGGCATCACCGTCGTCTGCGGAGACTCCCACACCTCGACCCATGGCGCGTTCGGCGCGATGGCGTTCGGCATCGGCACGAGCGAGGTCGAGCACGTGCTCGCCACGCAGACGCTGCCGCTGAAGCCGTTCAAGACCATGGCGATCAACGTCGAGGGCACGCTCCGCCCCGGCGTCACGGCGAAGGACATCATCCTCGCCGTCATCGCGAAGATTGGCACCGGCGGCGGTCAGGGCTACGTGCTCGAGTACCGCGGCAGCGCCATCCGCGCGCTCTCGATGGAGGGCCGCATGACGATCTGCAACATGTCGATCGAGGCGGGTGCGCGCGCCGGCATGGTGGCCCCGGATGCCACGACCTACGCCTACCTGAAGGGTCGCCCGCACGCCCCGTCGGGCACCGACTGGGACGACGCGGTCGCCTACTGGGACACGCTCGCCACCGACGAGGGCGCGACCTTCGACGCCGAGGTCTTCATCGACGCCGACGAGCTCGAGCCGTTCGTGACGTGGGGCACCAACCCCGGCCAGGGCGTCTCGCTCTCCGACACCGTGCCCGACCCGGCGACGATCGACGACCAGCACGAGCGCGCCGCCGCCGAGCGCGCGCTCGAGTACATGGACCTGCGCCCGGGCACCCCGCTCAAGCAGATCCCGGTCGATGCGGTGTTCATGGGCTCCTGCACCAACAGCCGCATCGAAGACCTCCGCGCGTTCGCCTCGATCGTGAAAGGCCGGAAGAAGGCCGACGGTGTGCGGGTGATGGTGGTGCCCGGGTCGGCCCGGGTGCGCCTGGAGGCCGAGGCCGAGGGCCTCGACAAGGTGTTCGAGGAGTTCGGGGCGGAGTGGCGCTTCGCGGGCTGCTCGATGTGCCTCGGCATGAACCCCGACCAGCTCGCGCCAGGGGAGCGCTGCGCCTCGACGTCCAACCGCAACTTCGAAGGCCGCCAGGGCAAGGGCGGGCGAACGCACCTCGTGTCCCCGCTCGTCGCCGCGGCCACCGCGATCCGCGGCACCCTCTCGAGTCCGTGGGACCTCGAGCAGGAGCCGACCGCCGAACCAGTCGGCGCCGCGACGGAGGGGAACTGACCATGGAGAAGATCACGACCGTCACCGGCGTCGCTGCACCGCTGCGCCGCTCCAACGTCGACACCGACCAGATCATCCCCGCCGTCTTCCTGAAGCGCGTGACGAAGACGGGCTTCGACGACGCCCTCTTCCACGGCTGGCGGCAAGACCCCGAGTTCGTGCTCAACGACCCGGCGTACGCGGGCGCCCAGGTGCTCATCGCCGGGCCCGACTTCGGCACCGGGTCGAGCCGCGAGCACGCCGTGTGGGCGCTGCGCGACTACGGGTTCAAGGTCGTCGTGTCGTCGCGGTTCGGCGACATCTTCCGCGGCAACGCGGGCAAGCAGGGACTCGTCGCGGCGCAGGTCGCCTACGAGGACGTGGAGCGGCTCTGGGAGGTCGTCGAGGCCGAGCCGGGAATAGCGGTGACGGTGGATCTGGTTGAGCGTACGGTGAGCGCTGGGTCGCTCACGGTGGCTTTCGAGATCGACGACTACACTCGGTGGCGGCTGCTCGAAGGGCTGGACGACATCGGTCTGACCCTCCGGGATGAAGACGCCATCGCCGAATTCGAGACCCATCGTGAGGCCTGGCGGCCGAAGACGCTCCCGGTTCGCCGGTAGCAGCAAGAAACCAGGGAGCCTGTGAACACACTCGTGGATGACGCCAAGCAGCACGGATCCGCGGTCGGCATGACGGCCGACCGGATCACGATCAACGGCGGCAAGCCGCTCCGGGGTCGGATCGAGCTGAAGGGCGCGAAGAACCTCGTCACGAAGGCGATGGTCGCGGCGATCCTCGGCGATACGCCGAGCGTGCTGAAGGATGTCCCGAACATCAGCGATGTGCGCATCGTGCGGGGCCTGCTCGAGGTGCACGGGGTGACCGTGACCGAGGGCGGCGACGACGAGCTCATCCTCGACCCGTCCGCGGTGGAGTCGGCGCACATGGCCGACATCGACGCGCACGCCGGCTCGAGCCGCATCCCGATCCTGTTCTGCGGTCCGCTGCTGCACCGCCTCGGCGAGGCGTTCATCCCCGACCTCGGCGGCTGCCGCATCGGCGACCGTCCGATCGACTACCACCTCGAGGTGCTGCGCAACTTCGGCGCGATCGTCGAGAAGCTGCCGAGCGGCATCCGGATGTCGGCGCCGAACGGCCTGCACGGCGCGAAGGTGTCGCTGCCGTACCCGAGCGTCGGCGCGACCGAGCAGGTGCTGCTCACCGCCGTCCTCGCCGACGGCATCACCGAGCTCTCGGGCGCGGCGATCGAGCCCGAGATCATGGATCTCATCAACATCCTGCAGAAGATGGGCGCGATCATCACGGTCGACACCGACCGCGTCATCCGCATCGAGGGCGTGCAGAAGCTCGACGGCTACACGCACCGTGCCCTGTTCGACCGGAACGAGGCCGCCAGCTGGGCGGCCGCCGCGCTCGCGACCGAGGGCGACATCTTCGTCGGCGGCGCCCGTCAGGCCGAGATGCTGACCTTCCTCAACGTGTACCGGAAGGTCGGCGGCGCGTTCGAGATCCACGAGGACGGCATTCGCTTCTTCCACCCGGGCGGCCAGCTGAAGCCGGTCATCATCGAGACCGACGTGCACCCGGGCTTCATGACCGACTGGCAGCAGCCGCTGGTGATCGCGCTGACGAAGGCCAAGGGCGTGTCGATCGTGCACGAGACGGTCTACGAGCAGCGGTTCGGCTTCGTCGACGCGCTCGTCGAGATGGGTGCGTCGATCGAGGTGCACAAGGAGTGCCTGGGCGGCCGCCCGTGCCGCTTCGGCCAGCGCAACTTCCAGCACTCGGCCGTGATCTCCGGTCCGACGCAGCTGCGCGGCGCCGACATCGAGGTGCCCGACCTCCGCGGCGGCTTCAGCCACCTCATCGCGGCGCTCACCGCGGAGGGCCGTTCGACCGTGTCGAACGTCGGCATCATCGCGCGCGGCTACGAGAACTTCATCACGAAGCTCCAGCTCCTCGGGGCGGACTTCGAGCTCGAAGGATAATGGGGGAGTGCAACACGACGACTCGACCCCGACACCGCCGCTGAAGGTTCGTTCGGAGAAGAGCCGCCCCTCCATCTTCTGGGTGCTCGCGGGCATCATCCTCCCGCTGTTCGGCCTCATGGCGCGGTTCCGATTCCACGGCCGGCCGCTCCCGGCGACGGGCGCGTTCGTGCTCGCGCCGAACCACTACAGCGAGGTCGACCCGCTCGTCATGGGCGTCGCCTCGTGGAAGCTCGGCCGACTGCCGCGCTTCCTCGCGAAGGCCTCGCTGTTCAAGGTGCCGGTGGTCGGTTGGTTCCTCCGCAAGTCGGGGCAGATCCCCGTGGAACGCGCGGGCAGCCGCAGCCACCATGCCCTCCGGGCCGCCGAGGAGCTCGTCGAGAAGGGGCGCATGGTCGTCGTGTACCCCGAGGGGTCGCTCACCCGCGACCCCGATCTCTGGCCCATGCGCGGCAAGACGGGGGCGGTGCGCATCGCGCTCGAGCGCGACATCCCGCTCATCCCCGCCGCGCACTGGGGCACGCAGGCGCTGATGCCGCGCTACGGCAAGAAGCTGCACCCGTTCCCGCGGAAGACGATCGACGTCATCGTGGGCGACCCGGTCGACCTGTCCGCGTACCGCGGCAAGCCGCTCGACCCCTCGGTGCTCACCGCCGCCACGAACGACGTGATGAACGCCATCGCCGCCCTCGTCGGCGAGCTCCGCGGCGAGACGCCGCCCGCGACGCGCTGGGATCCGTCGGCACACGGGCAGGCGGAGACCGGCCGTCTCGAAGGCGACGCGCGGTGAGGGTTCGCAATCAGCCGCGGCGCGGCGCCGGCAAACGGGTCGCGGTGCTCGGCGCGGGCAGCTGGGGCACGACGTTCGCGAAGATCCTCGCCGACGGCGGGGCCGACGTGGTCGTCTGGGCGCGGCGGCCCGAGCTCGCCCGCGAGATCCAGGAAGCCAAGCGCAACAGCGATTACCTGCCGGGCGTGAACCTGCCGATCTCGCTCCGCGCCACGAGTCGCCTCGATCTGGCGCTCGCGGGCGCCGAACAGGTCTACGTCTCGGTGCCGAGCCAGTCGCTCCGCGAGAACCTCAGGGCGATCGCCCCGCACCTGCACGCCGAGGCGGCCGTCGTCTCCCTCATGAAGGGCGTCGAGAAGGCGTCGGGCCTTCGCATGAGCGAGGTCATCGCCGACGTGCTGCCCATCGACCAGTCGCAGATCGCGGTCATCTCGGGTCCGAACCTCGCGCTCGAGATCGCGAAGGAGCAGCCGACGGCCGCCGTGGTCTCCTCGTCCAGCCTCGAGACGGCGCAGGCCGTCGCCTCCGTCGCGCGCAACCGCTACTTCCACTCGTTCGTGAACACCGACGTCATCGGCACCGAGTTCGGCGGCGTGCTGAAGAACCTCATCGCCGTGGCCATCGGCATCGTCGACGGTGCGGGATACGGCGAGAACACGAAGGCCTCGATCATCACCCGGGGGCTCGTCGAGATGACCGACTTCGCCGTCGCCCACGGCGCGCATCCCGAGACGCTCTCGGGCCTCGCCGGCCTCGGCGACCTCATCGCCACGAGCCAGTCGCCGTTGTCGCGCAACAACACCGCGGGGCGGCTGCTCGGCCAGGGCTACCGTCTCGTCGACGTCACCAAGCAGATGCAGCAGACCACGGAAGGCCTGGCCTCGGTCGGCCCCGTGCTCGAGCTCGCCCGCGCGAAGGGCGTCCAGATGCCGATCGTCGAGCAGGTGCGGCAGGTCCTCGCCGGCACCCTCGACCCGCGGGACATCGCCCCGCACCTCACGACCGACGACGAGCCCCAGGGCGAAAGGACGAAGCATGGACAAGCTCAGGGTGGCTCTGCTGTTCGGCGGGCGTTCCAGCGAACACTCGATCAGCTGCGCAACGGCGGGCGGAGTGCTGGGCGCGATCGACCGTGACCGTTTCGAGGTGATCCCCGTCGGGATCACCCGCGACGGCGCCTTCGTGCTCGAACAGGACGATCCCGAGCGGTTCGGGCTCGACCCCGAGCGTCTGCCGGAGGTCGTCGACAACGGCACGCGCGTGCGCTGGCCCGAGTCGGCCGCGTCGCGCGAGCTGACGGTGACGGATGCCTCGGGCGAGCGTTCGCTCGGCGAGATCGACGTCGTCTTCCCGATCCTGCACGGCCGGTTCGGCGAGGACGGCACGATCCAGGGGCTCCTCGAGCTCGTGGGGCTGCCGTATGTCGGCAACGGCGTGCTCGCGTCGGCGATCGGCATGGACAAGCACGTCACGAAGACGGTCCTCGAGGGCGCCGGGCTCGCCGTAGCGCCCTGGGTGACGCTGACCCGCGCCGCGCTGGACGCCGACCGTGAGCTGTGGGAGCGCCGGGTGAAGGCGCTCGGACTGCCGGTCTTCGTGAAGCCCGCCCGCGCGGGATCGTCGGTCGGGGTCAGCCGGGTCGCCGACTGGGCGGAGCTCGACGCCGCGCTGGACGTCGCATTCGCCGAGGATCGCACGGTGCTCGTCGAGGGCGCCATGTCGGGCCGCGAGATCGAGTGCGGCGTGCTCGAAGGCCGCGACGGGCAGCCGCCGCGCGTGAGCGTCGCCGGCGAGGTGGTGGTCACCGGCCGCGACTTCTACGACTTCGAGGCGAAGTACCTCGACGCGCCGGGTGTCGAGCTGATCTGCCCGGCAGACCTGGGCGACGGCGAATCGTTCGAGCTCGCGCGGGTCGCCGCGCGGGCGTTCGAGGCGATCGGCGGCGAGGGGCTGGCGCGCGTGGACGTCTTCCTCACCGACGAGGGCTTCGTCGTCAACGAGGTGAACACCATGCCGGGCTTCACCCCGATCTCGATGTTCCCGACGTGCTGGCTGAACTCCGGGCTGAGCTACCCCGAGCTCATCACCGAGCTCATCGAGGTGGGCGTCGCGCGCGGAAGCCGCTGAGCGGCCGGTACCGCCTCGGCGTCAGCCCGCGGCGGGGGTCTCCGTCGGCGCCACGTCGTCGACGGCCGTGCAGCCGCCCTCGGCCGGGATCACCGAGACCGCGCGAGCGAGGTCGGTGAGGGCCGTGGTGCCGGAGACCGCGTCGTTGTCGACGATCACCTCGACGGCGGGCGTCCTGCCGTACGTCGTGAACCGGTAGGTCGGAGCGTCGGACTCGTCGATCACCCAGTCGACGCCGTCGACGGCGACGCAGCGGTAGTCGGTGGGCCCGGGCGGTTCGACGCCGCAGCGGAGCAGGACCGCGGCCGGCGACCCCCAGGCGCCCGTGCCCTGCGAGTTGGTCTCGCGCTGGGTCTGCTCGGCCACCGTGTCGGGCAGGCGCACGACCACGTCGGCGCAGGCGACCTCGGTCGCGTCGGGCGCGCGTTCCAGCGAGACAGCCTGGGTGCAGCCCGTGAGCAGGGCCGCGCCGGCGACGGCGGTGAGCAGGGCGGCGGCGGTGCGTAGGCCGCGGAGCGGCGCGGGCACGGGTCGGTGAGGCATCCGGTTCAGGCTACCGTGAGAGGCATGGAGCAGGCTGAGCGGGCGGCATCCGCGAGCGTGGGGCCGTCGGTCGGCGAACTGGGCGAGGCGGCGGTCCTCGCGCGGATCCTGCCGCGCCTCGGATCCGGCGATGCGGCCCTGCTCGGTCCCGGCGACGACGCCGCGGTGCTCGCCGCCGCCGACGGCCGGTATGTCGTCACCACCGACCTCATGGTGCACGGTCCCGACTTCCGGCTCGCGTGGTCGACGCCGCACGACCTCGGCTGGAAGGCCGCCGCCACGAACCTCACCGACGTGGCCGCGATGGGGGCGAGGCCGACGGCGCTCGTCGTGGCCATCGCCGCTCCGCCGGCGACGCCGGTCGCTGTGCTCGAGGGCATCGCCGACGGGCTGCGTGACGCGCTCGCGACCCTCGCCCCGGGCGCCGGCGTCGTCGGCGGCGACCTGTCGGCCTCATCGGTGCTGACCATCGCGGTCACCGCATTCGGCGACCTCGAGGGGCGTCGGCCGGTGCTCCGCTCGGGGGCGCGGCCGGGCGACGTGCTCGCGCACGCCGGCGCGAGGGGGGATGCCGCGAGAGGACTGGCGCTGCTCTTCGCCGAGGCGGTCGACGCGGAGGGAGAGCCGGATGCCGCGGCGGCCGAGCGGCTCCGCGCGGCGCACCCGGCGCTGGTGCACGCGCAGCTGGCTCCGAGGCCTCCGGTCGGCGCCGGCGTCGCCGCGGCGCTCGCGGGGGCGACGGCGATGCTCGACGTCTCCGACGGACTCGCGCGGGACGCCCTCCGCATCGCGAAGGCGAGCGGCGTGGATCTCGACTTCGATTCGGCGTCGCTCGGACCCGACGTGCGCGTGGCCCTCGCCGGGGCCGAAGACCACGGTCTGCTCGCGACGTTCCCCGCCGGGTCCGCGTTGCCCGAGCCGTTCGAGGCCATCGGGCGGGTGCTCGAGGGCGACGGAGGCATCCGCGTCGACGGCGCACCAGCGGACGCGCTCGGGTGGGATCCCTACTCCGGCTGGGACGGCGGAGCCGGCTGATCGGCCGACGCCCACCAGAGCGTCGTCTCGCCGTAGTCGCGCCGACGTTCGGGCGCGATGCCGACGGGCCACGACGGCTCGGGCGAGCGTGAGCTGCGCTCGACCACGACGACCGCGTCCTCGGCGAGCAGCGGCGCCAGCGCCGCCAGCTCCCGCCCCAGCTCGGCCTCGCCGAGCTCGTACGGCGGGTCGATGAAGACGAGGTCGACCGAGTCGGACGCGTGCTCGAGGTAGGTCGAGACCGACTGCGCGGCCACCCGGATGCGCGGCACCGCCGGCGCGGACCCGCCCGATCGCGGCCGGCCGGCGCGAGCGGTGCGGAGGAGCGCATCGGCGTTCCGCCGGCACACGTCGGCGGCCGGCTTCGCCCGCTCGACGAGCACGACCTCGGCGGCGCCGCGGCTCGCGGCCTCGAGCCCGAGCGCACCCGACCCGGCGTACAGGTCGAGCACGCGCGCGCCGTCGACGGCGTCGCGCGATTCGAGCGCGGAGAAGATCGCCTCGCGCACCCGGTCGCTCGTCGGGCGGGTGCCGGAGCGCGGCACCTGCAGCGAGAGGGAGCCGGCGAATCCGGCGATGATGCGGGTCATGCTCCGGGCAGCATATCCCGCGCGGAGGCTGCCATGATGGAAGGGTGGATGCCTCGACCAGCGCACTGCCCGCCGATCCGTCCCGACACCTGCAGGGGGAGGAGCAGCACGTCATCGACCGCCTGTGGGACTTCTCCGATCCCGCGAAGAGCGAGGAGCGGTTCCGCGAGGCGGCCGACGACGACTCGTACTCGGTGCACGTCCGCCAGTCGATGGCGACCCAGCTCGCCCGGGCGATCGGCATCCAGGGCCGCTTCGACGAGGGCCTCGCCGTGCTCGACGCCGTGGCCGCGGAGCTCAGCGCGAGCGAGCCCGCTGCCGACCAGGCTGCCGTCGAACCTGCGGTGAACGAGTCCGGTGCCGATGAGGCGGCTGCTGAGCCCGAGGCGGCCGAGTCCGGCGCGGACGAGGCATCCGGCGAACCCGAAGACGCGGCCGGCCGGCCCGAAGGTGCGACCGACCAGCCCGAAGACGCAGCGGGCCGGGCCGACGAGGCATCCGAACCGGCGCCGAGCGACGCGGCGGCCGCCGGGGCATCCGATCAGCCCGATGAGGCGGCCAGGCAGGCCGCCGCCGCCGAAGCCGCGGAGGTGCGGGCCCGGGTCGCACTCGAGCGCGGCCGCCTCCTCACCTCCGCCGGCCGGCCGGCCGAGGCCGTGCCGGTGCTCACCCGCGCCGCGCGCGACGCCGCGCACGCGGGCAGCGCCTTCCTGGTGCTCGACGCGCTGCACATGCTCGCCCTGACCGACGCCGGACACGAGCGCGAATGGGCCGAGCAGGGCTTCGAACTCCTCGCGGCCGACCGCGACCCGCGCGTGCTCCGCTGGGGGGTCGCGCTGCACAACAACCTCGGCTGGACCCTGCACGACGGCGGCGACGCCGAAGCCGGCCTCGCCGAGTTCCAGCTCGCCGTCGAGTTCGCCGACCGGTACGGCACGACCGACCAACAGCACGTCACGCGCTGGTCGGTCGGACGCGCGCTTCGCACGCTCGGCCGCACCGACGAGGCGCTCGCCCTGCAGCGCGAGCTCGCGCGCGCCAAGCCCGACGACCCGTACGTCGCAGGGGAGATCGAGGCGCTGACGGCGGGCGACCCTACGATCGAGGAATGACGAGCGAGACGGCCACCGCGGGTGCCTACACGCTCGACTCGCGGCTGTCCGGCGCGCTCGGCGGGCGCACGGCGCAAGCCATCGAGCGCGCCTTCGGCTACACGACCGTCGGCGACCTGCTGGCGCACTACCCCAGGCGCTACGCCCTCCGCGGCGAGCTCACCGCGCTCGCGACGCTGCCCCTCGGCGAGAACGTCACGATCGTCGCCGAGGTGCTCGAGGTGCGGGTGCGCGAGATGCGACAGCGTCGCGGCTCGATCCTCGAGGCGAAGATCTCCGACGGCACCGGGGTGCTGACGCTCACCTTCTTCAACCAGAAGTGGCGCGAGAACGATCTGCGCCCGGGGCGCCGGGGCATCTTCGCCGGCAAGGTCGGCGATTATCGCGGCAACCGGCAGCTCGCGCACCCCGACTACGAGCTCTTCGACGACGAAGCCCCGCCCACCGACGCGGCCGCGAAGCGCTGGGCGGAGGCGCCGATCGCCATCTACCCGGCGACCTCGACCCTCGCGAGCTGGCAGATGGCGAAGTCGATCGAGCTGCTGCTCGACGGGCTCGGCCCGCTCGACGACCCGATCCCGGCCGCGATCCGGTCGGAGCGGTCGCTCCTCGGCTACCGCGACGCGCTCCGCCGAGTGCACCGGCCCGAGACCGAGGCCGACTGGAAGCAGGCCAGGCGAACGCTCCGGTTCATGGAGGCGTTCGTACTGCAGACCGCGCTGCTCGCACAGCGCGCCGAGCTGCGCACCCGGCCCGCGACGCCGCGCCGGCCCATCGCCGGGGGCGTGCTCGAGCGCTTCGACGCGGCGCTGCCGTTCCAGCTCACCGACGACCAGGTCGAGGTCGGCGGCGAGATCGCCGACGACCTCGCCGCACCGTGGCCGATGCACCGGCTGGTGCAGGGCGAAGTCGGCTCGGGCAAGACGCTCGTCGCGCTCCGCGCCATGCTCGCCGTCGCCGATTCGGGCGGGCAGGCGGCACTCCTCGCGCCGACCGAGGTCCTCGCCGCGCAGCACCTCCGGTCGATCGTGCGGATGCTCGGCCCCGACCTGGCGGCCGAGCTCGTGCCGACCCTCATCACGGGCCAGCTGCCCGCGGCCGAGCGCCGGAAGGCGCTGCTGCGGGCCGCCGCCGGTCAGGCGCGCATCGTCGTCGGCACGCACGCGCTGCTCGGCGACAAGGTGGCGTTCGCCGACCTCGGGCTCGTCGTCGTCGACGAGCAGCACCGGTTCGGCGTCGAGCAGCGCGAGGCGCTCCGGCTGAAGGGCGCCCAACCGCACGTGCTCGTGCTCACCGCGACGCCGATCCCGCGCACCGTCGCGATGACGGTGTTCGGCGACCTCGACGTGTCCACGATCCGCGAGCTCCCCGCCGGCCGCGCCGGCATCGAGAGCCACGTCGTGCCGCTCGCCGTCCGACCGGCGTGGCGCGCCCGCATCTGGGACCGGCTGGCCGAAGAGCTGGGGCTCGGCCGGCAGGGCTTCGTGGTGTGCCCCGCGATCGACCCGAAGGCCGTCGAGGACGACGGCGAGGTGCCGCAGGCGTCCGCCGAGGACGCCGCCACCGACGAGCCGGTCCGGCCCGCGGCATCCGTCGTCGAGGTGCTCGCCGAGCTGCGCGCGCATCCGCGCTTCGCCGACCGCGTCGTCGAGCCGCTGCACGGGCGCATGGCGGCCGACGAGAAGGACCGGATCATGCGCGCGTTCGCCGCCGGCGAGATCGACGTGCTCGTCGCCACGACAGTGATCGAGGTGGGCGTCGACGTGCCGAACGCGAGTGCGATGGTCGTCGTCGACGCCGACCGGTTCGGCGTCTCGCAGTTGCACCAGCTGCGCGGCCGCGTCGGCCGCGGCGGCGTGCCCGGCCTCTGCCTGCTCGTCACTCACGCCGAACCGGGGTCGGTGGCGCTGCAGCGCGTCGAAGCGGTCGCCGCGACCCTCGACGGCTTCGAGCTCGCCCGTGTCGACCTCGAGCTCCGGCAGGAGGGCGACGTCCTCGGCTCCACGCAGTCGGGCGGCCGCTCCTCGCTGAAGCTGCTGAAGGTCGCCCGCGACGGCGAGGTCATCACCGACGCCCGCGGCCTCGCCGCCGGCGTCGTCGACGACGACCCGACGCTCGCGGCCCATCCCGCCCTCGCCGATGCGGTCCGGCGGCGCCTCGACGACGAGGCCAGCGGATTCCTGAGCAAGGGCTGAGACTCCAGCGCACCCCTTCCGGCGGCCACGCCGGGCAGTACGCTGGGACGCATGCAGCGGATCGCCGTCGTCCCCGGCTCGTTCGACCCCGTCACCCGGGGCCATCTCGATGTGATCGAGCGTGCCGCCGGTCTCTACGACGAGCTCCACGTCGTCGTCGTGCACAACCCCGACAAGCAGGCCCTGCTACCCATCGCGCAGCGCGTGGCGCTCATCGAGCAGTCGATCGCCGATGCGGGCATCGCGGGCCGCATCGTCGTCGCGTCCTGGAGCATGGGGCTCCTCGTCGACTACTGCACCGACGTCGGCGCCACGGTGCTCGTGAAGGGCATCCGGTCGCAGGTCGACGTCGCGTACGAGACGCCCATGGCGATCGTGAACCGGCACCTCGCGGGCGTCGAAACCGTCTTCCTCCTGCCCGACCCGGCGAACGCGCACGTCTCCAGCTCGCTCGTCCGGCAGGTCGCCGCACTCGGCGGCGACGTCGCCCCCTACGTCCCGGTCGCCGTGGCCGACTACCTCGCGGGGGCGATGACGCCGTGAGCGAGGCGGCCGCCGTCGCGCAGGTCGATGCGCCAGTCATGCCGATCGACGACGTCGGCGCGCGCGCGGCCCGCATCGTGCAGAACGTCGAGACGGTCATCAGCGGCAAGCGCGAGGCCGTCACCTCGGCGCTCACCGTGCTCCTCGCCGAAGGCCACCTGCTCATCGAAGACGTGCCGGGCGTCGGCAAGACGATGCTCGCGAAGGCGCTCGCGCGGTCGGTCGACTGCACGGTGAGCCGCATCCAGTTCACGCCCGACCTGCTGCCGAGCGACGTGACGGGCGTCTCGGTGTTCGACCAGGCGAGCCGCCGGTTCGAGTTCAAGCCGGGCCCCGTGTTCGCGAACCTCGTCATCGGCGACGAGATCAACCGGGCGAGCCCGAAGACCCAGTCGGCCCTCCTCGAATGCATGGAGGAGAAGCAGGTCACGGCCGACGGCGAGACCTACCGGCTGGAGGACCCGTTCACCGTCGTGGCGACGCAGAACCCGGTCGAGATGGAGGGCACCTACCCGCTGCCCGAGGCGCAGCGCGACCGGTTCATGGCGCGCATCTCGATGGGCTATCCCGCGGCCGGCGATGAGCTGTCGATGCTCTCGACGCGCGAGACGTCGAGCCCGCTCGACGCGATCGGCGCCGTCGTCACGCTCGACGAGCTCCGCGAGATGATCCGTGCGGTGCACCGGGTGTTCACGTCGCAGCCGGTGAAGGAGTACGCGGTCGAGCTGGCCCGAGCCACGCGCGGCGACCGGCAGCTTCGTCTCGGCGCGAGCCCCCGGGCGACGCTGCAGCTGGTCCGCGCCGCGAAGGCGCACGCGGCCATGCACGGCCGCGACTTCGTGCTGCCCGACGACATCGACGCGCTCGCGGCGCCGGTGCTCGGCCACCGCCTCGTGCCGACGAGCCGGGCGCTCGGCGCGCACGACCGCGACAGCGGGCCTCTCGTCGACGCGATCGTGCGCCGCATCGTCGCCGACACCGCCGTCCCGGTCGGCAGTACGCGGAGGGAATGAGCGGATGCCCCGCGCCCGTGCCCGACGTGCCGCGGCCCTGCCGAGGCTCACCCGGCGCGGGATGGCACTGCTCGTCGTGGGCGTGGTGCTGCTCGCGATCACGCTGTGGTTCGACCTCCGCGATGTGATGCTGCTGGCGTTCATCGCCATCGCGGTGCCGCTCGTGGCGCTCGTCTTCGTCGGCTTCGGCGCGCCGCGACTCGGGGTGCAGCGCACGTTCGCCCCGCCCGTCGTGCGCGCGGGCGGCGCGACACGGGTCTCGCTCACGGTGCAGAACCGCTCGAAGCGCGCGCTCGACGGCGCGAGCTGGCGGGACTCCGCGCCCGCGGGGCTCACCACGCCCGGCGAGGCGGTGCTGCCCGCGCTCGGCGCCTGGGAGCACGTGCTGCCGCGCGGCGACGACACGGCACGCCTCGAGTACCGCCTGCACACGGTGCAGCGCGGCGTGTTCGACGTCGGTCCGTTGCGCGTGACGACGACCGACCCGTTCGGCCTGGCCTGCGTGACCCGGCCGGTGGGCACGGCGCACGAGCTCATCGTGACGCCGGCGGTCACGCCGCTCGACCCGGTCATCGGCACGGCGGCCGCGGTCGACGGCGTGCTGCACGGCCTCCAGCGGCGCACGCACCCGAACTCCGACGAGTTCATCGCCCGGGAGTACCGGCACGGCGACCCGCTCCGGCGGGTGCACTGGCCCGCGACCGCGCGGCGCGGTGAGCTGATGGTCCGCGACGAGGAGCAGCGCGGCGACCCCGAGGCGCGGCTCATCCTCGACACGACGCTCTCCGGCCGCTCCGACCGTGCCGTCGCCCGCTTCGGCGACGACCCCCGCCACTTCGGGTTCGAGCTCGCGGTCGAGATCGCGGCATCCATCGGTGTTCACCTGCTGGAGCGCGGATTCCGGCTCCGCGGCGACCGCCTCGACGACCCGGCGCGAGGGCCGCTGTCGGATGCCGCACCCGACGGCTATCGAATGCCGGGCGGCGACCGGATCCTGCTCGAGGATCTCGCCCGGCTCGAGAGCCCGGTGGGTCATCGGACCGCGCCGGCGGCGGACGCGGCGCCGCCGACTGCGGGCGGCACCGACGCGCGGATGCCCGGGTACGCCGTCCTCGTCGACCCCGACCTCGCGGAGGCGCAGCACCTGGTCGCGCTGCGGCCCTCGCTCTCACCCGCCGTGGCGTTCGTAGTGCCGGGCGTGTCCCAGCGCATCGTCGACGTGCTCGAGGAGGCCGACTGGCACGTCCTCGTCGTGCGGCGTGCGTCCGACCTGCCCGATGCCTGGGCGCGCTCGGGCAGCGCCCGCCACGCGGAGACCGGTCCGGAGCGCACGAGGGCCCGAACCGGCCTCGCCGCCTTGGGCTTCGACGGAGGCGCCGATGCGCCCTGACCTGCCGCCGCTGTCGATCGGTGCCCGCGCGCTCCTCGCGGGTGCGACCTTCGTCCTGCTGCTCGCGGCGACGTCCGCGCTCGGCTCCCTCGTCGATGGCGCCGGCTGGTGGTGGCTGTGCGGTTTCATCACCGCGGGCGTGCTCGGCGCGGGACTCGGGCTGCGCGCCCTCCGCACGCCGGCCGGGCTCGTCCCGGTGCTCCAGTCGGCCGTGCTCGTGATCCTCCTCACGCTCGTCTTCGGCGGGTCGACGAGCTTCGCGCTCATCGTGCCGACCGCGGACACCGTCGAACGGTTCGCGACGCTGATGGCCGGGGCGGAGCGCACGATCCAGCAGCAGTCCGTCCCCGCGATCCCCGTCCCGCCGCTCCTGTTCGCCCTGGCCGTCGGCGTCGGCGTCCTCGCGATCGCCGCCGACGTCCTCGTCCAGCTCGTCCGCCGGCCCGCGCTCGCCGCCATCCCGGTGCTGGTCCCGGTCTTCATCCCGGGATTCATCCTCGAAGACGGCGCAGAGGTCATCGTGCTGCTCTTCACCGCGGCCGCGTTCCTCGTGCTGCTCCGGCTGGACGTGCGGGTGCGGCGCCGCGCCGAGCTGGCCCATCCCGACACGGGTGAGGATGCCGCGGTCGTGGTCGCGCCGCGCCGGGCACCGCTCGCCTCGACGATCGGCGCCACGGTCGGTGTTGCTGGCATCGGTCTGGTCGCAGCGGCCGTGCTCACTGCATCGACCCCGAGCATCTCGCAGAGCCTCCTGCTCGGCAGCCAGAGCACCGGCACGCTCTTCTCGCGCGGCGTGAGCCCGTTCATCGACCTCGGGCGCGATCTCCGGCGACCCGATGCGGTACCGGCGTTCAGCTACACCGCCCGCGACGGCGACCGGCCGTATTTCACACTCCTCACGCTCGATCGCTTCGAGGGGGAGGTCTGGGGTGCCACGGATCGCGCCGTCGACGGTGACAACACGGTCGATCGGATGCCCCGCCCCATCGGCCTCGACCAGGCCGTCGAGACGGCGGAGCATCCGATCGACGTCGTGATCGAGGAACTGCGCACGACCTGGCTGCCCGTGCCGTATCCGACGGCGTCGATCGAGCGGCTCGACGGATCGTGGTTCTGGGAGCGCGAGTCGCTGACGGTCCGGAGCGTGGACGCGAGCACCGAAGGGCAGCGGTACCGGGCGAACCGCCTGGTCGCGACCCCGACGGCCGAGCAGCTGCGATCGTCCGACCTGCTGCCCTCCGACGCCCTGTCGCAGTACCGGGCGCTGCCCGAGGACCGTCCGGCGGTGATCGCGGAGACCGCGGCGGCCGTGGCCGGCTCGGCGGCCACGCCGTACGACGCGGCGGTGGCGATCCAGGAGTTCCTGCGCGGCGAGGACTTCTCGTACTCGGTTGACGCCCCGGTCGAGGAGGGGTACGACGGCGGCGGATTCGACGTCATCGCGAGCTTCCTCGAGGTGGGCGAGGGCTACTGCGTGCACTTCGCTTCGACGATGGCGGTGCTCGCCCGCGAGGTCGGCATCCCTTCGCGGATCTCGATCGGGTACGTCGCGGGGTCGCCGACCGACGAGCGGATCGACAACCTGTCCGTGGTGCAGGTCGACAGCCACGACCTGCACGCCTGGCCCGAGCTCTTCTTCGCCGGGGTGGGCTGGGTGGCCTTCGAGCCGACGCCCGGCCGCGGCGTGGTGCCCTCCTACACCCGGCCCGATGCGGCGCAGGGGCCGACCTCGCCGCTGCCGTCGGGCTCCGCGGCGCCGCAGACCGGCCGGCCCGAACTCGACCCCGACCGCGGACTGTCGGCCGGAGCCGTCGGTGCGACCTCGACCGCCGGGGAGGTGTGGCTCCGGGTGGGCGCGCTCGGCGTGCTCGCCCTCCTCGTGGTGCTCGCGCCCGCCGCGCTGCGCCTCGGTCAGCGCTGGTCCAGGCGGCGCCGCGCGAGGCACGGGCCGGGGCGCGCGCAGGCGGCGTGGGACGAGATCCGCGCGACGGCGCGAGACCTCGGCGCGGGCGGTGCCGAGACGGAGACGCCCCGCGCGTTCGCCGCACACGTCGCGATCCGGCCGGCCTTCGACGGGGATGCGGGTGCCGCGCTCGCGGAGCTGCGGAACGCCGTCGAACGCGAGCGCTACGGTCCGCCGGCCGAGGCCGATCCTGCTCGCCTCACGGCGGACGAGATCCGCGACGCGGTGCACGACGTGAGGAAGGCGCTCGCCGCGGATGCCCCGCCCGCGGTGCGCCTGCGCGCCGTGTTCCTGCCGGCGTCGCTCCTCGGTCCGGTGCGGCTGCGCGGGCGGGGGTCGCCCGCCGGCGCGTAGAATCGTCGATCGTGGCCACCCCAGTTCAGCCGTTCCGCTTCAGCGTCCGCGACCTCGTCAACCGTCCGGGAGAGATGCGCGAGGAGCGTGTGACGCTCGCCGCGCCCGAAGCCATGGGCGAAGGCCTGGTCGCCGTGCGCGTCGGCAGCGAGCTCGACATCGACGTCCGTTTGGAGTCCGTGCACGAGGGCATTCTCGCGACCGCGGAGATCGACGCGGTCGCCGAGGGGGAGTGCGGTCGGTGCCTCATCGACATCGCCCTGCCGGTCGAAGTCGAGTTCCAGGAGCTTTTCGCGTATCATTCTGGGGAAGCTTTCGAGTATGAGGTTCAAGACGACCACGTGGATCTTGAACCGCTCATCCGAGATGCGGTGGTGCTGTCACTGCCCTTCCAGCCGGTGTGCCGGCCTGATTGCCCGGGTCTCGACCCAGAGACCGGGCTGCGTCTGGCCGATCATCCGGAACTCGTCACCCCTGAGCATTCCGACCCGAGGTGGGCCGCGCTCGCGGGGTTCCAGGCTTCCGAAGACGAGGGCGCGGATGCAGCATCCGACGCCGACGAGAGAGATTGAGAGAGAGTCATGGCTGTTCCCAAGCGGAAGAAGTCACGCGCCAACACCCACGCGCGCCGTTCGCAGTGGAAGGCCGAGGTCCCCACGCTGGTGAAGACCGTCGAGAACGGCAAGGTCACCTACAGCCTCCCGCACCGTGCGAAGGTCGTCGAGGACTCGGCGGGCACCCCGCTGTTCCTCGAGTACAAGGGTCGCAAGGTCGCCGACGTCTAGTCGGCCCGACTCGATCGAACGACCGGTCGTGACGCGGACGGAACATGCCGGGTCGGGATCTCGCACGCTCGACGAGCTGCAGCGCACGCTGCAGGTCGAGCTCGACCCCGACCTGCTGCTGCTCGCCCTCACGCACCGGTCGTTCGCGTACGAGAACGGCGGCATCCCGACCAACGAGCGCCTCGAGTTCCTCGGCGACTCCATCCTCGGCCAGGCCGTCACCGTCCGGCTGTTCCGCGATCATCCCGACCTCGACGAGGGCGAGCTGGCCAAGCGCCGCGCGAGCCTCGTCTCGAGTGCGGCGCTCGCGGAGGTGGGCCGCGCCATCGGTCTGGGGCCGTTCATCCGGCTCGGCCGGGGCGAGACGCTCACGGGCGGTGCCGACAAGCCGTCGATCCTCGCCGACACGGTCGAGGCGATCATCGGCGCCGTGTACCTCGACCGGGGCGGTGACGAGGCGACGGACCTCGTGCTCCGGCTCGTCGGCCCGCTGATGGCCGATGTCGGCCGGTTCGGCGCGGCGATGGACCCGAAGACGAGCCTGCAGGAGATCGCGGCGAAGCTGAACGCCCCCGCGCCCGTGTACACGGTCACCGAGTCCGGACCCGACCACAACAAGCATTTCGTCGCGACGGTGTCGGTCGGCGACCTGGTCGTGGCGTCCGGCGACGGTTCGAGCAAGAAGCAGGCCGAGATGGCCGCGGCGCTCGAGGCCTGGACCGAGCTCAGCGCGGCGAAGCGCTGACGTGCCCGAGCTGCCCGAGGTCGAGGTCGTCCGCGCCGGCCTCGCTCCTGCCGTCACCGGCGCTCGCGTGGCCGCGGTCGATGTGCTCGACGCGCGGTCGCTGAAACGCCACGACGCGGCATCCGGTGCGTTCGAGGCACTCGTCACGGGTGCCACGATCGAGGCTGCCGTCCGTCGTGGCAAGTTCCTCTGGCTGCCGATGCACACGGATGCCGCGCCCGGTCCGCGTGCGCTCGTCGGCCATCTCGGGATGAGCGGGCAGCTGCTGCTCCGCACCCCCGATCATCCCGGCGACGACCGCCATGCCCGCATCCGGCTGCACCTCGAGCACCCCGAGCACGGCGAGCTGCGGGTCGACTTCGTCGACCAGCGCATCTTCGGCTCCATGGCGGTCGACCGCCTTGTGCCGACCGTCGACGGCGAGGTGGCGGGCTTCTCGGCTGGGGTCTCCGGCGACTGGGCGCGGAGCATCCCCACCCAGGTGTCGCATATCGCCCGCGACCCGCTCGATCCCGCGTTCGCCGAGGCGGCGTTCCTCGACGCGTTCGCACGGCGGGCGTCCGGCGTGAAGCGGGCCCTGCTCGACCAGGGACTCGTGAGCGGCATCGGCAACATCTACGCCGACGAGGCGCTGTGGTCGGCGCGCCTGCATCCCGAGCAGCCGGCCGCGTCCGTCTCGCGCCGACGCGCCGGCGAGCTGCTCGCCGCCGGCCGCGAGGTGCTGCAGAAGGCCCTCGCCGAGGGCGGCACGAGCTTCGACGCGCAGTACGTGAACGTCAACGGGGCATCCGGCTACTTCGCGCACTCGCTGAACGCGTACGGGCGCACCGGCCGGCCGTGCCCGCGCTGCGGCACGCCGATCGTGCGCGAGCCGTTCATGAACCGCTCGTCGCACCGCTGCCCGCGGTGCCAGCGCCTCAGGATGCGTCGCGCGGCCCGCTGAGCGTCCGCTGCCAGGCCGACTCGATCGCGATGGGCTCGAAGCCGAGCGCGAGGTTGATGGCGAGCATGTGGGCGTTCTCGTCGGCGTTCCAGGTGACGACCCGTACGCGCGACGGATCGGCGTCGATGAGCGCCAGGAGGTTCGCGAGCTTCATCCGGAGGCCGAGCCCGTGGCCGCGATGCGCCGCGAGCACGAGGGTGTCGTCCTGGTAGGCGACCGCCTTCCGCGGCGCCAGCGTCAGCTGCGTGTACCCGGCCACATCGCCGGCGGCGTCGACGGCCGCCGTAATGACGGCGGTGCGGCCGGCGGCGCGCTGCTCCGCCTCCGCGGCGCGGATGCGCTCCGCGTCCCACTGCTCCGGCTCGAACGAGATGCCGCCGCTCGGGGCATCCACCGACATGCGCTCACGGGCGCGGGCGAGCGCGTCGATGAGGTCGTCGGGCGTGCGGTCGAGCCAGGTGCGCAGCCGGTAGCCCGGCGAGGATGCCTCCTGACGCGCGAGCCGCTCGCGGAACTCGGCCGCCCGGCCGGAGACCGGCATCGCGCTGACCCGATCGAGCTGACCGAGGACGTACCCGTGCGCGATGGCGAAGCGTGCGGCGGGATCGTCGGCCGGGATGCTCGCCTCGCCCTGCGGCGCGCGGAGCCGGCCGGCCGAGGCGGCGACGGCGGGCGGGCCTGGCTCGATCCGGTGGTCGGCGAGGAGGGCGAGCGCGGTGCGGCCCTCGGCCCGGAGGGCGGCCTCCAGTGCGGCGAGCAGGCTCCTGCCGATGCCCTCCCGGCGACGATCGCGCCGCACGCCGAGCGTCGCCGAGAACGCGACGGTGGCACCAGGGTCGAGCTCCCAGAACACGCTCGCGACGCCCACCAGGTGGTCGCCTTCCCACGCGCCGAATGCCCGCCGTGCCGTGTAGCGCTGGTCGCCGTAGAAGACGAGCAGCTCGTCTGCGCCGTAGCTCAGCTCGGCGTCGCCGTAGACCTCGACCTCGAGGGCCTCCGCGAGCGCCGCGAACGCCTCGAACTCGGCCGACTCGGGGGTGCCGAGCCGCTCTGGCACGGGGATCGGGCGGATCACGCCGTCCATGGGGCATCCTCTCGTCCGGATCGTGCAGCGCTGCTGGCCGTCGCAGGCCGTCAGGGCAGCCGGCCAGCATATCCAGCGCCGCGCGGCGACGGCAACCGCGGATCAGCCCGGAGGCGGCGCGGGGGAGCGGAAGCGGGCGTCCGCTCCGGTACGCTCGTGCGAGGCATCCGCACCGCCCAGCCGCACCCGGGGGACCATGTACCTGAAGAGCCTGACGCTGAAGGGCTTCAAGTCCTTCGCCCAGCCGACGACGTTCGCGTTCGAGCCGGGCGTCACGTGCATCGTCGGCCCGAACGGGTCGGGCAAGTCCAACGTCGTCGACGCGCTCGCGTGGGTCATGGGCGAGCAGGGGGCGAAGTCGCTGCGCGGCGGCAAGATGGAGGACGTCATCTTCGCCGGCACGTCCACGCGCGGCCCGCTCGGCCGCGCCGAGGTGAGCCTCACCATCGACAACTCCGACGGCGCGCTGCCCATCGAGTACAGCGAGGTCACGATCTCGCGCACGCTCTTCCGCAACGGCACGAGCGAGTACGCGATCAACGGCGAGCAGTGCCGCCTCCTCGACGTGCAGGAGCTGCTCAGCGATTCCGGCCTCGGCCGCGAGATGCACGTCATCGTCGGCCAGGGGCAGCTCGACGCGGTCCTCCGTGCGACACCCGAGGAACGACGCGGCTTCATCGAGGAGGCCGCGGGCATCCTGAAGCACCGCCGGCGCAAGGAGAAGACGCTCCGCAAGCTCGACGCCATGCAGGCGAACCTGACCCGCCTCTCCGACCTCGCCGGCGAGATCCGGCGCCAGCTGAAGCCCCTCGGACGCCAGGCCGAGGTCGCCCGCGAGGCCGCCACCATCCAGGCCGTCGTGCGCGACGCCAGAGCGCGGCTCCTCGCCGACGAGGTCGTCGGGCTGAAGCGCGCCCTCGACGAGCACGGCCGCAGCGAGCAGGAACGGCACGCGCAACGGCTCGTGCTGCAGGCCGAGCTCGAACAGCACCAGGCGAAGGTCGAACGGCTCGAGCAGGCGCAGCTCGGCGACGGCGTCGACGACGCGAGAAGCACGGCCTTCGCCCTCGAAGCCGCGCAGGAGAAGCTCCGGGCACTCGACCAGCTGGCCCGCCAGCGGATCGCCCTGCTCGGCGCCGACGCCCGCGAGCCCGAGGCGACGCCGACCGTCACCAGGCAGGGCATCGAAGCCGCGACCGCCGAGCTCGAGACGCTCGGCGAAGCGATCGGGCAGGCGCAGGCCGAGCTCGATGCCGCGACCGCCGCGACCGCCGCCGCACGGGCCGAGCTCGACCGGGTCGACGAGCAGGTCGCCGCGCAGGCCGCAGCGGTCTCGGCGTACGACCTCCGGATCTCCAAGCTCACCGGGCAGGCCGACGCCGCCGCCGGCAAGCTCGCCGCCGTCCGCGGAGAGGTGCTGCGGCACCGCAACGCGCTCGACGCGTCGGCCGAACGGCGGGAGCGCGCGGCCGCCGAGCTCGCCCGCATCGAAGCCGAGGCCGACCAGGCCGAGGCGGCCGACACCGACCTCGACGAGGCATACGAGCTCGCGCAGGCGCGCGTCTTCGAGGCGGAGGCCGAGATCGAGCGCATCCGCGAAGGGCTGCACGAGCGCGAACGCGAACGCGATGCCCTCGCCGCCCGCATCGCCGCGCTGTCGCTCGCGCTCGACCAGCGCGACGGCTCGGCCGCGGTCGCGGCCTCGGGCCTGGCCGGCGTGCGAGGCCTGCTCGCCGAGCGCATGCACGTGGAGCCGGGCTACGAGGCGGCCGTCGCCGCCGCGCTCGGCTCGCTCGCCGACGCGGTGCTCGTCGACGACCCCGAAGCGGCGTTCGCCGCCCTCGCCCATGCGGAGGAGGGCGACCTCGGCCGCGTCGCGCTCGCAATCGCCGAGCCCGCCGCCGCCCGTCAGGACCCGATCGCGGTCGACGGGCTCGTCGCCGCGGCATCCGTCGTCCAGGCGCCGCCCGGTGTGCTGGCCCTCCTCGGCGAGGTGCTCGTCGCCGACGACCTCGGCGCGGCGCGAGCCGCCGTGCCCGCGATCGCGGCGCTGGAACGTCCTGCGACGGTGATCACACGCGACGGCACCGTCGTCGGCCGCTACGTCGTCCGCGGCGGCACCGGACGGACGCAGAGCCGCATCGAGCTCATCGCCGAGCGCGACCGCGCCGCGGCCCGCCGCGACGAGGTCGCCGCGCAGCTCGAGCGCGACCGGTTCGAGCTCGCCGAGCAGCGCGAGGCCCATGCGCACGCGAAGGAGCAGGCCAAGCTCGCACTCACGGCGCTCCGCGAGTACGACGCACAGCTTGCCCAGCGCACCGAACGGCTGAACCGGGCCAGGGTGCAGGCCGAGGCCGCCGAGTCCGAGGCCGAGCGACTGCAGGACGCGCTCGTCAAGGCCGACGAGCGCGTCGCCGAGGCCGAGCAGGTCGCCGAGGCGGCGAAGGCGGAGCTGGCCGCGGCGCGCGAGCTGCCCCGGCCCGTCCTCGACGCCACCGTGCGGGATGCCGCGCTCGCCGCACTCGAACGCGCCCGCGAGGGCGAGGTCGAGCACCGGCTCCGGCTGGAGACGGCCCGGGAGCGCGTGCGGGCCGAGCAGCAGCGCATCCAGGCGATGCAGCGCCGGTTCGAGGCGGAGCAGCAGGCTGCAGCGGATGCCGCCCGCCGGGCCGTCATCCGGCGCGCACAGCTGGCTGCGGCGACGCGGGTCGCCGAGGCGCTGCCCGTCATGCTCGCGTCCGTCGACCGCTCGGTGTCCGAGGCGAGGGTGGCGCTCGCCCGCGCCGAGGCCGACCGGGCGAGCCGCAACGAGGAACTCGTGCGGGTCCGTCGCGACGAGGCCGCCGCACGAGAGCGGCTGCACTCGGTGACCGAGGACGTGCACGGGCTCGAGCTGCGCATCTACGAGAAGAAGCTGCACCTGTCGGGCCTGCTCGAGCGCGCCGAGTCCGAGCTCGGGCTCGCCGAGGACGTGCTCGTCGCCGAGTACGGGCCCGACCAGCTCGTGCCCGACGACGTGCTCGGGGCATCCGCCGCCGGCCATGCCGGCCCGGTCGACGCGGCCGGCCCGGTCGACGACGAGGCCGAAGCAGGCGACGAAGCCGGCGGCGAGCGCGACGCGCTCTCGGCCTCCGCCGCCGACGAGGCACCCGCCGGGCGCCCGTTCGTGCGCGACGAGCAGCAGCGACGACTCGCCCAGGCCGAGCGCAAGCTCGCCCAGCTCGGCCGGGTCAACCCGCTCGCCCTCGAGGAGTTCGCGGCGCTCGAGCAGCGGCACAAGTTCCTCACCGAGCAGCTGACCGACCTCACGAACACCCGCCGCGATCTCATCACGATCATCGAGGAGATCGACGGCAAGATGGAGTCGATCTTCCGGTCGGCGTTCGAGGACACCCGCGAGGCGTTCGGCGAGGTCTTCCCCATCCTCTTCCCGGGCGGCGCAGGCAGCATCGCGCTCACCGATCCCGACGACCTCCTGACGACCGGCATCGAGGTGAGCGTGAAGCCCGCCGGCAAGAAGATCGAACGGCTCTCACTGCTCTCGGGCGGGGAGCGGTCGCTCGCCGCCGTCGCGCTGCTGCTCGCGATCTTCAAGGCCCGGCCGAGCCCGTTCTACATCATGGACGAGGTCGAGGCCGCCCTCGACGACGCGAACCTCGGCCGGCTGCTCACGACGTTCGAGGGCCTCCGCGAGTCGAGCCAGCTCATCGTCATCACCCACCAGAAGCGCACCATGGAGATCGCCGACGCCCTCTACGGCGTCTCGATGCGTCAGGACGGCGTCTCGGCCGTCGTCGGTCAGCGCGTCCGCGAGGAACGCGCGAGCTGACCCGCTGTTCGCGAGGAACGCGCGAGCTGACGCCCGCGCCGAGGCGACGCCGTGCGTCGCCTCGGCGCGGCCGTCACGTCAGCCGGCGGTCCGCCGAGTCGACGACCCGGAACCACCGGTAGCCGTACGCGCCGAGCTCCACCGCTGCCCGTCCGCTGTCGTCGATCGGCACCACCGTCTCGGCGAGGAGGTCCGAGAGCCTGGCCTCCTCGGCCACCTCTCCGAGCGAGAGCCCGACGGTGACCGGGCGCGGCGCGAAGTTGTGCAGCGCGATGAAGCTGCCGAAGTCGGTGCTCATCCGGTGGGCCAGCACGGAGCGCTGGTCCTGGTCGAGCACCTCGAACGCACCCCAGCCGATCTCCGGCGAACTCCGGAACCGGTGGGCGAAGCTGCGGATGCGCGAGAGCAGCGAGCCCTCGTCGTGCAGCTGCGCCTCCACGTTCACGTGCTCGGGTGCGTACCCGTCGGTCGGCGGCTTCGCGACGAGCTTGCGCGCCGGCGCCCGCGAGAACCCGCCGTTGCGTTCGGAGGACCACTGCATCGGCCCGCGGACGGTCATCCGGCCGCCGAGCTCGCGGTTCTCGCCCATGCCGATCTCCTCGCCGTAGAACAGCACCGGCGTGCCGGGCAGCGAGAAGAGCAGGCTGTACATCAGCTCGATCCGGCGCGGATCCCCCTCGACCATCGGGGGGAGCCGGCGGGCGATGCCGCGGCCGTACACCCGCATCCACTCCTCGGGCGCGAGCGCGTCGAACACCTCGGTGCGCTCCTCGTCGCTCAGCTGGTCGAGCGTCAGCTCGTCGTGATTGCGCACGAAGTTCGCCCACTGCGCCTCGACCCGCACCTCTGGCCGCGAGGCGAGCGTCTCGGCGAGCGGGGTGGCGTCCTCGCGGACGAGCGACAGGTACATGCGCTGCATCGCCGGGAAATCGAACTGCATGGTGAGCTCGGCCGGGCGGTCGGGGTGCCCGAAGAAGTCCAGCTGCCCTTCGTACGGCAGGTTCACCTCGCCCAGCAGGATCGCCTCGCTCGAACGCCGCTGCAGGAACCGCCGGAGGTCGCGGAGGAACTCGTGCGGGTCGCCGATGTCGACCCCCTCGGGCGGCTCGATCAGGAACGGCACGGCGTCGACCCGGAACCCGGAGACGCCGAGTTCGAGCCAGAACCCCATGGTCTTCGCGATCTCATCGCGGACCTCGGGGTTCGCGATGTTCAGGTCGGGCTGGTGCCGGTAGAACGAGTGCAGGTAGTACTGGTCGGTGCGCTCGTCGTACTCCCACACGCTCTGCTCCTCGCCGGGGAACACGAGCTGCTGCTTCCCCTTCGGCGGGCGGTCGCGCCACACGTAGAAGTCGCGGAACTTCGAGTCGCGGCTGCGCCTGGCCTCCCGGAACCACGGATGCCGGTCGGACGTGTGGTTCATCACGAAGTCGATGATCACGCGCATGCCGCGATCCCTCGCCATGCGCATGAACTCCACGAAGTCGCCGAAGGTGCCCACGCGCGGGTCGATCGCCTGGAAGTCCGTGATGTCGTACCCGTCGTCGCGCCGCGGCGACGGCTGGAAGGGCATGAGCCAGAGGCACGACACGCCGAGCTCGGCGAGGTGGTCGAGCCGGTGCCCGAGCCCCTCGAAGTCGCCGATGCCGTCGTCGTTCCAGTCGAGGTACTTCTCGACGTCGAGGCAGTAGACCACCGCCGTCTTCCACCAGAGGTCGCCGCGGGCTGTGATCTTCATCGGGCCGCCCCGGTGAGCTCGGGCAGCACGCGCTCGCCGAAGACGTCGAGGTAGGCCGCTTGGTCGGTGCCGACGTGGTGGAGGAAGATCCGGTCGGCACCCGCCTCGACGAGCTCGAGCAGCTTGCCGAGGTGCTCTGCCGGGTCGGCGGAGATCTGCACCGCGCGGGTGAGGTCCTCCGGGGAGGCATCCGCGGTCTTCGCGTCGAACTCCTCGGGGAACGCGAGATCCCAGCTCTCCGGCGGTTGCACGAGCCCGTTCCGCCACTGATCGTGCGCGATCGCGAGCGCCTCCTCTCGGGTGGGCGCCCAGCTGAGGTGCACCTGCACCGCGAGCGGGCCTCGGCCGCCGGCCTCGCGGTAGGCGTCGAAGACGCGGCGGAGGGCGGCCCGGTCCTGGTCGACGGTGATGAGGCCGTCGGCCCAGCCGGCGGCCTCCCTGGCCGTCTCCTCGCCGACCGCGGCAGCGACGAGCGGGGGCGGCACCTCGGGCAGGCTCCACACGCGCGCCCGGTCGAGGCGGATCCGCCCGTCGTGGCTCACCTCCTCGCCGCGGAGGAGCCGCCGCGTCACGTCGACGACCTCGAGCAGCCTCGCGTCGCGCTCCTCCTTCGGCGGCCACGGGTCGCCCGTCACGTGCTCGTTCATCGCCTCGCCGCTGCCGAGCGCCGCCCAGAACCGGCCGGGGAACATCGACTCGAGGGTCGCGATCGCCTGCGCGATGACGGCAGGGTGGTACCGCTGCCCGGGCGCGGTGACCACGCCGAAGGGCAGGCGGGTGGCCTGCAGGGCGGCACCGAGCCACGTCCAGGCATGCCCCGACTCGCCTTGGCGGACCCCCCAGGGGGCGAGATGATCGCTGCACATCGCCGCCTGGAAGCCCACCTCCTCGGCGCGCTGCACGTCGTGCAGGAGGCGTTGGGGGGAGATCTGCTCGTGCGAGGCATGGAAGCCGACGACGGTCATGGGACTCCTTTCCGTCCGGCTCCGACGATTCCGGGAGCGCGGAATCCGGGCAACCCCTTGCACGTAGGCTGGACGCATGGCAGAACGCGCATCCTGGTCGCTCGGTTCCGCCCTTCGGGGCATCTTCGGCGCGAAGACGATCGACGAGGACACGTGGGACGACCTCGAGGCGGCCCTCATCACCGCCGACTTCGGCCCGGCCGTCACCGAGGAGATCGTCGAGCGGATCCGCGCGCAGGTCGAGCGGTACAAGACCACCGATCCGCGCGACGTCCAGCGGATGCTCCGCGAGGTCGTCGAGGAGCGCCTCGCGAAGTACGACCCGACGCTGAAGCTCACCGAGCGGCCCGCCGTCGTCCTCGTCGTCGGCGTGAACGGCGTGGGCAAGACCACCACGATCGGCAAGTTCGCGAGGTTCCTGCGCACGTACGACCGCTCGGTCGTCGTCGGCGCCGCCGACACGTTCCGTGCCGCCGCGGTCGACCAGCTCGCCACCTGGGCCGAGCGGGCGGGCGTCGGGATCGTCCGGCCGGAGCGCGAAGGGCAGGACCCGGCCTCCGTCGCCTTCCAGACCGTCGAGCAGGCCAAGCGCGACGGCACCGAGATCGTCATCATCGACACCGCGGGGCGCCTGCACACCAAGGGCGGGCTCATGGACGAGCTCGGCAAGATCAAGCGCGTCGTCGAGAAGCAGGCGCCGATCAGCGAGGTGCTGCTCGTGCTCGACGCGACGACCGGCCAGAACGGGCTCGCGCAGGCCGAGGCGTTCATCGAGCACGGCGGGGTCACCGGTCTCGTGCTCACCAAGCTCGACGGCAGCGCGAAGGGCGGGTTCGTGCTCGCCGTGCAGGAGAAGACCGGCCTGCCGATCAAGCTCATCGGCCAGGGCGAGGGCATCGGCGACCTCACCGGCTTCACACCGCACGTCTTCGCGCAGAAGCTCGTCGGATAGACCCAGGGAGCGGAACATGGCGATCGAACACGACTACTTCGGCCTCGTCGGCGACTACTGGTCGGAGCGCAAGGAGTACGGCGACCAAGACGTCGAGGTGGTCCTCGACGCCGACGGCGACGGCGTCTCGATGGCGGCGCTCGACGCGGCCGCGACGATGGTGGGCGAGCTGGAGCTCATCGACGACGAGCTCCGCTCGGCGTTCGTCACCCAGCTCGACTCCGCCTCCTCGCCCGTGGTGCGCTTCCTCGACGTGCTGCTCGACCCCGACCTCGAGCAGGCCGACGAGGTCGACGCCGCGATCGGCCGAGAGTCCGGCGATCGGCAGATCGACGCGCTCCGCTCGATGAGCCTCGTCCGGGTCGATCTCCGACCCGACGCCGACGAACCGGGCGACGCGTTCGCGGAGTTCGAGTTCGCGCTCGCACCGGAGGACACCGACGAGCGGCTCATCGCCGCGATCGACGTCGAACGCGAGATCGTCGACGTCCGCTTCGAGGGCTGACCGGGCGTTCCGGGCGGCCGGCGACGTCGGGGCATCCGGCCTCGCCTAGAATCGAAGGCACCATGGCTACCTTCGGCACCCTCTCCGACCGTCTCGCCGAGACGTTCAAGCACCTCCGCACCAAGGGCAAGCTCTCCGCGGCCGATGTCGACGGCACCGTCCGCGAGATCCGCCGCGCGCTGCTCGACGCGGACGTCTCGCTCGACGTCGTCAAGCAGTTCACCGCCACGGTGCGCGAGCGCGCGCTCGGCGACGAGGTGAACAAGGCCCTGAACCCCGCGCAGCAGGTCGTGCAGATCGTCAACGAGGAGCTCGTCGGCATCCTCGGCGGGCAGCAGCGCCGCCTGCAGTTCGCGAAGACGCCGCCGACGGTGATCATGCTCGCCGGCCTGCAGGGTGCGGGCAAGACGACGCTCGCGGGCAAGCTCGCGAAGCACCTCGTGAAGGAGGGCCACACGCCGCTCCTCGTCGCGAGCGACCTGCAGCGTCCCAACGCGGTGAACCAGCTCCAGGTCGTGGGCGGTCAGGCCGGGGTGCCGGTGTACGCGCCCGAGCCCGGCAACGGCGTCGGAGACCCCGTGAAGGTCGCGAAGGACGGCGTGGAGCAGGCCCGCCGCGCGCAGCACGACGTGGTCATCATCGACACCGCCGGCCGTCTCGGCGTCGACGCCGAGCTGATGAAGCAGGCCGCGAACATCCGCAAGGCCACGAATCCCGACGAGGTCCTGTTCGTCATCGACGCCATGATCGGTCAAGACGCGGTCGCCACCGCGAAGGCCTTCCAGGACGGCGTCGACTTCACCGGCGTAGTGCTCTCCAAGCTCGACGGCGACGCCCGAGGCGGTGCCGCGCTGTCGGTCGCCTCCGTGACGGGCCGGCCCATCATCTTCGCGTCCACGGGCGAAGGCCTCGACGACTTCGAGCCGTTCCACCCCGACCGCATGGCGAGCCGCATCCTCGACCTCGGCGACATCCTCACCCTCATCGAGCAGGCGCAGCAGGCCTTCGACGAGGAGGAGGCGCTGAAGGTCGCCGAGAAGCTCGCGAAGGAGCAGTTCACCCTCGAGGACTTCCTGCAGCAGATGCAGCAGCTGCGGGGCGCCGGCTCGATCAAGAAGATGCTCGGGATGCTTCCCGGCGCGGGCGGGCTCCGTCAGCAGCTCGACCAGTTCGACGAGAAGGAGATCGTGCGCACCGAGGCGATCATCCAGTCGATGACGCCCGCGGAGCGGCGGAACCCGAAGCTGCTGAACGGCTCGCGCCGGCTGCGCATCGCCAAGGGCTCCGGCATGACCGTGACCGACGTGAACCAGCTCGTGCAGCGCTTCGAGCAGGCCGCGAAGATGATGAAGACCGTCGCGCGCGGCGGGGTGCCGCAGATCCCGGGCATGGGCCCGATCCCGGGCGCCGGGTTCGGCGGCGGCGGCGGAGCTTCCGCGCGCAAGGCGAAGGGCAAGAAGAAGTCGGGCGGCTCGCGCTCGGGCAACCCCGCGAAGCGCGCCGCGGAGAACGCGGCGATCGCATCGGGTGCTCCCGCGGCGACCGGGGCGGCGCCGTCGGGCGCCGGGTTCGGCCTGGGGGGTGCGGCGAAGGGCGGGCAGGGTGGCCCGAGCGAGGAAGAGCTCGCCGCGCTGCAGAAGCTGCTCGGCCGCTAACCGGCCGGCGCTCCGGCTGCGTCGAGACGCGCGGCGAGTTCACGTAGGCGGTCGATCTCGATCGCCTGCGCCGACGCGATCGTGCGCGCCCACCGGGTGACCGCCGCGTCGCCGGATGCCTCGAGCCGTTCCTCGCACATGACGACGGCGCCCTCATGGTGGCTGACCATGAGGTCGACGAAGAGCCGGTCGAACTCCGCGCCCTCG